>NZ_CALNWT010000007.1:0-271241 GCF_940789645.1 Pseudomonas sp. Marseille-Q0931 | reverse complement strand
AATACTGCTTGGGTTTTGAGAAAACCCTAAACCTGGCTCAGCAATCGCAAATCTCTCTATTACTAAAGAGGTAACTCTCGAATTAACGAGTGTTGCTTTGTGATGCTGATAATCAGTTGACTATCAGTCTTACCTCACAAGCACCCACACGAATTGCTTGATTCAGTTGTTAAAGAACAGTTGGTTAAGCTTTTCGTCTCAACCGAGGCCGCGCATTCTACAGCAGCCTTTCTATCTGTCAAGCTGTTTTTCGAATTTGTTTCCGGAGAAACTTCTTTCTACTCAACCACTTGCGCCTTCGATCAGAACTTCTTCTCTCCAGCGGGAGGCGCATTCTACAGCGTTCAAAACCGCTGTCAACACCTCTTTTCTACCGCTTTCGATCCATTCGACCGAACCACCAACAGGATCAAACCGCCACCCTGTCGACCGGCGCGCATTCTACACGCCAGATTCAGTTTTGCAAGCCCTTCATTTAACTTAACTTATTGATTAGCAAGAAGTTTTTGAAGCGCTTCATCACTGAAGTGGCGCGCATTCTACATGAGCAGAGATGCCTGTAAACCCCTTTGCTGTAAAAAATCTGCAATCAATGGCTTCGCGGCTCCGCCCGCACATCTTCTCTATATAGAGAAAGCGCTCAAACCACTCCGGCTCGCCGCAGCGCGGCTATCTGCGACGCATCCAGGCCCAGCAGACGCTGCAGCACGGCCTCGCTGTCCTGGCCCAGCAACGGCGGTGCGGAACGATAGGCTACCGGCGTCTCCGACAGGCGCAATGGACTGGCCACCTGCGGCGTGGTACTGCCCAGCCCGTTGGGCAGCTCCACACGCAGCTCGCGCGCCTGCACCTGCGGATCGGCGAACACCTGCTGCAGGTCGTTGATCGGCCCACAGGGCACACCCGCCTGTTCGAGAAGTTCAATCCATTGCGCCGTGGTCTTGAATACGGTTGCCTGACGCAGCAGCGGAATCAGCTCGACACGATGCGCCACCCGCGCCTTGTTGCTGGCGAAACGGGGATCATCGGCAAGCTGCGCGATGCCCGCCACTTCACAGAACTTGCGGAACTGCCCGTCGTTGCCGACCGCCAGGATGAAGTTACCATCCGCGCTGGGGAAATCCTGATAGGGCACGATATTGGGATGAGCGTTACCCAGACGCTTGGGCGATACACCAGTGGCGAGGTAGTTCATGGCCTGGTTGGCCAGGCAGGCGACTTGCACATCGAGCAACGCCACATCAATGTGCTGACCAACTCCGGACTGCTCACGCTGATTCAGCGCAGCCAGCACCCCCACGGTTGCGTAGAGCCCGGTGAGGATATCGGTCAAGGCCACCCCGACCTTCACCGGCCCGGCCCCTTCTTCACCTTCCGGACGCCCGGTCAGGCTCATCAGACCGCCCAGCCCCTGGATCATGAAGTCGTAGCCAGCGCGCTTGGCATAGGGCCCGGTCTGACCGAAGCCGGTAATGGAACAGTAGATCAAGCGCGGATTGATCGCCTTCAGGGACTCATAATCCAACCCATAGGCTGCCAGCCCGCCCACCTTGAAGTTTTCCAACAGCACATCGCACTGTGCGACCAGCTCACGCACCAGACGCTGCCCTTCAGGCTGGGTGAAATCCAGGGTCAACGATTGCTTGTTGCGGTTGGCGCTCTGGAAGTAAGCCGCTTCCCGCGAGTCGTTACCCTCTGCGTCCTTTATATAAGGAGGCCCCCAGTGTCGCGTGTCGTCACCGGCTCCCGGCCGTTCGACCTTGATTACTTCGGCACCGAGGTCGCCGAGAATCTGCCCGCACCAGGGGCCTGCGAGTACGCGGGAAAGATCGAGCACGCGGATATGGGACAGAGCACCGGACATGGAGATTCTCCGCAAGGTGCGCCGGGCGCACCATGGATCGGTTAACAGGAGTGTCCTTAGAAGAACGCCTGAATGCCGGTCTGTGCACGACCGAGGATCAGCGCATGCACGTCATGAGTGCCCTCGTAGGTATTGACCACCTCGAGGTTGACCAGGTGACGGGCAATGCCGAACTCGTCGCTGATACCATTGCCACCCAGCATGTCGCGCGCCATACGCGCGATATCCAGCGCCTTGCCGCAGCTGTTGCGCTTCATGATGGAGGTGATTTCCACGGCAGCGGTGCCTTCATCCTTCATCCGACCGAGACGCAGGCAGCCTTGCAGCGCCAGGGTGATCTCGGTCTGCATATCGGCGAGTTTCTTCTGGATCAGCTGATTGGCCGCCAACGGACGGCCGAACTGATTGCGATCGAGCACGTACTGGCGCGCGGTGTGCCAGCAGAACTCGGCAGCGCCCAGCGCACCCCAGCTGATGCCGTAACGGGCAGAGTTCAGACAGGTGAATGGACCACGCAGACCGCGCACATCCGGAAAGGCGTTCTCTTCAGGGCAGAACACGTTGTCCATGACGATCTCGCCGGTGATCGACGCACGCAGGCCAACCTTGCCGTGAATCGCCGGAGCGGAGAGGCCTTCCCAACCTTTCTCCAGAACGAAGCCGCGGATCTCACCGGCATCGTCCTTGGCCCAGACCACGAAGACATCGGCGATCGGGCTATTGGTGATCCACATCTTGCTGCCGCTCAGGCGGTAGCCACCTTCGACTTTTTTGGCGCGGGTGGCCATCGAGCCGGGGTCGGAACCATGGTTCGGCTCGGTCAGGCCGAAGCAGCCGATGTACTCGCCACTGGCCAGCTTGGGCAGATACTTCTGCTTGGTCGCTTCATTGCCGAACTCGTTGATCGGCACCATCACCAGCGAGGACTGCACGCTCATCATCGAACGGTAGCCGGAATCGATGCGCTCCATCTCACGGGCGATCAAGCCGTAGCAGACATAGTTGAGACCACTGCCACCGTAGGCTTCGGGAATGGTCGCGCCCAGCAGGCCGGTTTCGCCCATCTCGCGGAAGATCTTCGGATCAGTCTGCTCGTGACGGAACGCCTCCAGCACGCGCGGCGCCAGCTTGTCGTCGGCGAACTGCTGGGCGCTGTCGCGCACCATGCGCTCTTCTTCGGTCAGTTGCTGGTCGAGCAGCAGCGGGTCGATCCAGTTGAAGCTTGCCTTGGCCATCGTGAAAACCTCGAAGCAGTGACGTGAGCGGTCGACGCTGCCGACCCGGAATAATCTCGATCCTAGGTCGGCTTTGCGCATAGGACAAACGCAGATTTCGCACAGACCTGTGCTTTTCTATCACTTCGAGATAGCTTAACTGGCTGTATTTGTCACCTATGTGTGAGGCTTACGCATAATGCGCCGCAAGATTCCCAGCACTGCCGCCCTCGTTGCCTTCGAGTCGGCTGCTCGTCATCAGAGTTTCACCAAGGCCGCCGAGGAGCTAAGCCTGACGCAGAGTGCAATCTGCAGGCAGATCGGCGGTCTGGAGAGTTTTCTCAATGTCGAGCTGTTCCGCCGCTCACGGCGCGGCGTGGTACTGACCGAAGCCGGCGTCGCTTACAGCCGCAAGGTAGCTGCGCAACTCGATGCCGTGGAGCGCGACACCCTCGCGCTGATGGGCAATCAGGGCACAGCCAGCATCGAGCTGGCCGTAGTGCCGACCTTCGGTACGCAGTGGCTGCTACCACGCCTGCGTGCTTTCCAGCAGTTGCACCCGGAAGTCACGGTACATCTGACCAACCGCACACGCCCCTTCCTGTTCGCCGACACCCACTTCGATGCCGCCATCTATTACGGCGATGCCGAATGGTCGGGTACGCAGGCGCACTTTCTGATGCACGAGCACCTGCTACCGGTCTGCAGCCCGGCGCTTCTGGGCGATGCCCCGGTGGACGCCGCACGCATCGCTGCGCTGCCATTGCTGCAGCAGACCACTCGCCCCTACGCCTGGCGCCAATGGTTCGCCGCCCAAGGCATGAACGTGGCGCGCGACATGACCGGCCCACGCCTGGAGCTATTCTCCATGCTGGCCCAGGCGGCGCAGCATGAGATGGGCATCGCACTGATTCCGCCCTTCCTGATTCAACGCGAGCTGAAAGACGGGAGCCTGGTCATCGCCCTCGATCGTGCTGTACCCAACAACGACCGCGCCTATTACCTGATGGTGCCAGAGCGCAAGGCCGAGTCTTCGGCGCTCAAAGCCTTCCGCGACTGGCTACTTGTGCAGGCCGCCACGTATCGCCAGGCATGAAACACTCTCGCAGTTATCACGCATTGAGAACAATCGTTCACCTGTACGACCAAAATCAACACGAGTAGCGCGCATAAAGTCACACTACAACGTCTTCTCTGAATCTATCCGCGTCAAGACCAGTACTTTCGGGCTATTCCACTATTTCGAACGCTCTGTTCGTCACCTTTCACACAATAGCCAATACGACCAGCGGTCATTCGCTTAATGAATGACAAAATGGCCCTCAAAGTCTCGTGCCATGTGCTCTTCATGAGAAACGACGCGGCCTGCGCGAAGTATAAAAATCCCTCATAGACCCATTACTTGTAGTAATCCATTTTTTTTACTCCATAACTTCTTGTAAGGGTCCGAGTTCGATTGCACAATCGCGGCGCCCGCCAAGTTCGGGAAAGTTTTGTGCTGATCCCCAATCGCCGGCGCGCCAGCGCAGTGCACCGGTTCACAAGAAAGATCACGCAGGAGATTAGAAGTGCACATCGGTGTTCCTCTCGAAACCCATGCCGGGGAAACGCGGGTTGCCGCGACCCCAGAGACGATCAAGAAGTTGGTCGGCCAAGGTCATCAGGTGATCGTGCAGGCCGGGGCCGGCATCAGCGCCAGCATTCCGGACAGCGCTTACGAGGCTGCTGGCGCGACCATCGGCAACGAGACGAGCGCTTTCGGCGCCGACCTTGTGCTGAAGGTGGTCGCACCAACCGAAGCCGAGCTCGCTCAGATGAAAGCCGGGGCCGTGTTGGTTGGCATGCTCAACCCGTTCTGCAACGACACCATCGCACGCATGAACGCCCGCGGCATCGTCGCCTTCGCCCTGGAGGCTGCGCCGCGCACCTCCCGCGCGCAAAGCCTGGACGTGCTCAGTTCGCAGGCCAACATCGCCGGCTACAAGGCCGTGATGCTCGCCGCCAATTACTACCCACGCTTCATGCCAATGCTGATGACCGCTGCCGGTACCGTTAAGGCCGCCCGCGTGCTGATTCTCGGCGCTGGCGTCGCTGGCCTGCAGGCCATCGCCACGGCCAAGCGCCTGGGTGCAGTGATCGAGGCCTCCGATGTGCGCCCTGCAGTCAAAGAGCAGATCGAATCGCTCGGCGCCAAGTTCGTCGACGTACCGTTCGAGACCGATGAAGAGCGCGAGTGTGCACAAGGTGTTGGCGGTTATGCCCGTCCGATGCCCGCTTCATGGATGGAGCGTCAGGCCAGGGCTGTGCATGAGCGCGCCAAGCAGGCCGATATCGTCATCACCACGGCACTGATTCCGGGCCGCAAGGCGCCGACGCTTCTTCATGAAAGCACGGTTGCTGAAATGAAGCCTGGCTCCGTGGTCATCGATCTGGCTGCAGCCCAAGGTGGCAACTGCCCGTTGACCGAGGCCGACAAGGTGGTGATCAAGCACGGCGTTACCTTCGTCGGCCACACCAACCTGGCCGCCCTGGTGCCGGCGGACGCCTCGGCGCTGTACGCACGCAACCTGCTGGACTTCCTCAAGCTCGTGATCGACAAGGATGGCCAGTTCCAGCTCAACCTCGAAGACGACATCGTCGCGGCCTGCCTGATGTGCAACGCCGGCGAAATCGTGCGCAAGAACGGCTAAGGAGTAGAGACATGGATCTGATTTCCGACGGTATCTACAACCTGATCATCTTCGTGCTGGCCATTTATGTCGGCTATCACGTGGTCTGGAACGTCACCCCGGCCCTGCATACCCCGCTGATGGCCGTGACCAATGCCATTTCCGCCATCGTGATCGTTGGCGCCATGCTGGCCGCCGCGCTCACCGTCACCCCGCTGGGCAAGGCCATGGGCACCTTGGCCGTGGCCCTGGCGGCGGTCAACGTGTTCGGCGGCTTCCTGGTCACCCGACGCATGTTGGAAATGTTCAAGAAGAAGGCGCGTGCCGTTGAAATAAAGAGCGCGCAGGTGGAGAAGCACTAAATGAGCATGAACCTGATCACTGTTCTCTACCTCGTCGCCTCGGTGTGCTTCATCCAGGCGCTCAAAGGTCTGTCGCACCCGACCACGTCGCGGCGCGGCAACCTGTTCGGCATGATCGGCATGGCCATCGCCGTACTGACCACCGTGGGCCTAATTCACAAGCTGGGCAGCGAACTGGCCGTACAGGGCCTGGGCTTCGTCATCGTCGGCCTGCTGGTCGGTGGCAGCATCGGCACCATCATGGCCAAGCGCGTCGAGATGACCAAAATGCCCGAGCTGGTCGCCTTCATGCACAGCATGATCGGTCTGGCTGCGGTATTCATCGCCATCGCCGCCGTGGTCGAGCCGCAGTCGCTGGGCATCGTCGCCGCGCTGGGTGATGCGATCCCGGCCGGTAACCGCCTGGAACTGTTCCTCGGTGCAGCCATCGGCGCCATCACCTTCTCCGGTTCGGTGATCGCCTTCGGCAAGCTGTCGGGCAAGTACAAGTTCCGCCTGTTCCAGGGCGCGCCTGTCGTGTTCAAGGGTCAGCACCTGGTCAACCTGGTGATCGGCCTGGCGATCCTCGGCCTGGGTCTGTACTACACCTTCACCGGCGACATCACGGCCTTCGCCGTGCTGGTGGCGCTGGCCTTCGTCATCGGCGTGCTGATCATCATCCCCATCGGCGGCGCCGACATGCCGGTGGTGGTGTCGATGCTCAACTCGTATTCCGGTTGGGCGGCCGCCGGTATCGGCTTCTCGCTGAACAACTCGATGCTGATCGTCGCCGGCTCGCTGGTGGGATCTTCGGGCGCCATCCTCTCGTACATCATGTGCAAGGCGATGAACCGCTCGTTCTTTAACGTCATCCTCGGTGGCTTCGGCGCCGATGCCGACGCGGGCGCAGCCGCTGGTAGCCAGGAGCAGCGCAGCGTGAAGTCGGGCTCTTCCGACGACGCCGCCTTCCTGCTGACCAACGCTGACACCGTGGTCATCGTGCCCGGCTACGGCCTGGCGGTGGCCCGAGCCCAGCACGCGCTGATGGAGCTGGCGGAGAAGCTGACCCACCGTGGAGTGACCGTGAAGTACGCGATCCACCCGGTTGCCGGGCGCATGCCGGGCCATATGAACGTATTGCTGGCCGAGGCCGAGGTGCCGTACGAGCAGGTGTTCGAGATGGAGGACATCAACTCCGAGTTCGGCCAGACCGACGTGGTGCTGGTGCTCGGTGCCAACGACGTGGTTAACCCGGCAGCGAAGAACGATCCGAAGTCGCCGATCGCCGGTATGCCGATCCTTGAGGCGTACAAAGCCAAGACCGTGATCGTTAACAAGCGCTCGATGGCCAGCGGTTACGCCGGCCTGGACAACGAACTGTTCTACATGGACAAGACCATGATGGTCTTTGGTGACGCCAAGAAAGTCATCGAGGACATGGTCAAGGCTGTGGAATAAGACCTGACCACCTAGACAAGAAACCCGGCCATGTGCCGGGTTTCTCGTTTTATGGCACGGGTAAAAACCTGATTTTCAGGTCAGTCGCCACAACAGATCAATTGCAAACTGTACTGCTCGCAAAACTAGCTTTATGGGGTTGCACCCAGTTAAAAATCTCGCATAAATCGGTTGCACCCAGCTTTTTCACTTATGACCAGTACAGCTTCTTCAAATCCTGACCGAACAGTTACAAAGCAACCTATCTAATAGCACAACAATTTCATCCAGCTGTGACTACTGAGTCCCAACCCCGCTCGGGATAATTTGCTCATCGAAAGCAAAACACCAGACCCGCCACAAGCGGAAGGATGACCACCATGGAACGTACCCTCAGTTCCGCCCTGCTTCAAACTCACAGCGTTGCCAGCGACAAATCGGCCTGGCCGCTCCGTGTGCTTGCCACCCTCAGCCTGTGGCAGCGCCGCATCGTCAGCCGTCGTCAACTGGCTCGACTGGATGCCCGCCTGCTTGCTGATGCCGGCATCACCGAAAATCAGCGTTACGTCGAACTGCAGAAGCCGTTCTGGCGCTGATACCCCGCTTTGCTCCATCCCTAAATTGGGATCTTCTGAGAGCTCCACCGTCTCTGCTGCGGTGGGGCTTTCGTTTTATTCAGCCTCGGCAATTCAAAAATCACAGCTTGATTGCCGCGCGAGTTACGTTTCCCGCTCAGCACTGCGACTTACGCTCGTACAGGTCTCGATACAGCCGCGCCGTCTGCTGCCCCATACGCTGCGCGGTGAAGAGCTGCTCATAGCGCTGCCTGGCTTTGAGTCCCATCTGCAGAGATCGCTCGGGGTTATCCCATAGCCGCGACTACGGATAAAGACATAGCTCAAGGCCGCACTTGGCGACTTTTTAACTCAATAGTTAGCTCCCTTACTATGATCAGATATTGGCAAACGCCGGGGGCCAAGCAATGCTAAGGACAATCCGCATCGGTCATTGCCTTGCGCGAGGTATCTTGAATACCGCGTAAAGTCCGAGTCACCAGTTGGTCCGCCGCCGCCGCCCAGTCGACCCATTGCCAATGCTCGACCGCACGGGCGGCTGGAAAACGTCCAGATAGCTCGAACGCCTTGATCCGCTCAACCAAACTGGCTGGGTCGTGTAGATCGAAGTAGGCCATGAAGTCCTGACCTACTTCGCGGAACACCGGAATATCACTAGCCATCACAGGCAGACCTCGCTGCATGGCTTCTACCAGCGGCAAGCCAAAACCTTCGGCGTGCGAGGGAAACACCAGTGCACGAGCGTTGGAATAGGCGAACTCAAGACTCTTGTCGTTGACGTCATTGAACATGAACAAGCGTTTACCATACTGCGGATGACGCTTGATACGTTCAATCAACGCCTCGCACTTCCAGCCAATCTTGCCGATGATGCAAAGACACACGTCAGCACCGTCTGCCCAAAGAAGCTCGAAAGCATCAAGCAAATAGGCATGGTTTTTACGCGGCTCGACCGTGCTTACCATCAAGTAGACTGGCACCTGCTGCTCAAACATCCTCCGCACGTTTTTGTGCAGCACTGCAGCTGGCCGGTTCAGATCAAGCTCAGAACCCAAGTGGAAGTATCCATGCCAACGCTGCGCCGCCTCGGCAGGGCCCAAACGATTCTGCAGTTCAGCGTCTACCTGCTTACTTACGGTCTGTGAGATAGCCATAAAACCATCAGCAGTTTTCGACACCCAGTCAAACCAACGATCAAAAACCTTGACCAAGCCAGCGTCGCAGAACTGAGGATGGGTAAGCGGGATCAGATCGTAGATGACCGAAATAATGCCAATACCCCGGTTCTTCAGACGTTCAGCCAGCTCGAAGAAATCGGCGTGCCATGAAGAATCGAGTAACAACAGTTGATCGCCGTCCCGCACCTGGAGTTCCACCGCCCGCTGCGGTGCTGGCTGAGCGTTGCGATTGAGCCAGAGCAGGCCACGTAACGGTAAGGTAATACCCAGGCTCAACAACTTGCAGGGCCAATAAAGCAGACGCTTGGCAAACGCCGTGTCGCGGAACGGGAGCAAGCGCTCGAGGCGCGCGTGCAGGCACCAGTAACGATTACGCGCGTGATCCAGGCGCATAATCAGCCTCTGCCGCCAACTTTTGGCGCGGTCGACTGCCAACGGCTCTAGGCTCAACACACGATATAAACGCCCGCCGCTTATCATTACTGGCACGCATTCGACACCCACCTGCACACCCGACAGATTCCCGATGATATTGCGCACCACGCGCTGAATTCCGGAATTATCCTGGGGATGTTCGTAGACATAGGTACACTCGACCAACAACCGCATCCCATTGCTCCTCAGTGACTGGCTTCGGCGGCCAATGAGCCGCTGCGCTCAATGGCGACCTGCGAATCGAGCCAGGCGCAACCGACGAAATCGGGCTGCTGAACATTGATCACGTGAAATACCAAGGCGTAATCGCGCCACTCGTAATTCTTGTCCAGGTGAGAATCGAGTCGCGAGAGAGAAAGGGCAATCGAATAATTGCCCTTGCCAAGGCGCACCGGAAAGCGGAATTCGTAGGTCACCCGTTCACCAGCGGTGAGATTCTCCAGCGCGCGCTGCAGACGATGGGTATTGATGCCGTAGATCGGCTGCCCCATGCGGTCCTTGATCATGAAGCCCAGCACCAGTCGTGGAATATCTATCTTGATATCCACCACCACCCGCAGTGTGACGGTGCTGCCGACGGAAAGCACCTCGATTCGCTGCCCCTGCTCGTTAAATAAGCCTATATCAGCGAATCCTGCCTCCCCGGTACCAGATATCGTGCGGATCTGGCCTCCTTCCAGGCGCTCCTGGCGGACGGTCTGCTGTTCCTTTTCGGCCAGCATGGCGCTGTAGAAATCCATCACTTCTTCCGGCGCACCTTCAAGCGCCAGTCGCCCATTGACTAGCAAAATGGCACGATCGCACAGCGACTGAATTGCCTGCCGATCATGGGACACAATCAGAAGAGTAGTGCCCGCCTTACGAAACTCGCGGATGCGGTCGAAACTCTTGTGCTGGAAATAAGCGTCTCCCACCGAAAGTGCTTCATCCACAATCAACACATCGGGGCGCCGGGCGGTGGCAACGCTGAATGCCAGGCGCATCTGCATGCCGCTCGAATATGTACGAACTGGATGATCAATATACTCACCTATTTCGGCAAATGCCTCGATCTCAGGCATCAGGTGCTGCAGCTCCTCCATGCCAAGACCGAGCAGTTGTCCGGCCATAAACACGTTCTGCCGACCCGTGAAGTCCGCGTGGAAGCCCATACCTAGCTCCAGAAGAGCTGCGACACGACCATCGATGTGAATGCTCCCGGCGTTGGGCTGTGTTGTGCCGGTGATCATCTTCAATAGCGTGCTCTTTCCAGCACCGTTAACCCCAATGATCCCCAGTGCATCTCCAGGCTGAACGCAAAACGAGATGTCCCGAAGAACCCAATTCAACTGGTGCCGCGGTCTGCCGAAGGGGATTACCCATTCCCCCAGACGCGACCAGCGCGACGGGTATTGCTTATAGGCCTTGCCAAGGCCACTGACCTGAATACTGCCCATCAGAGTTCATCCACCATTTCGCCGGAGCGTTTGCGGAACAATTGCAATGCCAAGGCACAGAGCGCCACTGAGACCAGTGTGATGGGGAGCAGCGAGCCCCAATCGGGCCAACGGCCATAAACAAATATGCCTTGGTACGCCGTGATCACAGGCATCATCGGATTCAGATCGAGCACCGGACGAACGGCCTCCGGCAAAATTGAAGCTGGATAGACGATAGGGGTAAACCAAAACCAAAACTGCAGGAGGATACCGGTGAACTGACCGACATCGCGGAAGAACACGTTAAGCACCCCTAGGGTGATACCCAGGCCAATGGAAAATGTCACCTGCACCAATAGTACGGGCAACACGGCCAGCAATGCGAAACCGGGAAAGGTCTGGGTCAGCAACAGAAAACAGAGGAACAACGCAAAGATGATGGCGAAGTTCACAGAGGCATTCAGCACTACGATTAATGGTAGACAGATGCGCGGAAAACTCAGTTTCTTAATCAGATTGGCATGCTCGAGAAACACAGACTGACTGCGCCCGATAACTTCAGCGAAGAAGCCCCATGCGATAATTCCCGCACATAAATAAATGCCGTAAGCAAGGCTGTGTTCGACTCCAGGTAGGCGAGCCTGCATCACTTGGGAGAAAATCACCGTATAGACGATGATCATCGAAAGCGGGTTGAGCACTGTCCATAGCGCGCCGAGCAAAGAGTTGCGATAGCGCGTTTGAAACTCGCGCTTGACGCTGCCCAAGACAAAACCTCGATAGCTCCATACTGCACGGGCCATATTCAAAGCCATTACTTGGTCCCGCCGTATTGGTCAAAACGAACAATGTTTTTATTTCCGAGGTATTCACCAATTTTTATCTCCAGGCCGATAATTCCTGAATGATCCCTGTGGTGCTTGTATTCTTCAGAAATGAAGATTGGGTTGTTGCCACCTTGTGCCAACCGGCCCATATCCGGCCCCCAGGGCTCGCTGCGGTGGTGAAACCTCCGCAGCGACAACGCCGCTCGCGGAAGTGCCACGCGCTTGATCTTGAAGCGCGGGCCCTTCGCAAGCACGTAGGTTTCCCGAGAGTGGTTTGCCAAACGGTGTGGACGATAAGCGCCATGATCGCTTGCCTTCAATTGCCTACCCACCTGACGCACTCGCTGCGAGCGCTCGGCATAAGCAATTAACCGTATGTTTCTTGTATAAATGCCAATGAAGCCACCGTCACGCTTAGCCTCAATATTGCCGAGATAATACTCGCACTGCTTGTCGAGATTGATCCTCGCCACGTTAGCTGTGATTTTGCGACTGATAAACTCAATACCGCATAACGGCAATTCGTAGTCAGCCAGGACGCTACCCGATATATGCGGACTCAAGCTGTCGCGGTAAAACAACGTATTCCAATAATTATATCGACGGTTTTCACCAAGGATCAGCGCACTTCTATCCATATTATTATGTTTCTCTAGCGGCCCAGTCAGAGAGCACACTCTGTAAGGTATCCGTAATATGTACGCCAGGTTTCCACCCGGTTTCTCTCTGTAATTTTTCGGAACTACCGACAACCCTACGCTGCTCAGCTCGTCGCATGCGAGCCGAGTCTTGCACCAGCTCTACTTCAACGCCCGCCAAACGGGCCATTTCCCCTATCATGTCGCGCACTTTGCGCTCCAGGCCAGAACATACGTTGTAAATTTCACCGCTCACGCCCCTGTCCAGCAGGAGGAGATATGCCTCAATAACATCGCGGACATCGAGAAAGTCTCGAGTTACATCAATATCCCCCACATCCAAGCGCGGTGACTGAAAGCCCCGTTTTACTCTTACTAACTGCCTGGCCATACTGGAAATCACGAACGATTCGCTCTGCCCAGCGCCTATATGATTGAATGGCCGCGCAATCATAATGCGCCAAGGTTCAGCATAGCTCCACTGCTGGCACAATAGTTCGGCAGAAACTTTGCTGACCGCGTAGGGATTGCGCGGACGCGGTGCCAGAAGTTCCGAAATTGGCATTTGCGACTCATCTACATGGCCATAAACATCGCCCGAGCTAACATATAAAAAAGTACCGCTGAAGCCTTTTCGTTTGAGTGCCTGGAGAAGGTTAAGAGTACCTAGCGTATTGATTTGCAGAGTACGCGCTGGGTCGCGGAAAGCCTCGGGCACAAAAGTCTGGCCAGCAAGGTGGATCACTGCATCGGGGCAGTCATCAGCCAGCCACTCATCGAGCGTTTCCGCAGCTGTCAGATCGTGTGGCTGCGCTGCCATCAGCCGCCAGCCGCCAGCAGTAGGTACCTTTAGGCGCGCTTCAAGGTGCCGTCCGACAAAGCCGCTCAAGCCAGTTACAAGTAATTTTTTCACCTAACCTCCAATTTCGCTCGGTAGCATCGCAGCCTCAGCCCTTGAGGCGCGACGATAACGGAGTTTTCAGCCGGCCCCAGCCAGCGGTTAACAGCCGGACCACAGACCATAGCCAGCTGCCATATACAGCTTCTAACTGGGCCTCCGAAGCCTGCGCCCGCTGAAGCGTGGCGGACAGCTGATCTTGCAAATCTCGCGCTTCTGCCAGCGGAAAGCTCAACCGGTGGCCTCGGCATAGTTGGAATTCGTCAAGAATATTCGGTGGCATGCTCAGCGGCCGCAACAACTCGGAGCGTTCCGTTGCCACGTAATAGCGGTTGATCCCATCGCACAATGCCGCCTGATAACCGGCCTGCAGGATCAGCGCCTCCCACTCAGGCACCTTGTCAAAGGCAGACTCGATCAGAATGAGCCAGGGCCGCCAGCGCTGAAAATCCATTCCCTGCAAGACGTTGCGCTCGAAGCCTTCGACATCGATTTTCAGAAAATGAAAGGGCAAAGTGGCTGACAGATGCTCCTCGCAGATATCCCTGAGACGCTTCGTTTGTACGGTGCGCTGCACGAACGGAATACCTTCGGCCCGCTGTTGCTCGGCCATCTCCTCGCTCAGGGTGGAGAGCCCGGTGTCAGCAGACTCGAAGAAGGTCAGCTCGCCCTGCTCGTCTCCGACCGCCACGCATAGGTTGATGTCCTGGGGGCGCTCCTGACACAAGGCGTCATGGTAATGCTTGACCGGCTCGATATTGATTCCGCGCCAGCCCCGCTCATATAGCGAACGCGTCACCGAGTCGAGAGTGGGATGGTTTGCGCCCACATCGACATATTGGCCAGGGCCGAACAACTTGAATGTACGCCAGAGCATCACATCCTCGAAGTTCTGGGCGTATGAGATGAATACTGGCGCGGTCTGCTTGCTCATGAATTCCACCGCTCAAAGAGCGCTCCGGTTGTAGAACGGTCGTATCACTGTCGTTATTGTTACCGCAGTCCGAATTCCTGCCTGCCGCAACGGCCAGCTCATAGCGGTTTGCGCGCAATCACTACTTGGCTCTTGGGCATCACACCATCCAGCGCAGCCTTGATACGCGGGCCGGCCGGTAGCGACAGCAGCGTCGACCAGGTCTGTCCCCAGCTCTCCAGCAGAGGTTGCCAGGGCGGGTTGAGCGGCTGGTTCTCACAAGCCCAATACAAGGACCACCATACGGCATGGTAGAAGCCATATTGCATGCTGCTCTCCACGCTCAGCCCCGAGTCGCGCGCCAGTTGCTCCAGCTCGCCACGCTTGAAAATGCGAATATGGTTGGGCCGCTCGAAATAGGCCGAAGGCGCAATGTGCTTCTGCACCCCTTCGATGACCTCGTCCGGTACCGTCAGCAGAAAAAGTGCCCCCGGCATGGCGACTCGTACGAGTTCGCTCATGAACTGCTGGGGGCTATCCACATGCTCGAGAACCTCCATCGCCACCACCCGGCTGATTACCTCATCGGGCAACGGCAGCGGGTTGGCATCGGTGACCAGCGTGCGCACGCTACGCGCGCCTTCTTTTTCGAGCCGGGCGCGTGCCGTATCGAGCTTGTGGGCATCGACGTCGGCAAGGATCATTTCGGCCCCCTGGCGCGCGCTGAACAGCGCATAACCACCCTCTCCACAGCCGATATCCAGAACGACGTCCTCGGCCGTGATCGCAAAACCGCGAACCAGCTCTCCCGTCTCGTTCTGCAGCCATCCACTCTGGTGAATATCGATCAGCCCTATATCGATCTCCGGCTCGCCAGGCGCAGCCGCTGGCGCTTCACTGGAAACACTTGGCTGCGGCTGATCAAGAGGTTGTAGCAAACGCTTCAAACGATCGAGCATGGAGACTTCCTGGTGCGGCCATATGCCGAGCATGCGGGGTTTCAGGGGCCGGACACTGCGCTGGCCGGGTTGGGTGAGCGGTCGTCCTGGCTGCCGGTATTCGCCGCCGGCTCGCGGTCTGTCTGTAGAAAGCGCCTTGCCATAGCAGCGCCGTGCCGGCGCAAGGGCGTTTCGATAAAGCGATAGTTGAGCTCACTGCAGGCGATGATCAGCGCAGCCGCCGTGAACAGGAATGGATAGAACAGCTCCTCGCCAGGTGCTGACTCAGGACTCACGCGATGCCAGATTTCACGCGTGGCGAAAAACGCCGGCACATGGATCAGATAGATGGCATAGGAGCGGCTTCCGACCCACAGCAGCACCTGCCTGAGAGGATTGGCCGGCACGAACAGACGCAGGTCGTAAGAGGCCATCCAGACCAGTAAGGCCGAAAGCACGGCAAACAGGCTGAAGCGGTACGACACCACATTCAGCACTTCGGAGCCCACCACGCCCATGCAGAGAAAGATGCCGGCCATCACCGCCGTGCCCACGCCTTGCCGGCGCAGGAACTCGGGGCGCACCAGAGCGTAGCTGGCGTGCTGACTCCAGATCGCCAACAGTACGCCGAGGGCAATGGCATCGGTGCGGAACATCACGCTCAGCAGCGTTCGGCTCGACAGCAGTTGGACGATCACCACGGCGATCAGCACATAAGGCAGGTAGCGCCGGGTCAGCAGCGCCAGCAGGGGCAAAACCAGATAGAACTGCTCCTCCAGCGACAGGGTCCAGTAGACGAAGCTGGCACCATATTCACGACTACCGAAGGTTTCTGCGAAGCGCAGGTTCGCCACCTGCAGCACGCCGGCTACCGTCGCCTCGACATTTGCCCGCAAGGTGCCGAATGCTCCCGAGTCGTTGAACAGGAAGGATGCCAGCAGTATCAGCGCCAGCCAGATCCAGGCCGACGGCAGCAGGCGCCAGGCCCGACGAATCCAGAATGCAACGGTAATGCGGGTAGACATCTGTGCGTTGTCGCTGGCTTGCAATCTGGGTAACAGATCACGCGCGATGACGAAGCCGGAAATTGCAAAGAACAGGTCAACACCAAAACCGCCACCGAAATAGACACCCAGACGCGCCAGTGCCGGTGTGGTCCAGGTAAACAGGTTGCCCAGCGCATGATGTAAAACCACGAAAAGCACAGCGAACGCGCGCAGTATCTCGATATCGTCGATCCTTCTGCTCATGGCTGCTGCCCCACTGCAAGCGGCTTGCGTGCCAGGATGATCTGAGTCTTGGGCAACGCATCGTCCAGAGCCCGGCGAATCCTGTCTCCTCCGGGCAAGTGAATGGTCTGGTGCCACAGTGACGCCCACTGGTCGAGCAACGGATTGAACGGTCCATGGATCTGATCATGGGTCGCCCCCTGGAACACATGGCCTTCCGCCTCCCTGGTGCCCCAGAACAACATCATCCACAGCGTCCAGTAGAAGCCATAGTACTCGCGCGATTCGATCACCAGCCCTGCGCTTTCCACCAGGTCGGCGAACGCATCTCGAGAAAAGACGTTGATATGGTTGGGCGCCTCGAAATGCACGGACGGGGCAATAACCTGCTGCAGCTCCTCGCTGCGCTGATCGGGCACCGAGATGAAGTACTTGGCGCCAGGACGCCCCACACGCACCAATTCACGCAGGATTTCCAGGGGCTGCTCGACATGCTCGAGAACCTCCAGCGCGATGATCCTGGTGGCCAAGGCATCCGGCAAGGGCAGCGGCAGACTGTCCGATACGATGCCCTGCGATTCACGGGCTGGCGTCTGGGCAACCTGCTCACGCAACGACTCGACCTTGTCCGCCTCGCTGTCGGTGAAGATCACATGGGCGCCGCGTCGGGCGCAAAACAGCGTGCTGCCGCCATGCCCGCAGCCCAGATCCAGCACCGTATCGTCCGCGCTGATGGCAAAGCCACGAAACAGCTCATCGGTCTCGTTCTGAAACCAGCCGCCCATTACGGCATCGACCAGACCACAATCCCGAGAGCCGACGCTGCACACCGCTGCTTCGGCCGGATTGACCGCGGATTCCGGTTCAGGACGGGACATGCCCCGCCACCATTCACGCAAGGCTCGCACGCGCTACCGCCTCCTCACTCAGCAGTGCCTGAATTCGCCCTCGGGCAACCTCTCGCGAGCAGTGCCCACGCATACGCTCGACCGCACTGGTCGCCATACGCTGGTAGCGCTCAGGATCGGTCGTTATGCACTGGTAGGCGTTCAGGTAGGCATCTCGCAAGGAGGCCCAGTCGATCTGATGACGCCGGGTGCGGTAAGCCAGGCGCGGGTCATGCGACCAGGCCGTGAAGTCGAGCCAGCTATCGACTACGAATGCGACCTGCTCGTCGATGTAATCCAGCATCGCCGAATGCCGCGGTGCGACTGCAGGCTTGCCGCAGGATAGAAACTCCATCAACGGCAGGCACTGCCCTTCTCCGTGAGAAGCGTTGACTGCGTAGGCACTGGCCTGGACAAGCGCTTCGAAGTCTTCTCCGTCCAGATAACCATGCAGCAGCACGATGCGGCACTGGAATCTGGGCATGCGCGCCATCCAGATCAGCATGTCGTGCATGGCGGACAGGTATTCATGATGCCCCAGCTTGAATACCAGGGTCGCATCCGGAACGTCACGGAAAGCGGCGCAGAAGGCCGTAAGCATGTCGGCCCAGTTCTTGCGCCCGTCATAAGGATTGAAAAGGGCCGTGAAGATCACTCCGGACAGCTGGACCTCGCATTCACCCGGTTGCCAGTCCGGCATCTTCGGCGTGAGGCCTTTTTCCTCCGGCTGCGGGGGCTCGACCATATTGCGCGGCTCGAGCGGCTTGTCACCATCCTGTACCACTATCTCCAGCGGCGCACCGTCAGGCTTGGGCAACATGGGCAGAAGAGGCTGTAGCACCTTGAGATACCACTCGCCGAGATAACGCCGGGTAATGCGGTAGCGTGATTGCCCATCGTTTTCCGTTGGTACGGTTACCGCCGAGCTGGCCCGTGCACGTGCAGCCGCTCCTTCATGCTCGCGAATGGCCTGCACCACGCGCGCGGTCGCGGCGCTGCCGAATATATGAGGGGCCAGCGCAGGGTCTCGCGTGTCGACCACGACACCCGACGCCATCTTGATCGTCACGCAGCCATTGGGCAGTTGCCCGGCCCACTTCTGCCGGAACGCAGCAAACTTGTCC
Organism: Pseudomonas sp. Marseille-Q0931; assembly: GCF_940789645.1. NCBI lineage: Bacteria > Pseudomonadati > Pseudomonadota > Gammaproteobacteria > Pseudomonadales > Pseudomonadaceae > Pseudomonas > Pseudomonas sp. Marseille-Q0931. The sequence continues at coordinate 252,656 of NZ_CALNWT010000007.1, read as the reverse complement.
CAAACGGGTGAAGGTACGGAAATGATCGGAAAACCGTCGCCCAGCTCCCGGCGTACGGCATCGACGATCATCCGAGAATGGGTGATGCCCTGACCGCACTGTCGCAAAACGTGACGCCAGTCCTGCTGAGGCTCATCCAGCCATGATTCGCTGGGAATACTGTCAAACTCCCAGGCAAACACCGGAATTGTGGGGCAACGCAACCGGGTTAGCGTCTTGTGCGGAGGCGAGAACGAAAGGAACACACAGCGCTCGCCAGCGGCGCGAGCCGCTTCATACAGCGGATCGACTTGCTGCTCGGGTTCGTCCACGACCACGATCTCGCCCAGCGTCTGCAGGACAGGCAAGAAGTCGCGCAATACGAAGTAGTAACTGTACTCGGGAAGCCCCATGCTGCTGGCGATCCTGGCAGCGGTGATCTGGGAATAGACCAGAATCTTCATCACGCTTCACTCCCCGCCAGGCCTGCTTTCTCATGTGAGGCCTGGCCTCCCGCCACTCGCCCGAGAAATTCCTCAAGGGGCCCGGCAACCTGGCCGATGGAGGCGAAGGCCCGCATGCGCGCGTCGGCCTTCATCGCCATATCGCGATACTTCTCCGGGCTCTGCGTGATCACCTGATAGCTCTGCTGGTATGCCTCGACCAGCGACTGCCAATTCAGACGGTGACGGTGGGTCATGAAGATGCCGGTCGGATCATGCGGCCAGCAGAAAGGCTCCAGCGCACACTTGATCGTGAAGGCCAGCTGATCGTCCACATAGTCCGCCATGGCGGTATGGGTCGGCGCGATCACCGGGACTCCAGCACTGAGGAACTCCATCAGGGGCAAGCAAAGTCCCTCGCCCGAAGACGCATTCACGTAGTAGTTGGAAGCGGCGATGAGCTGGCGATACTGCTCATCCTGAAGAAAACCATGGAGCACGACGACACGGCAGGCGAACGGCGCCAGGCGCGAAAGCAATGTCATCAATACGATCCGGTAGTACTCAAGATCATGGTGGGTCATCTTGACGATCAGCGTGGCATCCTGCCGGTCCTTGAATGCCCAGCAGAATGCAGTGATCAGCTCCACCCAGTTCTTGCGGCTGTCTGCGGGGTTGAGCACCGTCGTGTATACCACGCCCGATACAACAATCCGGCGGACCTCCGGTTCCGGAGCCGGCTCTGCGACCATCCGCGGCGCTGGCGACTTTTCTTCAGCAATCTCCGCTTTGCGCATCTCCCGCCACCAACCAGCGGCCAGAGCACTGGTCGTCAACCAGGCCTGTCGGAGGCGACTTTGCTCAGGCACCTCATCTACAGGCGGCGCAATCACAACCTCCGGTTTGCGCACCAGACCGTCAGCCGACAAGCCAAGGGTTGGGCTATCGATAACCACTCCGGCGAAGGGGAAGCCTCGTTCGGCCATCATTGGCTTGCCCGCAGCCGGCTGTTCAATCCGGTAACGGTCCCAGACGGGGGCCGGAAGCGCCACGACCGGATAACCGGCCGGCATCGCCTCGCGCACCAGTGCCGCAGCTTCTCGGCTGGTGCTGATGGCACCCTGGATATGAGAAAAGGTGTAGCGCCAGTCGTTCTGCGGGTTACCTTCCCAAGCGATGGAAGGCAGAGTGTCGAACTCCCAGGCGAACACGCAGACGGTCGGACAGCTCAAACCCAGCGGCACTTGATGCGGCGGGCTGAAACTCAGGTAAACGACCTCCTCACCGATACTGCGATAGTGCTCGGCAAGTTGCTCGATCTGTTCGAGACTCTGCACGATTTCCATGCCTGCGACACGCTCGAGAACGGGCAGGAAATCCTTCATGAGAAAGAAGTAACTGTACTCCGGCTTCCCAAGAGAATTATGAATGCTGGCTTGATCGATTTTTGATCCCACGAGGATGATCATGATGCAGAGACAACCCCACCAGTGCCGACGCGAACGATCATGCACTTCTTGATATTGTTATTGGGTCACGACCTGAAAAACAGTGGCATCAACACCCTCGGTAACCACGGAATTTTTCGTAAAATCCAGGAAGTTACCCCAAGAAAACTCCGTTTTTCATGCTCGATCAGCATCGCAACCTTTAACGACGCATGCAACCGTCTCGAGACTGCGTATCATCAAAAAAGTCCTGCCACTGCGCGGTAACTGGCCGTAGCCAGCCTTGCCGCGCTAGGCTTACGTCGCCAGCTGCAGTCCGACTGCGCTCTCCCTGAAATTCTCGAGGAATTCACCTTGGCACAATCTCGTCGCCTGGCTTTCGCCATTCTTCTGCTATCGAGCACATCGGCCTCGGCCAGCAGCTTCGTCGCCACCACGGACACTCTCGGCAGTGCGTTGGCGGGCAGCGCCGAAGCCACTTCAGACGCGACGTCCTCGCTGCGCGATAGCAAGGTCGTGCATGCGGCCCAAGACGACGCCGCCAGCTTCGTTGCCAGCAATGGCGAGCTGCGCGGAGCACGCCTGGAAGCCGCGCTGCGTTATCTGCGCAGCCAGTCGCCGGACCTGCACAGCGCCAGCGATCTGCAGCTGGCAGGCGCCATCCTCTCGCGCTGATTGCCTCGCGTGGCTGCTGACCGCCGCGCCGCCGCCCCGTAAACTACGACGACTTCCACCCTGCCAGCGGAACCGCGCTGGCAGCGGTACGTCCAATTGTCCGTCCTGCAGTTCTCGGAGCCATCTGTCATGCGTCGTTCATTCGCCATCGCCATCACCGCCTGCGTCCTGTTCAGCGGTATCGCCCAGGCGCAAACCGTGGTCGCCACCAGCAACATCGTGGTGCGCGCCCTGGATCGCAGCATCAATTTCACATCCGACACCACCACATCGCTGCGCGACATGAAAGCCGTGGTGCAGGCTCGTGACGACGCCGCCAGCTTCGTCGCCAGCGCCGGTGAGATTCGCGGCGCGCAACTGGAAGCCGCGCTGGAGACCATTCGCCAGCAACTGCCCGAGGCGCAGGCCGCCAGCGACCTGCAACTGGCCGAAGCCATTCTCGCTCTGTGACCCACCTTCTCGCCTGGTGCTGCGGCGCGCTGCTGGCTTTAGCCGCAGGCGTCGCCCAGGCGCAGTTGCGTCTGACGCTGGAAGACAGTGCTCTTGACGCCGCGCAGCGCCAGGCGAGCCAGGCGCTGCTCAACGAGGCGATGGCTGCATTGCCGCCGCGCTTCATCCAGCGCCTGGATCGCGAAGTGAAGGTCAGCTGGCGCACCGGCCTGCCCTCGAAGGTCTACGGCCAGGTTGGACGCTTCAGCGGTATCGAACTGAATGCCGAATTGCTGCCCAGGCTGGTCGATGGCACGGCGGCTCGCAACCAGTCTGGCCGCCATCACGGCACTCAGCGCCAGGAATTGCTGGCCACCCTGCTTCATGAGCTGACCCACCTTTATGACCGTGCTCGCCTATGGCCCGCAGCCGAGCGGCGCCACATCAGCCAATGCCGACAACGCGTCAGCTCGATGGGCCTGGTCGGGTTGCCGGAGGATTGCCGCGGCCAGAGCGAACGGCGTTTCACTCTTAGCGACGATCCGCGCCTGCTCGATCTCGCTGGCTGGCAGCAACGGGTCGGCCAGCGCGGTGCGCGTGATCTGGACAATGGTCAGGTCGCGCGCAGCCCGGACAGCTACGAGCTGACCAATGCGCTGGAGTTCGTCGCGGTCAACCTCGAGTACTTTCTGCTCGACCCCAGCTATGCCTGCCGCCGCCCCTCGTTGGCGCGCTACTTGCGCGAGCACTTCGACTGGACACCGGCCGGCGAGCCCTGCGCCAGCGACTACCCCTACCTCAACGCCGGGCGCGATTTCGCCGCTCAGCCCCTGGGCCGACTCGACCCCGAGCGCGTGTATGAGGTCGATTACCTGCTCGCCGAGGCCAACGATGCCTGGATGAGCCGCTGGGGCCACAGCATGCTGCGCCTGGTGGTCTGCGCGCCGGGGCGGCCGCGCGGCCCGGACTGCCGGCTGGATCTCAACCACCACCTGGTGCTGTCCTACCGCGCCTTCGTCGGCGACGTGCAGCTGTCCAGCTGGGATGGACTGACCGGCGTCTATCCGTCGCGCCTGTTCGTCCTGCCGCTGGAGCAGGTGATCGACGAGTACACCAAAGTCGAGCTGCGCAGTCTGGCCTCGGTGCCGTTGCGCCTGACGCGCGATGAGCTCGAACAAATGGTGGTACGCGCCGCCGAACAGCACTGGAGTTATGACGGCGACTACTACTTCGTCTCCAACAACTGCGCGGTGGAAACCCTCAAGTTGCTGCGCAGCGGCACCGGCAATCCGCGCCTGCAGGCGCTGGACAGCATCCTGCCCAACGGTCTGCTGGAGCTGATGGATGCTCGTGGCCTGGCCGACACCAGTGTGCTCGACGATCCGCGAGAAGCACTGCGCCTGGGCTATCGCTTCGACTCCTTCCGCGAACGCTACCAGGCCATGTTCCGCGTCCTGCGCGAGCGCCTGCCGATCACCCAGGACAGCGTCGAGACCTGGCTGGAACAGCCAGCACAGGTTCGCAGCCAGTGGTTCACCAAGGCTGATCTGCGCGCCAGCGCAGCCCTCTTGTTGCTGGAACAGGCCGCGCTGCGCCGGCAATTGCTATTGGCGCAGGACGAACTCAAGCGCCGCTACCTCACCGGCCGCGCCGCTGGCGATCCGAGCCTGAACAAGGCCGGTGCCGCGCTGGAGCAAATTCTCGCCAACAGTGGCTTCCTCAGCCGCCCGGCCGAACTGCTCGAAGGTGGCTACGGCTTGCCGCAACAGCAGGAGTGGGAGCGCCTCGAAATCAGCAGCCGTGAGCGTCAGCAGCAACTGCGCCAGCTCAGCGACGAGCTCGACGGCGAAGTGCGCAACCTGCTACAACCCGAGCGCCTGGCTGAACTGGAAGCCAACGAGGCCAATCTGGTGACGCTGGGCGAACACCTGCGCGCCCTGCACAAGGCCAGTGGCGGGCTGGAGCTGCCGTAAGGCACATGCTGGCGCAGACTGGAATTGACCGTAGCGCGAGGATGAGCAGGCTCGTCGCTATAAAAGCCTGGCCTCGCTCTCCCTTTGCCCCCGCCCTGGTTCTTAGCGCTTGCAGTGTGCTGGCGGCAGCACGTCCTGCGCTGCCTGATTGGTCATGATCTGCAGCTCATTGACGTTGCGCGCGGTGAACACCTTGCCCCCGGTCGCCGCCGCCAGGCAATTCCCGGCACCGGTGCCGAGAATATCGACCACGTTGATCTTCAAGTGCGGTTTGCTGCGCGCCAAGGCCTGGGCTATTGCACAGGGATCCTGGTTGCAACTCTCCTCGCCATCGGACACCACCAGCATCACCGACTCGCGGTTGACCCCATCGAGCATCTGTCCGGCCTTGGCGATGCCATCGGCCAGAGGCGTGCCTTGTACCGGTGTCACGGTGCGCAGGCGTGACAGCAGATCTGCTCGTTGGCCAGGACCGAAGTAGCCGACGCTGCGGGCGCCCGGACAGCTCTCCACCAGCACCAGTCCGGCGTTGGCATCACTGGGCAACTGTTGCACCACGCCAATAGTCGCCTCGCGCGCCGTGGTGATGCGCTTGGGTTCACGGAATACATGGCCCATCGTGTTCGGGGCATTGGTTCCAAGCAGCAGCTGCGTGGCGATATTGGCAACCCCTTGCACCATCGTTGCCTGTTCGATTTCCTTGGGTGTGGCCAGCATGCTGATATCCATGGAACCGGAAGCATCAAAGACAATGACCATCTCCGGCGCCAACTCCTTCGGACGCTCATCGGGGCAAAGGTTCTTGGCATTAGTGATCAACTGCTCCTTGCAGTTCTTCGCCAAGTTCTGCTCGACCTGCTCGCGCAGGGCGGCGTTGTCCTTGAGCAACGGCTCTTCGCGCTGCATCTTCTGCAGGGCCGAACAGTCTCGGGCGATGCCATCGATACGTTTTTTCAGCAGCTCGGCAGGATCCGGCTTGGGCTCGGGTTTTGGTTCAGGCTTGGGCTCGGGAATCGGCGGTGGCAGCGGAATTTCCGGCTCGGGTTCGAGCTCCTCGACCAGCGGATCCTCTTCCACTGGCTCCTGCTCGGATGGAACCTCCTCAGGCACGGCCGGCTCTTCGGCCACCGGAGACTCGACCGGCACAGGCGGGGTTTCCGGCTCACGACAGAACAGCCACCACCAGAGCGCCGCCAGTAGGGCCAGCAACAGCAGGGCAAGCAGCAGCCACAACCACCAGCGCCGCTTGCGTGGCACCTCGCTGACCAAGGCTGCTGCACCTGGCGGTAACGCACCAGCTTGCGCGGTAACAGGCGTGATCGGTGGCGCTGGGGGTTGGCCACCGCCCCAGAAGGTCACCAGCGGCTGGCCATTGAGCGAATACAGGGTCGAGGTGTCGGGATAACGGGCCGCTTCACGCAACAGAGCCGCCTGGCGTACACCATCGCCACCCTGCGCATCGAGCTGGCTGGCCAGTTGTTCGATAGAAGCCAGTCGCTCGTCGAGCAGGTGGCGCACCTGCGCCGCCTCCTTCTCATCCAACTGGCTGAACGGTACCGGCTGGCCGCCAAGATCCGAATACCATTCGACGATATCACCCTCGGCCTGCTTCGGCTTGGCGTACAGGGTCGCCGTGCTCGGCGGCAGGTGCCGGCGCAGGATCTGCGTGAGTTCGCCATGACCGGCCAGGGCATCTGCCGCGCTACGGGTTTGGGAGGACAGGCGGGAGATTCGCTTCATGGCGGTCAGCTTCCTGCTTAGGTAGTCAGGGAAAAGCCTGCTGGCGGAACGACCGGCATGCAGGTGTAACGGCAATGATCAACGCAGGCCAAGATCGCTTTCCAGGCTGGAAACCTTGCTACGCAGCTTCTGCAGCTCAACCTGTTTCTGCAGCACGGCCGGATTCTCCTGCTGGTTGATATTTTTCAGGTCGTTCTCCAGCGCAGCAATTTCTGCCTCGATGCGCCGGTTGCCCTTGGCCTTATTCTTGAGTTCACCAAGCAGGGCGTTCAGCGACTTGTTCAAGGAGGCGTACTGCGCCTGCTGGGTCGCCAGATCCTTGCCGACCGACGCTTTCTCCTGCTCGATAGCGGCATAGACATCACGGAACAACTGGTTGGTTTTCTGCTCGTCGAGCAGGATCTTTTCCTTCTCCTCGACACGCTGGGCGTAGACGCCCTGGGTCTTGCAACCGAATTTGGTGGCGAACCCGGCATCGGCATTACGTGGGTCGCATTCCTGCGAACTGACGGCACAACCGGCGAGCATGGCGACGCCAGCCAGTAGGACAAAAGAACGAAGTGGATGCATGGACGTATTCCTTGGAGCCTGATTAGGCTGTCGCTACAGAGTGTGCCGCGCACACCGAAAAGATCGGTAAAGGTGCGCATAGCGCACCCTACCTGTCATGTTGACCGAGAGTTTCCCGGAGTCTGTTCAGGTCGCGAACAGACTCTTAACCGAGCCGGATCGAAGAACGCTGCTGGTACAGCTGGTCGATTTCCGACTCCAGTTGCGCGATCTGCTTCTGCATCTTGCCGATCTCCGCATCCAAGGTATCGGTACGGGCACCATTGTTGCGCTCGGCGGCGGCAACCTTGGTCCACTCCTGCTGCTTGGAGCGTACGTCGGCCAGGGATTTCTTCAGGTAGGCGGTGTTGGCATCGATCTCGGCGAGCTGCTTCTGCGCCTGGGCGCTCTGCACCTTGTTGGCGGCGATGTCTTGCTTGATCTGCTCGATCTTGCGCTTGTCATCGGCGATCACGCTACGCGCGGTATCGCTGAGCATCTGCAGCTCCTGGTTGTCCTTGCGCACGTCGGCGATGGTCGCATCCAGACGGTCTTCCGCGTTGGCATACTGGCTGCGCTGGTTATCCAGATAGTAGTTGGCGCCCATGCCCACGCCACAGCCAGCCAGACCGGCAGCGACCATGCACTGAGCCTTCTTGCTCGGGTTACCCAGCTGGCAGGCGAGCATGCCGACCACCGCGCCACCGGCACAGGCTTGCCAACCCGACTTGCTGAAGAACTGCGCCGAACTGCTGTTGGCCAGCCGTGGGTCGACCGGCGCCTGATTGGCAGCCGGCGTCGTGCCGGTGGTCTGACAGCCAGTCAATACGAGAGCGAGACCCAGAACGACCCATTTCATCCGCTGATCCAACAACGCTACTGCTTTCATGTCCATGCCCTTCGCTTAAATGGATTTACAGGATTCCAGCCACTGACTGCGCGCCACTTTGCCGCTTTTCATGTAGCTATTCAGATTCTTCCAGTGGGTGTCGAGGTAACTGCGCAGGTTGCTTTTGCTGCGCGCCGCCATTTGTTGAGCCACCACACTGACTTGCGGCTCGACGGTGGCCGAGGTGTAGTTGAGCGCACCACTGACCACCGTGTCGGCATAGTAGTTGAGCATGAAGTCGAGCACCTTGCGATGACCTTCGAGCTGCTCTTTGCGTGCATCGCAGCGGCTCATCTGGTCATCTTCACCTGCTCCACAACTACGCTTGTAGTTGCCTTCCAGAGTATCGAGGAACATGCCGTCGTCCTTGAGCTTGGTGCAGAGGAAAGCACCCAATTGCAGTTCGGAGCGGATCGCCTGGTCGCGTTGCTCGTCACGTGCCTGGGTGTTGGCACGCAGATCGCCACGCAGCTTTTCCAGTTGCTGCTTGAGCGCGTCATCCTGCACGCCGCTGGCGATGCTGGCGATTTCCGCGACCGGATCCTTGTTGTCCTTGCTGCCTGTGGCCTTGCTCGCTGCCGGAGTACCGAGTTTCTTCCAGTCCTGCTCGACCTGCTTGATGCGCTCGCGCGAGGTCAACACCGGCGCCACCAGGGCCAGGCGCACACCGCCGGTCTTGAGCTTGTTCTGCTCGCCAGCGCTGGCGTAGTAAGGCTGTTCCTGACGCAATGCGGTGCGCAGCTCAGCCTGCGGCGTCAGGTAGTTACCGCCACGCACGATATAGCCGCCAGCCTGGCCGTGCTGGCGATCGAGCTTGTTCAGGCGGAAGGGTTCGAAGAGCATCTCATCGACGTTGCCCAGAACATCATGCAGGCCCAGCGGATTTGGCTTGAGCAAACCGGTCAGTTGCAGCTTGCCATTGGCCGACTGCGCACCAGCGAACCACGCATAAGCACCGAGCCCACCATCCGGCGTGGGGAAACGAATATCGCGAAACTCGGACTGGGAAACGGCCATGCCGCCACGTGCGGCAAACTCCCACTCGGCCTCGGTCGGCAGGCGCAGGAAGCCCGCTGCGCCATCCTCCTTGGGCAGCTTGGCAGCGGCATTCTTACGTAGCCACAGGCTGTATTTGTCGGCAAAGGCAGTGGCGTCGAACCAGCTGACGCCGACCTGCGGCAGGCGCAGCTTGGTCGAAGGCGTCGGGCAGGTATCGTTCATCACGGCCTGGTATTGCAGCTCGCTCAACTCGTACTTGGCCAGCAGGTAATAGCGCCCCGGTTCCGGTTTCTGCACCGTGAAACTACCGGCGATATAGCTGGGGCGGGCCTGCTCGATGTAGCCCCACTCGTCGCTGTCCTGACCGAGGGTCACGCCATAGTCACCCATCGGGCTGGCGACTGGAACCTGTACCTTACGCAGCACCAACGAACCCTCGCACGGCATCGGCAGGATCACGTCATCGGCCAGCGGTTTGGGGTTGTAGTACTTCTCCTCCCAAGCAGCCTGGGCCGGCAGACTGCCCAGCGCCAGCAACGTCGCCGCTGCCAGCAAGGCCTGCTCAGAGGTCACGCAGGCTTTCAGCCGGTTGAATATGGATCGCACGAAACCCTCCTACAGCCGCCACGACGATGGCGATCAGCAATGCACTGGCGAAGGCCAGCAAAATATGAATGTTTTCCAACTTGCAGACGAAGCCGTCGTCGGCCAGGTTGGCGCCCAGCGCCGTATTGAATACATGGCTGCCGACCAGGTAGGCAGCGTAGCCCAAAGCAAAAGCCAAACAGGTGAGCAGCGCCGCCTGAACCATCACGTAGGCGCCAGCAGCCGAACGCTGAAAACCAAGCAGACGCAACAGCGCCAGATCCTTGCGCTTGCGGTCGATATTGGCGAGAAAGGCCCCGGCCAGCGAGGCCACGCAACCGATCACCGCGGTCCAGGCGATCACCGCGAAAATCAGGCCGAGCACATGGCTGATGGCCTTGACCGACTCGATCTCACGCGCCCGCGTGCTGCTCTCTATGCGCTCGCCATCAAGCCAACTGGCAATGCTGGCCACATCATCCAGGCCCCGGGCGTAGATGCGCGCACGGGCATAGCGCTCGCGCACCGGCGCCACCTCGCCGGTGAGGAAGCCGAACATCGGCACGGCATAACCATCGCGAAAATTTTCCATCGCCACCAGCAGATCAAGGTGCACCAGCACCGCCGGCCGGGTAAAGGCGCTGTTCTCCAGCACCCCACCCACGGTCACCGTCAGTTCGCCACGCTCGTTACTGCCATCGAGCTTGCGCAGCACCAGCAGACGCAACGTATCGCCGACCTGCACGCCGAGTCGGCTCGCCGCACTGGCGCTGAGCAGTACCTGCTCCAACGTCGCGGGCGACGGCAAAGCGGCGATCAACGGATCGCCACTGGCTGTCGGGATGACTTCGGCATTAGCGACAAAATGCTGACTGTCGCGCTGCAGGTCGGCCTGGGTGTTCAGCGAACGGGTCAGCGGGATGACGAAGCCTACGCCGGGCTGGGCACGCAAACGCTCGAACCAGCCGCCGGCCAAGTCATAGTTGCCGAGCATGCGCACTTCGAGGTTGCGCGGGTCGCTGAGCAGCTCATCATTGAGCTGCGAGACCACGCCATGCTTGAGGCCAAACAACAGCAGCAGGGGCGCGATCACCGCCACCAGCGAGGCGACGATGCACAGCGACACCTTGCGGTCGTGCCACAGGTCACGCGCTGCCAATTCGATCAGCAAACGCAGACGGGGGCGAGTCTCAGGCCGCGTCATGGAACACCGTGCCGTCGGCGCTGGCATCGACGGCGCTACCCTGCAGCGTGCCGACGATGTTGCGGATCGCACAATCGCGCACCAGATCCCAGTCGTGGGTAACCAACAACGCGGCGATCTGGAAACGCTGGACGATTTCGATGATCAGCTCGAACAAGCGTTGCGCCTGCAGAGGATCGAGCGCTGCGGTCGGCTCGTCGGCCAGCAGCAGGTCGGGCTCATGGGCGATCGCGCGGACGAAAGATACGCGCTGGCGCTCGCCGATCGACAGTTGCGCCGGCAGCTTGCCCAGCAAGGGTTGCAGGCACAGACGAGAGATGGCCTCGTCGACCAACTCGCTCTTGCCAGGTAGACCGAGCATGCGCCGGGGCAACTCGATATTCTGCCGCACACTGAGAAACGGCAGCAGACCGCCACTCTGCAACACGAAGCCCAAACGCTGAGCGCGAATATCAGCCAATTGCGCCTGGCGGTCATCGCGCAGCAGCGCGGCAACATCCAGCCCATCGGCATCTCCCAGACGGAACTGGCCGAGCCCATCGGGACGCAGGATCAGACCAATCATTTCCAGCAGCGTGCTCTTGCCACAACCGCTGGCGCCGGTGATTGCCGCCACCTCGCCACGGCCAAGAATCAGGCGCGGCAAGACGATCTGGTAGTCGCTACCCCGGCGAATGCGCATGTCCTCGATATGCAACATGACCCAAGTCCTAAGGCAAAGCCTCCAGCGGCACCGGGTAAACGTGCTCGCGTGGGTCACTGCCCGGCGCCAGGGATACCCAGCGGTCGGCATCGGCGTTGTAGCGTTGGTAGTACTTGAGCTTGGTGTTCAGGCGCCGAATGAATTTCTCCTGCTCAAGCCCTTCCATGCCTTTCCAGGTTTCCTCGTCGAGGCTGAGCACCTCGCTGAGATAAGGCAGGCCATCAAGGTATTCAGCCATCAGGCCCATGTCGGCGACCTTGATGGTCTTGTCCTTGAGCTGGTTGGGATCCTTGCCCATGGTCGCGGCCACCGAACGCAGGCGCTCGAACATGTCGCTGGGCGAGATCAGGCCTTCGTTAGCAGCATCGGCGATCTGCTTGACCACATCGCTAAGGTCGCTGAGCTGACTCTTGGTCATCAGCACACGCACGTCGGTAGTGGGTACATCCTGACGCACGAAGTCACGGTCACTGATCCACGCCTGAAACACCGGCGGCGCACTGGCACCGGTCTTTTCGCCGAGGTAGGCCAGGCGCATGGCGTGTCCGAGCAGCTCGGCATCCTCGGCCAGGGCGGTATCGCCACCTTTGCCGGATTTCGCCTTGGCGTACTCCGCATCGGCCCCCAGCGCGCTACCGGCCGCCATGTCGCCGCGATAGGCCGCCTTGACCTGTGCAGTGATGGCATCGCCAAGGCTGTCGACCATCTTGCCGAAGCTCTCGACGTTGCCGGCATCCACCGGGTAGTACAGCGGCTTATTGAGGAAAGCGTTGGTCGACAAATCCGTGTACTGCGCCTCGGCCGAGGCATGGTTCTTCGAACCGCTCGGGGTCTTCAGGTGCAGGCTGTAGATCGCCACGCCACGGTACTTGGCCTCCAGGCGCACCTGCTCGGCGTTGAGGCCAGTGGACGACAGCTTGCTGTCACCATCGACTGCGCCCGCATCGGTAACCAGTACGATGTAGCGTGCACCGAACTCATTCCACTTGACCTGATCCAGCGCCTGCATCACGCCGGCGTAGGTGTCTTCGTCGTAACTGCTGCTGGACGCAGTTGCCGGTTTGAGCTCGGCGACCTTGGCCAGGAAGTCTTTACCGTCCTTGACCGTGCTCGGGTCGACGTACATCTTGCTGACGTATTCAAGCTTGGGCACTTCCTTGGTGCTGGAGCGGTAGGCGACTAGACCGAACTTGACCTGATCCAGCAGCTTTTCCTGCTCGACGTGGTCGTAGATACGCTTGACCGCCTCACGGGTACGGTCGATGTACGGCCCCATGGAAATGGTCGAGTCGATGACGAACACCACGGCGGCGCTGAACCCCTTGAGGGTGTTGGCATCGGCCGTGGCGTTCTTGTCCGCGCCCTGCTTGTCGGCCGACTCCGCCGCACTCACCGAAGCGACGTTGAGCAGGCGCACCTGGAAACCCTTCTCGGTGAAGGTTTCCTCGGCTTCCAGCACCGGCAACAGGTAGAAATTCTTCGTCAGATCCACCGCGTAATCCGGCTCGCGGGCAGCCACCGCCGGATCACGGCCATTGGCCTTCATGTTGGCCAGGATCGGCTTGAGCAGTGGCGCCGGGTCGTCCTTGGCAAAGAGCTGTTCGAGGCTGTCCTTGTTGCGGAAGAACAGCAGCGGATCACGGCCGGCCGGGTTGGTCAGGGCCAGGGTCATCTGCATCTTCCACGGTACGGCGCAGTCGCCCTTAATCCAGCCGACGGTCTTGCCATAGCTGTCAGGGCCGACCTTCAGCCACTCGGCGTTGCCTGCCTGCTCACGCTGGTACACGTAAAAGCGGGTGAATGCTGGCTGCGCTTTACCGCCACTAGCGCCAGCGCTATCGCCAAGCTGGCAGGTCGGCGTGGTCAGCACGCGCTGGTAGAGGGTCTTCTTGCCTTCCTGCAGCAGCGGTTTGTCTGCCGCCATCAGTGGCGCTGCTGCGCTCAGCAGCAGGCCGGCAAACAACAGTTTGACGCCCGGGGCGGTGCGCACGGTCATTTCTTCAGCTCCTCCAGCCGCTGGCTGGCGTCCTGATTGTCCGGGTCGTTGTTCACGGCAATCTCGTACCAATACATCGCAGTCTCAGCGTCAGCCGCTTCGATGCAACCACCGCTGGCATAATGCGCCGGGTCGTACTCGCGGGCATAGGCATAGGCAATGGCGGCATCGCCCGACTGCGCCTTGTGCGCATACAGACGCTGCACCACGCCACAGCGCTTGGCATCCTTGGCAACGGCGATCACCTCCAGCACCTGTTCGCTGGACGGATTGGACTTCAGGCAGGCCTGGATGAAAGACAGATCCTCCCTGGCATCAGATAGGGCTTGCGAACTGCACGCGGCCATCGCCCCTACCACTGAAGCCGGCGTGTCGCTTGGCGCGATATCGGTCGACGGCGTGCGCAGCAGGAACCACCAGGCCGCAACCGCCAGGGCCAGGATGAGCAGTATGGTGATCAGGATCAGCGGCAGCTTGCTGCCTTTCTTTGCCACCGGGGTCTGAGGTGATGGAGCAGGCGGCGCTTCGACAACTACCGGCTCAGGCACGGGTACTGAAATCACCTCGGGCTCAGGCGCAGGCGGCTCGGGCAGTACTTCTGGCAAAACCGGCACGATGACCGGCTCGGCCTTGCGCTCAACCTTCTTCTCGTCATGCGTCGAGTTACCTGCTGCCTTGGAGGACAGAATGCTGCCAAGGATGCGCAGCACACCCTTGTCGCTGCCGTCCTCGTTACGCAGTTGCAGCATGTAGGCCATCTGAGGATCAAGCATCAACGGGTCGATCAGCCAGGGGCCGACCTCGCCACTGAGTTTTTCATCAACCAGGTTCAAGCCATCGAGCGTATGCCAGGATGGGCTCGTATCCCATTCGCCGTTTTCACCGAGGTAGCGGCCATCCTGATTGCGCTGCACGGTCAGTTCGAGGGCGTCACTGCCCTCCTGCCAACCATGTACGGTCAGCTCTCCATGACCAGGTTGGCCGCTCTGCGCTGCCTTCAGTTCGATTCTCAACATGACTTATTCCGTCCGATCCGCATGCAGGGTGGCGAGCACCTTGCCCAGCGTCTCGTTCTGCTCCGGTGTGATTTCTCGGCCGGCACTGTGACCGGCGTTGTCTTCAGCGATCTTGGCCAGCGCCACCAGCCAGTCGCCCACATAGTTGCGCGTGTGTTCCAAGGGTTGCGCCGGCAGTTGCGGCAGCTTGCCCGGGACGATAACCGGCGGCGCCTGGAACAGCTTGGCGCCACGCTCGATGCGGCTGTCGGGACGCTGCTCCAGCGGTGACTCGATGAACCCTAGCCAGCCGATGAAATCACCCAGCACGGTTTTCGCGGTGAGCACCTGACGTCCGGCCAGCTGCTCGCGTTTGGTGCCAATCTGCTCGGTACTGACGATGGCCTGCAGCAGGCGTGTTTGTAGGTCGAGGCGACTAGCGCCGGTGATGAGCTCATCAACCAGAGCCTCGACCGCTGGCTTGGAGAAGCCCAGATAGGTCATCAGACGCATGTCTTCAGGCAGGTGGCGCAGGTGGCTTATCCACTCACGCAGTACGGCCTGGGCGAAACGTGCATCGCTACCGCTGGAGCGCAGCGGTAAGGCATTGCTCGACGAGCGAGGCGCCGACTCGCTGTCGCCGAACAGATCAAAACCATCGTCGTGTCCCAGGTCATCACCCAGGTTGAGCGCCCCCCCGCTCACAACACCGCTGCTCGCACTATCGCTCACCAGAGCAGTAGGTTCTTCGTCATCGGCGCGCAGGTACAGACCCCGAACCAGATCGTCAGGCAATTGCATTCTCTGCAACAGTTCACCCAGCAGAATGCGCCGCGGCCAGACCGCGTCGAAGATCTGCTTGGCGATCTTGCGCTTCTTCTCCAGCTCGCCGGCGCCTTCTGCCTGATACCAGTGGCCAAGCCGGTTTTCCAGCAGATGCAGTACATCATCGAGCTGTTCACGAATACGCCCCAGCTTGACCTCGCGCAGCGCCACGCCACGCAGGTACTGGCTGATACGGCCCATGCCGCCATCGTTCAGCTCCAGCATCGCGTCCCAGGCCTGCTGCGGCTGGTTGACGTGGCGCTGTACAGTTTCGTCTTCGACGAAGGTACTGCGCATCAGCCCCAACGAATCCTGGGCAGCGGCGTTGATACCGATCTCTTCACCAGCCTGCACGTCGAGGAAGGTCACCTTCATGCGCGGTTTGCGCACCAGGAAGGTGTTATCGAAGGGCTGACCGGCCGTCCACTCCTGCAGCCAGGTGTACTGGCCGAAGCGTTCGAGCATGGTCATCTTCATCATGCCGCCGCTACCCCAACCGAGGCGCAGTAGGTCTTCGCCCTTGTCCAAGTCGCTACCAATGCGCATGTCGAACATGGTGATGGCCCACAGCAGGCCCGGCTTACGCAGAGCACGCTCTTCAGGCTTGGCGCCCTGGGTCTTGTCGATCCAGCGGGTCAGTACCGGACCGACAGCGGTGACGTCGGACTGCTTGTTCGATGGCGTACAGACGATCAGCACGTTCATTTCCTGGCTGTCGGTGTAGCGCTCGAACAAATAGGCAACCTTGCCGCGCAGGATCAGTTGCGCCACCGGGCTGGCTTCGTCGCTGCTCACCGCGCGACGCACGTCGTCCAGCGACTCGACCGACAAGCGGCCGCGATAGCCGGGAAAATCGAGCAGGTCGACCTGCTCGAACAGCGGCTCGCTAGTAGGCTCAACCAACGGGAACACCAACTCGACGGTGAGTGCGGCCAGTTGCGCCAGGGACAGCTCGACCGACGCACGCAGCTCGCCGTCAATGAATGGGCGCACGCCGATGCGCTTGTCGCTGTCCTTGCCCAAGCGCTCGAGCATGTCGACGTTCATGATGCTGTCGGCCTGCGACAGGCCCTTGTCGGTCTGCCGCACCAGGGCATCGAGCGGAGCGAATACGCGATCAGCGTTACCCAAGCTGCTCAGGGTTCTGGCGAAGCTCTGGTAGGCCTCGCTCAACTCGTTGATCTCACCCCAGAAGATCGAGAACAGCCGGGTGCGATCCTCCACCGCCAGCCAGGGCGCCAGCTCCACGGCCACGGGCCAGTAGTACCCAGCCAGACCACTCAGCGACGCCGGGAAACTGCCTTGCAGGTAGTCCCACAGGGCCACCACGTCGTCCTCGCTGACTCCGGGCACCGGCTTGAGCTGGCGGCGCTGGCCGAGTTCCTTGAGCAGTTGGCGGATGGCCGCTTCGTCGAAGCGATAGGACACCTTCTCGGTGTTGAAGTCGTTGAAAAAGGAGTTGGCCAGCACCTTGGCCACTTCCACTTCGCCGAACAGCTTCAGCTCCAGCGGGAAATCGTCCGGGCCGGGGCGCGCAGTACGGCTGAAACGGGTGACCAGGCCGGTGGCCTCTTTGCCTCCACCCGGCGGATTGACATGGGTGAGGAAGTCCAGACGACTGCCACCGAAATCAGTCTCCAGCTTGCCGTTGGCACCGGCAGCCAGGGTCGAGATCAGGTACGACTTGCCGGCCTGGGACAGACCGAAGAAACCCACGGTCATCGGCAGGCCGGAAACGCCGCCCAGGCGTCGGGCGGTATTGCGCACGCGACGCAGGCTGAGGATCAGGTCGTCCGCTTCGTTATCCAGGCGTGGCGCGCTGCGGCGCACGTCGCCGATCCAGCGGATCGCCTCGCCGGCACCGGTATGAATGGCGGCCCAGTGTCGGGTCAGTTGCTCAGGCGAGTTACTCATTTGCGAAACACGCTCCCGCTGTCGAGCCAATATTGGGATTCACCCAGCCCGGCGTCGGACAGGGTGTTGAGGCGCAGGCGAATGTGCGAGCGGCTGACCGAACCACTGTTGGATTCGGCACCAAGAAATTCGAAGCTCTCGCTGCCTTCAGCCGGATTGCGCGAAGGCTTGATGCCCAGGCGCACCTTGAGCACCAGCCCCTGGGAAGCGACCTGCTCGCGCAGCTTCTGGTTCTCGATGCTGAGGATGTACAGCGGCGCTGCAGACCAGCGTTCGTTGGCCAGTTGGCGGAAGCCCAGGCGCATGGTGCCGCGCATATCGAAGGTCAACTCGGGCAGCTCGTACTCGGGGTCGTCGAGATCGATATCGCGGAAGTAGACGTTACCGTCCTTGATCACGTTGTTGTTGTCGATCAGACCGAGGAACTTCAACGTCGAGTAGGGTTTGAACGCCGCCGAACGGAAGAAGAAGTTGGGCAGCCGCAGGCTGCGGCTGAGCAGACAAAGCATGGCGCCGACTGCGGCCGTGGTCTTCGGGTCCTCGATACGGTCGAGCTTGTTGAACGGGTACCAGCCACCGGTGCGGTACTGGTTGAGTGGCAGGATGCGTCCCGGCGGCAACGGCAGCAGCTTGCGAAACAGCGCCTGCACACCGGGCAGACGCGACGGACGCCCAGTGAGCAGAAGCACATCGCAGGGGTAGCTGTGGACAACTTCGCACAGCGCCTGAATGGTCTTGCCGATGTTCATGCGATCGCCGATGAACGCCTCGTGAATGCGCCGCAGACTGACGTTGAGCGTTGTCGCCAGCAGGTCGAACGGCTCGCTGCCGTTACCCAGTTGGCGGCGTACGGCACTGCTGAAATAGTCAAGCACATCGTCGGTGGGACGCTCGTCGCCAAGCAGTTCACCGAAAGTGCCTCTGACCAGGGTGCCGGCATCCAGCGGGTCATATTGTTCGTAGGCCTTGAGCAGGCGCAGACCGATAGGGCTGAACAGTTGCAGAGTCAGTTGCTGGCGCAGCACGGCGTCCTGCACGGCCAGCGGCTCGCTGCCAATCAGCTTGGACAGCAGCGCATCAGGGTTGTCGACACCCGCATCACGCAGCGCCGAGCCCAATGCCGGTAGGACGAACTGGCGGATCACGTCGAGCAGGATGTCGTCACCGGCGACCTTGAAACCATCGCGAAAACGCTGCGAGGGGGTGATATAGACGTTGCTGCCCACGCCATCATCGAGCCGATATTCGGTGATCACCAGGTCGGTGGTGCCACCACCGATATCGATCGAAGCGATGGTCAGACGATCCTTGTGCGGCTGATCCGGACGCGCCATGGTGGCAAAGAACTCCTCCGGACGACCGGCGAAGTTATTCTGCGTTTCGTTGAACAGGTAGACGACCTGGCCGCAGGTGGCCTCGTCCCACTGCACATGCACTTCCGGCAGGAATGGCCAAGCGGTCTCGCGGCTCTTGGCGTCCTTGATGTTGATCGGATCGTCCTCAGGGTGCCAGCCAAGGCTCTTCCACACCAGGCCGATGGCCTGCTCCATGCACTTGGCGAAGATTTCGCGCTCGGGCTTGGGCATCGACGGCGGCACGGTGAGGATGATCGAGCGCAAGTGGCGCGGCACGCGCGAATGGCTCATGCGCAGACGCTGCGACGGGCTGTTTATCTGCATCAATGCCTGGCCGAGCACTTCGCAGAGCATGAAGGTCATCAACGAGCTGCGCGAATAGTGCGGGTGGAACACCGGCATGCGTTCGTCGAAGGGCAGGCTGTAGAGCGCCTGACCTTTCTCGTTGATCAACCCGGCGACTGGCGCAGCAGTGGCGTGCGGCTCGCTTTCGGATTTGACGTAGGCGCAGTTGAAGCGCCAGCCCGGCTCGTAGTTGTCCTCGTCCCACAGGTAACGCTTCGGGCTGGACAGGCCGGTCGAGCCTTCGGTTCCACGCCGGCGACTGGCCAGACGTCCGGCCTCGCGACCAATGCGGGCGATGGTCGGCCACTGGAAGGCCTCGCGACGGCCACTTTGCACCGAAAAGTGATCCTTGCCGAATACCGCCTGAGCGAACTCGATACGGCTTTCGAAAGGTTCTGGATAAACGTGCTCGGGCTGGGTCAGGTCACGCAGTTCCAGCTCATAGCGCTTGCTCAGGCCATCATTCTCCTGCGGGTGATCCTCGATCAGGATGCCGCAGGTGCGCGAGTTGCCGACATCGAGCACCATGTCCACCGGAATCGCCTTGTGCAGGTCGCTGTCGCGGTTGGACACCACCTTGAGCTCCGGCACCAGCAACGCCGTACCGAGCAGGTGCAGCAAGTTGAGGTAGTGCGCCTGGTGATAGAGCTCCTGACACTCGTGCTCGATGTCATCGAACTGCATGCGTATCGGCGGCAGTTGCGCCTGCTCGGTGAACACTTCGCGTAGCCAGCCATCGACCCAGGCCAGGTCGAGGAACCAGCCCATCTCGTCGGCCTGATGTGCCAGGGCAAATGCCGCGCCGGCTCGCACATCGTCACTGGTCGGCGCCAGATAGGCGGTATCGCTGCGGCTGGCGAATACTTTGGTATCGAAGGCCAGGGTCACCCGGTGAGTATGACCATCTGGATCCTCACCCTCCTTGAGCTCGATGATACGCATACGCGCCCAGTTCGACGGGCCATCGTCGAAACGCCGAGGTGGGCTGAAGCGAAAGAATGGCAAGGGTAGCCAGAGCCCTTTGAGCAGACGCACCGACTGGTCGACCGCTACGCTGTAGGCCGGGCTCACAGGACTGCCCGGGGCTGCCGGATGGAAAAAGCTGTTGCTGCGTTCATCGAACATCAGCCGCGCCAACGGGCCATCGTTGCGCTGGCGCACGAACTCGCCAGGTAGTTCGCGGCGCAGTTCAAGGGTCACGGCGAAATCCAGGAACTGGACACCGCTGCCCATGATCAGGGTGATCTTATCTTCGTAGTCGGTCTTTTCTGGAAACATGATGCGTTTTTCCGCCCTGTTCTCGGGTCGTGGCAGGCCGTTGGAACTGCCTGGAATTTCAAGGGCCTGTTACTCGACGCCCTGCCTCATGGACATGGGGAATTGCTTGTTCTCATAACTACCCGTGCAGTCAGCAGCGCTACGGCTATCCGGGCTGCACACGACTTCCGGCAGCTTGTAGCTGCTGCCATCGTTGCAGGCAGCCTGCCCCTGGTTGTTGATCGCCAGCTTGCCGCCCTGCATCGCGGCATTCACCGCACCAGAGCACTCGACACCATCACCACGTCGCACCTTGACCTGCCCCTTGCCATCCTTGAAGTCATAGTCGAGTTGCATGGGCTTGCCGGTCTGCGCATCCTGAATACCGGCACCCGCTTTCCAGTTACCGTTGAGGAACTCAGTGGAGCCGGTTTCCAGTGCCTGCGGGGGAATGCTCAGGTCTTGTGGTACGTCCCGACCCGGCGGTTGCTTGCGAGGTTCCTGCTGCTCCTGTGGCGGGTCGGCTGGTGGCTCCTCAGCGGCTGCATCTTCAGGCGCGGACGGCGGCGGTTCTTCGCCCGGTGCATCGAGCTCGTCGTGTGCAGCAGCGCCCTCCTCCTGCTCGGCAGCGGGAGACTCTTGTCCGTCCGGCAGTTGACCATCGATAGCAGCACCCGACCCGGCGCCATCGACCGACCCACCACGACCGAACACGCCGATATCACGCTCATGCACCGGCAATCCCGGCAGATCGATGCGATCGAGGCCGAGTGGCAACTCGACCGTTGGCGCACAGGCGCGCAGCAAGAACAACAGCAACAGCAGGAGCAGTGGCAGGAGCAACAGCCACAGCCAGCGCCACCAACGCGACTTCTTCACCACCTCAACCGGCACGGCGGCGGCCAGCGGGGGCGGCGCGAGCGGTGCTACTGGCGCAGCGCTGGGCACAGGCGGACGCAGACACAACAGCGGGTCGTGATCATAGGTTCCCGCGTGATCGGTGAACCCCCAGAAGGTGATGACGGGCTTGCCATCGACCAGGTAGACATGGTCGCTGTCGGGAAAGTGAATGGTTTTTTCCAGCAGGCGACCGAATATCTGCTTTTCCCGGTTCTGCGCGTCAGCACGCATGCTTTCGCTGGTAGCACCCAGTTTGGCGTGCATCACCTCAAGCTGAGCATAGGCATTCGCGCGCTCCTCAACCGTGGCCGCCGACCAGGGGATCACGTCGCCCTCTGCAGGCGCGTACCAATCGATGCGGTCACCGGTTTCGTTGGGCTGCGGAATGGCTAGGCAACTGGAGGCTTCGCGCCCCATCTTCAGGCGAATGGCCTCGCGCAGTTGCAGCGCGGCGCTGTACACCGGCTGACCATCGACACCCAGCGCCTTGAATTCCTGAAGGTTACCCGTGCGGAGCAATGCGCCTGACATGTGCGGTCATCCTTTCCCTGGCCATCTGAAAATAGAAATTACGGCACAATCATTCCAAATGACGTTGGAAGATCGCGTCAGTCAGCAAGGCTAAAAAGCCTTTTGTATTCAAACGTTAGCTGTACTTAATTTTTCGAAATGTGACATAGACATCGCTTCATGGGAATGCTTTTCGGCGCAAAAATCAATCTGCGATTAACTCTGAATCGATCCCTTATGCGTTTATGTTGAGCTACCTAATCTATCTCTTCTTGCCACTCTTCCGGCAATTGCGGATCGACCGTCAGCCAGGGCAGACGGCTGCCCACCCAGATATGCCGATCTGCCGGTGCCTGCTCAGGTGCGTCCAGCGTAGCCACGGTCACGTCCAGCGTATCCGGGCTGAGCGAGGTGAACAGCGCCAGATGCGCGCCGCAGTCGGCGCAGAAATAGCGCGTGCAGCTGGCCGATGAGGCGAACGCCTTCGGTGTACCGCGCAGCCAGTGAAACGCCTGGCGCGGTACCGTGACCCAGGTGGTGAGAATGCCGCCACTGCTGCGCCGACAGATCGAGCAGTGGCAATGCGCGATATCCGTCAGCGGCGCATCGATCCGATAACGCAGCGCGCCGCACTGGCAGCCGCCCTGATGTTCGACCTTCATCCCGCCTCCGCCTTGCATTGCCCCGCGCCGCTGACCAAGATAGGCGCTCACCACAGTCGGGGATCGCCGTGATAGACCTGTTGCTGGCCTTGTGGCCGCTGTTCGCCATGATAGTCGCCGGCTACTGGCTGCGCCTGCGCGAGTTCCCCAGCGAGGCCTTCTGGCCGGGCGCCGAGCGCCTCAACTACTTCATCCTGTTCCCGGCGCTGCTGTTCTCCAGCCTGGCCCGTGCGCCGCTGAACAACCCGGCGCTGCCGCGCCTGGCACTGGCCGTGCTGCTCGGCCTGGGCATCGCCTGGCTGGCGCTGCTGCTGGTACGCCGCCTGCGCGGCTGGCCGGCCGGGCGTTTTGGCGCCTTCACGCAAGGCATTCTGCGCTTCAACACCTACCTGGGCCTGGCTGCGGTCGGCAGCCTGTTCGGCCAGGAAGGCCTGACCCTCGCCGCCCTGATGCTGGCCCTGATGGTGCCGACGGTGAACGTGCTGTCGGTCTGGTCGCTGACCGCCGAGCGCGGTGTCAGCGTTCGCGGCCTGCTGCTGCCGATCATCAAGAATCCGCTGATTCTCGCCTGCCTCGGCGGCGCGCTTTTCAACCTCACCGGTATCGGCCTGCCCGGCGGCACCGACCGCCTGCTCAGCCTGCTCGCCGCAGCCAGCCTGCCGCTGGGCCTGCTCTGCGTTGGCGCGGCGCTGAAACCGGAGCAACTGGGCGGAGAAATCCCGGCGCTGACCTGGAACAGCCTGTTGCGCCTGCTGGCAATGCCGCTGCTGGCCTGGGGCGTGGCCTGGGCGCTGGCGCTGCCGGCCATGGAAAGCGCGGTGCTGGTGCTGTTCTTCGCCCTGCCCACGGCGCCCACCGCCTATGTACTGACCCGCCAGCTCGGCGGCGACAGCCAGCTGATGGCCGGCATCATCACCCTGCAGACGCTGCTGGCCGCGGGCAGCCTGGTGGCGATCATGATGTTGCTGGCCTGACGGACCAGTAAGGCGCTACTCGGCGTAGCGCTCGATCAGCCGCTGATAGTCACCGCTCGCCTTGAGCACTTGCAAACCGCGGTCGAAGCGCTCGATCAGCTCGGCCGCGCGCGGATGCTGACGTGAAACGATGAAGTGCAGCGTATTGCGCTCAAATGCTGTCTGCGAGCGATGGAATGCGCTCGGCTCAGCGCCGATCGAGCGCAGAGCGCTGTTGCCCAGATGGCGATCGGCGATGAACAGATCGTCACGCTGCAACAGCAACAATCGCGCACACTCCTGCAGCCCAAGGGGGGAATGACGAAGCAGTATCCCCTTGTCGATCAGTTGCTGGATCATCGCCGCCGGCTGCCAGCCCAATGGATAACAGAGACGGCGCCCGGTCATGGCCGGTAGATCAGCGAGTTCGATGGCGTCGCCTGCGCGGCTGAAGAGGTACTGCTCGGACAGGTAAATCGGCGCCGAGTAGAGAAACTCCGCCTCGCGCTCGGCTGAACGAACGTAGGGAAAGGTGGCGTCGTACTCACCGCGCCTGGCCTTCAGGTAGCCGCGGTTCCAGGGCAGCCAGTCGAGCGTCATCGCCATACCCTGCTCGGCCAGCGCAGCGCGCACCACCTGGGTTAGCATGCCCTGACCGGCCAGTGCCTTGCCGGTGAACGGCGCATAGTCATCGCCGGTCGCCAAGTGCAGCACCTCGGCGCGCGCCGATGCGCATAAAAGCAGGCTCAACAGAGCCGCCCGCCCAAATCCCACCATCAATCTCCAGTCATTGGCGTGCGATTGCCTTGCTGCTCCGATCATTGACTCTTGCTCTCACAAGCACGGCTGTCCAGTGCAACCAGGCTATAGGGCGACAATTCATGCTGTTCTCTTGATACGAAGCAACGGGCTGGGCAGGGCGCCGTCTATTCTTGTCGCAACACGAACGAGATGCGGCAAGCCGATGAATGACACCAACGCCAACGATCAGCCTGACGTTTTCCCCTATCTGCAGCTGATCCACCAGCACGGCGGCTCGGACCTGTTCTTCAGCGTCGGCGCGCCGCCGCACATGAAGGTCGAAGGGCATAGCCAGCCCGTCGGCCAGCGCATCATGAAGGCCGGTGAGGTGCAGCAGCTGGCCTATCAACTGATGACGCAGAAGCAGATCGCCGAGTTCGAACGCGACCTGGAGATGAACCTGGCCGTCAGCCTGCAGGGCGCCGGGCGTTATCGGGTCAACGTCTATTACCAGCGCGGCGAAGTGGCCATGGTGGTGCGCCTGATCAAGAGCCAGATTCCCAGCTTCGAAGCGCTCGGCCTGCCCAAGCTGCTGGAGAAGCTGGCCATGCAGGACCGCGGGCTGATTCTGGTCACCGGCGCGGCGGGCTCGGGCAAGTCCACCACTCTGGCGGCGATGCTGGATTTCCGCAATCGCCACAAGAGCGGGCATATCGTCTGTATCGAAGATCCGATCGAATTCCTGCATAGCCATCAGCGCTCGATCATCGACCAGCGTGAAGTCGGCCTCGATACCCACAGCTTCGATGACGCGCTGCGCAACGTGCTGCGCGAGGCGCCGGACGTGATCATGCTCGGCGAGATCCGCGACGCTGCCACCATGCAGCACGCCCTGCACTACGCCGAAACCGGCCACCTGTGCGTCGCCACCCTGCATGCCACCAGCAGCAGCCACGCCATCGAACGTATCGCCCGCTTCTTCCCCGACGACGCCCGCAAGCAGGTGCTGGCCGATGTCGCGCACAATCTGCTCGCGGTGATCGGCCAGCGTCTGGTGCCCGGTATCGAGCAGAAGCGCGTGGTGGCGGTGGAGCTGATGCTGGGCACGCCCTATATCCGCGACCTGATCCAGCGCGACGAACTGGACGAGCTGCGCGAGGCCATCGCACGAGCCGCCGAGCAGGGCCTGCAGACCTTCGATCAGCATCTGTTCGCCCTGCTCGAAGCCGGCCGCATCAGCCTGGCCGAAGCGCTCAAGTTCGCCGACTCGCGGACCGACCTGAGCCTCAAGTTCAAACTCGAGCGCGGTTTCTCCGCCGACGACGCCGAACTCAAGGTACTGCGCGACGGTTGACTGGCTTTATCAGCGATTTCGGCCAATGCTCATCTATACAGGCCGAAACCATAACCTCTAATCGGCCGTCTTACAGGGGGCCGATTTATGCTGACCCTGCTGCATTTGCTGTCAGCCATTGCCCTGCTGGTTTGGGGCACCCACATCGTACGCACCGGTATCCTGCGCGTGTTCGGTTCACAACTGCGCAAGGTACTCAGCCACAACATCGGTCGCCGGCCGCTGGCATTCGTCGCCGGCATCGGCGTCACGGCCTTGGTGCAGAGCAGCAACGCCACCGCGCTGCTGGTGACCTCCTTCGTTGCCCAGGGCTTGATGGCGCTGGCGCCGGGCCTGGCGATCATGCTCGGCGCCGACGTCGGCACCGCGCTGATGGCGCGTGTGCTGACGCTCAACCTCAGCTGGCTCAGCCCGCTGCTGATCTTTCTCGGGGTGATCTTCTTTCTCTCGCGGCGGCAGACCCGCGCCGGCCAGCTTGGCCGCGTCGCTATCGGCCTGGGGCTGATGCTGCTGGCGCTGGAGCTGATCGTCGCCGCCGCCACGCCGATCACCGAAGCGCGCGGCATCCGCGTGCTGTTCGCCTCACTGACCGGCGACCTGCTGCTCGACGCGCTGGTCGGCGCGCTGTTCGCCCTGCTCACCTACTCCAGCCTGGCGGCGGTGCTGCTCACCGCGACCCTGGCCGGTGCCGGGCTGATCAGCCTGCCGGTGGCCATCGGCCTGGTGATCGGCGCCAACATCGGCAGCGGCCTGCTGGCCTTTCTCACCAGCAGCCTGCAGAACCCCGCCGGGCGCCGCGTGGCGTTGGGCAGCCTGATCTACAAGCTGATCGGCCTGTTGCTGGTGCTTCCTGTGCTGCAGCCGTTGGCCGAATGGCTGGACAGCCTGAACTGGCGCGCGGCGGAACTGGTGATCTTCTTCCACCTGCTCTACAACAGCCTGCGCGCCGTGCTGATGTTGCCCAGCGTCGGACTGATGGCGCGCTTCTGCAACTGGCTGCTGCCGGACCGGACCGACGACAGCGGCATCGCTCGCCCGCGGCATCTGGACCCAACGGCGTTGGCCACGCCAAGCCTGGCGCTGGCCAACGCCGTGCGTGAAACCCTGCGTGCCGGCGACCGCGTCGAGCGCATGCTCAGTCATCTGGCGCCTGTGCTTGAGCACAACGAACCGGCGCTGACCAAGGAGCTGCGCAGTCTCAATGACGATGTCGCCAGCCTGTGCCGGGCGGTCAAGCTGTACCTCGCTCAGATTCCGCGCGAGGCACTGAGCGAGCAGGAAAATCGGCGCTGGGCGGAAATTCTCGAACTGGCGGTGAACCTGGAGCAGGCCGGCGATCTGATCGAACGCATGCTCGGCAAGATCCAGAACGAGAAGACCGCGCAGCGCCGGGCCTTCTCCGAAAAGGGCCTGGAGGAACTCACCAGCCTGCACGGGCAATTGATGGCCAACCTGCGCTTGGGGCTGAACGTGTTTCTCAGCGCCGATCACGCCAGCGCCAGCCAGCTGCTGCGCGAGAAGCGCCGCTTCCGGGCGCAGGAGCGGCGCCTGGCCCATGCGCATATCGGCCGCCTGCAGCGTCAAGTCGTGCAGAGCATCGAGACCAGCTCCCTGCACCTGGAGCTGATCGCCGACATGAAGCGGCTCAACTCGCTGTTCTGCTCCAGCGCCTACGTGGTGCTCGAAGGCGGCGAAACCGGCGCCCTCAGGCTTGAGGGCGGCGAGTGACTCAGTCGGCGCCGGCCGCTCGCTCCGGCGCGCTCGGCTCCACCCCGCGCCAGGCGTACCAGGCGAAGAACAGCGCCATCAGCAGATAGCCATGAACGAAGTCCGGCGCGGCGTACCAGGCCAGCTTCGGTGCGTGCATCAGGCCGACGAAGGCCATGCCGGCCGCCACCAGCGCGAAGACGGTGGCCTGGCGGAACTGACGATCGATCACCGCCACGCACATGGCGCCGAGCAGGATGGCGCTGAACATGGCGCCCTGCCCCAGCGCACCGATGGCGCTGGAAATGCCCTCGACCACCTCCGGTGCGCCGCGATTGAAACGAGTCGCCAGGTAGTTGGCGAAATACGGCAGCATCGCCAGCGCCACGGCCGGGTAGTAACGGGCATGGTTGCTGTTGAAGGCGGTGGCGATCATCGACATGCCGACGAACACCAGAATCGGCGCCACCACCGCCACCGGGATCAGCGCGGCAATGAAGGCGATCAGGCCGAACATGGTCGCCAGGCCATACACCGCGCCGTTGAGCAGGCTGTAACCGCGCCCGGCGCCCATCCACTTCGAACCCACGGTGGCGATGTACACGGTGGTCGGGAACACGCCGCCGAACAGCGCACCGAGCGAGGTGCCGAGGCCATCCACGGCCTGGCACTCGCGCACGCTGTAGCTATCGCCGGCAGCGCTCATGGCTTCGACGTTGTTCATGGTCTCGATGGCGTTGTAGAGGGTGATCGGCAGGATTACCGTCATCAGCGCCAGCATGGTGGTGAACAGCAGGCCCAGGCCTTCGTACCAGGCCAGATTGGGCAACAGCGGGTAGAAACCGAGGTGGGTGAAGGCATCGCTGAACTTGCTGCCGTCAGCTGCGCCGATCAGATAGGCCAGCGCCGTCCCGACGACGATGGCGAACAGCGAGGCCGGCAAACGGAACGGCATGCTCACCCGCGCCACCAGACCGACGATGGTGATGGCCAGCACCAGCAGACCGATCACCGGGATTTCCAGGGTCTTGAACAGCATCTCGCCAGCGATGAAGGTCAGTGCCACGCCGGCCACCGCACCGAGCATCGCCGCACGCGGCAGGTGGCGCTGCACCCAGCCGCCTATCAGGCTGATGGCCGCCTCGATCAGACCACTGATGAAACAGGCAGCCACCGCCACCTTCCAGGCCAGCTCGGCGTCGCCGGTGAGGTTCTTCGCCGGCAGCAGCACGCCGAACAGGAAGACGAACATCACCGGTGTGCTGATGCCGTAGGACAGTGCAGTGACGTCGGCGCGGTTCTCGCGGCGAGCCAGACGCGCGGCACTCCAGGCGTAGTAGAAGTTGCCGGCCATCACCGCCACCGCAGCCCCAGGCAACACCTGACCGAACACGATCTCGGCAGGGAAGCCCATGCCCAGCATGCTGATGGCAATGATCACGAAGTTGGCGATGTTGTTCTGGAACAGGGCGAAGAAGGCATCGGTGTCTTCCTTCTTGTACCAGGGGTAATGCACGCGCGGCGTCGACATGACGGGCTGAGTCCTTGTTGTCTGAACGGTCAGGCCGGCGAGTCTAGCAATCTGCCGCCAGGGCATAAACGAACAAGGCAGCCGAAGCTGCCTTGTTGTCAGTTGCCAGCCGGCGTCATGCGCGCTGCGCAACCAGACGACGGCGCTGCAGCAGCACGATCAAGCCGAACAGCAAAAAGCCCGGAATCCACATCAGCTCCTTCATCCAGCGGTCGGTCGGTGCCCGCACGCTGAGAATCTGCTGGTCGAACTCCAGCCCGGCATCGGCGGCCATGCTGCCGAAGGTGACGCTGTCCACCAGTACCTTGTCGCCCTCCTCATAGAGATTCAGGCCGAGCTTCTCCAGACGCTCCTGGCCCGAAGCGCCATCGGGCACCGGCAGCAGCACGGTGAACTCACGCGGATCGCCCACGGCATTTTCCCCGAGCACCTGCAGGCGCAGCGAACTGCCGTCCTCCACGCCATCGAGCGCCTGCGCCAGCTCCGCCGGCGGCACCTCCTGGTAGGGGTCGTGCAGCATGTCCATCCAGAAACCCGGGCGGAACAGGGTGAAGGCCACCAGCAACAACAGCGCGCTTTCGTACAAGCGGCTGCGCACCAGGAAGTAGCCCTGGGTACCGGCGGCGAAGATCAGCATGGCGATGGTCGCCACGATGAAGATGATCACGCCATGCCAGAAGTCCACGTCGATCAGCAGCAGGTCGGTGTTGAAGATGAACAGGAACGGCAGCGCGGCGGTGCGCAGGCTGTAGAAGAACGCCACCAGGCCGGTCTTGATCGGGTCGCCCTTGGACACCGCCGCCGCCGCGAACGAGGCCAGCCCCACCGGCGGCGTCACGTCGGCCATGATGCCGAAGTAGAAGACGAACAGGTGCACCGCGATCAGCGGCACGATCAGACCATTCTGCTGCCCCAGCGCCACCACCACCGGCGCCAGCAGGCTGGACACCACGATGTAGTTGGCGGTGGTCGGCAGGCCCATGCCGAGGATCAGACTGAACACCGCCACCAGCATCAACATCAGCAGCAGATTGCCCATCGACAGCAGCTCGACCAGATCGGCCAGCACCAGGCCGACGCCGGTTTGCGATACCGCGCCGACGATGACCCCGGCTGCCGCAGTGGCGATGCCGATACCGATCATATTGCGCGCACCGGCGATCAGGCCTTCGCGCAGATCGACCACACCATCGATGAAGGTGCCATGCTCATGGCTGCCATCACGGCGCATCCAGCTCAGCAGCGGACGCTGGGTGAGCAGGATGATGATCAGCATCACGCTGCCCCAGAAGGCCGACAGGCCGGGGGACAGACGCTCGATCATCAGGCACCAGACCAGTACCACTACCGGCAGCAGGAAGTGCAGGCCCGAGAGCAGTACCGCGCGGGTCTGCGGCAGCTCTTCCAGCGGCGCATTGGGGTCTTCCGGCGGCAGTACCGGTACGCTGGCCGCGACTTTCAGCAGCGCCAGGTACACCAGTGCGAGCAGCACGCCGATCACCGGCAGGGCGTACTCACCGAGCGCCGGCTTGAGCCAGCCGAGGCCATAGTAGACCGCCAGCGACAGACCGCTGATCAGCGCCGCGCCGAAGGCGAAGCCGGTCAGACGGCGCAGCCAGGGCTTGGGCTGGTGGCCGCCGATGGGCTGCAGGCCGAGCTTGAGCGATTCCAGATGAACGATGTAGAGCAGCGCGATGTAGGAAATCGCGGCCGGCAGGAAGGCATGCTTGATGATCTCGACATAGGACATGCCGATGTATTCGACCATCAGGAAGGCCGCAGCGCCCATCACCGGCGGCATGATCTGACCGTTGACCGAAGACGCCACCTCGACCGCGCCGGCCTTCTCCGAGGAGAAACCGGTGCGCTTCATCATCGGAATGGTGAAGGTACCGGTGGTGACCACGTTGGCGATCGACGAGCCGGAAATCATCCCGGTCAGGCCGGAGGCCAGCACAGCCGCCTTGGCCGGGCCGCCACGGAAGTGACCGAGCAGGCTGAACGCCAGCTGGATGAAGTAATGCCCGGCGCCGGCACGTTCGAGCAATGCGCCGAACAAAACGAAGAGGAACACGAAGCTGGTGGACACGCCCAGGGCGATCCCGAACACGCCTTCAGTGGTGATCCACTGGTGGTTGGCCAACGCGTTGAAGCTGACCCCACGGTGCGCCAGCAGGCCGGGCATGTAGGGGCCAGCCAGGCTGTAGATGAGAAAGACCAGGGCGATGATCGCCAGGGGTGGGCCGAGCGCTCGGCGCGTGGCCTCCAGCAGCAGGGGTATGCCAAGGCAGGCCGTGACCAGGTCGGCCGTGGTCAGGCTGCCGGGGCGCATCGCCAGCTGCTGGTAGAAGATGAACAGGTAGGCGGCACTGGCTGCGGCGACCAGGCCGAGGGCGATATCCAGTAGCGGTACGCGATCACGCGGCGACTTCTTGAACGCCGGGTAGGCAAGAAAGGCCAGCAGCAAGGCGAAAGCCAGGTGAATGGCGCGGGTCTGGGTATCGTTGAGCACACCGAAGCCGAAAATGAACGGCAGCGGTGAAGCGATCCACAACTGGAACAGCGACCAGAGCAGGGCAAGGCCGGCGATCACCTTGGCCATCAGGCCTGCGGGCGAACGCGCACCGACATCCTGGGCGATCAGTTCCTCGGTGGAAAGTTGCTTGTCATGCATGGGGCGAACCTGCATTTGAGTAATCGAAAACGGCAAAACCCGCAGGCCTGGGCCTACGGGTTTGCTTGACACTAGTCGCGAATCAGACAACGCGCTCAGTGCGCATTGTCAAAGATCCCGGCGGTTCGGCCGCCAGGACCGGGGCTTACAGCCAGCCGCGCTCTTTGTAGTAACGCTCGGCGCCCTCGTGCAGCGGAGCAGTCAGGCCGACCTTGATCATGTCCTCTTCCTTCAGGTCAGCGAAGGCCGGGTGCAGACGCTTGAAGCGATCGATGTTGTCGAACACCGACTTGACCAGCTGGTAGACCACTTCCGGGTCAGCCTTGGCGCTGGTGGACAGCACGGCCTTGCCGCCGATGGACGGAGTCGGCTGATCGTTGCCCTTGTACAGACCACCCGGGATGTCGGCCTTGGTGTAGTAGGTCTTCTCGGCCAGCAGCTTGTCGATCTCGGCGCCGGTCACCGGAACCAGCACGGCGTCGGTGGTGGTGGTGGCTTCCTGGATCGCGCCATTGGGATGACCGACGAAGTAGGTCATGGCGTCGATGTTGTTGTCGCCCAGTGCGCTGGCCTGCTCGGCCGGCTTCAGCTCGGCAGCCAGGGCGAAGGCGGAACGATCCCAGCCTTTGACGGCGAGGATTTCTTCCAGGGTGTCACGCTGACCGGAACCCGGGTTGCCGACGTTGACGCGCTTGCCCTTGAGGTCATCGAAGCTCTTGATGTTGGCGCTACGACGGGCGAGAACGGTGAATACTTCGCTCTGCAGCGAGAACACCGCACGGATGTCGCTCATCGCACCTTCGGCTTCGAACGGCGCAGCACCGTTGAGGGCTTTGAACTGGTGGTCGGACTGCATGATGCCGAAGTTGAATTCGCCACTGCGGATGCCGTTGACGTTGGCTACGCCGCCGCCACTGGCCGGGGCGTTGCACTTGATGCCGTGCTCGGCCGAGCCACGGTTGAGGAAGCGGCAGATGGACTGACCGGCCACGTAATAAACGCCTGTCTGGCCGCCGGTGCCGATGGTGACGAACTTCTCTTCAGCCTGTGCCATGCCACTCAGGGCAGTGCCCGCGAGCGCGGCGGACAGGACCCATGCCAAGGATTTGCCTTTCATGGGAAATCTCCTTTTTTCTGTTGTTTTTGAGCGAGCGCGCCTTGTGAGCGACGTCCGGGAGGGAAGTCTAACCGCTTGCGCCGATTATGCACGCACTGATGACCAGGCGGTCGTAACGCCTTGTGTGAAAAGGGCGTCGGTGGTGCGGACTGATCCTGATCAATAAATCGCCATCCGCCTCCTTCTAGTATTACTAGCCAGTTGCCATACAGCGTGATCATCATGCCCCGCACTCACCTGCTGCTCAGCCTGCCGGACACGGCGTCCAGCCAGCAGGTCACTCATCTGCTGCGCCACCAGGCGCCTCTCTGCCACATTATCGATAGCCTCGACAGTTGCCAGCAGCAGCCGCTGTGCCGCTGGCTACAACCCCTGCCAGCGGGCAGCCTCGGCGACGTGCAAAGCAGCCTCGATGACGCCATCGAAGTTCTGGAGCGCACCCGGCACGCTTTCAAGTCGAGTCAGCTGGCCGAGCTGCGCAAGCGCCTGAGCCAGCTCCGTGAAGAGTTGTCCGCACTGGGGCAATGCGGTAAAAGCTAACCGCAGTAGGTTCCGCCCCGTGCGGAGACCGGCTTTGCCGGGCAGGACACAGGGCCTGCAAGACAGAGCGCCGTTGGCCGCCTTCCTTCGAGGAAGTGCGGCTGGCGGCGCTTTTTTTTGCGCTGAAGAAAGTACGAGGCTGAAATGGGCAACGAACAAGAATTCCAGGACCTGCTCCAACATATCGCCCCGGATCTGGAGGAGCTGCGGCAGCGCCTGCATTTTCTCGACTGGCGTCAGGCCGACAACGAGCGCCTGGCGCGCTGCGCGCAGCGGGTCGAACG
The DNA here is from genome assembly GCF_940789645.1 of Pseudomonas sp. Marseille-Q0931. NCBI lineage: Bacteria > Pseudomonadati > Pseudomonadota > Gammaproteobacteria > Pseudomonadales > Pseudomonadaceae > Pseudomonas > Pseudomonas sp. Marseille-Q0931. Next base: position 219,380 of record NZ_CALNWT010000007.1, on the reverse strand, counting down.
CGCCAATCAGAACTTCGTCGATACCCTCTATCAGGAGCTGGCCGACTACCCGGCGCCGGCAGCCATCCTCGGCGACAGGGCCGTGATCGAACGTCTCAAGCAACGCCAGACCGACTACTACCGCGGCCTCTGGGAAAGCCCGCTGGATGAAGCCTACGTGCTGGAGCGGCTGCGCATCGGCTGGGTCCACCAGCGCGTGGGGGTCGACCTGAAATGGTACCTCGGCGCCTATCGCCTGTATCTGGATCGTCTACTCGGCGAACTGCTCGGCTCCTCGGTGGCCAGCGATTGTTTCTCCAGCCTGATCAAGAAAGTGTTCTTCGATATCGGCCTGGCCCTGGACAGCTATGGCGCCGCCCAGCGCAAGGCGCTGCAGGACAGCGAAGCGCGCTATGCGCGCGCCATGCGCGGCGCCAACGACGGCCTGTGGGAATGGCAGCTGGAGCAGGATCAGCTGTACCTCTCCGAGCGCTGGGTTCGCATGCTCGACCTCGACCGCGACAGCCTGTCGCCGACCAGCCAGAGCTGGTTCAGCCGCGTACACAGTGACGACCTGCCCGGCCTGCGCCAGGCCATCGACAATCACCTGCGCGGCCTGTCGCCCTTCCTCCATCACGAGTACCGCATCCGCCGCCGCGACGGCAGCTACCTCTGGGTGCTGGTGCGCGGCGTCGCCGATACCTGCAGCAGCGGCCTGCGCCGCATGGCCGGCTCGCAGAGCGACATCAGCCAGCGCCGCGCCGCCGAGGAGCAATTGCACCATGCCGCGCGCCACGATCCGCTCACCGGCCTGGCCAACCGCGCCCGTCTCAGCGAGTTGCTGCAACAGGCCGTGCAGCGCCGCCAGCGTCCCGGCGCGCGCGAGGCTGCGCTGCTGTTCATCGACCTCGATCGCTTCAAGCTGATCAACGACAGCCTCGGTCACCAGGCCGGCGACCGGGTGCTGGTGGAAGTGGCAGAACGCCTCAGCCACTGCCTGCGCCCGGGCGATCACCTGGCACGCTTCGGCGGTGACGAGTTCGTCGCCCTGCTTGATGACCTGGCCTGCATGGGCGACGCCGAAAGGGTCGCCCAGCGCATGCTCGACAGCCTGCACCTGCCGCTACGGCTGCCGGAGCAGACCTTGTCGGTCAGCGCCAGCATTGGCATCGCTGCGCTGCAGGAGAGCGGCCAGCCACTCGACCCGCTGCAGGCGGCCGATCTGGCGCTGTACCGCGCCAAGAGCGCGGGCAAGGCCCAGTTCGCCCGCTACAGCAATGAACTGCAGCAGCAGGCGCAGCGCCAGCTGGAACTGCAAAGCGCGCTCGCCCAAGCCAATGCGCGCGGTGAGCTGCGCCTGGTGTACCAACCGATCTGCCAGCTGGACGGCAACCAGCCACGGTTGATCGGGGTGGAAGCCCTGCTGCGCTGGCAACATCAAGGATGTGATATCTCGCCGCTGGAGTTCATCCCGTGCTTGGAAGAGTCCGGCGAGATTCTTGCGGTCGGTGACTGGGTGCTGCAGCAGGCATGCAGCCAGGTACACGCCTGGCAGTTGGGCGGGCAGCCGCACTTGCGCTGCTCGGTCAACCTGTCCAGCCGCCAGTTGCAACAGAGCGACTTCGCTGCACGTGTCGCCGATATCCTCCGGCACAGCGGGCTGCCGCCGTCGAGCCTGGTGCTGGAAATTACCGAAAGCCAGTTGATGGAGGACAGCGCGCAGAACCTGGCCTGCCTGCGCGAGCTGGCCAGCCTCGGCATCCAGCTGGCGCTCGACGACTTCGGCACCGGCTACTCCTCGCTCGGCTACCTCAAGCGCTTCCCGTTGCACATCATCAAGGTGGACAAGAGCTTCATCGCTGGCGCGCCGCAGGACAGCGAGTCGCTGGCCATCAGCCGGGCGATCATCGGCCTGGGCCACAGCCTGGGCCTGGCGGTGGTGGCCGAGGGCGTGGAAAAGCAGGCGCAGCTCGACTTTCTCTGCAGCGAAGGTTGTCACTACGCACAGGGGTACTGGTTCAGCCCGCCGCGTGCACCGCACGAGTTACAGCGCCTGCTCAGCGGCGAGGACTGTTTCGATGGTCTCTGGTGTCAGTTGCACACAGAAGGCATGCAGACATGAAGCGCAACCTGCCGGTGAGCGGCCGCCAGATTCCGGTACCGCCGCAGACCAACATCCTCTCCACGACCGATCTCAAGGGCGCGCTGACCTACGTCAACGCTGACTTCGTCGCCATCAGCGGCTTCAGCGAAGACGAGCTGCTCGGCTACAACCACAATATCGTGCGTCACCCGGACATGCCGCCCGCCGCCTTCGCCCACCTGTGGCAAACGCTCAAGGCCGGTCGCTCGTGGATGGGCCTGGTGAAGAACCGCTGCAAGAATGGCGATCACTACTGGGTCAGCGCCTACGTCACACCGATGCGCCGCGACGGGCAGGTGGTCGAGTACCAGTCCGTGCGCACCGCGGCCAGCGCAGAGCAAGTCGCCGCCGCCGAGGCGCTGTATGCCGAACTACACGCAGGCCGTACGCCAAGTGCCTTGCGCCGGCCGTTGCTGGGGCCGGACCGGCGCCTGGCGCTGCTCGGCCTGCTAATGCCGCCTGTGGGCGCGCTGCTCACCAGCCTGGCGCTGGGCCTGCCGCTGTTGCCGCAACTGGCCGCCGGTGCGTTGCTGGGGCTGGCGCTGGGAGGCGTCATCCAGCACACCCTGCGGCCGCTGCGGGGCCTGGCCGAGATGGCCCGACGGCATGCCGACAACCCGCTGAGCCAGGTCCTCTACAGCGGACGCCGTGATGACTTCGGCGCCATCGGCTTCGCCCTGCAAAGCCTGCAGGCCGAAGCCGGTGCAGTGGTCGGGCGCATCGCCGACTCGGCCCGGCAGCTCAGCGGTGAGGCCGGGCAACTGGCCGGTGCGGTGGAGCATCACAACAGCGCCACCCTGCAACAGCGCCAGGAAACCGAGCAGGTCGCCAGTGCCATGGAACAAATGGCGGCGAGCGTCCAGGAGGTGGCGCGCAACGCCCAGCTCAGCGCCAGCGCGGCCAGTGCTGCGGATCAGGAGACCGGCTATGGTCGCCAACTGGTGGAGGACACCCGCAGACAGATCGCCACTCTCGCCGAGGCGCTGCAGGCCAGCCATGCCCAGGTGCGCCAACTGGCCGACAGCAGCCGAGAGATCGGCACGGTGCTCACGGTGATCGGCGACATCGCCGAGCGCACCAACCCGCTTGCCCTCAATGCTGCCATCGAGGCGGCCCGCGCCGGCGACGCCGGTCGTGGTTTCGCCGTGGTCGCCGACGAAGTGCGCGCGCTGGCCCGGCGCACCCAGGCGGCCACCAGCGAAATCGATGCCATCATCGGCGGTCTGCAAGGCACCATCGACGGCAGCGTCGCCGCGATGACCGATAGCCAGCAGCACGCTCAGGGCATTGCCGGCCAGGCGCAACAAGCTGCCGAGGCGCTGAGCGGGATCAGCGAGCGGGTCAGCCAGATCAGCGACATGAACCTGCAGATCGCCAGTGCCGTGGAGCAGCAGAGCGCGGTTGGCGATGACATCCAGCGCAACCTGCATGGCATCCGCCAGGCGTGTCAGAGCACCGCCGAAGCCAGCGCCCGCAGCCACGGCAGTGCCGAACAGCTCGCCAGGCTCGCTGCGCGCCTGCAGTTGCTGGCCGAGCAGTTCTGGAGTCAGCGTCAGAGTCGCCCGAGTTGAAGCGCTGCACGCACCAGCCCATTATCCGCGTCGATGATGACTATGCCTGCGCCGGGCGTGCGAGCCACGACCCATGGGGTTAGAGTAGCCGGCCATGCAACGAGGAGACTCCCCATGAGCCGACTGGCCTCCATCAAGCTCTCCACCCTCGACCTGGCACCGATCCGCGATGACGGCGATGCCGCCCAGGCCCTGCACAATTCACTGGCACTGGCCCGACACGTCGAAAGCCTCGGCTTCGAGCGCTTCTGGGTTGCCGAACACCACAACATGGATGGTATCGCCAGCTCCGCCACATCCGTCTTGCTCGGCTACCTGGCCGCCGGCACCTCGAAGATCCGCCTCGGCGCCGGTGGCGTGATGCTGCCCAACCATGCGCCGCTGGTGATCGCCGAACAGTTCGGCACCCTCGCCACGCTCTACCCCGGGCGGATCGAACTGGGCCTGGGCCGCGCGCCCGGTGCCGACCAGTACACCGCCCATGCCCTGCGCCGCAGTCGCGACGGCAGCGCCGACGACTTTCCCAAGGACGTCGAGGAGCTGCAGGCCTACCTCGGCCCGCGCCAGGAAGGGCAACGGGTGATCGCCATGCCCGGCACCGGCACCAACGTGCCGATCTGGCTGCTCGGCTCCAGCCTGTTCAGCGCCCAGCTCGCCGGCATGAAGGGGCTGCCCTACGCCTTCGCCTCGCACTTCGCGCCGCGCTACATGCACGAGGCGATCCGCATCTACCGCAACCATTTCCGCCCGTCTGAAGTGCTCAACAAGCCCTACGTGATGCTCGGCGTGCCGCTGCTGGCCGCCGACAGCGACGAGCAGGCGCAGCATCTGGCCACCTCGGCGTTCCAGCGCATTCTCGCGCTGATCCGCGGCCAGAGCCTGGTGCAGCGCGCACCAGTGGCGAGTATGGAGAGCCTGTGGCTGCCGCATGAGCGCCAGGCCGTCAGCGAATTTTTCGGCCTGGCCGCCATCGGCGGGCCACAGACCGTGCGCCAACGCCTGGAACAATTGCTCGAGCAAACCGAGGCCGACGAACTGATCTTCACCTGCGATATGTACGACTTCGCCGACCGCCTGCACGCCTTCGACATTCTGGCCGAGCTGCAACGTCGCTAAGTGCGAACTTGTGCGCGTGACTGCCCTCTGAATCAGAACGGGCTGCCAGACCGGCAGCCCCTTTCATTCAACGGGAGACGCACATGAAGAAGACAGCTTCGGCCCACTGGCAGGGCGGCATCAAGGACGGCAAGGGCACCATCTCCACTCAGAGCGGCGTGCTCAAGGACTCCCCTTACGGCTTCAACACCCGTTTCGAGGACAAGCCCGGCACCAACCCCGAGGAGCTGATCGGTGCCGCCCACGCCGGCTGTTTTTCCATGGCCCTGTCCAAGGAGCTGGGCGAAGCCGGGATGACCGCCGAGAGCATCGACACCGAAGCACAAGTGACCCTGGACAAGGTCGATGGCGGCTTCGAGATCAGCACGGTGCATCTGTCGCTGCGCGCGAAGATTCCCGGCGCCGACCGCACCGCCTTCGAGAAGGCCGTGGAAACCGCCAAGACCGGCTGCCCGGTGTCCAAGGTGCTGAATGCGGCGATCACCCTGGAAGCCGTGCTGGAAAACTGAAGCGATGCCGCGCCGCAGCCGATGATCCGTCGGCTGCGGCGTGCGTTTCGTGTAGTTAGATCGCCGTCCCGCAGCGCAACACCTCGCCGCGTGCGAGCACGTTGCGCTGCTCGTCATAGAGCCAGGCCTGCGCCTTCATCAGCTGCTGGCGCGCCTCGATGCGATAACGCTGGCCCGCCGCGAACCCCTCATAACGCAGGCGAATCTCGCAGGTCATGCGCAGCGGTTCGCTCTGCATGCCAAGCCCACCGGTGCGCACCTCGAATTGAAAGCGCGTCTCCAGTTCGTGCTGGCCGGGCGTCACCTGAAAATAGCGACCATCCGGCCAGCGCTTGCCGTCCAGGCGGTCGGCCATCAGCAGGGTATCGGCAGTGGAATACAGCTCGACCCAGGCCTGCTGCGGGTCAGGCGTGGGCAGGGGTGAAGCGCAGGCCCCGAGCAGCATCAGGGCGGGAGCGAGAAGCAGGGCGCGCATGGCGACCTCCGATAAGGGTCCGGATACCAGCCTACACCGGGAGGCAGGCAAAACCGAGGCGAAAGGGGCTGGAGACAACTTGCGCGATCAGCTAGCGTGACGGCATGCCCAACGCCTGCCCTATCGACCTGCTGCGCCGCATCGCGGTTCCCCTGCTCGCTCTGCTGCTGGGCGGCTGCTCGACGCTCGACTATTACACCCATCTCGGCCAGGGTCAGTTGCAATTGCTGAGCGCGCGCCAACCGGTCGAACGCCTGCTCGAAGACCCTGCTACCGACCCCGACCTGGCCAGGCGCCTGAGGCTGAGCCAGCAGGCACGGGACTTCGCCAGCGCCAGTCTGCACCTGCCCGACAATCGCAGTTATCGCCTGTACGCCGACCTTAATCGCCCCTTCGTGGTGTGGAACCTGTTCGCCACGCCGGAATTTTCTCTCGAACCCGAGCTGCACTGCTTTCCCATCGCCGGCTGTGTCGCCTACCGCGGCTACTACCAACAGGGTCGGGCACGTGGCGCCGCCGCGCTGCTGCGCCAGGAGGGGCTGGATACCTACATCGGCGGCGTGGAGGCCTACTCGACGCTGGGCTGGTTCGACGATCCGCTGCTCAACACCATGCTGCGCTGGAGCGACGAGCGCTTCGTCGCGGTGATCTTTCACGAACTGGCGCACCAGCAGTACTACCTGCCGGGGGACACCGCCTTCAACGAGTCCTTCGCCACCTTCGTCGAGCGCGAAGGGCTGCGCCAGTGGCATGCCGCCCGCGGCGAGACACCGCCGGCCAGCGACGACCGCCAGCGCCAGCAGTTCATCGAGCTGGTGCTGGCCAGCCGCGAGCGCCTGCAGCAGCTCTATGCCAGCGACCTGCCGGAGCACGCCATGCGCGCCGCCAAGCAGGCCGAATTCGAGCGTCTGCGTCGCGACTACCGCGCCCTGCGCCAACGCCAATGGGGCGGGCAGGGCCGCTATGACGCCTGGATCGAAAGCCCGCTGAACAATGCCAAGCTGCTGCCCTTCGGCCTCTACGACCAATGGGTGCCGGCCTTCGCGGCCCTGTTCGAGCACGAGGCGCGAAGCTGGACGGCCTTCTACGCCGCCGTAGCCGAGCTTGGCCGGCTGCCGGAAGCAGATCGTCGGGCCCGATTGGAAAGCCTGCTGCAAAACGACTAGAACTGCTGGGCAGATTGCCAGTCCAACCTACTCAGGTTTCGCCCAACACTGGAGGTACAAGCGATGCAACGACTGATTCCCGCCCTGGCCCTGATGCTCCTGGCTGGCGGCGCGCTGGCCGCGCCCAAGCCCTGTGAAGAACTCAAGCAGGAAATTGAAACGAAGATCCAGGCCAACAACGTGCCCAGCTATACCCTGGAAATCGTGCCCAACGCCGACGTGCAGGACCAGAACATGGTCGTCGGCAGCTGCGATGGCGGCACCCAGAAGATCATCTATCAGCGCAACGACTGATCCCCGCGAAGGCGGCTTCCCGCAGCACAGCGGGAGGTCGTCTGCCGTTCCGCCCTTGAGTCTACTTCCGGCGATGATCTTTGCGCTAGGTGGAGGGCCGTTCGCGGACAAGTCCGCTCCCACAGATCAGCGACACACCTGTGGGAGCGGACTTGTCCGCGAATCTTTCGACCTGACCTACGACATTCGTTCAGTTATAAGCGGGACGGATCAGCGACTGAACGCCTGGTGCATCTCTGCCAGCGTCTCGAAATGAAAGGCCGGCGACTCGCCGAGCAACTCCTCACGACTACCGAAGCCATAGCCCACCGCCACCGCCTGCAGGCCATTGCTGCGCGCGCCGATCAGGTCGTGCTTGCGGTCGCCGATCATCAGCGCCGACTCGGGCGCCAGTTTCTCCGACTCCAGCAGATGCGCCAGCAGCTCCACCTTGTTAGTGCGAGTGCCATCCAGCTCGCTGCCATAGATGCGCTTGAAGTAGCGATCGAAACCGAAGTGCCGGGCGATCTCCTCGGCGAATACCGTCGGTTTGCTGGTGGCGATATATAGCGTACGCCCCTGCGCCACCAGTGCTTCGAGCAGCGTCTCGACACCCTCGAACACGCGATTCTCGTAGAGACCGGTGACCCGGAAGCGCTCGCGGTAATGATTGACCGCCTGCCAGCCGATGGCCTCGTCCAGCGCATAGGTCGCCATGAAGCACTGCAGTAAGGGCGGGCCGATGAAGTGCTCCAGCGCGGTCAGGTCCGGCTCATCGATCCCCAACTTGGCCAGGGCGTACTGCACCGAACGGGTGATGCCCTCACGCGGGTCGGTGAGGGTGCCGTCGAGGTCGAAGAGGATGGTGGAGTGATGCATGGGCGAGCGCCTATTCGCAACTGGAACGGTGGCGAAGGATACCTGCCTTTGCCCAGGCATTCACGCCTGAGCGGCTTGCGCACGATAGCCCCAGCGCAGCCCAAGGCGGGTGAATGGCCACAGCAGCGCCAGTTGCAGCAGGCTGAAGAACAGCATCAATACGAGGCTGTTTCCCAGTCCAAGCCAAAGCAGCGCCAGCAGCACAATGCCGCAAAGCAATGCACTGCCTATCCACAATGACAAGGTGATCGCCACCGCCGCCGCCAGCCGTCCGCCATTGAACCCTCGTACCTGCGCTGGCAGTGCTGCACGCGCAGTGAAGAACGCGACCAGCAGAAACAGCCCGGCATTCACCAGGTTGACCAGTCCTTCCCAGCCCTGCAGCTCGTACCCATAGGCCATCCCGCTCAGCAACTGGGTGGTCATCCCTGCCAGTTGCAGGGAAGCCACCACGACAGCCAGCGCGAAGCACCAGGCCAGTGTCGTGCCCGGCACCTGCAAATCGTCAGCGCCTACTTCCGCCTGCGGTCGGAACAGATGCAGCAGCAGCCAGAGCGGTAGCAGCGCCTCGAGGCAGAAGATCAGCAAACCGACGCCCCACCAGCCGAGACCAAACAGCAGACGCGCAACGCCGTAGACGTCCAGTTGCTGATACAGCCATGCGTAGAGTTGCCCAGAGGCAAAACCCAGCGCCCAGGACAGCAGCAGGTAGGCCAGGCCATAACCGATCAGCAACCCTGCCGGCTGCCGGTAACTCGCCAGGCGATGGCGCTCCATGTAGGTGTTGGCCAGCCAGTAGACGCACAGCCCGGCCATCAGCAGATGGGTTATCCAGTAGCTGGCGACGTAGCGCAGCCAGAACATGGCATCGGTGTCGACATCATTGATCAGCCACCCAACCAGCGTGACCGCGATACTGATCAGGCTCATCAGCAGCACCACGCCAACCAGATGCAGCGGCAACACCGGCAGTTGCCGTGAAGCCAATGTCGGCGCGCGCGGCTCCGGGGCGAAGGGATTGGCTTCGGTCATGGGGCGATCCTTGTCGTCGACACAGTCCGTTGGGAAGTAATCGCAGAATAACGACCCTGACGACAGAAGAAAGTGCGACAGCCCGTTTACGTGCTGCAGTCGATACAGGGCAAGGCTACTTATCCACCTGGCTGGCGCATGCTTCTCAGTCCAGCAACCTGCGATACATCACATAGCAATCCACCAACCCATGCCGGGCATGGCGGTAGGCCTTGGGCAGGGTGCCGACTATGTCGAAACCGTGCTTCTGCCACAGCGCCACGGCCACCGTGTTGGTGGCCACCACGCTGTTGAACTGCATGGCGCTGAAGCCCAGTTGGCGAGCTACGTCCAGCGAATGGGCGCAGAGCTTGCCGGCGATGCCATGACCGCGAGCGGCAGGAGCGGTCATATAGCCGCAGTTGCACACATGGTCGCCGGGACCTGCGGCATTGGCCTTGATGTAGTAGGTACCGAGAATCTGCCCATCCTGTTCCGCCACGAAGGTTGCGCGCGGCAGTTCCACCCAGAGTTTCCAGGCCGTTTCGCGATCCATCTGCGGATCGAAGGCGTAGGTTTCCTGCGCCTGCACCACGCCTTCGATGATTGGCCAGACCTGGTCGAAGTCGGCCGCCTCGATGGGGCGGATGATCAGTTCGCCACTCACTGGTCGTAACCCTCGGCCAGATGATGGTCCTTGAGCTTCACGTAATTGCCCGCTGTGTAACTGAAGAAGTTGCGCTCCTTGTCGGTCAGCGGACGTGCCTGTTTCACCGGGCTGCCGACGTACAGGTAGCCACTCTCCAGGCGCTTGCCCGGCGGCACCAGGGAGCCGGCGCCGATGATCACCTCGTCCTCGACCACCGCGCCATCCATGACGATGCTGCCCATGCCTACCAGGATGCGGCTACCCAGGGTGCAGCCGTGCAGAGTGACCTTGTGCCCGACGGTCACTTCGTCGCCGATGATCAGCGGATAGCCGTCCGGGTTGAACGGCCCGGCGTGAGTGATATGGAGCACGCTGCCGTCCTGCACGCTGGTGCGCGCACCGATGCGGATGCGGTGCATGTCGCCACGGATCACGGTCATCGGCCAGACCGAGCTGTCCTCGCCCAGCTCGACATCGCCGATGACCACGGCAGAAGCGTCGACGAAGACGCGCGCGCCCAGTTGCGGGAGATGTTGCTGGTATTTGCGAATCGCCACGATAGAGGCTCCTGGGCTGCGGTAAAGCTTGATTGTAATTAAGATGAACCCCATATCGACTGCAATCGCCCTGGGATTTTCCCCGGCGCAGCCTCTCTTCATTCGCCACAGGTGCCTCGTCGTGACCGCGAACAATCCCCTGCTGCAAGACTTCGACCTGCCGCCCTACTCGCAGATCAAACCGGAACATGTCGAGCCTGCCGTCGACCAGATTCTGGCCGACAGTCGCGCGGCCATCGCCACGCTGCTCGAACAGCAACAGGCCAATCCGAGCTGGGACGGCCTGGTGCTGGCGCTGGACGAACTGGGCGCACGCCTGGGCTGCGCCTGGAGCCCGGTGAGCCATCTCAACTCGGTGTGCAACAGCCCCGAGCTGCGCGCCGCCTACGAGGCCTGTCTGCCCAAGCTGTCGGAATACTGGACCGAAATGGGCCAGAACAAACCGCTGTTCAACGCCTATGACGCGCTGGCCAAGAGCCCGGCCGCCGCCGACTTCGACGTGGCACAGAAGACCATCCTCGAACACGCCCTGCGCGATTTCCGCCTGTCCGGCATCGACCTGCCGATCGAGCAGCAGAAGCGCTATGGTGAGATCCAGATGCGCCTGTCCGAGCTGACCAGCAAATTCTCCAACCAGCTGCTCGACGCCACCCAGGCCTGGACCAAGCACATCACCGACGAAGCGCGCCTGAGCGGCCTGACCGACTCGGCCAAGGCGCAGATGAAGCAGGCTGCCGAGGCCAAGGGCCTGGACGGCTGGCTGATCACCCTGGAGTTCCCCAGCTACTACGCGGTGATGACCTACGCCTACGACCGCGCCCTGCGCGAGGAGGTCTACGCCGCCTACTGCACCCGCGCCTCCGACCAGGGGCCGAACGCCGGCCAGAACGACAACGGCCCGCTGATGGCCGAGATTCTCGACCTGCGCCAGGAAATGGCGCGCCTGCTCGGCTTCGCCAACTACAGCGAGCTGAGCCTGACCAGCAAGATGGCCGAGTCCACCGATCAGGTGCTGAGCTTCCTCCGCGACCTGGCGGTGCGCAGCAAACCCTTCGCCGAGCAGGACCTGGCCGAACTGAAAGCCTTCGCCGCCGAACAGGGCCTGAATGACCTGCAAAGCTGGGACGTCGGCTACTACAGCGAGAAGCTGCGCCAGCAGCGCTACAGCATCTCCCAGGAAGAAGTACGCGCCTGGTTCCCGGTGGACAAGGTGCTCAGCGGCCTGTTCACCATCGTGCAGAAGCTCTACGGCATTCAGATTCGCGAGCTGAAAGGCTTCGACACCTGGCATCCGGACGTGCGCCTGTTCGAGATCAGCGAGAACGGTCAGCACGTCGGCCGCTTCTTCTTCGACCTCTACGCCCGCGCCAACAAGCGTGGCGGCGCCTGGATGGACGGCGCCCGCGACAAGCGCCGCGATGCCCAGGACCAGCTGATCGCCCCGGTGGCCAACCTGGTGTGCAACTTCACCCCGCCGGTCGGCGGCAAGCCGGCGCTGCTGACCCACGACGAGGTCACCACCCTGTTCCACGAGTTCGGCCATGGCCTGCATCACCTGCTGACCCGCGTCGAGCATGCCGGTGCCTCGGGCATCAACGGCGTAGCCTGGGACGCGGTCGAGCTGCCGAGCCAGTTCATGGAGAACTGGTGCTGGGAGCCGGACGGCCTGGCGCTGATCTCCGGCCACTATGAAACCGGCGAAGCGCTGCCGCAGGCCATGCTGGACAAGATGCTGGCGGCGAAGAACTTCCAGTCCGGACTGATGATGGTGCGCCAACTGGAGTTCTCCCTGTTCGACTTCGAGCTGCATGCCACCCACGGCGACGGCCGCAGCGTGCTGGACGTGCTCGAAGGCGTGCGCGCAGAGGTCTCGGTGCTGCGCCCGCCGGCCTACAACCGCTTCGCCAACGGCTTCGCGCATATCTTCGCCGGTGGTTACGCGGCCGGTTACTACAGCTACAAGTGGGCCGAGGTGCTCAGCGCCGATGCCTTCTCCAAGTTCGAGGAAGAAGGCGTGTTCAACGCCGACACCGGTCGCGCCTTCCGCGAAGCCATCCTGGCCCGCGGCGGCTCGCAGGAACCCATGGTGCTGTTCGTCGACTTCCGCGGCCGTGAGCCGAGCATCGATGCCCTGCTGCGCCACCTCGGCCTGAGCCAGGAGGCCGCATGAGCGATGCGCCTGTGAACAGCACGCCGAAACGCTTTATCGCCGGCGCCGTGTGCCCGGCATGCAGCGAGACCGACAGCATCAAGATGTGGAACGTCGACGGCGTGCCGCACCGCGAATGCGTCAAGTGCGGCTACGCCGACACCCTGGACGCCCGTGGCAACTCGGTGCCCAAGGAGCTGCCGACCCGGGTCAACGTCAGCGGCCTCAAGCCCAAGGCGGCCGATCCCAATGTTCAGGCCGTGCAGTTCTTCCCCAATCCCAAGCTGAAAAAAGACAAGGACTGAGCCATGTGGCATCTGGTCTGCGGCGACAACGCGGTGGCCGGCGTCAGCCGAGTAATCGGCCAGCCTGCCGCCGAGAGCGGTCTGCGCGTACTGCGTGACGACCTCGCCGTCGGCCCGCTGGGCGATGTGGACAACCCGCCGTGCAGCGCCCGCGCCATATTCTGGAGCGAAGTATGGCCAGCCGCGGTGACACCGCGGCCAGACTTTTCCACAGGCCTGGCCGAGGATGCTCGCTGGCTCGCCGACCTGGCCGAGCAGGATCGGCCCGTCACCGTCTGGCATGGCGACAGCAGCAGCGAGCAGTTGCTGCTGGCGCGCGTCGCCAGCGCGTTGCAAGGCAGCAGCGTCGAACTCTGGGAAGTGCCCTGCGGCAGCGGCGATAGCCGTGTGCAGACGCGCAAGGCGGTGGCCATGCACAGCCCCGAGGCGCTGGCGCAAATCGCCAAGCCGCGCTTGGTCGATGCCAAGCGCCGGGCCGCACTGGCTGCACAGTGGCAAGAGGTACTGGCTGACGAGGCACCAATCCGTCGTTGGCAAGCGGGCGTCTTCACACGCGAAAGCTATCAGACCATCGACGCCGCGCTGCTCGATAGCGCCAGCGCACAGGCACAACCGCTGGCGCGGCTGATGGCCGAGGTCATGGCGCGCAGCGATGGTTTCTTCGCCACCGATTTCTTTCTGTTCTGGCGCGTCCGTGAACTGGCGGCCGCCGGCCTGCTGGCGCTCAGTGGCGAGCCCGGTGAATACGGTTATCAGGGATTGCAGGTGCGTCGCGCCTGATCCGGCTTGTTGCATGTCCAGGGAGGACAGGATGCGTTACCTACCCCTATTGATGCTCGCTACCGTGATGCCGGTGAGCGCCGAACTGCGTATCGACGATCTGCACGCCAAGCGCAGCGAGTGGGAAACCTACCGTTTCCCGCTGTTCAAGGGCGACAGCCCTGCCATCGCCCGTATCAATACCTACCTGCATGCGGTCGTGCTCAAAGGCCTGCCGGGACGCTTCGAGCGCTCGCCGTTCGAACGCATCTGGCCCAAGGACGGTGAGATCTGGGGCACCAACAGCATCGATTACATGATCGATGGCCAGGGGCCGGGCTATCTGTCGCTGAGTGTGACCGGCGAGTACACCGGCGCCTACACCAGCATGGGGGCCTTCGCTTACTCGTTCGATCTGGCCAGCGGCCGCCCCATCGGTCTCGAACAGCTTTTCACCGAGGCCGGCCTGCAACGGCTGCGCGAACACGTAGGGCGCGAGCGCGGCAAGCGCATCGAGGCGTTTCTCGCCGAATTGCCACCGCCGGATGACGCCACGGCAGAGCCGGACGAGCATGACGAGCGCCTCGAAACCCAACGCGAGATGTACCAGGAATGCCTGCCCCGTCGCAGCAGTGGCGACCTGCAGTACGACCGCGTGGAACTGCGCCGCGATGCCCTCACCCTGGTCGCCGAAGGCTGCGCGGCCCATGTCGTGCGCGCCCTGGACGACCTGGGTGAGTACCGCAACAGCATTCCCTATACGCAACTGGCCGAAGACTTCAGCCCCTACGGCCGTTGCCTGCTGCTGGAACAGCGCAGCGACTGCCAGCGCCCCGCCGATCTGCGCGCTGGTGGCGCCTACCACGGCAAGATCGCTGGCCGCTACGCGATCAGCCTGGTGCTCGAAGGCAACGTCTATGCCTCCAGCAGCTACTTTTACGACCGCTACGCCCGGCAGATCGAGCTGAGCCGGCAAACCGTTAGCGCTGACCAGGTTCGCCTGCACGAAGGCGGCGACAACCCCGCCATTTTCGAACTGCACTTGCAACCAGACGGCTCGCTGATCGGCACCTGGCAGCAGGAAGGCGGCAAGGCGCTGCCGGTGGTTCTTGACTGAAACCGGCCACGCGTTTCGTCCTCACCACTGGCTGCCCATAACTGGAAAGCTTCGCGGACAAGTCCGCTCCCACAGGGGGGCGGTGGCTGATCCGTGGGAGCGGACTTGTCCGCGAAGCGCGCAGCGCTCGATCACACTGAGAGCAAAGGCTACTCGCGAAAGAATTCCCCCGGTGTCGCGCCGAACTGTCGGCGAAAAGCGGCGATAAAGGCCGATAGCGAATCGTAACCGCAGGCCAGCGCCACATCGGTGACACGCTCGCCCTGCTCCAGCGGGGTCAAGGCATCGAGCAGGCGCTGACGCTGGCGCCAGCCGCGGAAACTCAGACCGGTTTCGCGCAGGAACAGTCGGCTCAGGGTCTTCTCCGAGACGCCCAGGCGCTCGGCCCATTCGCCCAGGCCAAGCTGGCGCAGGTTGGCATCTTCAAGCCCCTGGCATACCTCGCGCAGCCGCGCGTCCTGCGGCAGCGGCAACACCAACGCCACTTCCGGCGCTGCCTGGAGTTCATCGAGCAACACCGACGCCAGCCTGCCCGGTGCGCCTTGCTCGTCGTACTCGGCCGGCAGGTCGCTGAAGCGGCGGATCAACTCGCGCAGCAGCGGGCTGACCGCCAGCACCCGGCAGGCATCCGGCCCCCAGGGCACGGCGTTGCCGTCGATGTACAGGCTACGCATTTCGGTGCGCGGCGAGCTGAACACGCGGTGCTCGACGCCGGCCGGCACCCATACCGCGCGTTGCGGCGGGGCGACGAAACGGGCGCCGGCGGTCTGCACTTCGAGCACCCCGGCGATGGCATAGGACAGCTGCACCCAGGGGTGCGTATGGCGAAAGGTCAGCGCCCGGTTGGTCAGCGATTCGACCCGGCCATACAGCGGCCGTGGCAGGCTCGGCAGCTCGGGGAGATTGCGATAGAAGGCGGCTGGATGTCTGTTTGGCGACACTTGCTGGCTCTTTGGCGTTAGTCGGAAATCCTCGATGACGATAATGTGGCGACCTTCCGTATCGCAAGCCCGAGATTCGCCATGTTCCTGCGCCGCCTGTTACCCGATGCCTTCACCATGACCCTGCTTGCCGTGGTACTCGCCGCCACGCTGCTGCCTGCCAGCGGCCAGATCGCGACGATCTTCGAGTGGATCACCAACCTGGCCATCGCCCTGCTGTTCTTCCTGCATGGCGCCAAGCTGTCGCGCCAGGCGATCATCGCCGGGGCCGGGCACTGGCGCCTGCACCTACTGGTGTTCTCCTGCACCTTCATCCTCTTCCCGCTGCTCGGCCTGGCCCTCAAGCCGGCGCTGGAGCCGTTGCTGGGCAATGAGCTGTATCTGGGCATGCTCTACCTGTGTGCCCTGCCGGCCACCGTGCAGTCGGCCATCGCTTTCACCTCGCTGGCACGCGGCAATATCCCGGCAGCCATCTGCAGTGCGGCGGCCTCCAGCCTGCTCGGCATCTTCGTCACCCCGCTGCTGGTGGCGCTGCTGATGGGCGTGCAGGGCGACAGTGGCTCGACCCTCGACGCCATCGGCAAGATCAGCCTACAACTGCTGCTGCCGTTCGTACTCGGGCAGATCGCCCAGCGTTGGATCGGCGCCTGGGTGACTAAGAACAAGAGCTGGCTGAAATACGTCGACCAAAGCTCGATCCTGCTGGTGGTCTACACCGCCTTCAGCGCTGCGGTGATCGGCGGCCTGTGGCAGGAGGTGCCGCTGCTCACCCTGCTGGCCGTGACCTTCGCCTGCTGCGTATTGCTGGCCCTGGCGCTGGTGCTGACCCATTTGCTCGGCAAATGGCTGGGCTTCAGCCTGGAAGATCGCATCACCATTCTCTTCTGCGGTTCGAAGAAGAGCCTGGCCACCGGCGTGCCCATGGCGCAGGTGCTATTCGCCGGCGGCGCCATTGGCGTGCTGATCCTGCCGCTGATGCTGTTCCACCAGATCCAGCTGATGGTCTGCGCGGTGCTGGCGCAGCGTTATGCCAAGCGTGAGGAGACGCCGCAGACCGCGGCAGCTTGATCGCCTCGCGACAGAAGGGACTTGCTCGAACGACAAATAGCTGTATTTTTATACAGTATATTTTGGAGTCCGAGCATGTCCGCCAGCCAGCCGCCACGAGGCCGTGGCACCGCCAGCAATCCGCACAATCGCTTTGCGCCGACGCGCTCGGAGCATGAAGACGATGGCTGGTATCAGGAAGAGACGCCCCTGAGCCGCGCCACCGAAGTGCGCAAGGAAAAGGCCAAGACCGCGATCACCCACAACAACTCACCGGACGTCGGCTTCGACCGTTCGGTGAATCCCTATCGCGGCTGCGAACACGGTTGCATCTACTGCTTCGCCAGGCCGAGTCATGCTTATTGGGACCTGTCGCCGGGCATCGACTTCGAAACCCGGCTGATCGCCAAGACCAACCTGGCCGAGCGCCTCGAAGAACAGTTGCAGAAGCCCGGCTACGTAGCGCAGCCCATCGCCCTGGGCATCAACACCGACGCCTACCAGCCGATCGAACGCGAACAGCGCCTGACCCGCCAGGCGCTGGAGATTCTGCTGCGTTACAAGCATCCGCTGCACATCATCACCAAGGGTTCGCTGATCCTGCGTGACCTCGACCTGCTCAGCGAGCTGGCCAGCCATAACCTGGTCAGCGTGGCCTTCAGCCTGACCACCCTGGACGACGAGCTGAAACACATCATGGAGCCGCGCACTGCGGCGCCTGCCGCCCGCCTGCGTGCCATGCGCACGCTGCATGAGGCCGGCGTGCCGGTGAGCGTGATGTGCGCGCCGATGATTCCGATGATCAACGACATGGAGCTTGAGCACCTGCTCGAAGCCGCACGCGATGCCGGTGCACGTTCGGCGGGTTACGTGCTGCTGCGCCTGCCGCTGGAGATCGCCGAACTGTTCGAACAGTGGCTGCAGGCGCATTTTCCCGACCGCGCCGAGCATGTGATGAGCCTGATTCGCCAGAGCCGTGGCGGCAAGAACTACGACAGTCGCTTCGGCAGCCGCATGCGTGGCGAGGGCCAGTTCGCCGACCTGCTGCAGCAGCGTTTTCGCCTGGCGCGGCGCAAGCTCGGCCTGGATCGTCGCGACAGTTTTACGCTGGACTGTTCGCAGTTCTGCCCGCCAGGTGCGCAATTGAGCCTGCTCTGACTTGGCCGCGCCGCTCGATATGTTAAAACGTGGTGACTCTAGGCATTGACCGACGAAGCCCCATGACCCGTACAGCCCGCGTAGCCGACCCGTCCTACGAACTGATGGACGACCACGAAGGCCATTCGCTGATCTACCGCCAGCACGGCTTTCCCTCGCCGCTGGTGCGCTGGCACTTCCACAAGGAATACGAGCTACACCTGATCGTCGCCAGCTCGGGCAAGGTGTTCATCGGCGACTACATCGGCAACTTCTCGCCCTACACACTGTTTCTCACCGGCCCCGGCCTGCCGCATAACTGGATCAGCCAGGTCGAAGACGGCGAAGTGGTCGAGACCCGCGACATGCTGGTCAATTTCACCGACGAAGTACTGGAAAGCGGCACCGCGGTGTTCGCCGAACTGAAAAGCCTGCAGCCATTGCTGGCCCGCGCGCAATTCGGCATCGAATTTCGCGACCCGCAGGTGATTCGCCAGGCCGCCGCTCTGCTCGGCAAGATCGCCAGCAGCCGCGGCATCAGCCGCCTGGGCCACTTCTTCATCCTCATGGAGCTGCTAGCCGGCAGTGAGGACTACCAGCTGCTCTCGGCCGTGACCTCCTCCGAGTTCGGCGACGAGCAGCATGTCGAGCGCATCAACCGCGCGGTGGACTACATCTTCCAGCACTACGCGCAGGGCATCAGCCAGGAAGAGGTCGCCGACTACCTGGGCATGACGCCCACCTACTTCTCGCGCTTCTTCAAACAGGCCACCGGCCGCGGCTTCGTCGAGTTCGTCAATCGCCTGCGCGTGAGCAAGTCCTGCGAACTACTGAGCAAGAGCGACAAGCCGGTGACCGAGGTGTGCTTCGAGTCTGGCTTCAGCAACATTTCCAACTTCAATCGCCGCTTCCAGCAGCTCAAGGGTATGACGCCCACGGGCTATCGCAAGCTGGTGGTGCAGCGCCTGACCGAGCAAAACCTGTACTGATTCGGCGGTTGCTTCTGCTGCCTGCATCGCGGCGACCGCTCTGCCAAGCAGTTTTCATCCGCGTTCGCGCTATGTTCCAGCGGACTCTCAAGTGCAAAAAAGTATCGATCACTGTGCGCTCTAGGATTTGTCCGCGCGAGTCTGCGGGGGTGTAATCGAGCCCGAGCGAAACAAAAACAATAACGTTCTTCCGTAGCCGAACCGGCGCGGGAGAGGAGTTCACAAGCATGAACAACGCGATCAAAGCCCTCGTTGCAGCCTCCTGCCTGTCCCTCACCGCGGTCGCCCAGAGCGCCGAAACCCTGACCATCGCCACGGTCAACAACAGCGACATGATCCGCATGCAGCGCCTGGCGAAAACCTTCGAAGAGCAGAACCCGGACATCAAACTCAAGTGGGTGGTGCTCGAAGAGAACGTGCTGCGCCAGCGTCTGACCACCGACATCGCCACCCAGGGCGGCCAATTCGACGTGCTCACCATCGGCATGTACGAAGCGGCGCTGTGGGGCGAGAAAGGCTGGCTGGAGCCGATGACCGAGCTGCCGGCCGACTACGACCTCGACGACGTTTTCCCCTCGGTGCGCGAAGGCCTGTCGGCCAAGGGCACGCTGTATGCCCTGCCCTTCTATGCCGAAGCCTCGATCACCTACTACCGCACCGACCTGTTCGAACAGGCCGGCCTGACCATGCCCGAGCGGCCGACCTGGGATCAGCTCGCCGAGTTCGCCGGCAAGCTGCATCAGCCGGACAAGGGAGTCTATGGCCTGTGCCTGCGCGGCAAGGCCGGCTGGGGCGAGAACATGGCGCTGATCACCACCCTGGCCAACGCGCACGGCGCGCGCTGGTTCAACGAGCAGTGGCAGCCGGAGTTCACCGGCAGCGAGTGGAAGAACGCGCTGAACTTCTATGTCGACAACATGAAGAAGTACGGCCCGCCGGGCGCTTCCAGCAACGGTTTCAATGAGAACCTGGCGCTGTTCAACAGCGGCAAGTGCGCGCAGTGGGTCGATGCCAGCGTGGCCGGCTCGTTCGTCACCGATGAATCTCAGAGCAAGGTCGCCGACTCGGTCGGCTTCACCTTCGCGCCGACTCAGACCACCGAAAAGGGCGCGTCGTGGCTGTACTCCTGGGCACTGGCGATCCCCACCAGCTCCAAATCCAAGGAAGCGGCCAAGACCTTCAGCGCCTGGGCGACCTCCAAGGCCTATGCCGAGCTGGTGGCCGAGCGCGATGGCGTGGCCAACGTACCGCCAGGCACCCGCGCCTCGACTTACAGCGATGCCTACATGCAGGCGGCGCCGTTCGCCGAGGTCACCCTGGATTCGCTGAAGCAGGCCGACCCAGCCAACCCCAGCGCCAAGCCGGTGCCCTACGTGGGCATCCAGCTGGTGACCATCCCCGAGTTCCAGGCCATCGGCACCAGTGTCGGCAAGCTGTTCGCCGCCGCGCTCACCGGCCAGATGCAACCTGACCAGGCGCTGCAAGCCGCGCAGCAGAGCACCGAGCGGGAAATGAAGCGCGCCGGCTATCCCAAGTAGAGAAGCCGCTTTCCCGTAGGGTGGGTTAGCGCCGCGTCCAATGACAGCCCAGACGCCGCGATGACAGCGCGGCGCGTAACCCACCAGGCGATAGTCGGCGTTGCACCAATGGTGGGTTACGGCGCCATCTTGAGCGAGAGGCGCCAGAGTATCCCGACAAGACGCCTAACCCACCCTACGGACCGCGTCTGTCACCACGACACTGCCTTTCGGAGGCACCATGAACACCTCGGCCATCGACACCCCTGCTGCACAGGTCAGCACCCCAGGCGAGCGCAAGCCGCGGCGTCTGGCGCCCGGCTGGTTTCTGGTCAGCCCGTCGGTGCTCCTGCTGCTGATCTGGATGATCGTGCCGCTGGGCATGACCGTCTATTTCTCGCTGATCCGCTACAACCTGCTCTACCCCGGCGAGAACGACTTCGTCGGCCTGGAAAACTTCGAATACTTCGTCACCGATGCCGCCTTCCTCTCCGGCGCCGGCAACACCGTGCTGCTGGTCGGCAGCGTGCTGCTGATCAGCGTGGTGTTCGGCGTGCTGATTTCCGCCTTGCTGGAGGCCAGCGAGTTCTTCGGCCGCGGCATCGTGCGGGTGCTGCTGATCTCGCCGTTCTTCATCATGCCCACGGTCAGCGCGCTGCTGTGGAAGAACCTGATCTTCCACCCGGTATCGGGGATTCTCGCCGCTGTCTGGCAGTTCTTCGGCGCCCAGCCGGTGGACTGGCTGGCGCACCACCCGCTGTTTTCGATCATCCTGATCGTGTCCTGGCAGTGGCTGCCGTTCGCCATCTTGATCCTGATGACCGCCATGCAGTCGCTGGATCAGGAACAGAAGGAGGCCGCGCGCCTCGACGGCGCCGGCCCCATCGCCATCTTCTGGCACCTGACCCTGCCACACCTGGCACGGCCGATCGCCGTGGTGGTGATGATCGAAACCATCTTCCTGCTCTCGGTATTCGCCGAGATCTACACCACCACCAGCGGCGGCCCGGGTTACGAATCGACCAACCTGGCCTACCTGATCTACACCCAGGCGCTGCTGCAGTTCGACGTCGGCATGGCCTCGGCCGGCGGGCTGATCGCCGTGGTCATCGCCAATATCGCCGCCATCGTGCTGATCCGCATGATCGGCAAGAACCTCACCGAGCGGCAGTAGGAGCGCAGCATGCTGACCCTGAAACAGTCCCGCCGCCTGCAGAGCCTGGTCATCGGCATCCTCGCCTGGGCCATCGCCGCGCTGATCTTCTTCCCGATTTTCTGGATGGTGCTGACCAGCCTGAAGACCGAGATCGACGCCTTCGCCACGCCGCCGCAGTTCATCTTTACGCCGACGCTGGAGAACTACCTGCACATCAACGAGCGCAGCGACTACTTCGCCTTCGCCTGGAACTCGGTGCTGATCTCCGTCTCGGCGACGCTGCTGGGCATGCTCCTGGCCGTGCCCGCCGCCTATTCCATGGCCTTCTTCGAGAGCAAACGCACCAAGGGCACGCTGCTGTGGATGCTGTCGACCAAGATGCTGCCGCCGGTGGGCGTGCTGGTGCCGATCTACCTGCTGGCCAAGCAGTTCGGCCTGCTCGATTCGCGCCTGGCGCTGATCATCATCTACACCCTGATCAACCTGCCGATCCTGGTGTGGATGGTTTACACCTACTTCAAGGACATCCCGGTGGACATCCTCGAAGCCGCGCGCCTCGATGGCGCCACCACCTGGCAGGAGATCGTCCGCGTGCTGCTGCCGATCGCCCGCGGCGGGCTGGCCTCGACCATGCTGCTGTCGCTGATCCTGTGCTGGAACGAGGCGTTCTGGTCGCTCAACCTGACCAGCTCCGCCGCCGCCCCGCTGACCGCGCTGGTGGCCTCCTACTCCAGCCCCGAGGGATTGTTCTGGGCCAAGCTTTCCGCCGTCTCGACCCTGGCCTGTGCGCCCATCCTGATCTTCGGCTGGATCAGCCAGAAGCAACTTGTCCGCGGCCTGTCCTTCGGCGCAGTGAAATAACGGGAGAACTCCGACATGGCTGATCTGAAGATCCGCAACCTGAAAAAAGGCTTCGACGGCACCGCGATCATCAAGGGTATCGACCTGGACATCCGCGACCGCGAGTTCGTGGTCTTCGTCGGCCCGTCGGGCTGCGGCAAATCCACCCTGCTACGGCTGATCGCCGGGCTCGAAGAGGTCAGCAGCGGCCATATCGAGCTCGACGGCAAGGACATCACCGACGTCGCCCCGGCCAGGCGCGACCTGGCCATGGTGTTCCAGACCTACGCGCTGTACCCGCACATGACGGTGCGCAAGAACCTCTCCTTCGCCCTCGACCTGGCCCGGGTCGGCAAGCAGGAAGTCGAGGAGAAGGTGGCCAATGCCGCGCGCATCCTGCAACTGGAGTCGCTGCTCGAGCGTAAACCCAAGCAGCTCTCCGGCGGCCAGCGCCAGCGCGTGGCCATCGGCCGTGCCATCGTGCGCAACCCGAAGATCTTCCTGTTCGACGAGCCGCTGTCCAATCTCGACGCCGCCCTGCGCGTGCAAACGCGCCTGGAGCTGGCGCGGCTGCACAAGGACCTGCAGGCGACCATGATCTACGTGACCCACGACCAGGTCGAAGCCATGACTCTGGCCGACAAGGTGGTGGTGCTCAATGGCGGCCGCGTCGAGCAGGTCGGCTCGCCGCTGGAGCTGTATCACCACCCGGCCAACCTGTTCGTCGCCGGCTTTCTCGGCACGCCGAAGATGGGCTTTCTGCGCGGCACGCTGCACAAGGCCGGTGCCGACAGCTGCGAGGTGCAGTTGGAGTGCGGCACGCATCTGACGCTGCCGCTGTCCGCCGCCGGCCTCAGCCAGGGCAGCAGCGTAACCCTGGGCGTGCGCCCCGAACACCTCAACGTCGTCGCCGCCGATACCGGTCGCCTGCAGGTGACCGCCGACGTCAGTGAGCGCCTGGGCAGCGACACCTTCTGCCACGTGCGCTGCGCCTCGGGCGAGATGCTCACGGTGCGCGTACGCGGCGACTTCGCACCGCGTTATGGCGACGCCCTGACGCTGGACTTCGACGCGGCGCACTGCCACCTCTTCGATGCCGATGGCCAGGCCATCGCCAAACCACTGCAGCAGGCCGCCTGACGCCGCGCTCCAATACGGGATTCTTCGGATGAAGCTCAATCGCCAGCAACTCTCCCAGCTGGGCGGCGCTATCGCGCTGCCCCGCTACACCCCGGACATGATCCGCACCGGCATTGCCCACATCGGCGTCGGCGGCTTTCACCGCGCGCATCAAGCCGTCTACACCGATGCCCTGATGAACCGGGGCCTGGCGCTGGACTGGGGCATCTGCGGCGTCGGCGTACGCAGCGAAGACCGCGCCATGCGTGACGCTCTGGCCAGCCAGGACCATCTCTACACCTTGGTCGAACTGGGCGATGAGCCGAACCTGCCGGTGCGGGTGATCGGCGCGATCACCGATATGCTGCTGGCCGAGGAATCGCCGCAGGCGCTGATCGACAAGCTGGCCGACCCGGCGATTCGCATCGTCTCGCTGACCATCACCGAGGGTGGTTACTGCATCGACGACAGCACCGGCGAATTTCTCGCCGAGCTACCCGCTATCCAGCACGACCTGCGCCACCCCGAATCGCCGCAAAGCGTCTTCGGTTTTCTCTGCGCGGCCCTGGCCAAACGCCGCGCCGCCGGCACTCCGGCCTTCACCCTGATGTCCTGCGATAACCTGCCGCACAACGGCGACGTCACGCGCAAGGCGCTGCTGGCATTCGCCCACCTGGCCGATCACGAGCTGGCCAGCTGGATCGACCATCACGTGAGCTTCCCCAACGCCATGGTCGACCGCATCACGCCGATGACCAGCGCCGCCCACCGCCAGCAACTGGCCGAACAGCATGGCGTCGAGGACGCCTGGCCGGTGGTCTGCGAGCCCTTCGTTCAGTGGGTGTTGGAGGACAAGTTCGTCAGCGGCCGCCCAGCCTGGGAAGAGGTCGGCGTGCAGTTCACCGATGACGTCACGCCCTACGAGGAAATGAAGCTCAAGCTGCTCAACGGCAGCCATCTGGCGCTGACCTACCTGGGTTTTCTCAAGGGCTATCGCTTCGTTCACGAGACCATGAACGATCCGCTGATGCGCCGATACGTGCGCACCTTCATGGACCTGGACGTCACCCCACAACTGGCGCCGGTGCCGGGCATCGACCTGGACCACTACAAGGACACGCTGATCGAGCGCTTCTCCAACCAGGCCATCGCCGATCAGCTCGAACGGGTCTGCTCGGACGGCTCGTCGAAGTTTCCCAAGTTCATCGTGCCGACCCTCAACCGCCTGATCGAAGACGGTCGGCCACTGGAACGCGCGGCCCTGGTGGTCGCGGCCTGGGCGTTGTATCTCAAGGGCGTCGACGAGACCGGCGCGCACTATCGCATCCCCGATCCGCGCGCCGAGTTCTGTCAGGCGCTGGTGGCCGACGACGACCAGGTGCGCGAGCGGGTGCTCGGCGTCGAGGCGATATTCGGCACCGCCATCCCGCAGTCGGAAGCGTTCATCGCGGCCTTCGAGCTGTGTTACGACAGCCTTCGCAAGCTGGGCGTGACCCGCACCCTGCAGACCCTGCTGGGCGACTGAGCCATGTACCTCGGCATCGACTGCGGCACCCAGGGCACCAAGGCGCTGATACTGGATGCCGATAATGGCCAGGTGCTCGGTGCAGGCAGCGCCAGCCACACGCTGCACAGCGGCGCCAATGGCCGTCGCGAACAGCAGCCCCAGCAGTGGCTGGACGCTTTCGAGCAGGCGACGCGTCAGGCGCTGGCGGCTGCGGGCATCGGCGGCGAGCGGATTCTGGGTATCGGCGTTTCCGGCCAGCAGCATGGCCTGGTGCTGCTCGACGAACAGGGCGCGGTGCTGCGCCCGGCCAAGCTCTGGTGCGACACCGAATCGACTCCGGAAAACCAGCGCCTGCTCGATCACCTCGGCGGGGAAGCCGGTTCGCTGCAACGCCTCGGCGTGGCCATCGCACCCGGCTACACGGTGTCCAAGCTGCTCTGGACCCGCGAGCAGCACCCCGATGTGTTCGAGCGCATCGCCCATATCCTGCTGCCCCACGACTACCTCAACCACTGGCTCACCGGCCGCGCCTGCAGCGAGTACGGCGACGCCTCCGGCACGGGCTACTTCGATGTGCGCACGCGCAGCTGGGATGTCGAGCTGCTGAATTTCATCGACCCCAGCGGGCGCCTGCAGCGCGCACTGCCGGAGCTGATCGGCCCGGATCAGCTGGTGGGCCGCATCCGCCCACAGGTCGCCCGGCAATTGGGGCTGAACCCGGACGCCGTGGTGGCCAGCGGCGGCGGCGACAACATGATGGGCGCCATCGGCACCGGCAATATCCGCCCCGGTGCGATCACCATGAGCCTGGGCACCTCCGGCACGCTCTACGCCTACAGCGCCCAGCCGACGATCAGCCCACACGCGCAGGTCGCGACCTTCTGCTCATCGAGCGGCGGCTGGCTGCCGCTGATCTGCACCATGAACCTGACCAGCGCCAGCGGGCTGATCCAGCAATTGCTGGAGCTGGATATCCACAGCTTCGCCGAGCTGGTCGAGCGCTCGCCCATCGGCGCCGAGGGCCTGTTGCTGCTGCCGTTCTTCAACGGTGAACGAGTGCCGGCGCTGCCGACGGCGCGCGCCAGCCTGCTGGGCATGGACAGCGACAACCTGACCCGCGCCAACCTGTGCCGCGCGGTGGTCGAGGGCACTGCCTTCGGCCTGCGCTACGGGCTCGACCTGCTGCGCGCCAGCGGTCTGCAGAGCGAAACCATTCACCTGATCGGCGGCGCAGCGAAAAGCCCGGTCTGGCGCCAGGTGATCGCCGATATCATGGGCACGCCGCTGGTCTGCCCGCAGCACACCGAAGCCGCCGCCCTGGGCGCAGCGATCCAGGCTGCCTGGTGCCTGACGCCTGGCGACGATCGCCAGGCGCAGCTGGCCGCACTGTGCGAGCGCTGCGTGCAGCTCGATGCCAGCACGCACACCCAACCGGATGCTGCAAGCACCGCGCAGTACGAGGCGGTCTATCAACGCTATCGCGAGCAGGTCAGCCGGCTTGCAGAGGGTAATTCGAAGTGAGAGCAGCGCTGACGGTGAAAGCCGGTTTGCAAAACAGCTTTTCGTAGGAGCCCCGCCCCGGAGCGTAATGCTGTTCACTTAAGGCTGTACGCGCCTGGCTCCCCTCTCCCATTTATGGGAGAGGGGCTGGGGGAGAGGGCTGTAAATGCCGCAAAACTGCCAGCTCCCCCCTCGCCGAACACGGCCCGCCCTAACCCTCTCCCCGAAGGGGCGAGGGGACTAATCGCGTCCGACCGCTTCTTATATGAACGGCATTACGCCCTAGGGCTAAGTTTTTCCAGTCCGCGCCGCCCTGGTTCGCAGCGGGGCGCCGCTCCTACAGCTCGGTGCATCGGGGCTTGAATGAAGCGGGTGGTTTTTAAATGTGCCCTTGAATCGATACGGAGATGAATATGTACCTGGTCTGTGGCGAAGCACTGTTCGACGTGTTTATCCAGAACGACGGCGGGCGTAGCAACGAGTTGGCCTTCAAGGCCATCGCCGGCGGCTCGCCGTTCAACGTGGCGCTGGGCTTGCGCCGCATGGGCGCCGACTCGGCGCTGTTCACCGGGATTTCCTCGGACAGCCTCGGCCAACACCTGCGCCAGGTGCTCAGTGATGAGGGCGTGAGCGATGCTTACCTGATTGCCAGCGATGCGCCGACCACCCTGGCGATGGTCGGCGTGGACGCCAGCGGCTCCCCGCGATACTCCTTCCGCGGCGAAGGCTGCGCCGACCGCCAGTTGCGCACCGAGCACCTGCCAACGCTCGATGATCAAGTGCGCGGCGTGCATGTCGGCTCCTTCTCGCTGGTGGTGGAGCCGGTGGCCAGCACGCTGCTGCAGCTGGTGCAGCGCGAGCACCCGCATCGCCTGATCAGCCTCGACCCCAACGTGCGTCTCGGCCCGGCGCCGGATGTCGCCCTTTGGCGAGAGCGCGTAGAGACCTTCGCCCGCCATGCACACCTGATCAAGGTCAGCGAAGAGGATCTGCAATTGCTGTATCCCGAGCGCGACCCGCAACAGGTCGCGGCAAGCTGGCTCAACGAACGCTGCCAGTTGGTGTTCCTCACTCAGGGCAGCGCAGGCGCCAGCGTCTACAGCCGCCACGGGCACAGCTCGGCGCCGGCCGTGGCCGTGCACACCCGCGATACCGTCGGCGCCGGCGATACCTTCCAGGCGGCGCTGCTCGCCTACCTGGCGCGGCACCAGCTGGACAGCGTCGAGGCGCTGGCAACGCTGAGCCGTGAGCAGATCGACGCCATGCTGAACCAAGCGATCGCAGCCGCCGCGCTGACCTGCTCGCGGGTCGGTCCCGACCTGCCCTACCTGCATGAACTGGAGCGGCAAAGCGCGCGTTGAGCGGGGCACAGGACGCCCTGTGCGGCACGCCATATCGGTAAACCGACACCGGGCACCAACTGCATGAACCTACCGGTTGTCGCGCCTGCGAGCGCGGGCGACACTTGCGTGTGACTCGCACCCCGCTGCGGCTGTCGTTTTAGCAGCGTATTTTCGATAACAAAGAGGTTCAGGGCATGCCTTACAAACATCAGGTGATTCCGCTTCAGGCCCATGAGGGCAACGAAACCGCCGATCAGGCGCTGCACAGCATCGTCGAGGGCTTCAAACGCTTTCGCAACGAGGTATTCCCGCAGCAGGAAGAGCTGTTCAAGAAGCTCGCCACCGCCCAGAACCCACGCGCCATGTTCATCACCTGCGCCGACTCGCGCGTGGTGCCGGAGCTGATCACCCAAAGCTCGCCGGGCGACCTGTTCGTCAACCGTAACGTTGGTAACGTCGTACCGGCCTACGGGCAGATGATGGGTGGCGTATCCACCGCCATCGAGTACGCGGTGATGGCTCTGGGTGTGCAGCACATTATCGTCTGCGGGCACTCCGACTGCGGCGCGATGAAGGCGGTACTCAACCCGGCGTCTCTGGAAAGCATGCCCACGGTAAAGGCCTGGCTGCGCCACGCCGAGGTCGCGCGCAGCGTGGTCGCCGAGAATTGCAACTGCAGCAACAACCAAGAAGCCCTGGAAGTGCTCACGGAAGAGAACGTGGTGGCGCAGCTCAATCACCTGTGCACGCACCCGTCGGTGGCAGCCAGGCTGGCGCGCGGTCAGCTGTTCATCCATGGCTGGGTGTATGACATCGAAACCAGCCAGATCAAGGCTTACGATGCCGAGCTGGGCAGCTTCCTGCCGCTCGATGGCGATAAGGTACCGATGGCCACGCCGCGCGCACGTTTTCCTCAGGAGTGAAACGCGCCGGCCGGAGCTCAGGCTCCGGCCGGCTGAAAGGAGAAGGCCATGCCCCGCGCAAGCGGTGCTGATCGCCCGCGCTGTGCTTGCGCACCTGGGGCATGACCAGAGAACTGCAGGAAAAAAAGGAGCCTTGCGGCTCCTGGGTCTCGAACCCTGGGCGTCCGGTCAGGGACGCCAACGAATAAAAAAGGAGCCCGGGTTATACGCCCCGTCAAACTTGCCCATCCAACAGGCCGGGCTCCATAGAGGTTAACCTTCGATTTCCACCAGCACTTCGCCCGGATTGACGCGGTCGCCCTTGGCCACGTGAACGGCCTTGACGGTACCGGCAATCGGCGCCTGCACCTCGGTTTCCATCTTCATTGCTTCGGTGATCAGTACGGCCTGACCGGCCTTGACCGTGTCACCTTCCTTGACCAGCACATCGACGATGTTGCCCGGCATGGTGGTGGACACGTCGCCCGGTGCCCCGGCCTGCTTGCGTTTGCCGCCGCTGCCAGCGACGAAATCGTTGAGCGGCTCGAACACCACCTCTTCCGGCATGCCGTCGATGGACAGGTAGAAGTGGCGCTTGCCGTCGCCCTTGACGCCGACGCCGGTGATGTCCACGCGGTAGCTTTCGCCATGCACGTCGACCACGAACTCGGTCGGCACGCCTTCACCACCGACCGGCGCCGCCTTGCCCTGGCCATTCGGCATGGGCAGCAGCTCTTCCGGTTTGAGGGTGCCGGCCGCGCGCTCTTCGAGGAACTTGCGCCCGATGTCAGGGAACATGGCGAAGGTCAGCACGTCCTCTTCGCACGATGCCAGGCTGCCGATCTCTTCACGCAGGCGCGCCAGCTCGGGTTTGAGCAGGTCGGCCGGGCGCACGTCGATCACTTCCTCGCTGCCGATGGCCTGCTTGCGCAGTTGCTCGTCGACCTTGCCCGGCGCCTTGCCGTAGCGGCCCTGCAGGTACAGCTTCACTTCGTTGGTGATGGTCTTGTAGCGCTCGCCAGCCAGCACGTTGAAGAACGCCTGGGTGCCGACGATCTGCGACGTCGGGGTCACCAGCGGCGGGAAGCCGAGGTCGGCACGCACACGCGGAATTTCTTCCAGCACTTCGTTCATGCGGTTCAGCGCACCCTGCTCCTTGAGCTGGTTGGCCAGGTTGGAAATCATCCCGCCCGGCACCTGGTTGACCTGCACGCGGGTATCCACGCCGGTGAACTCGCTCTCGAACTGGTGGTACTTCTTGCGCACAGCGTGGAAGTACATGCCGATTTCCTGGATCAGTTCCAGATCCAGGCCGGTGTCGAACTCGCTGCCCTTGAGCGCGGCGACCATCGACTCGGTGCCCGGATGGCTGGTGCCCCAGGCCAGGCTGGAGATGGCGGTGTCGATATGATCGGCACCGGCTTCGATGGCCTTGAGCTGACACATGGCGCCGAGACCGGCGGTGTCGTGGCTGTGGATAAATACCGGCAAATCGATCTCGGCCTTCAGCGCCTTGACCAATTCGAAGGTGGCATAGGGCGTAAGCAGGCCGGCCATGTCCTTGATCGCGATGGAGTCGATGCCCATCGCCTGCATGGCCTTGGCCTGGCCGACGAAGGCCTCGTTGGTGTGCACCGGGCTGGTGGTATAGGCGATGGTGCCCTGGGCGTGCTTGCCGGCAGCCTTGACCGCCTCGATGGCCACGCGCAGGTTACGCACGTCGTTCATCGCATCGAAGATGCGGAACACGTCGATGCCGTTGACCGCGGCCTTGGCCACGAAGGCGCGCACCACGTCATCGCTGTAGTGGCGGTAGCCGAGCAGGTTCTGCCCGCGCAGAAGCATCTGCAGGCGGGTGTTGGGCAGCGCGGCCTTGAGCTGGCGCAGGCGCTCCCACGGGTCTTCCTTGAGGAAGCGCACGCACGAATCGAAGGTGGCCCCACCCCAGACTTCCAGCGACCAGTAGCCGACGCGATCGAGCTTGTCGCAGATCGGCAGCATGTCCTCGGTGCGCATGCGGGTCGCCAGCAGCGACTGGTGGGCATCGCGCAGGACGGTATCGGTAACGGTGATCTTCTTGCTCATGATGTCCCCTACAGGCCCGCGTGGGCAGCGATGGCAGTGGCGATGGCGATGGCCAGGTGCGACGGGTTGCGCTTGATCGAGTACTGGGTCAGTTCCGGGTGGCTTTCGACGAAGCTGGTATTGAACTGGCCGCTACGGAATTCCGGGTTACGCAGGATTTCCTGGTAATAGGGCGCGGTGGTGCGCACGCCCTGCACGCGCATGTCGTCCAGTGCGCGCAGGCCACGATCCATCGCCTCTTCCCAGGTCAGCGCCCAGACGATCAGCTTCAAGCACATCGAGTCGTAATAGGGCGGAATGGTGTAGCCGGTGTAGATCGCCGTGTCGGTGCGCACACCGGGGCCGCCGGGGGCGTAGTAGCGGGTGATCTTGCCGAACGACGGCAGGAAGTTGTTCTTCGGGTCCTCGGCGTTGATACGGAACTGCAGGGCATAACCGCGGTGGATGATGTCTTCCTGCTTGACCGACAGCGGCAGGCCACTAGCGATGCGGATCTGCTCGCGAACGATGTCGATGCCGGTGATTTCCTCGGTGATGGTGTGCTCCACCTGCACCCGGGTGTTCATCTCCATGAAGTACACCTCGCCTTCGGCGAGCAGGAACTCCACGGTACCGGCGTTCTCGTAGCCCACGGCCTGCGCTGCACGCACGGCCAGGTCACCGATATAGGCGCGCTGCTCGGGGGTGAGCTGCGGGCTGGGGGCGATTTCGATCAGTTTTTGGTTACGCCGCTGGATCGAGCAATCTCGCTCGTACAGGTGCACGGTGTTGCCGAAGCTGTCGGCGAGGATCTGCGCCTCGATGTGCTTCGGGTTGACGATGCATTTTTCCAGGAAGACGGAGGCCGAACCGAAGGCCTTGGTCGCCTCGGAGATCACTCGCGGGTAGGCCTGCTCCAGCTCCTCGCGGCTGTTGCAGCGACGAATGCCGCGACCGCCACCACCGGAGGTCGCCTTGAGCATCACCGGGTAACCGATACGCTCGCCTTCTCGCAGGGCTTCGGCCAGGTCGGCGACGTTGCCTTCGGTGCCGGGAGTGCAGGGCACACCAGCAGCCATCATGCTGCGTCGGGCTTCGGTCTTGTCGCCCATGCGGCGGATGACTTCCGCGCTCGGACCTATGAATTTGATCCCACGTTCAGCGCAGATCTCTGCAAGTTCGGCGTTTTCAGAAAGGAAACCGTAGCCGGGGTGCAACGCATCGCAGCCGGTTTCCACCGCCAGATTGACCAGCTTGCGCGGGTTCAGATAGCCGGCCAGCGGATCTTCGCCAATGCTGTGCGCCTCGTCGGCACGCTTGACGTGCAACGCATGACGGTCGGCGTCGGAATAGATCGCCACCGAGCGGATGCCCATTTCGGCGCAGGCCCGCACGATGCGGACGGCAATCTCACCACGGTTGGCGATCAATATTTTTCTTATCACGATCCAATCCTCAGCGCAGAGCTGCAAGGGACGCTGCAACAGTTGGTTGCAAACGTGGTGAAACCCTATCCGGCTATACGAATTAACCAAAATGAATAATTATTTGATCGTGCATAAGTAATTACTTATACGTTGATCGAACGAGGACGAAAACGTGCGTAAAACCCTGCTGCGCATGACCTTGCGCCAGCTTCACTTATTCCGGGCGGTGTGCGAGCACGGCTCATACAGCCGTGCGGCCGACGAAATGGCGCTGACCCAACCGGCCGTGAGCCTGCAGATTCGTCAGTTGGAAGATCTGGTCGGCCAGCCGCTGTTCGAGTACGTCGGCAAAAAGCTCTACCTCACCGAGGCCGCCGAAGCGCTGCGCCGCGCCAGCAGCGACATTTTCGGCCGCCTGGAAAGCTTGGATATGCAGTTGTCCGACTTGCAGGGCTCGCTGCAGGGGCAGCTCAATTTGTGCGTGGAATCCAGCGCCAAATACTTCATTCCCCACCTTTTCGCCGATTTTCGCCGCCAGTATCCGGAAGTCAGCCTCAACCTTACGGTGGTCAACCACGCTCTGGCTGTGCGTCGCCTGACCCTCAGCCGCGACGACCTGATGATCATGAGTCAGGTGCCGCAGGACCTGGCGCTGGACTTCATGCCCTTTCTCAACAACCCGATCATCGCCGTGGCGCCGCCAGATCACCCGCTGTGCGAGGCGGACAGTCTCCAGTTGCAGGATCTAACCGCCTATCCGCTGCTGATTCGCGAAAGCGGCTCCGGTACCCGCCGGGCCTGCGAGGAGTACTGCCACCAGAAACGCGCGCATTTCCCGCATACGCTGGAGATCGGTTCACTGGAATCGCAGCGCGAAGCGGTGCTGGCCGGGCTTGGTATTGCCTTGCTACCGCGCCATGCGGTGCGCCTGGAGCTGCAGCACGGCCTGCTGCGCGAACTGCCAGTGGCCGAGCTACCGCTGCAAAGAAGCTGGTGCGTAGTGAATATTCGCGGCCGCAGGTTGTCCCCTGTAGCACAGGCTTTCGTCGATTACATCCGCACCGAACGTGCTCGCATCGTCAAGTTGGCCGAGCGTTTCGAGGGTAGCCACGCAGGATCGGGCAAGAATCTCGCAGAATCGGCCTAACCTTTCCCGACTGACCTGAGCGACATTGCCAACCTGGAATCACACCGCCAAACCCGTCCGGGAGAACTCTATGCTGTCGGGAATCAGCGCCCTGCTCGAGGCCATGCGCGCGCTGGAGCGCGACAATGGCCAGGCCGTGCTCGCCACCGTGGTCAAGGTCGAAGGCTCGGCCTATCGCCGCCCCGGCGCGCGCATGCTGATCCCGCTGTATGGCGGCACCGTCGGCACCATCAGCGGCGGTTGCCTGGAGTCCGAAGTGGCGAAGAAGGCCTGGTGGCTAACAGATAGCGGTGAGCCGGTGATTCGCCGCTACAGCACGGCCACCGAGGAAGACGATGACGACCAGGACGCCGCGCTGACTTTCGGCCTCGGCTGCAACGGCACCGTGCATGTGCTGCTCGAACGCCACAGCGCGGAAAAGCCGCTGGTGGTGCTCGATCTCTTACGTCAGGTGCGCGAAAGCGGTCAGGCTGGGGCAGTCGCCACGGTGATCGGCTGCTATCGCAACGCCCGCGTGCGTGTCGGTGATCGCTTGTACCTGCATCCCGCACTTAGCGACAGCGATCGCCTGCTCGATCCTGAACTCGACGCCGAGGTTCGCGCCGGCCTGCAACGAACCCTGACCGATGGCCGCTCCTTGCTGCGCAGCTACCGCGATGAGCGCGGCGAGATCGAGGTTTTCTGCGAGTATCTGGCGCCGCAGCGGCGCCTGGTGATCTTTGGCGCCGGGCATGATGCCCAGCCGCTGACGCATATGGCCAAACTGCTGGACTGGCACGTTACGGTGGTTGATGGCCGCGCCCATTTCGCCCGCGCTGAACGCTTCCCCGATGCGGATGCGGTGCTGCAGGTCGATGCCAAGCCACCCTACGATCTGCACGCCCTAACTGACGGCGCCCTGGTGGCGATCATGAGCCACAGCTACAGCCAGGATCGTCACTGGCTCGGCAGCGTGCTGCAGGGTTCGCCTGCCTATATCGGCCAATTGGGGCCGCGTGACCGCACCGAACGCCTGCTGAACGAGATCCGTCAGCATACCGAGCAGTTGCCGGCACTGGAGCGCCTGCACTACCCCATCGGCCTGGATATCGGCGGCGACACGCCGGAAAGCGTGGCCACGGCGATCCTCGCCGAGATGACCGCGGCCATCAACCAGCGCACAGGCGGCATGCTCAAGCATCGCCAGGCGGCGATCCATACGCCAACGCCGCAAGATTGCAGCGAGATCGAAAGCGCGGCCAGACTGACTGCCTCCTGAGCGAAGCCCCGAATTGCATCCGGGCTACATGTAGGGTGGGCTTCAGCCCACCACGGCTGGTCTGGTGGGCTAAACACCCTACATGCTGAACACGCCCGATACGATCCCGTAGGAGCGGCTTCAGCCGCGATCAATGGCCAAAGCTCGCCGCTAAAGCGCCTCCTACACAAGAACGACCTCCCGAGGCACGATTGATCTCCCCCTGTGGGAGGGGCTTTAGCCGCGACACCTTTGCAGCAATCTCGCCGCTAAAGCACCTCCCACAGTGCCCCCCACAAACCAAAACGCCCGGGCAACTGCCCGGGCGTCGTGTTTACCGCGCCTTCGGTCAGGCCGTGATCTGCGCCGGGAACGGCAGCTTGCGCAGGCGCACGCCAGTGGCGGCGAACAGGGCGTTGGCCAGGGCCGGCGCCAGCGGCGGCACGCCCGGCTCACCGACACCGGTGGGGTTCTGCGCAGACGGCACGATATGCACTTCAACCTTGGGCATCTCGTTCATGCGCAGCACCTGGAAGTCGTGGAAGTTCGACTGCTCGACCCGGCCTTCCTTCAAGGTGATCGCGCTGTGCCGGGCAGCCGCCAGGGCGAAGCCGATACCGCCTTCCATCTGCGCCTTGATCACATCCGGGTTGATCGCGATGCCGCAGTCCACGGCACACACCACACGGTCCAGGCGATAGCTGCCATCGGCCTTGACCGTGACCTCGGCGACCTGCGCGACGAACGAGCCGAACGATTCATGCACGGCAATACCACGCCCGCGCTTCTCACCCTCGGCGCCGGCAGCCAGCGGCTTGTCCCAGCCGGCCTGCTTGGCGGCCAGCTCCAACACACCGCGATGACGCGGCTGGCTGTCCAGCAGCGCATGGCGGAACGCGTAGGGGTCCTGCCCGGCCGCCACGGCCGCCTCGTCGATCATGGTTTCGGCGACATAACCGGTGTGGGTATGACCGACCGAACGCCACCACAGCACCGGCACCTTGATATTGCTCGGCGTGCTCAGCTCCACCTGCAGGTTGGGCACCGCGTAGGACAGGTTGGAAATACCCTCGACCGAAGTATGGTCGACACCATCCTTGATCATGAAAGGCTCCATCGAAGTGCCGGTCATGATTGACTGGCCGACGATGCGGTTGTGCCAGGCCTGCAACTTGCCGGCCTCGTCCAGACCAATGCGTGCACGGTGCACGTACATCGGCCGGAAGAACCCGCCACGGGTGTCGTCCTCACGGGTCCAGACCATCTTCACCGGCGCATCGACGCCCTTGTCGCGCGCGGCCCTGGTGAACGCCACCGCTTCCAGCAGGTAATCCGACTGCGAACTGGCGCGACGACCGAAACTGCCGCCCGCGTACAGCTGGGTCAGCGAAACCTGTTCGGGCTTGAAGCCCAGGTAGTTGCTGATGATGGCCTGGTCGACAGTCTGGAATTGCTCGCCATTCCAGATCTCGCAGCGCTCGTCGGAGAGTTTCACCAGGCAATTCATCGGCTCCATCGCCGCATGAGCCAGGTAAGGGAATTCGTAGTCGGCCTCGACCACTTTGGCGGCCTTGGCCAGCGCCGCATCGGCGTCGCCCTTGCTCGTCGCCGGTAAACCGGGCTTGCCCGCGCTGTCGCGGTATTGCGCGAGAATCTCCTCGCTGCCGAGGGTGAAGGCCTGGCTCTCGTCCCAGTCGATCACCAGCGCATCACGACCCTGACGCGCCGCCCAAGTGTTCTTCGCCAGCACGGCGACCCCCGAACGGCCGTGGGGCAGGTCGCGAAACTCCACCACTTCGACCACATCACGCACGGCCTTGGCCTTGCTGCTATCGACCGAGCGTGGCACGCCGCCGAAACGCGGCGGATAGGCGACCATGGCCACCAGCATGCCGGGCAGCTTGAAGTCCTGGGTGAAGATGGCGCTGCCATCGGTCTTGCCCGGACTGTCCTTGCGGCGCAGTTCGCGCTTGCCGATCAGCTTGAAGTCCTTGGGGTTCTTGAGCTGCACCTGCTCGGGCACCGGCAGTTGCGCGGCGGCCTCGACCAGTTCGCCAAAGCCGGCGCTGCGCCCGGAACCGCCGTGACTGACCACGCCCTTGTCGACGCTGATTTCACTCGCAGGCACGCCCCAGCGCTGCGCGGCCGCAGCCACCAGCATGGCCTTGGCGGTCGCACCGGCGTTGCGCATCTGCTCCCAGGAGTTGGCCATGGCGGTGCTGCCGCCAGTACCCTGCATCGGGCCAAAGGCAAGGTTGTTGTAGCGCTTCACATCGGCCGGCGCGCCTTCGACGCGCACCTTGTCCCAGTCCGCGTCCAGTTCTTCGGCCAACAGCGTGGCCAGGCCGGTGTAGCTGCCCTGGCCCATTTCCAGGTGTTTGGCCAGCACGGTCACCGTGCCATCGAGGTCGATGCGCACGAAGGCGTTCGGCTCCAGCGGGCCACTTGCGGCCAGTGCATCCATGCCGCGCAACAGCGGCGCGAAGAAGATGCCCAGCGCCAGGCCGCCGGCGCCCTTGAGCAGGCTGCGACGGCTGACATTGAGAATGCCGCGCGTGGCGCTATCGGGGGTTTCGATCTTGCCCATGATTCGACGCTCCTCAGGCCAGCTGACCAGCCGCTTGGTGGATGGCGGCGCGAATCCGCACATAGGTGGCGCAGCGGCAGATGTTGCCGCTCATGGCCGCATCGATGTCGGCGTCACTCGGCGCCTTGTTGCTGCTCAGCAGCGCCGTGGCGGCCATGATCTGCCCGGACTGGCAGTAGCCGCACTGCACCACGTCCAGCTCGCGCCAGGCCTGTTGCACCACCTTGCCCACGGCGTCTTCGCCGACCGCCTCGATGGTGCTGATGCGTTTGCCGGCCACCGCCGATACCGGCGTGACGCAGGAGCGGGTCGGCTGGCCATCGACATTCACCGTGCAGGCGCCGCACAGGGCCATGCCACAGCCGTACTTGGTGCCAGTGAGATTGGCGACGTCGCGCAAGGCCCAGAGCAGCGGCATATCGCCTGCCACGTCCAGTTCATGCTCCTGGCCGTTGAGATTCAGGGTAATCATGGTCTGCCCACCTTTCTGATGGTGTCTAAGTCATTTCGCCAGGCCGCGCTGGCGATCCCGGTCAGGCCCGCACGCAAGGGGCCGGAGCGTCACTTTAGTGGGCGCAAAAGCGGCTGTCGCCGCCTGCAGATGAGATAGGCAGAACCGGGCAACAAGTTCGTAGAATCGGGCAAGCTCATTGCCCTGCCCGCAGGCAGGCAGGGCGACGAGAGGAGTCAGGCGGCGCGGCGCGAGGTGCGTTCGCTGCGCTGCGCGTAGCTGGCGGGCACCAGCTCGGGGAAGTCGGCAAGCTCGCGTTGCAGCTGGCACTGCTCGGCATAATTTTCGATGGCCCGGCGATAGGCCATGCGGCGCTGGTCTTGCAGTTTGCGCCGGGTCTTGGCGTCGGGTTGGTCGTGCAGTTGCGCGTCATCGAAGATACGAGGCATCTCGGTTCTCCCGGAACGAGGACTGGAGGCCTCAGCTTGCTCCGGGCAGATGACGCTTTTGCGGCGGGCAGATGAACAGGCGGTGAAACCGCGCGCTCAGTCCTCGCTGCTGCGCAGGGACTTTGGCGACAGGCGCAGGCTGCGCAGACTGCGCTTGACGCTCTTGAGGTGGTTGACCAGGCTCGGGCCCCGCGCCATGGCCACGCCCATGGCGAGTACGTCGATCACCACCAGGTGGGCGATGCGCGAGGTCAGCGGGGTGTAGATCTCGGTGTCTTCCTGCACGTCGATGGCCAGGTTCACGGTCGACAGCTCCGCCAGCGGAGTCTGGCTCGGGCACAGGGTGATCAGGCTGGCGCCGGATTCACGCACCAGATTGGCGGTGATCAGCAGGTCCTTGGAACGCCCGGACTGGGAAATGCACACTGCCACATCGCCCGGCTGCAGGGTCACCGCACTCATCGCCTGCATGTGCGGGTCGGAATAGGCCGCGGCGTTGAGCAACAGGCGGAAGAATTTGTGCTGGGCATCGGCCGCCACGGCGCCGGAGGCACCGAAGCCGTAGAACTCCACGCGCTGCGCATTGGAGCAAGCGGCGATGGCGCGCTGCAGGGCCTCGGGGTCGAGCTTCTCGCGCACCTCCATCAGCGTATGCAGGGTGGTGTCGAAGATCTTCAGGCTGAAGTCGGCGACCGAGTCATCCTCGTGAATCGCGAACTGACCGAAGCTGGCACCGGCGGCCAGGCTCTGCGCCAGTTTCAGCTTGAGGTCCTGGAAACCACTGCAACCGATGGCGCGGCAGAAACGCACGATGGTCGGCTCGCTGATGCCGACACTGTGCGCCAGCTCGGCCATGGAGCTATGCATCACCGATGCAGGATCGAGCAAGACGTGATCGGCCACCTTGAGCTCGGACTTGCGCAGCAGGTGGCGCGACTGGGCGATGTGTTGCAACAGATTCACGGAGATAGGCTCTATGCAGAAAAGGGTCTACCGCGGCGCTCGGCGAGTCTCGGCTCGGTTATGATCGGCGGTCGGCGGTTGTAGTGACCTTGTAGTTATACTACATAGCTCGCGCTCGCGCACAGCCAAGCGGCTGCCGAACAGCTGAACGAATGTTTCAAACATCGGGCACGCCGCAAAAACACAGGCATTCTTGGGGCGTTTTTCACCGCCTCCTTCCTGCAAACGCAGGTAGTTTGCAACGGTCCGCTAAACGAGTCGGAGTGTTTCCCTTGAGTATTCCCTGCGACATGCTGGTCTTCGGTGGCACGGGCGATCTGGCCCTGCACAAGCTGCTGCCGGCGCTCTATCACCTGCACCGCGAAGGGCGCCTACACGCCGATGTGCGCATCCTCGCCCTGGCTCGCAGCAGCCACACCCGCGAGGCCTACCAGGCCCTTGCCGAGCGCCACTGCCGCGCCCAGGTCGCCCGTGCCGATTTCACCAACGAGGCCTGGGCCAGCTTCGCCGCACGCCTCGACTACTTCGCCATGGACGCCGCGCAGAGCGCCGATTTCGGCCGCCTGGCCAAGCGCCTGGGGCGTGATGAACAGCGTGTGCGGGTCTACTACCTGGCCACCGCACCGAGCCTGTTCGAAGACATCGCCGCGCACCTGGCCAACACCGGCCTGGCCGGGCCGGCGGCACGCATCGTGCTGGAAAAACCCATCGGCCACTCGCTGGAGTCGGCCCGCGCGATCAACGCTGCCATCGGCGCCGTGTTCGATGAGGCGCGGGTGTTTCGTATCGATCACTACCTGGGCAAGGAAACTGTGCAGAACCTCATGGCGCTGCGCTTCGCCAATGCCCTGTTCGAACCGGTATGGCGCGCCGGTCACATCGACCACGTGCAGATCAGCGTCTGCGAAACCCTCGGCGTGGAAAACCGCGGCGGCTACTACGACAAGGCCGGCGCCATGCGCGACATGATCCAGAACCACCTGCTGCAACTGCTCTGCCTGGTGGCCATGGAGGCGCCGGTACGATTCGACGCCGAGGCAGTACGCAACGAGAAGGTGAAGATCCTCGAAGCGCTGAAACCCATCTCCGGCCTCGACGTGCAGGACAAGACCGTGCGCGGCCAGTACACCGCCGG
This sequence comes from Pseudomonas sp. Marseille-Q0931, assembly GCF_940789645.1. Taxonomy (NCBI): domain Bacteria; kingdom Pseudomonadati; phylum Pseudomonadota; class Gammaproteobacteria; order Pseudomonadales; family Pseudomonadaceae; genus Pseudomonas; species Pseudomonas sp. Marseille-Q0931. Next base: position 179,264 of record NZ_CALNWT010000007.1, on the reverse strand, counting down.
CAAGATCGGCGGCCACGATGTCCCCGCCTACTACTTCGAGAAGAACGTCGACAACGACAGCGACACCGAAACCTTCGTCGCCGTGCAGGTGGAAATCGACAACTGGCGCTGGGCTGGCGTGCCGTTCTACCTACGCACTGGCAAGCGTCTGGCGAAGAAAACCTCGGAAATTCTCATCCAGTTCAAACCGGTGCCGCACCGCCTGTTCAATGGCGGCGAAGCCAACCAGCTGCTGATCCGCCTGCAGCCGGAAGAGCGCATCAGCCTGCAACTGATGGCCAAGAATCCCGGCAAGGGCATGCGCCTGAAGCCGGTGGAGTTGGATCTCAACCTGGCCAACGCCTTCAACCAGCAGCGCCGCTGGGACGCCTACGAGCGCCTGCTGCTCGACGTGATCGACGGCGACTCGACGTTGTTCATGCGCCGCGATGAAGTCGAGGCCGCCTGGCAATGGGTCGACCCGATCCTGCAGGGCTGGCACCAGCATTATCAAAGCCCGCGACCCTACCCGGCCGGCAGCGATGGGCCGGAGCAACTGCAGCACCTGCTGGAGCGGCACGGGAGGCACTGGGCATAGACGTGCAGCCGGAAGCGATCCGGGAATGACCGGCACCTTCCCCGGATTGCATCCGGGCTACTGGCTCGCGCCAACGTCGCTCAGGCTACTGATCGGCGCGCGTGCGCGAACACCACAAGCAACACCAGCATTCCCAGCCCTCCAGCAGCCAGGAACAAACCCTCGTACCCCAACGCCTTGGCCAGCACTCCACTGCTGGCGCCGACGAAGCCGGACAACAGCAGTTGCGCCGACGCCTGTAGAGTGAAGTCGGCGCCTTCGTGTTCGGCGCGGCACATGCGCATCATCGCGGCGAACAGGGCAACGGTGGACATGCCATCGGCTATCTGCTCGAACAGGGTCACGACGTAGACCAACCCAGTGTTGGCGCCCTGCCCCACCAGCAACGCCAGGGCGGCGATGCCGATGGCCTGCAGCGCGCCGAACAGCATCAGCGACCGCAGCACGCCGATGCGCGCGTAGAGCAGGCCGCCGAGCACAGCGCCAGCGATGCCGGCCAGGCTGCTGATCAGGGTTAGCTGGCCAAGCGCGCCCGTGCTCCAGCCCTGATCCACCAGCATCGGTTTGATCATCGGCGAGCCCAGCGAGTCGCCGAGCTTGAAGGTCAGCACCACCGCCAGCCACAGCAGCATGCCCGGCTGCGCCAGCAGGCCGCGGTAGTGATCGAGCAACAGTCGCGGGCCAAGGGCACGCTCCGCCAGAGCAGGCTGAAAGGGCAGGACACGGCGCTCGGGGAACAACCAGATCGGCACGGTCATCAGCAGGATCAGGCCGGCCACCAGCCCCACCGCCAGGTTCCAGCCCAGCGGGTCGATCACCAGCAGCAGTCCGCTGCCGCTGACGATCATGCCGACCTTGTAGCCACCGACCTGCAGGCTGTTGCCCAGGCCGCGCCAGCGTTCGGGCAACAGGCGTACGGTTAGGCCATCGGTGGCCACGTCCTGGGTCGAGGCCAGCAGGTTGATCAACAACAGCAGGCCGAGCAAAAGCCACAGGCTGGAGCCAAACAGCGTCTGCGGAGCTAGCAGCGCCAGTGCGGCGACACAGACGATGACGCCCGTCTGCAGCGGCAGGATCCAGCCACGATGGTGGCCCAGTCGAGGCGAGGCCAGGCGGTCGATCCAGGGCGCCCAGCACACCTTAAGCAGCCAGGGTAGCGCCAGCAGTTTGAGCAGACCGATCAGTGCCAGGTCGACGCCATGCTGACGCAGCAGCACCGGCAACGAGTGGGCGATCAATCCGGACGGCAGGCCTTGCGCGCAATAGAGCGAAGCCAGCAGCACCAGCGTGGCGTTGGACGGACGAGGTGCGGTTGGCGACATGGCGGGCGCTCGCGGCAAAAGCGCAAGCCTAGTGGTTTGCGCCAGCCAGCGGCAATGCGACGCTGGTTACAGTTCGTAGCTCGGTTCGTCGCGGCTGAAGCCCCTCCCACAACAGCCGACCCGTAGCCCGGATGCAATCCGGGGCACTTCAATCGCGAATGAATTCGCTCCTACACAGGGTCTGCCGCTGGATTCTCCAATGCGACCCTTACAGGCTATTCAGGCACTCGCTGAGGCCGTTTGCCAGGTTATCCAGCAGCTGCTCGTAACCGCTGGCGTCGACCGGCAGGGTGCCGCCCAGCGCATCCAGCTCCGCCAGCTTGACCGGCAGGCCCGCGGTGAGGGTTTCCGCCAGGCGCGGGCGCAGCGGCGGTTCGCTGAAGACGCAACTCGGGCCGGTCTGCTGCAGGCGCTCGCGCATGGCAGCGACATGCCGCGCACCGGGCTGGACTTCGGTCAGCACGCTGAACACGCCGGCGTGCTTGAGGCCATAGGCAGCCTCGAAATAGTCGAAGGCCTCGTGGAAAACGAAGTAGGGCTTGCCTTGAAGTTCGGCCAGTTGCGGGCGGATACGGCCATCGAGCGCGTCCAGGCGCGCTTCGAAGGCTTGCAGATTGGCGGCGTAACGCCCGGCGTTGGCAGCATCCAGCTTGGCCAGGTCCGCGGCCATGCGCGCGGCGATCACCTTGGCGTTGTCCGCGGCCAGCCACAAATGGGCATCCAGGCTGCCCGGGCGATGGTCGTGATCGTGCCCCAGGTCGTCACCGGCATGGGCGTGCTCATGATCATGATCGTCGTGTTGGTGGTCGTGGTCATGCTCGCCATGGCTGTCGCCAAAGTGACGCAGGGTCATGCCGGGCAGATCCTGCACGGCCACCTGCGGTTTGTTGCGGCTGCTCAGGACGCGGGGCAGGAAGGCTTCCATGTCCGGGCCGATCCAGTACAGCAAGTCGGCCTCGCGCACTCGCCGTACGTCGGAAGGACGCAGCGCATAGTGGTGCGGCGAGGCGCCCGGCGGCAGCAGCACTTCGGGCTCGCCAACACCGTCCTGTACCGCCGCGGCGATCAGTTGCAGCGGTTTGATACTGGTCAGAACACGCACCTCGGCCTGGGCGCTGGCGACGAAAAGAAGGGTAAAGAGACAGAAAAGACGCAACACGGGGAATACTCGGATGGAATTGAATGGGTAATATAATAACGTCTCTTACCAGCGCCGTCCTTGCCCATGACCGACACGCCTCTGGCTTCACGCCCACACGACCATTCCCGCTGCGTCAGCCATGCGCTGGCTGAAGCCGAAGCCATCTGCGCTCGCCAGGGCCTGCGCCTGACCGCCCTGCGCAAACGCGTGCTGGAGTTGGTCTGGGCCAGCCACAAACCGCTCGGCGCCTACGACATTCTCGGCGTGCTGAGTGATGAAGATGGCCGCCGCGCCGCGCCGCCCACTGTCTACCGCGCGCTGGACTTCCTCCTGGAAAACGGCCTGGTGCACCGCATCGCGTCACTCAACGCCTTCGTCGGCTGCAGCCATCCGGAGCACGCGCATCAGGGCCAGTTCCTGATCTGCCGGGCCTGCCATGCGGCGACCGAACTGGAGCAGCCCGCCATCAGCCAGGCCATCGTCGACGGCGCAGCCGGCGTCGGTTTCGCCGTGGAAAGCCAGACCGTGGAAGTCGTCGGCCTATGCGCAGGCTGCAAGGGCGCGGCATGAGCGAAGCGCTGATCCGCCTCGACGGCGTCGCTGTCAGCTTCAACGGCCAGCCAGTGCTGGACGACGTGCAGCTCAGCGTACAACCCGGCGAGATCGTCACCCTGATCGGCCCCAACGGCGCCGGCAAGACCACCCTGGTACGGGTGGTGCTCGGCCTGCTGCAGCCTGAGCGTGGCAGCGTGCGCCGTACACCGCGTCTGCGCATCGGCTACATGCCGCAGAAACTTCATGTCGACGCCACCCTACCGCTGTCGGTGCTGCGCTTCTTGCGCCTGGTGCCAGGCGTGGATCGCAAACGCGCGCTGTCGGCACTGGCTGAAGTCGGTGCCGAGCAGGTGATCGACAGCCCGCTACAGAGCATTTCCGGCGGCGAGATGCAGCGCGTGCTGCTGGCCCGCGCCCTGCTGCGCGAGCCGCAACTGCTGGTGCTCGACGAGCCGGTGCAGGGCGTCGACGTCGCCGGCCAGGCCGAGTTGTACCGGCTGATCTCGCGGCTGCGCGAGCGTCACGGCTGCGGCGTGCTGATGGTCTCGCACGACCTGCACCTGGTGATGAGCGCCACCGATCAGGTGGTCTGCCTTAACCGCCACGTATGCTGCTCCGGCCACCCGGAACAGGTCAGCTTCGATCCCGCCTTCATCGAGCTGTTCGGCCAGGACGCCAAGAGCCTGGCCGTCTATCACCACCACCACGACCATGCTCACGACCTGCATGGCGGCGTGGTCAAGCCCGGCCTGACCATTCACGGCCCGGCTCACGTTCACGGCCCGGACTGCAAACACTGATGCCCGATTTCCTTCTCAACGCCCTGCTCGCCGGCCTGGCGCTGGCCCTGGTGGCCGGCCCGCTCGGCTCCTTCGTGGTGTGGCGACGCATGGCCTATTTCGGCGACACGCTGTCCCACGCCGCCCTGCTCGGCGTGGCGCTGGGCCTGCTGCTCGACGTCAGCCCGACCCTCACCGTGACCGTCGGCTGCGTGCTGCTCGCCGTGCTGCTGGTGACCCTGCAACAGCGCCAGCCGCTGGCCTCCGACACCCTGCTGGGCATCCTCGCCCACAGCACCCTGTCGCTGGGCCTTGTGGCGCTGAGCTTCATGCATGACGTGCGCATCGACCTGATGAGCTACCTGTTCGGCGACCTGCTCGCCGTCAGCCCCAACGATCTGGCCTGGATCATCGGCGGTAGCACGCTGGTGCTGGCGCTGCTGGCCTGGCTGTGGCGACCGCTGCTGGCGATCACCGTGCACGAGGAGCTGGCGCGGGTCGAAGGCCTGCCGGTGGCGGCGATTCGCCTGGCGCTGATGCTGCTGATCGCCGTGGTGATCGCCGTGGCGATGAAGATCGTCGGCGTGCTGCTGATCACCTCTCTGCTGATCATCCCCGCGGCTGCCGCCCAGCGTCACGCGCGCACGCCGGAGCAGATGGCCGTGGGCGCCAGCCTGCTCGGGCTGCTGGCGGTGTGCTGCGGCCTGGCGCTGTCCTGGTACCAGGACACACCGGCCGGGCCTTCCATCGTGGTCAGCGCCGCGGCGCTGTTCCTGGCCAGCTTCGCACTGCCCAGGCGCAGCGCCTGATGGCGCGCTCTGCGTAGCCCGGATGCAATCCGGGAATGCTCCAGCACGTTTTCCCCGGATTGCATCCGGGCTACGGCGCGACCGATCAAGGTGAAATCAGCAGTACGAACCTGTATGATTGCGCGTTTTTTGCACAATTCGAGACGCGTAGTCATGAAGTCGTTCGCTTTTCGCGGTCTTCCTCTTTTGCTGGTTCTGCTGCTGATCGGTTGCCAGAGCAGCCAGCAGCAGAGTCTCCCGCCGGTCGATGATCTGGTCCTCGCCTTCCGCCAGCTCGACCTGAGCCTGGCCGAGGAGCGTCTCGACGATGCGCGTAGCCAGCTCGGCGCACTGCAGCAACGCGCCAGCCGCGACACACGCCTGGAGCAGTACCAGCGCCAACTGGCCGAAGCCTATATGGAGCGGGGCCAGGAAGCGCTGCAGCAGGGCGATCTGGACCTCGCCGCACAAGCGCTGGGCCAGGCTCGCAGCCTGATGCCGCAGGCACCGTCATTGAGTCACGACCTCAACCAGGCCATCGATAGCGCCCGCGCCGCACGCCAGGCTGCAGCCGAACAGCAGGCACGCGAAGCTGCCGCCAAACTCGACGCCGAGCGCCAGGAGCAACTGCGCCAGCAGCGCCTGGCCAGAGCATCCGTCGCAACGGCGCCTGCGAGCGAGCCGGCACCAGAGGCCGAGAGCACGCCTGCCGCCCGAGTGATCGACCCCAGCGCGGCCACCAGTTCGGTGGCGTTGCCTATGCTGGACAGCCAGGACAACCAGCAATTGCGCCGCCTGCTCGACAGCGTGGCAGCGGACGTCGTGACCTTTCGCTGCGCCGTGCGCATCGAAGTACGCGAGGCCAAGGACTATCCCTGGGTCGCGGCACTGCTCTCGGCTCGTATCAAGAAGCTCGACCCGAGCTTCCGTCCGCAGCTAAGCCAGAAGATCGCGCCGCAACAGGTACCGCGCCTACTGTTGAGCCCGCAGCGTCAGTGAAACAGGCGCTGAGACCGCCGCTGATCGTTAATTCCGATTTGTAATAACCATAGGCCAACAAAGATTTTCTCGGCCTAAACACCGCCGGGTAGACTAGCGCCCTTTTGCGCCCACCCGGCGCCCGATGGCCGGCCCCTTCCACCTTGAGGCTCGCCCTTGAACACACCCAAAAGGTCGTTCGCGTGATCCAGTTTCAATCCGTCCACAAGGCCTACCGTGTCGCAGGCCGCGAGATTCCGGCGCTGCAGCCCACCACGTTGCAGATCGGCAACGGCCAGGTGTTTGGCATCATCGGCCACTCCGGCGCCGGCAAGAGCACCCTGCTGCGCCTGATCAACCGCCTGGAAGAACCCTCCGGCGGGCGCATCGAGATCGACGGCGTCGACGTCACCGCCCTCGATGCCAATGGCCTGCGCCGCTTCCGCCAACAGGTCGGGATGATCTTCCAGCATTTCAACCTGCTGTCGTCGAAAACCGTCGCCGGCAACATCGCCATGCCGCTGCGCCTGGCTGGCGAGCTGAGCCGCGCCGAGATCGACGCCCGCGTCGCTGAGCTGCTGGCCCGCGTCGGCCTGCAGGATCACGCCAACAAATACCCCGCGCAGCTCTCCGGCGGGCAGAAACAGCGTGTCGGCATCGCCCGTGCGCTGAGCACACGGCCGAAGATCCTGCTGTGCGACGAAGCCACCAGCGCTCTCGACCCGCAGACCACCACCGCCGTGCTGCAGCTGCTGGCCGAGATCAACCGCGAGCTGGGCCTGACCATCGTGCTGATCACCCACGAGATGGATGTGATCCGCCGCGTCTGCGACCGCGTGGCGGTGATGGACGCTGGCGTCATCGTCGAGGAAGGTCCGGTGGCCGAGGTGTTCCTGCACCCGCAGCACCCGACCACGCGGCGCTTCGTGCAGGAGTCCGAGCATGTCGACGAGGCCGAGCAGCACGACGACTTCGCCCACGTTTCGGGACGCATCCTGCGCCTGACCTTCCAGGGCGAAGCCACCTACGCGCCGCTGCTGGGCACCGTGGCCCGCGAGACCGGCGTGGACTACAGCATCCTTGCCGGACGCATCGACCGCATCAAGGACACCCCCTACGGCCAGCTCACGCTGGCCCTCACCGGTGGCGACATCGACGCCGCGCTGGCGCGCTTCGAAGCCGCCGACGTGCATCTGGAGGTACTGCGCTGATGCTCGAACAACTGCTACCCAACGTCTTCTGGCCGGAAATCTGGCAGGCCAGCCTCGATACTCTGAACATGCTGCTCGGCTCGATGTTGTTCACCGTGCTGCTCGGCCTGCCGCTCGGCGTGCTGCTGTTCCTCACCGGCCCGCGCCAGTTGTTCGAGCAGAAGGCCCTGTACGGTGCGCTGTCGCTGGTGGTGAACATCCTACGCTCGGTGCCCTTCGTCATCCTCTTGATCCTGATGATCCCCTTCACCGAGCTACTGGTCGGCACCTCGCTGGGCGTCGCTGGCGCCATTCCGCCGCTGGTGGTGGGCGCCACGCCGTTCTTCGCCCGCCTGGTGGAAACCGCCCTGCGCGAAGTGGAGCGCGGCATCATCGAGGCGACCCAGGCGATGGGCGCCAGCACTTGGCAGATCATCACCCGCGCGCTGCTGCCCGAGGCGCTGCCCGGTCTGCTCGCGGCCACCACCGTCACTGCGATTACCCTGGTCTCCTACACCGCCATGAGCGGCCTGATCGGCGGCGGCGGCCTCGGCGATCTGGCCGTACGCTATGGCTACCAACGCTACCAGCCGGACGTGATGGCCGTGACCGTGATTCTGCTGCTGATCCTGGTGCAGGTGCTGCAGATGGTCGGTGACCGGCTGGTTGTGCATTTTTCCCGCAAATGATGAAAAGCGGCGACTCGCCACCCGCGAGACCCGCACCAACCTTCCCAAAAGGAACCTTGAAATGAAGAAGCTGCTGACTGCAATCGCCGCCTGCGCGGCCTTCTCGGCCCAGGCCGAAACCCTGAGCGTCGCCGCCACCCCGGTGCCGCACGCGGAGATCCTCGAGTTCGTCAAACCGGCCCTGGCCAAAGAAGGCGTGGAGCTGAAGGTGCGCGTGTTCACCGACTACGTGCAGCCCAACCTGCAGGTACAGCAGAAGAACCTCGACGCCAACTTCTTCCAGCACCAGCCGTACCTAGACGAGTTCAATGCCAGCCGCAAGACCGAGTTGGTCAGCGTCGGCGGTGTGCACGTCGAGCCCTTCGGCGCCTACTCCAGCAAGATCAAGAGCCTCAACGAGCTGGCGCAAGGCGCCACCGTGGCCATCCCCAACGACGCCACCAACGGCGGCCGCGCCCTGCTGCTGCTGCAGAAGGCCGGTGTGATCACCCTCAAGCCGGAAGCCGGCATCCTCGCCACGCCGAAGGACATCGTCGAGAACCCGAAAGGCATCAAGGTGCGTGAACTGGAAGCGGCCACCCTGCCGCGCGTGCTGAGCCAGGTCGACGTTGCCCTGATCAACACCAACTACGCCCTGGAAGCCAAGCTGAACCCGACCCAGGACGCCCTGGCCATCGAAGGCAGCGACTCGCCGTACGTCAACATCCTGGTGACCCGCGCCGACAACAAGGACAGCGACGCCGTGCAGAAGCTGGTCAAGGCCCTGCACAGCGCCGAGACCAAGCAGTTCATCGAAGAGAAATACAAGGGCGCCGTCATACCGGCGTTCTGATCGCCGCACAGGTCCCAGCTGTAGCCAATGCCGCGCCGCTGCCAAGCCGCGCGGCATTTTTTATGGGCGGTACTTCGCGCACCCTACCTGGCTGCCAGCGCGGACAAGTCCGCTCCCACAAAAACGGTGCAAGCGCACGGCGGCTCGCCACTCATACCGTAGGAGCGGTCTTGACCGCGAAGCTTTTCCTGCTGCGCCATTCGCGGACAAGTCCGCTCCCACAATCCGCTCCCACAAAAATCGGCGCACGCCCAACCGGCCCTGAGCTTCTCTGGGCGAGTCCAGATGAACAGGCACAGGGCGACTACTGTTCCGGATTGCATGCAGGCTACGACCTCCCAAGGATTAGCCCCGCAGGCAATCCAGCAGACAGTCCAACGCCGGCTGGCGCTGCGCACGCCGCAACAGCGCCACCAGTTCACGGTGGAAGGCCAGTTCGCCGAGCTCGATCACCCGCAGGCGGGTCGGCCGCTGCAGCCACAGGCCGGCACGCGGCACCAGCGACACACCCATGCCGTTCTCCACCAGACGCACGATGGCCTCCACCTCGTCCAGCTCCAGCGCCTCGCGCACCGCCAGCCGCTGCTCGCGCAGGAAGCGGCAGACCTGGCGGCCACCGAACGAGGCCCGGTCGTATCGCACGAATGGGTGCTCGGCGAGCAACTGCAGCGGATCGTCGCCGGCTGCGTCCAGCGGTGCGATGAGCACGAAGGGCTCGCGCGCCAGCGGTACCTCCAGCAGCTCCTTGGGCAATGGGAACGGCGGCTTGATCAGCAGGGCCAGGTCCAGCTCGCCGGCATCGAGCTGGGTGAACAGCTGCAGCGACACCCCCGGCACCAGCTTCAGTTCGACCCGCGGCGCCAGCTGGCGAAAGCGCGGTAGCGCCTCGGCCAGCAGCCCGGTCTGCAGGGTGGCGATGGCGCCGACGCGCAATTCGCCCTGCCACTGATCAGCGGCCTGCGGCAGGGCCATCTGCGCATACAGCGCCAGCATCTGCTCAGCCAATGGCAGAGCGTGGCGACCGGCGGCGTTGAGCACGGCGGCGCGGCCGCTGCGGTCGAACAGGCGTACGCCGAGGTGCTGTTCCAGTACGCGGATCTGCGCGCTGACCGCCGACTGGGTCAGGCCGACCTGCTGCCCGGCAGCGGCGAAGGTGCCCAGGCGGGCCACGGTGACGAAGGTTTTCAGCTCGCGCAGCATGAGCGTCTCGATTGATCAAAATTATTTGAGCTTGCTAGAAAGGATATTCGCTTTCAATCGATTTGGCTGTTGCTAGGCTAGCCCGACAGACAATAACCAGAGGTAATGCGTGATGGCCCTTGCTCCCTTTCACCTGGCGATTCCCGTTTTCGATCTCGCCGCAGCGCGGCATTTCTATGGCGAGGTATTCGGTTGCGCCGAAGGGCGCAGCAGCGATCACTGGGTCGATTTCGATTTCTTCGGCCATCAGCTGGTGATCCACGAGGCGCCGAAGATGGCCTACCAGGAAGCGGCCGTGAGCAACCCGGTGGATGGCCACGACGTGCCGGTGCCGCACTTCGGCGTGGTGCTCGGCTGGGCCGACTGGGAAGCCCTGGCCGAGCGCCTGCGCAGCCGCGAGACGCAATTCGTCATCGAGCCCTATGTGCGTTTCAAGGGCCAGGTCGGCGAGCAGGCGACCATGTTCCTCCTCGACCCCTGTGGCAACGCCCTGGAATTCAAGGCGTTCAAGGACATCGGCCAGCTGTTCGCCAAGTGAGCAACTGAGTCAGATCCGGCGACGGGGCGAGGTAGACGCCGCTCAGTCCAGCGGGTGGTCGATCTGCGCGCGCAGCAGTTCGGCGAAGGCGCTGGCCTCCACCGGGCGGCTGATCAAAAAGCCCTGGATCTCGTCGCAGTTCTGGCTCTTGAGAAAGTCCATCTGGGCTTGGGTTTCCACGCCCTCGGCGACCACTTTCAGCTCCAGACTGTGGGCCATGGCGATGATCGCGCGAGTGATCGCCGCGTCCTCGCTGCCGGGCGAGAGATCGCGGATGAAGGTCTGGTCGATCTTCACGTAGTGCACCGGGAAGCGCTTGAGGTAGCTGAGCGAGCTGTAGCCGGTGCCGAAGTCGTCGATCGCCAGCTTCACGCCCAGCGCACGCAGTTGCTGGAAGGTGGCGATGACGCTTTCGACGTTGTCGAGCAGTTGGCTTTCGGTCAGTTCCAGCTCCAGGTACTGCGGCGCCAAGCCGGTTTCCTCGAGCACCTGGCGGACCAGGCTGGTGAGATTGCCCTGGCGCAGCTGGTGCACCGACAGGTTGACCGACACGCGTATCTGCGCCAGCCCCTGGCGCTGCCACTCGCAGGCCTGCTGGCAGGCCTGGCGCAGGACGAACTCGCCGATCGGCGCGATCAACCCGGTCTCTTCGGCCAGGCCGATGAACTCGCCCGGCGCCACCATCCCTTGCTGCGGATGGCGCCAGCGCACCAGCGCTTCGGCGGCATTGAGCTGGTCGTCGGCGAGGTTCAGCTTGGGCTGGTAGAACACCTCCAGCTGACCTTCGTCGATCGCCTTGCGCAACTGGTTCTCCAGTTGCAGGCGCTCGAGGGTATAGGCCTGCAGGTTGTCGGTGAAGAACTGGAAGGTATTGCCGCCCAGGTGCTTGGCATGCTGCACGGCCATGTTGGCCTGGCTGATCAGCGCGCTGATTTCGCGTGCGTAGTCCGGCAGCAGGCTGATCCCCAGGGAGGCGCTGACCACCAGCTCGTGACCGCCGACGGTCATCGGCACACGCAGCTTGGCCAACAGCCGGCTGGCCACCCGCGCCAGGCTTGAGAGGCTGCCGTAGGCGTCGAGGATGACGGCGAACTCATCGCCCGACAGCCGCGCGATGCAGTCAGCTTCGGGCAGGTTATGGGTCAGGCGGCGGCTGATCTGACGCAGCAACTGGTCCGCCACTTCATGGCCGAGGCTGTCGTTGAGCAGCTTGAAGCGGTCCAGGTCGATATGCACCAGGGCGATGCTGCGACCACTCTGCCGCGCGCGCTGGCTGGCCTCGTGCAGGCGCTCCTTGAACAGGGCGCGGTTGGCCAGGCCGGTCAGCTCGTCGTAGTGCGACAGGTAGCGCAGGCGTTCCTCGGCCTCGCGCCGCGCGGTGAGATCGGCGAAGAAGCCGACGATATGGCTGGGTCGTCCACTGGCATCGCGCACCAGATTGAGCTGCAACCATTGCGGATAGAGCTCGCCACTCTTGCGCGTCTCGATCAGTTCGCCCTGCCAGGTGCCGCTGCTGTCCAGCTCCTGGCGGATCAACTGGTACTGCCTGTGCATCTCGCGGCTGCCGATCAGGCTGGTCACGGTGCGCCCGACCACGTCCTCGCTGCCGTAACCGGTCACCGAGCTGAAGGCGCGGTTGACCGCCAGCATGCGGTAGTCGGGGTCGAGAATGAAGATACCCTCGCTGGCCGCCTCGAACACGGTCGCCGCAAGGCGCTGTTGCTGCTCCTGCTGGCGTCGCGCGCTGACGTCGCGCCGCGTGCCGAGCATGCGCCGGACACGCCCGGCGGCATCGCGCTCGACCGCGCGGCCACGGTCTTCGACCCAAATCCAGTGGCCATCGACATGGCGCACGCGGTATTCGATCTGATAATCCTCGCTGCGCCCCTTGAGGTGCTGGACCAGCGCCCGGCGCAGCCGCGGCAAGTCATCCGGATGCAGGCGTGGCGTCAGATCGCGCAGCATCACCTTGACCTGGCCCGGTTCCAGACCGAACAGCTCGCGCAGGTGCGAGTGGTGCACCTGATCGCTTTCCAGGTCCCAATCCCACAAGCCCAGCTCACTGGCCTCCAGCGCCAGGGCCAGGCGCGCCTGGCTCTTGCCCAGGGCGTGGGTCGCCTCGTCCAGCTCCAGGGTGCGCTCGGCCACACGCATTTCCAGCTCGTCGTGGGCACCGCGCAATTCGCGTTCGGCGCGGCGGCGTTGTTCCACCTCGCGCGCCAGTTCTTCGTTGAGCCCTTCTGCGCGCCGCTTGGCATGCTCAAGATTGCTGATCAGCGCCAGGTTGTGAAAGCGCTGCAGCAGGCTGCGCTGCACCAGCCGATTGACCTGCCAGGCGACGATCAGCAGGGCGAGAAACAGGATCACGCTGAGCAGTCCCCAGCCGCGTTGCAGGCCGTTATCGGCCAGCAGCAGGTAGGCGGCCGAAGGCACCAGGCACGGCAAGGCGAAACTCAGAAAAGCAGGCAGGCTGACGGCGTAGGCCACGCTGGCCGAAAGGATCGCCGCGCCGATCAGGCCATAGACCAGCGCCTGCTGATAGAACACGTCGGCCGGCACCAGCACGATCACGGCGAACGCCAGGGTCAGGCCGGATGCGGCGGCGCCGAAGAGGAAGATGCGCTGCCAGTAGGGTTCGGCCTGGCGGCTGGGCAGCGCCTCGTTGAAGGCATTCACCTGAGTCAGGCGTAGCAGCACCAGCAACTCCACCCAGCCCAGCCAGGCCGCGAGCAACGGCGCGCTCTGCTGACTCCACAGCAACAGACTGCAGGCCAGGCCGACCAGCAGCATGAGCAGGGTGGGCAGGCGCGAGCCCAGGAACAACAGGCGCGTGCGCTCGACGGTAATGTCCGTGGCGAACTGACGTGCAGCCTGCTGCGGGTCCAGCGTCACCTCGTGAACTACGGCGCTAGTCGTGGCGGTCATAGGCGATGTTCTTGTAATGGTGCCTAAGGGTCTGCGGCGTATATATGGGCGCTCTCAGCCCTGACGTCGCCGGAGAATACCCGAGACAGACCCAGTGCCCAACAAAGATGTGGACCATTTCACAGGGTGATGGCCAACTTTTGGCGGGCGCCCAAGATCGTACTGGCCCTTGGCCGCCTGCCTGCGCCCATCTGCGCCCTGACCTGCCGGTCGTCGGTTAGATCCGGTCGGTTTCGCCTCATCTGGCCGACGGTTTGCCCTCCCCTGCCCGGCCCCCTAGAATGCCGCGATGCAAAATGACCCCGAACTCCTCCTCGCTTCGCTCAACGACGCCCAGGTCCAGGCCGTGGCCGCCCCGCTCGGCCGCCAGCTGGTGCTGGCCGGCGCCGGCTCGGGCAAGACCCGCGTGCTGGTGCACCGCATCGCCTTCCTGATCCAGGCGATGGGCGCTTCGCCTCATTCGATCCTGTCGGTGACCTTTACCAACAAGGCCGCCGCCGAGATGCGCCACCGCATCGAACAGATGCTCGGCCACAACCCGGCCGGCATGTGGGTCGGCACCTTCCACGGCCTGGCCCATCGCCTGCTGCGCGCCCACTGGCAGGAAGCCGGGCTGGCCGAGAATTTCCAGATTCTCGACTCCGACGATCAGCAGCGCCTGATCAAACGAGTGATCCGTGACCTGGGCCTGGACGAACAACGCTGGCCGGCCAAGCAGGCGCAGTGGTTCATCAACGGCCAGAAGGACGAAGGCTTCCGCCCGCAGCATATTCAGGCTGGCGGCGACCTGTTCCTGGCCACCATGCGCGGTATCTACGAGGCCTACGAAGCGGCCTGCGCACGCACCGGGGTGATCGACTTTTCCGAGCTGCTGCTGCGCGCGCTCGACCTTTGGCGCGACAAGCCGGGCCTGCTCGAACATTACCAGCGGCGCTTCCGCCATATCCTGGTCGACGAGTTCCAGGACACCAACGCCGTGCAGTACGCCTGGCTGCGTCTGCTGGCCCAGGGCGGCGACACGTTGATGGTGGTCGGCGACGACGACCAGTCGATCTACGGCTGGCGCGGCGCGCGCATCGAGAACATCCAGCAGTTCTCCAGCGACTTCCCCGACACCCAGGTGATCCGCCTGGAGCAGAACTACCGCTCCACCGCCGGTATCCTCAAGGCGGCAAACGCCCTGATCGCCAACAACAACGGACGCCTCGGCAAGGAGCTGTGGACCGATGGCAGCGACGGCGAGCCGCTGGCCCTGTACGCCGCCTTCAACGAGCATGACGAAGCGCGCTACGTGGTCGAGACCATCGAGGACGCGCTGCGCAAGGACGGCCTCAAGCGCAGCGAGATCGCCATTCTGTATCGCTCCAACGCCCAGTCGCGGGTGCTGGAAGAGGCGCTGCTGCGCGAGCGTATCCCCTACCGCATCTACGGCGGCCAGCGCTTCTTCGAGCGCGCCGAGATCAAGAACGCCATGGCCTACCTGCGTCTGCTCGACGGACGCGGCAACGATGCTGCGCTGGAGCGCATCATCAACGTGCCGGCACGCGGCATCGGCGAGAAGAGCATCGAGACCATCCGCGAGTACGCCCGCGCCCATGACGTGCACATGTGGGAAGCGATCCGCCTGATGCTTGCCAACAAGGCCCTGCCAGGCCGCGCTTCGAGCGCCCTGAGCGGTTTTATCGAGCTGATCGAAGGCCTGGCCGAGAAGGTCCTGGCCATGCCCCTGCACCAGATGACCCAGGTGGTCATCGAGCAAAGTGGGCTGCTCGCCTACCACGAGGCGGAAAAGGGCGAGAAGGGCCAGGCCCGGGTGGAGAACCTGGAGGAACTGGTCAGCGCCGCGCGCGCCTTCGAGAACGACGAAAACGACGAGCTGACTCCGCTGCAGGCCTTCCTCACCCACGCCTCGCTGGAGGCCGGGGACACCCAGGCCGCCGAAAACGAGGACAGCATTCAACTGATGACCCTGCACAGCGCCAAGGGCCTGGAGTTCCCGCTGGTATTCCTGGTTGGCATGGAAGAGGGTCTGTTCCCACACAAGATGAGCCTGGAAGAACCGGGCCGACTGGAAGAAGAACGCCGCCTGGCCTACGTTGGCATTACCCGTGCCATGCAGAAGCTGGTGATCAGCTACGCCGAAACCCGGCGTCTCTACGGTAGCGAGACCTATAACAAGGTCTCGCGCTTCGTCCGCGAAATCCCCGCACCGCTGGTTCAGGAAGTACGCCTGAGCAATAGCGTCAGCCGCCCGGTAAGCACCAGCTCGATGAGCGGTAGCAGCCTGTTCGCCGGTAGCGCCGTGCCGCAGACGCCCTTCAATCTGGGCCAGCGGGTACGCCACAGCCTGTTCGGCGAGGGCACCATTCTCAACTTCGAGGGTGCCGGCGCGCAGGCCAGGGTGCAGGTGAATTTTGAAAACGAAGGCAGTAAGTGGCTGATGCTGGCATACGCCAAGCTCGAAGCCTGTTAGCACACCGTATCTGGAGATAATCGATGAATCGCCGCAATCTGTTCGGCACCGCTCTGGCGCTGATCGCCGCCATCGGCCTGGTTGGCTGCAAAGAAGAAAAGGCTGCCAGCGAGCAGGCCGCCGCTAAACCGGCAGAAACCTTCCACTGGAAGATGGTCACTTCCTGGCCGAAGAACTTCCCCGGTCTGGGCACCTCTGCCGAGCGCCTGGCTGAGCGTATCAACGCCATGAGCGCCGGGCGCCTGACCGTCAAGGTCTACGCCGCCGGCGAGCTGGTTCCCGCACTGGAAGTGTTCGACGCGGTATCGCGCGGCACCGCCGAGATGGGCCACGGCACCCCGTACTACTGGAAGGGCAAGGTACCGGCTGCGCAGTTCTTCAGCAGCGTGCCGTTCGGCCTCTCCACCCTGGAAATGAACGCCTGGCTGAGCAAGGGCGGCGGTCAGGCGCTGTGGGACGAAACCTATGCACCCTACGGTGTGAAACCGCTGTCGGCGGGCAACACCACCATGCAGATGGGCGGCTGGTTCAATAAGGAAATCAACAGCCTGGATGACATCAAGGGCCTGAAGATCCGCATGCCGGGCCTCGGCGGCGAAGTCTGGAGCAAGCTTGGCGCGATCACCGTCAACCTGCCCGGCGGCGAAATCTTCACCTCCCTGCAGACCGGTGCCATCGATGCCACCGACTGGGTCGGTCCGTACAACGACCTGGCCTTCGGTCTGCACAAGGCCACCAAGTACTATTACTTCCCGGGCTGGCAGGAGCCGCAGGCCGTGGTCGAATCCATGGTCAACCAGAAGGCCTTCGACGCGCTGCCGGCCGACCTGCAGGCCATCGTCGTCGAAGCCGCGCGCGCCGCGACCCTGGACATGATGGACGACTACGTGTTCAACAACGCCAAGGCGCTGCAAAGCCTGAAGAGCGAAGGCGTGCAGTTCAAGCGCCTGCCCGATGAAGTGCTGCAGGCCATGCGCGAACAATCCGACGTGGTGCTCGAAACCCTGGCAGCCGAGAACGACCTCAACGGCCGCATCTGGGCTTCGCAGAAAGCCTTCCTCGAAGAGGCCAGCGCCATGCAGGCACTGACCGAGAAAGAACTGTACGACTGGCGTTAAGCTGCTGCCGCTCCCACAAGGCTTTTTGCCCTTGTGGGAGCGAATTCATTCGCGATGGGGTTGGCGCCGTACCAGCAGGATCGCGAATGAATTCGCTCCTACAAAAAAATCTGGAAGCCACTCCATGCGCCTTTCCGCCCTGCTTCTGCTGCCCCTGCTCGCCGTTGGCCTGATCGGCTGCAAGGACGACTCCAAGCCGGCCGACCAGGCCGCAGCCCCCGCTCAGACCTTCCACTGGAAGATGGTCACCACCTGGCCGAAGAACGCTCCCGGCACCGGCACTGCCGCCGAACGCCTGGCCGAGCGCGTCAACGCCATGAGCGCCGGGCGCCTGACCATCAAGGTCTATGCCGCTGGCGAACTGGTGCCGGCGCTGGAAGTGTTCGATGCGGTGTCGCGCGGTACCGCCGAACTGGGCCACGGCACGCCCTACTACTGGAAGGGCAAGGTACCGGCCGCGCAATTCTTCGGCGCGGTGCCCTTCGGCTTGTCCACCCAGGAAATGAACGCCTGGCTGAGCAAGGGCGGTGGCCAGGCGCTATGGGACGAAGCTTACGCGCCGTTCGGCCTCAAGCCGCTGACCGCAGGCAACAGCACCATGCAGATGGGCGGCTGGTTCAACAAGGAAATCAACAACCTGGATGACATCAAGGGCCTGAAGATCCGAATGCCGGGCCTCGGCGGTGAAGTCTGGAGCCGCCTTGGTGCGACCACCGTGGTGATGCCTGGCGGCGAGATCTTCACCGCCTTGCAGACCGGTGCCATCGATGCGACAGACTGGGTCAGCCCCTACAACGACCTGGCCTTCGGCCTGCACAAGGCAGCCAGGTACTACTACTACCCGGGCTGGCAGGAGCCGCAGTCGGTCCTCGAACTGCTGATCAACCAGAAGGCTTACGACGCCCTGCCGGCAGACCTGCAGGCCATCGTCACCGAGGCGGCCCGCGCAGCGACCCAGGACATGATGGACGACTACGTGTTCCACAACGCCCTGGCGCTGGACGAGTTGAAGAAGAGCGGCACGCTGCTCAAGCGCTTCCCCGACGAGGTACTGCAGGCCATGCAGCGCGAGACCGAACAGGTGCTCGGCGACCTGGCGGCGCAGAGCGAACTCAATGGTCGTATCTGGGCCTCGATGCAGACCTTCCAGGCACTGGCCACCTCGATGCATGCGCTGTCGGAGAAGGAGCTGTACGACTGGCGCTGAGCCCGGTGATCGGCGACGGCGGTGCGCATGTCGCAGCAGCCGTCATTGGCTCCGTTTGTCGCTCCAGGCTGCACCTCATACTCTGGCGGCCATACTTCAGGGGATGAAAAAGAAGCCGACCGACCCCGCCCACATTCTTGATACCGCCCTGCAACTGGCCGACGTCTGCGGCTGGGAGCGCCTGCACCTTTTCGAGGTAGCCGCCGTACTGGACATCGGCCTGGACGATATCGCCCGCCACTACCGTGACAAGGATGACCTGGTGGAAGCCTGGTTCGATCACGCCGATCAGGCCATGCTCAACCACGCAGGAAACCCCGACCTCCCCGGGCTGAATGCCGAACAGCGCCTGGAAAGTTGCCTGCTGGCCTGGCTCGACAGCCTCGCCGCTCATCGGGCTGTCACCGCACAGATGCTGCTGTACAAACTGGAACCCGGTCATCTCCACCTGCAGGTACTCGGCCTGATGCGCATCAGCCGCACCGTGCAGTGGTGGCGCGAAGCAGCCGGGCGGCAGAGCCTGCATTTGCATCGTATCGCCGAAGAAACCCTGCTCACCAACGCCTACCTGCGCAGCTTCGTGCACTGGCTGCGCCACCCCGAAGAAGACGCAGTAACCTTCCGCGCCTTTCTGCGTAGCCAACTCCGCTGCGGCCCGCTGCCTCTACTGCTGCAACGCCCGTAGCTCGGATGAAGTCCGCGGCCATGGCTGCGGGCCTTCCCGGATTGCATCCGGGCTGCTCGAACATATCGCAGGGTGCTCGCCCTCCAGGCAAAAGCCGGAAACATTCTGTCACTGGTCATCACCCGCCACGGCGGGCAAGATGCCGACCAAGCTTTTCCACAAGAGAGAAAACCGTGATGCAGCGTTTCCTCAGTATCGCCATGGTGCTGTGCCTGGCACTGACCTTCAGCTTCGAAGCCCACGCCAAGCGTTTTGGCGGTGGCAAATCCTTCGGCTCCGCTCCCAGCCACCAGACTCGTCAGGCCACGCCGCCAGCTCAACAGGCTGCCCCAACTCCCGGCCGCCAGCAGCCTGCCGCTGCCGCCAGCGGCGCTTCGCGCTGGCTCGGCCCGCTGGCCGGTCTGGCCGCTGGTGGCCTGCTGGCCTCGATGTTCATGGGCGACGGCTTCGAAGGCCTGCAGATCATGGACATGCTGATCTTCGGCCTGATCGCCTTCCTGCTGTTCCGTTTCCTCGCCGCCCGTCGCGCTCGCCAACAGCCACAAATGGCTGCTGCCGGTGCGCCGTACCAGCGTGAAATGCCGAACGCCGACAACGCGCCGGCCGCTGGCAGCAATATCTTCGGCGGTCGTCTGGCTTCGGCCGCTCCGGTGATCAACGCCCCGGCCTGGTTCAACGAGCAGAGCTTCATCGCCGCTGGCCGTGAGCACTTCATGAACCTGCAGCAGCACTGGGACGCCGACGAGATGGACAAGATCGCCGAATTCGTCACCCCACAACTGCTGGACTTCCTCAAGCGCGAGCGCGCCGAACTGGGTGATGGCTTCCAGTCCACCTACATCGACGACCTTCAGGTCCAGCTCGACGGCGTCGACGACAACGCCGAGAAGACCATCGCCACCCTGACCTTCAGTGGCGTGTCCAAGACTTCGCGCTTCGACCAGGGCGAGCCGTTCAGCGAAAGCTGGCGCCTGGAGCGTGCCCAGGGCGACAACCAGCCCTGGCTGATCGCCGGCATTCGCCAGAACTGATCGCAACGACGCACAAAAAACCCGGGCTTGCCCGGGTTTTTCATTTCGGCATTTGCCGGCTATCGCGGCTGAAGCCGCTCCTACACCAGCGCCTTACGGCCCTCATGGCCATGTCGGCGCCGAAAGCAGCACCCGTGGGAGCGGACTTGTCCGCGAATCGCGGCGCCAGCCGCGCCTGCACAAGCCGGAGTCACGTCATCGCGGCTCGGCGCATGCCGATATGCGGGATGTCGTCCTCCAGATAGACCTCGGTCACCGCCTCGAAGCCATACCTCCCGTAATAACCCTGCAGGTGCGCCTGAGCAGACAGGTAGACCGGCACGCCAGGCCAGCGGCGGCGGCATTCGACCAACCCCTGCTCCATCAGCCTATGACCCAGGCCACTGCCACGTGCCTGCTCTGCAATCACCACGCGGCCAATCACCACCTCGCCATTCATCCACTGCGGGTCGAGCAGGCGCAGATAGCCCACCAGCACGTCGCCATCGCGCGCCAGCAGGTGGCAGGTATCGCCGAGCAGGTCCTGGCCATCGGTTTCCAGGTAGGGGCAGTTCTGCTCCACCACGAACACCTGGGTGCGCAGCGCCAGTAGCTCATAGAGCGTGAAGGTATCGAGTTCACAGTGATGCAGGCAGCGCCAGGTGACAGACGACATGAGAGAGCTCCGTAAAATTGCCAGTATGCAATGCAGGCCGCAGGTTTTCATTCCGTGGGCCAGCTACTGTATAAAGCCGACCCTACCCAATTAGGAGCCGACGCCGTGGAAGAAGTCATCGAACAGCTACGCGAACTCAACGAGCCCGTCCCGGTGCCGCTGGAGCTGCCCGAGGAAGAAACCCTGGTGGAGATTCAGGAGCAGATCCTCATCCACCTGCCCTTCGAACTGCGCGAGTTCCTGCTCAAGGTCAGCGACGTGGTCTACGGCCGCCTGGAGCCGGTGACCGCCAGCGACCCGCACTCGCACACCTACCTGCCGGAAGTCGCCTCGGTGGCTTGGGACCTCGGCCTGCCGCGCGATCTGGTGCCGCTGTGCCAGGACGGCCGCGACTACTACGCGGTCGACGTCGAAGGCCAGGTGTGGCTGTGGGACGGCGACGAGGGCGAGCTGACCGACGAAAGCTGGGACTCGGTCTGGCACTGGTGCCGCGACGTCTGGCTGGAGAGCTGAGCCTCGCGGTCACGGCGGCTGTGCTGTGGCCGGGTGCGTTAGCCTTCGCGGCCAAGACCGCTCCCACGGCATCATGCCGGCACCGTGGGAGCGGACTTGTCCGCGATTGCGCCGTTGATCCCAGGCCTCCACAAGGTACAAGCTCCCATCCGCGTGAAAGCGGGCTTCTCGCCGTCCGCCTCAGGTGTCGCCCTGCTCCAGCGCCAGCAGGTTGAGCAAAAATCGCGCGAAATACAGCAGATCCTGCTCCATGGCCTGGCGCGCTCCCTTGGCATCGCCGGCTTCGATGGCGGCAAAGGCATCTTCATGAAAGTCATTGAGCCGCAGTGACAGATCGGCGCCAGTGAACAGGCGATTGAAGAAGGGGCCGATCTGCAGCCACAGCGACTCGATCGAACGCAGCAACACCGGGTTGCCGCAGGCACCGTACAGGTGCAGGTGGAACTGGCTGTTGGCGCTGAGGTAGTCCTGAACCTGGCGCTGCTCGATGGCCACGTCCATGCGCTGCACGCAGTCACGCAGCCAGGCCAGGTCGTCGCGGCTCAGGCGCGGCGTAGCCAGCTCCACCGCGAGGCCTTCCAGCGCCAGGCGTACCTGAAAGATGTTCTCGTAACGTTCGCGGGTCATCGACGGCACGCGCACCGAGCGCTGCTGCTCGCCCTCCAGCGCGCCCTCGGCCACCAGCCGTTGCAGGGCCGCGCGAACCGGCATCGGGCTGGTCCCCCATTCGGCCGCCAGGTCACGGATTTTCAGCCGTTGTCCCGGCTGGAAGCGCCCGGCCAACAGGCCCGAGCGGATGTTCTGATACAACTGTTCCTGCAGGTTGTCAGCCATGCTGAACCACCTCCATCGGTGGCGCCGGCAGTTGGGCAAGGGTCAGGCTACAGTCACGCATGAAAGGCTCCGGTCAAGAAAGCATGGGCAGGGTCAACGCCGATTTTGTCTGAGAAAACCTGTCGTTGAAATGTTCTGTGATCACGAATATCGATTTATTTGGCCATATCGCGTGGATATAAAGACCATTTACTATTTTGTGATCACAAAATATCATGCCGGCAGCATCTGAACGAGGTATGCCCCATGACCACCGCCAGTGGCATCAGCCAAGCCGCCGTAGACCGCTTCGTCGCCGCCGAGCGCGAGCTGTTCCTGTCCCGCAATCCGAAGTCCGCGGCGCTGGCCGAACGCGCCCGTCACTCGCTGTACGGCGGCGTGCCGATGCACTGGATGGCCGACTGGTCGACGCCGGTGCCGCTGTTCGTCGAGCGCGCCAAGGGCGCGCGCTTCTTCGACGTGGACGGTCATGAGTACGTCGACTTCTGCCTCGGCGACACCGGCACCATGTTCGGCCATTCTCCCGACCCGGTGGCTCGCGCCCTCGCCGAGCAGGCAAACAACGGCCTGACCACCATGCTCCCCGGCGAGGACGCCGTGGTCTGCGGTGAGCTGCTGGCCCAGCGCTTCGGCCTGCCCTACTGGCAGGTGACCGCCACGGCTACCGACTCCAACCGCTACGTGCTGCGCTGGGCGCGCGCCATTACCGGCCGCAAGACCTTGCTGGTGTTCGACGGCTGCTACCACGGCACCGTCGACGACGTAATGGTGCGCGAGCGCGATGGCCAGACCGTGCATCGCTCCGGCCTGATCGGCCAGGCCTACGACCTGACCGAGCACAGCCGCGCCATTCCCTTCAACGATGTCGCAGCACTGGAGGCGGCGCTGGCCCAGGGCGATGTCTGCGCCCTGCTATGCGAGCCGGCGATGACCAACATCGGCATGGTCCTGCCCGACCCGGGCTTCATGCAGAAATGCCGCGAGCTGACGCGCCAGTACGGCAGTCTGCTGATCATCGACGAGACGCACACCATCTCCACCGATATCGGCGGCTGCACGCGCCTGTGGGGCTTGGAACCGGACTTCTTCGTGGTCGGCAAACCCATCGCCGGCGGCGTGCCATGTGGCATCTTCGGTTGCAGCGCCGAGATGGCAAAAGCCATGACCCAGGCTCGCCAGCGCGCCAGTGAGCAAAGCCACGGTCACGGCCACAGCGGTATGGGCACCACGCTCTCGGCCAACGCCCTGGCCATGCACTGCATGCGTGCCAACCTGGAGCAGGTGATGACCCAGGCCGCCTACGACCACATGCTGCCGCTGGCCGCGCGCCTGGCCGAAGGCTTTCGCCAGTTGATCGACAAGCATGGCCTGAAATGGTCGGTGACCGAGTTGGGCGCACGTTGCGAGTTCCAGTTCTGCGCCACTCCGCCGCGCACCGGTGCCGAAGCTGAAACGGCCTTCCATGACGAGCTGCAGATGGCCCTGCACCTGTACCTGATCAACCGCGGCATCCTGATCACACCGTTCCACAACATGACCCTGTGCTGCCCGAGCACCACAGCCGAGGATGTAGACAAGCTGATCACCATGCTCGATGCGGCCCTCACCGAACTGCTGGCCATTCCCGGTGCTCGCGAGTAACTCATCGAGATGCCTGTGGGAGGGGCTTTAGCCGCGACAGTCGCCGCTGAAGCGCCTCCCACAGGATGCACTGCGCCCCACGACCTTTTGCGAGAACCACCATGCAATTCGCCAACCCTCAGGAAGCCCGCGACTTCCTCGCCCAGCACCCCGAGGTACGCAGCATCGAGCTGATGCTGATCGACGCCAATGGCATCCCGCGCGGCAAGCTGCTGCATCGCGACGAGTTGCTGGCCATCTACGAGAACGGCCGGCCGCTACCCAGCTCGATCCTGTCGCTGACCATTCAGGGCGAGGACGTCGAGGAGAGCGGCCTGGTCTGGGAAGTGGCCGACGCCGACTGCTGGACCTATCCGCTGCCCGGCTCGCTGTGCCTGCAACCCTGGCGCGCGGTGCCCACCGGGCAGTTGCAGGTGAGCATGCACCCGACCCAGGGCCTGCCAGCCACGCCGGGTGATCCGCGCCATGTGCTGGTGCGCGCCATCGAGGCGCTCAAGGCCGACGGCTATCACCCGGTGATGGCGGTGGAACTGGAGTTCTACCTGCTGGACAAGCAACGCGACGCCAATGGCCGCCCGCAGCCCGCCGTGCAGATGAACGGTGTGCGCCCGCAGGCGCCGCAGGTCTATGGCGTGTACGAGCTGGAGCAGGTGCAGCCGTTTCTCGACGACCTCTACGCCGCCTGCGAAGCCCAGGGCTTGCCGGTGCGCACGGCGATCTCCGAATACGCTCCGGGCCAGCTTGAGCTCACGCTGGAGCACCGCTTCGATGCCCTGCAAGCGGTGGACGAAGGCGTACGCTACAAGCGCCTGGTCAAGGGCGTGGCCAACAAGCACGGGTTGCAGGCCTGCTTCATGGCCAAGCCCTTCGGCAACCTGGCCGGCAGCGGCTTGCATATGCACGTATCCCTGGCCGACGCCAAGGGCAACAACCTGATGGCCTCGGAAGACCCGCAGGGCACGCCGCTGCTGCGCCACGCCATCGGCGGCATGATGGCCACGCTCAATGACGCGCTGGCGATCTTCTGTCCCAACGCCAACTCCTTCCGCCGCTTCCAGGCCAACAGCTACGCGCCGCTGGCCAAAAGCTGGGGAGTGAACAACCGCACCGTGTCCTTCCGCGTACCGGGCGGGCCGGCCAGCAGCCGCCACGTCGAGCACCGCATCTGCGGCGCCGATGCCAACCCTTACCTGGCTGCGGCGGCTATCCTCGCCGGCATTCACAAGGGCATCCGCGAGCAGATCGACCCGGGCCAGGCCATCGTCGGCAATGGCTACGAGCAGGCCCGTGAAACCCTGCCCACCGACTGGCTGACCGCACTGCGTAACCTGGAAGCCTCCACCTGGGCACGTGAGGCGCTGGGCGAGGATTTCCTCAAGGTGTTCCTGGCGATCAAGTGGGCCGAGTTCCGCCAGTTCATGGGCGAAGTGGGCGAGCAGGACTGGCGCTGGTATCTGAATCACGCCTAAGCACCACGCAGCTGCCCACCGGAGACGGTGGCCGGGCGCTACAACGGCATGCAGCGCCCGTTGAAGCCTGACTCATGCGGGCCGTCGAAGCACAATTGGCCACGCTCATCGAGCTCGGCCAGGCGCGTCGGATAGTAGGGATTGCGGGCGTCCGGCATGTCGGTCAGGCGTTCGGCAGCGAACGCCCCGGCAGGCAGGCTCACCGCAACGGCGAGCAAGCGGCGCTTGGCCTCCAGGTCCTGCAAACGTCCGGCATACAGGCGCATGTCCGGGCCGGCGATAGCCAGCAGAATGTTCCCGGCCCGGTTGCGCATACCGCCAACCGAGGTCGGCCCGGGCGCCGGCTCTTGCAGCGCGGCGGCGAACGCCTGCGGTTCCAGCTGCGACAACTCGGCGGCCCGCGCATAAGGCGCTAGGCTGGCATTGATGGTCATCTGCGGTCGGAAAAACAGTTTCAGGCCAAGGTATTCCCGGCCGGAGACGCTGTCTGGCAGTTGTGCATACATCTGCGCGATGCCGAAGAACTCGCGCTGCATGGGCCTCAGCAGCGAACGCTCAGCGGCGCTGAACGGCACCGGGATCTCCGGCCGCGGCGTCAGCCCCTGGCGATACAGGCGAACCTGCCACTCCAGATTACGGTTGACCAGCACTCCCAGGAGCATTTTCAGCACCAGGTTGTCCGCCTGCACCAGTTGCTGACGCAGCCGGCTCAACTCCCAGCGCAATCCGGCCAGGGCCACATCGCCCTGGCCATCGGCGGCCAAGTACAGCACGAACAGATCGTAGACCTGCTGCCCCTTGTACACATAGGTCAGGCGCGGCACCGGCTCGGCGAGGCTCACCGAGGTCAGCGTGCGGTAATCGTCCAGGCCGAGAAAGTGCCGGTAGCGTTCGAGCAGAACGTTCTGCTCCGCAGTGATGGCCGGCAATTGTGAGGCCTGCGCCAGCAGCGTTTCGAAGCAGCCTGGCGTCTCGATCTGGCAGAACGATCGCCCCTCGGGCACCGCCAGGGTGGCGACGGCCGGCGCCGCATACTCGCCTTCGGTCACGCCGCGCCCGGCGTGCCAGCTTTGGTAATGCTGCAGACGCATGGCGCCCAGCGCCTCGGGCTGCTGATCAACAGGCGCATCCAGCCCGCTCAGGTACAGGTAGGCATGGCTTTCGCCAGTCGCCGCCTGTACCTGCTGCTGCCAGTCCTGCACCTGGGCGCTCAGCGGCTCGTCTCGCAGCCAGGCGCTGCCGCCGACCAGCAGCGCCAGCACCAGAATCACAACACCCAGCAGGCCGGCACGCCGGCTCACGGACGTACCTGCGCATCGACCTTGATGTAGTCGCCCGCCACGCTGATGCCCATGCCGCCATAGTCCTGGCAGCCATCGGCGAACACCTCCAGCACGCGCAGGGCAATGCCTTCGCGCAGCAATTGTACGGCGCAGCCGGTGCCGAGCTGCGCATCTTCCAGCTTCATCACTGCGCCCTCGCCTTGCAGGCGTCCCTCCAGATCACCGATAGCTGCCGGGCCGTATTCTTCCACCCGTGCACCGGCGCGCAGCGGCGAAAAGCTGGCGCGATAACCGCCCGCCGGGTCAGTGCTGATCTGCAATTCGCTCCATACCGCCTGACCGCCATAGCGCAGATAGAGGCCCTGCGGGCTGGCCGCCAGCGCCTGGTAATCCACCGCCTCGGCCACCTTGCCCATGTGCAGGCGGGTCGAAGAACCGCTGAGGTGGTTGTCCAGCGCCACACCCAGCCAGGCCCGCGCCATGCCGGCATCGCCCGCGCGCAGATTGGCCAGAATCAGATTGTTCAAGGCCAGCTCCAACTGCGCCTCGTCGCCCTGCTCGACGCGGCGCAGCTGACGCTTGAAGGACTCGATGGCCGCCTCGAAACGACCGGCCTGATAGGCGGCCGTGCCTTCCTGGTTGCACTGCGCCGGTGTATCGCACGATTGTTCGGCCAGTACCGGCAGGGCGAGCAGGCCAAGCAACATAAGGGGAATGTGGCGCAAGGGCATCATCTGGCATCCTAACCAAGCAAAAACTCATAGTAGCCGCGCGACGCACAGCACGGCAGCGCACAGCCTCCCAATTTCGGAGTGACCATGGAAGCCGGAACCGCACAACTGACGATGACCGTACTGATGACCCCGGACATGGCCAACTTCTCCGGCAATGTGCACGGCGGCACCCTGCTCAAGTACATGGACGAGGTGGCCTACGCCTGCGCCAGCCGCTACGCGGGGCGCTACGTGGTGACCCTATCGGTCGACCAGGTGATGTTCCGCGAGCCGGTGCATGTCGGTGAGATGGTCACCTTCCTCGCCTCGGTCAACTACTGCGGGCGTACCTCCATGGAGGTGGGTATCAAGGTGATCACCGAGAACATCCGCGAGCGCTCGGTGCGCCACACCAACAGTTCCTTCTTCACCATGGTGGCGATGGATGAGCAGGGCCGTCCGGCAGTGGTGCCCGAACTACACCCGGACACCCCCGACGGCCTGCGCCGCCAGCGCCAGGCCAAGCAACGCCGGCAGATTCGCGAAGAGCTGCAGCAGCGCTACCAGGCGCTGGCCGAGGAGAAGAACCAGCTCCACGCCTGATGATGTAGCGCGCAAGCGCCCGTCGCGGGTACATCCGGCGGGTAGCACCCGCCCTCCGTGGTGCCGTGCGTTCCTCAGTCGTGACCGATGTAGAACAGCAGCTCACGCCGCTGCGGATGGTCCTTGAGCCAGGCGCGGATTTCGTCGGCACGGGCGATGGCGTCCTCGCCGGCAATGCGGCTGAAGCGCTCGCGGCGTGCCTGCTCGCTGGCCTCCTGGCGCACCTGGCGCTGCCAGGCGTCGGTGAAGATCGCCGGCATGCGCTGGCTCAGCTCCAGGGCTTTGAGCAGTTGCCACTCGCCACTGTCCAGCCAGGCTTCGTCGCAGGTGCCGCACAAATCCAGACGATTGGCGCGGGTGCCGCTGATCTGAAACTTGCTCATCAGCTTGGCGCACTTGGGGCAGCTCAGCGCATGGCTGGTTTCACCCACCTCGGTTTCCGCTTCAGCGGCCAGCGCCGCTGGCGTTTCCTCTGCCGGCTGGCGCTCGGCCCAGTCGCGGTAATGCAGCAGGCTGACCAACGTGCCCGAGCACTGCGGGCAACCGTGGGCGAGCAGGCCATCTTCGAGTTTCGCCGGTTGCAGTCGACTGGTCCGGCAGGCGGGGCAATGCATGGTGACGTCCTTTTCCTGTGAAGTGCGCGAACGCTAATGCACAGCCGACGCAAGGGCAAGCTGGATGCTGAGAACTGGGCAGCAGATAGGCTAAGCTCTGTCTCCCTGATCCGGAGTCGTCATGATCAACCTGTTCGATGTCTTCCTGCTGATGCTGTTCGCCGCCGTCTGCGCCTGGCTATGGCGCGGTCACGGTATCCGCGAGCGGGCGCTGGCGCTGGCCAAGCAGCACTGCGCCAAGCTCGACGTGGAGCTGCTCGATGGCGCCGTGGCGTTGCGCCGCCTGGCCATCCAGCGTGACAGCAAGGGGCATCGGCGCCTGGCGCGGCTGTATGACTTCGAATTCACCGTCACTGGTGAGCAGCGCCTGCGCGGGCATATCAGCATGTTCGGCGCGCATCTCGGGCGCATCGAACTGGAGCCTCACCCGGTGCTGGAACCGCAACCCGAGCCGGTTGCGGTGCAGCACCCGGGCAACGTCATTCAACTGGAAGACTGGCGGCGCAAGGCGCAGTAGCGCCCGCCCGACTCAGCCCCGCTGCAGCAGGAAATCTGCCACCCGCTCGGCGCTGTCCGCCGGCTGCTCCTGCATGAAGCAGTGCCCACCCGGTACCACCTGGCTGCGCACGTGGGCGTTGCTCGCACACCAGCGCGCCACTGATCGCGCCACGAACGGGTAGGTGCTGGCACCATGGATCACTTCGGTCGGTGTCGTCACCTTGGCCAGCGATGGCCACAGGCGACGCGGATAGGAGCCGAAAATCTCCGCTTCGCGGCTCGGCCGGCACTTGAGCTCGACGCCACCGGCCACGTCTTTCAACGCATGCTCGACATAGGCATCGAACGCCGCCTCGTCCCAGCCGCGGAACATGCCACGGCCATGCAGTGCAGCATGCGCACTGGTGCGATCCGACCACTGCCGGCGGCGCTTGTGCGCCTTCTTCGCCATGCCGGTGCGCTGCGCCAGGCCGACCACGTCGGACAACGCCATCACGCCGATCATTGCCGGGCTGAACAGTACCGGATCGAGCAGTACCGCGCGCTGAAACAGTTTGGGATGGCGCGCCAGGATCAAACTGCTCAGCACGCCACCAAAGCTGTGGCCGAGGGCGAAGCGCGGCACATCGCCGAACGGCGCGCGCAATGCCTCGAACGCCTCCACCGCTAGCTCGGCGCTGCGGTTCCAGCCATGGAAGCGCCCAGCGTGATCGCTGTCGCCATGGCCCTGCACGTCGCACAGCCAGAGGTCGAAGTCCTTGGCCAACAGCGCCAGCATCGGCGTGTAGACGCGCCCGCAGTAGCCGTTGCCGTGCAGAAAGTGCAGCAGTGGTTTGCCCGATGGCGGCGTATGCCAGCCGCGCAGGGTGAAACCGGCAGAAGTGTCATGAGACCAGGGCAGCAATTGCATGAAAGTTATCCACAGCGACGAACGCCGGCGAGTGTATCAGTCACTCGCAGCGATTCGGCAGGCGGCGAACGAGGCGCTGAGCGCTTCGACGTCCTGCGCCTGATCGAAGATCAGCTCCAGCCGCGAATCCTTGCGCCATTCGCTGGCGCTCCAGTCGGGTAGTGCCTGCGTCTGCAAGGCATTCAGCGAGCACCAGCCATCGGCTCCGTGCAGCACCGCCTTGGCCCGGCGCCAGCCCAGGTTGCGTAACCAATCTGCGACCCGCGCGAGGTCAAAGACCTGCTCGGGATGCCAGCGCCAGCCGATGCTCCAACCGTCGGCCTGAGCCTGCACCTGGCAGATCGGCTCGGCGGCGTTGCGCCAGATCTGCGTCAGGGCCGGTGCAGCTGTGGGTAACTCGACCTCCACCGGAGCCGGCGAGGCCTGCGCTGTCACCCCCGGCAGCAAGGCCAGGTCGAGTCGACCCTGTTCAGTCCAGTGCAGCGGAAGCGGCGGCAGGTTCGCGGCAATTCGCGCACGACTCGGCTCATCCAGCCCAGCGCTCTTGTTCAGCAACAATAGCCCGGCCTCGCCCAGCGCCTGACGCTGCACGTCCGGCAGCGGTTGGCCTGCCGCCAGCGTGGCGGCGTCCAGCACCAGCAGCGCCGGCTGCACGGCCAGCACGCCAACCCAGGGCGGCTGACTCAGTTGCGCCAGCAACTGCGCCGGATGGCCCAGGCCGGACGGCTCGATCAGCAGGCGATCTGGCTTGGCCTTGCGCAGCAGGCGGCCAAGGCCGACCTGAAATGGCGCGCCGTTGACGCAGCACAGGCAACCGCCGGCCACCTCGGTCAGGACGATGCCATCGTCGCCCTGCTCGAGCAGGGCGGCGTCCAGGCCGATTTGGCCGAACTCGTTGATCAGCACAGCCCAGCGCTCACCCGCCGGTTTCTGCGCCAACAGATGACGGATCAGGCTGGTCTTGCCGGTACCCAGCGGGCCGCCGATGAGATGAGTAGGGATTTGACTGAGCATGAATCTATCGTCGCTGGTTCGCCGGGCAAGTGCCAGCACAGACTGCAAGGAAGCAGCATGGTAGATTCGCCGGCAGATTTTCGGGAGTCGAAACGATGCGTGCATGGCTGTTGCTGTTCTCTCTGCTACCGGGCCTGGCCCTGGCCGAAGCCTGCGTGGTGCATAGCCAGGCCGAGCGCCTGGACGTGAAGGTCTGCCAGGAAAACCGCAATATTCCCGCCGCGCTGTTCCGTGACGGCTTCTGCCAGCCGCAATTGCAGGGGCAGACAGTCGAGGTGGAGTTTGTCGAGCAGTGCCCGCAGGGTGCCTACGGCATTTGCCAGAACGCGCGCGCCGGCAGCGACCTGTACCAGCAGGATATCCACTACTACGGTGTGGCCAGCGACGCGCTGTATCTGGAGCCGGCCTGCAAGACGCAATATCAGGGCACATGGATCAAGCCCTGAGCCCTGCGCATCGAGCGACGCGGGTCTGAATATCGTAGGGCGGGTGCAACCCGCCAAGCTACAACTGGCGGGTTGTACCCGCCCTACGAGGAAACGCAGCGCCCCTGACATCAAAGCGTCACCAAACGAGCGCCTAATAAAGATGGGTACCTCACATGACCCTCATGCCCGAGTCACGCGTCGGCATGATCTCTTGGTGCTTAAGGCCGGAGCAGTCGCTCCGGCCTATTTTTTCCGTCATTCCTGGCAGCAGCAGGCCCTCTCCCCCAGCCCCTCTCCCATAAATGGGAGAGGCGAGCCAAGCGCCTACCGCCTTAAGAACAGCATCGCGCCACGGGGTACGGCTTCTATAACTGTTTGCCGCGCAGCTTGCGGCGATGTCAGGCCAGCCAGTCCAGAGTCAGCAGCAAACGTCGCTGCCCGACCGGCGGCTGCGGCGAGCGGTGGATCAGCCCGCGGCCCTCGTTGCCCTGCCATTTCTCGCCCTTCGCCAGCGCCACATGCCCGGTGTCCAGGCGCTGAATCAACGCCTCGTCCTGCGGCTCGGCAGTCGGCTGACCAAGTGCGCTGCGCGGCATGGCGCCCTCTTCCAGCCAGTCGCTGCCGACGCCGGCATAGCTGGTGATCAGCCGTAGCGGCACGTGGTCGACGTGAAAGCGCGGGCACATGGCTTTGTCCAGCACACGCAGACGCAGGCCGATGCGTTGGGCGTCGAGCAGGCAGGCATAGGCGCGCACCAGCCAGGCCACGTCGGCGAGAAAGGCTGCCTGACCCGGCAGGTCGGCGTACTGCGCCACCAGGCCGTCGAGGTTCGGCTCGCTGTCCGCACTCGGCAGCTCCAGGGTGATGGACTGCGCCAACGGCTCGCCCTGCGCCAGCAGCGCCTCGGCGAAGTCGGCGATCTGCGCCGGCAGGCGGCGCTGCCAGACGGCCAGGTTGACGCCGTCGTGCAGCACCTCGCCAAGCACCTGGATATCCTCGCCCAGCACCTGCCGGGCGACGTTCGGCAACTGCAGGGCGAACATCAGGCCGCCTCCTGCTGCCAGGCACCGAACGGATCGGCCAGCAGACGCCAGGCATCGGGGCCGCCGGCCATTTCCGCATCGGTCAGCAGGCAGTCGTCCAGCTCACGCACCAGGCGGGCGAAATCGATGTTCTGGCCGATGAACACCAGCTCCTGGCGGCAATCGCCAACCTCGGCGCTCCAGTGCTGCATGATCGTCTGCAGGCCTTCCTCGTCCTGCGGCCAGTGCTGCTTGGCCACGAAACGCCACCAGCGCCCGGCCAGGCCATGACGCATCAGGCCGCCGGCCTGCGACCAGCTGCCGGCCTCCTGGTATTTGCTGGCCAGCCAGAAGAAGCCTTTGGAGCGCAGCAGGCGGCCATTGCTCCAATCCTGCGAGAGGAAGTCGAAGAAGCGCTGCGGATGGAACGGCCGGCGCGCACGATAAGCGCTGGAGGCGATGCCGTATTCCTCGGTCTCCGGCACGTGCTCGCCGCGCAGCTCCTTGAGCCAGCCCGGCGCCTGCGAGGCGCGGTCGAAGTCGAAACGGCCGGTATCGAGGATCTTGTCCAGGGCGATCTGGCCCATGCTCATGGCCTGAATGTCGGCGTGGGTGTTGAGGCCTCGGAGGATGGCCGTCAGTTCCTCGCGCTCGGCCTGGCTGATCAGGTCGATCTTGCTGATCAGGATGACGTCGGCGAATTCCACCTGCTCGATCAGCAGGTCGGTGATCGAGCGCTCATCCTCCTCGCCCAGGGTTTCGCCACGGCTGGCCAGGCTGTCGGCCTCGTGGAAGTCGCGCAGGAAATTCACCCCGTCGACCACCGTGACCATGGTATCCAGCCGCGCCAGGTCGGACAGGCTGCGGCCCTGCTCGTCGCGGAAGGTGAAGGTTTCGGCGACCGGCAACGGCTCGCTGATGCCGGTGGACTCGATCAGCAGGTAGTCGAAACGGCCGTCACTGGCCAGACGCGCGACCTCTTCGAGCAGGTCTTCACGCAGGGTGCAGCAGATGCAGCCGTTGCTCATCTCCACCAGCTTTTCTTCGGCGCGGTTGAGGCTGACGTCGCGCTGCACTTCGCTGCCGTCGATATTGATTTCGCTCATGTCGTTGACGATCACCGCAACCTTGAGGCCGTCGCGGTTTTTCAGCACATGGTTGAGCAGGGTGCTTTTGCCGGCGCCGAGAAAGCCGGACAGCACGGTTACGGGTAGACGCGGGTTCATAGAGTGTTCCTCGTTTCAGTCACGGTCACGCTGATGTTTTTCACGCCGCTCCTGACGCTCCTTGGCTTCGATACACAGCGTCGCGGTAGGGCGCAGCAAGAGGCGCTTGAGGCCGATGGGTTCGCCGGTTTCGGCACACCAGCCGTATTCGCCCCGCGCCAGGCGTTCGAGCGCCTGGTCGATCTTGTCCAGCAGCTTCTTTTCCCGCTCCAGCAGGCGCAGCTGCCACTGCCGTTGCTCCTCGGCGGCGCCGATGTCGGCCACGTCGCTGCTGGTTTCGGGCTGGCGCAGCTCGGCGAATTCTTCGTCGATGCGCGCCTGCAACTCGGCACGCTGGGCCAGCAGCAACTCGCGGAAGAAGCGCTGCTGGGCGTCATTCATGTAGTCATCCGCTGGCTGGGCCAGCAGTTCGGCTTCGGTGGGCAGGGTCAGGATCATGGCAAATCGGCTGGCTTGTTTTAATTGTTATAACATAACATTAAGCGCTGACAGCAACCCATGGATTTGCGATGAACGAAAAGCCTCTGCCGGATATAGCCGCCCAAGCCACTCACCATGATCTGCCGCTGGACTGGGTCGGCATGACCGGCATCGCCCTGCCCATTCGCCTGGCGGGCGCGGCGGTGACCGCCAGCGTCGATATCGGTGTCAGCCTCGACGATGCCGGCGCGCGCGGCATTCATATGTCGCGCCTGTACCTGGCGGCGCAGCGCCTGGCGCATCGGGAACTAGACGTGGCTGCCGTGCTGCAGGTGCTGGATGATTGCCTGAGCAGTCATCAAACACTGGCCGACAGCGCCACGCTGACCCTGCGTGGCGAGGTGGCGCTCGAACGTCCGGCGCTGGTCAGCCCGCTCGCCGGCTGGAAGGCCTACCCTTTCGAATTGCGCGCCAGGCAGGACGGCCGCGGGGTGAATATCGAATTGCAGGTCGAGGTCGGCTATTCGTCCACCTGCCCCTGCTCGGCGGCGCTGGCCCGGCAGCTGATCCAGCAGCGTTTCGCCGAGACCTTCGCTCAGGAGCCGCTGGATTATCTGGAGGTAATCGACTGGCTCGGCTCGACCCAGGGCATCGTCGCCACGCCGCACAGCCAGCGCAGCACCGCGACCCTGCAGCTGCGTCTGGCGCCGGGCTGCACCAAACTGCCCGTGCTGGCGTTGATCGACAGCGCCGAGCAGGCCCTCGGCACGCCGGTGCAAACAGCGGTGAAACGCGCCGATGAACAGGCTTTCGCCCTGGCCAACGGGCAGAACCTGATGTTCTGCGAGGATGCCGCGCGCCGCCTGCACCGCGCCTTGGGCCAGCTAACGCAGGCCAGCGCCTTCCACCTGAAAGTCGTGCACGCGGAGAGCCTGCACGCCCATGACGCGGTGGCGGCGGTCAGCCACGGCTGGTGAGATCGGCAGCCTCCTCTTACCAGCCACCGCCACCACCACCGCCGCCGCCGCCACCGGACGAGCCACCGCCACCGGAGCCGCCGGAGGAGCTGCCAAAGGACGAGGAAGAGGAGCTGGACGGCGCAACAGATGCCGTCGCCATCGCGCGACCGAGGTTCGACGACAGGCTGCCGCTCAACGACTGCGGGCTGGACAGGCTACGCCCCGAATACCAATCCGGTTTGTAGCCGCCCTGCGGCGCGCTCACCAGGCCGCTTGCCAGGGCCTGCTCGAAGCGCGCACTCCACTGTTGCTCGACCCCCAGCGCCATGGCGTAGGGCAGGTGCTGCTCGTACAGTGCGATGCTCATCGCCGGCGCCTCGGCCACCTTCTCCACCAGCTCGCTTTCCGCCAGTCGCAGGTAGTCGCGGTAGCCTTCGAGCTTGTCGAGCAATTCGCGCCCATGCAGGGTCGGTGCCTCGAGCAACCAGCGGAACAGGATGCAGGCCAACGCGAACAACAGCACCAGGCCCAGGCTCCAGACCGTCAGTGCCGGGACGGTACTGGCCATCATGGCCAGCACCAGCAGCCCTACCGCGCCGAACGTCGTGGAAAAGAGCAGCCCGACGATCATCTGCACGTACTGCCCGGCGCGCCATCTATTCACGCCAATGAACAGACCGCCGACACCGACCGCACCAAAGGCCATTACGAACAGCGACATCATGCAAACGACGAAGAGATCGCCACCGCTCAACCCCGGCAGCAGGGTCAGCGGCACGCCCAGCAACGCCAGGATCACGCCACGCCACCACTGCTTGCGGTTGAGCCTGAAACAGGCTGCGTGATAGTTCTCGCTGATGCTGGCGCGCAAGGCCTCCAGCGCATTCTTCAGACGGGGCTGGTAGGTGCTGCCCACGGTCAGACTGGAGGCGGTTTTGAACAGCGCGCCATAGACCTTGCGTTCACCGGGGTGCAGCGGTGGCACCGGCTTGCCGGCGGCCTTGAGGGTGTAGGCATCGCCACTATCGGACAGGTGTACGGCGCGCTT
The DNA here is from genome assembly GCF_940789645.1 of Pseudomonas sp. Marseille-Q0931. Lineage (NCBI taxonomy): Bacteria > Pseudomonadati > Pseudomonadota > Gammaproteobacteria > Pseudomonadales > Pseudomonadaceae > Pseudomonas > Pseudomonas sp. Marseille-Q0931. Next base: position 143,386 of record NZ_CALNWT010000007.1, on the reverse strand, counting down.
GATCGCCATCGAGGTCAGCGCCACGCTGAGCGCCCTGGCCGGTTCGTAACGCCCGCTGAAGCCCTGGTTCCAGACGAACCCGGCAGCCGCTGGCGACAGGCCTTCCGGCGCCTGGAACAACGGAATGATCAGGCCCTTCGCCGGGTCACGTCCGACTTGCCGCCACTGCCAGATGAAATAGCCCAGCATCGCCAGCAGCATCAGACCGCCCAGCGGCAGGCCGGGATTGTCCTGCAGCACCCAGAGCAGCCGCTGGTACGCCGATGGGCGTTCGATCAGCCCGGCAGGCCAGGCCACGGCAATGGTGAACCCTTCACGCGCATCCAGCGGCTGGGTGGTTTCCATCCGCAGCAGCGCGTCGTCCTGCGCGACAACCCGGAAGTGCTTGTCCTGCGCGCTACGCCGCCCGGTGTAGCCGTCGACCTGGAGGATCTTCGCGCCTTCCGGCAGATGCACGCTGATACGCGCCCTGTCGATGGGAAACAGCCAGTCGTTGCCGGTGACGTTCCAGTACAGCTCGTCTTCGCTCGGCCGTTCGATCAATTGCCGATCGGTGACATAGACGATGCGATAGCGATGCTGCCCCGGCTCCAGCTCGCGGTTGGCCGAGCCGATGCGAATCCGCTCGACGGCGCCCAGCGACTCCAGCTGGTAGGGCTCTGCCCGGCCGTTGCGCTGCACTTCCAGCACCTTGAAGCCGACGCTGCGCAACAACTGCTCACGGCTGATCATCCGCACCGGAAAGTCGCGGAAGATGCCGCGGCTGATCCGGTAGCCGGCGGCTTGCACGGTGATCAGCTCGGTGACCTGCAGGCTGCCATCGGTGCGCACCTCGACGTTCACGGAGTAGTCGCTGATGCGTTCCTCCTCATTGGCCAGCGCAGCGCCCGCTAGGCTCAGCAGCAGCAAACAGAAAAGCGGTTTGAGCCATCCCGGCATGATCAGAACTCCATTTTTGGCGATTGTGCCTCGCGCGCATCGGCGAGGGCGAAATACTCGGCAGTGGCGAAGCGCAGCGCCTTGGCCACCAGATTGCTCGGCGCCGACTCGACGAGGATGTTCAGCTCGCGAACCGCGCCGTTGTAGTAGCGGCGCGACATCTGAATCTGCTCCTCGACCTCGCTGAGCGCGCGCTGCAGGGCGACGAAATTGCCATCGGCCTTCAACTGGGGATAGGCCTCGGCGAGGATCATCACCCGCATCAGCGTCGTGCCCAGTTGCGACTCGGCTGCCCCGCGCGCTGCCACCGCGTCGCCCTCATGAGTCTGGGCATTGGCGCGTTGCGCGGTCAGTGCTTCCAGGGTGTCGCGCTCGTAGTTCATGTATTCGCGCAGCGCTGCCACCAGGTTGGGAATCAGGCTCGAACGGCGCTTGAGCTGCACATCGATCCCGCTCCACGCCTCGGCCACCCGATGACGATTGAACACCAGGCGGTTGTAGCACCAGATCACGTATCCCACGGTCGTGACGGCCAGCGTCATGCCTATCCATTGCCAGGCTTGCATGCCTTTTTCCTTACCCCGCTATGCTGTTTGCTACAGCATCAGCATTTTCTCTCCCCACCATGACAGGTATGGTGGGCCCATGTCCCACGCGCGCGCGAGCTATTCATGCAGATCGAGCTGATCGAAATCCGCGATCACCTGAGCCGTTTCCCGCCTTTCGATGACCTGCCAGAGGAAACCCTCGACACCCTCGCCGGCCAGGTACAGGTCAGCTACTTCAAGGCCGGCAGCGAGATTCTCGCCTATGGCGCCGAGATTCACGAACTGCATTACGTACGCAGCGGCGCGGTGGAAATCTACCGGCGCAATGGCGAATTGCACAACCGCCTGACCGAGGGCGATATCTTCGGCCAGGCCGGCCTGCTGCGCGGCAACAAGGTGCGTCTGGGCGCCAGGGCACTGGAAGACAGCCTGATCTACTTCATCCCCGGCCCGCTGTTTCAGCAGCTTTGCGACCAGTTCGACAGCTTCGCCGATTTCGTCGAGGCCGAAGGCCAGTCGCGGCTCAAGTCCGCCCTGGAAGACAGCCACGGCAAAGCCAGTGAGCTGATGAAGATCAAGGTGCGCAAACTGATCGGTCGCTCGCCAGTCAGCGTCCCGCTGGACATGCCGGTACAGCAGGTGGCGAAGGTCATGAGCGAGCAGAGCGTGTCCTCGGTCATCATCGTCAACCCCGGCAGGCGCTGGCCCAACCCCGCCCAGGTGCAGGTGGCCGATCAGCAGACTCAGGTCATGGCCGGCATCCTCACCGACCGCGACCTGCGCATGCGCGTACTGGCCGAAGGGCTACCAGGCGACACGCCGGTCAGCCAGGTGATGACCCCCGGCCCGGTCACCGTGCAGGCCGACGAGTCGGTGTTCGAGGCCATGCTGTGCATGCTGCGCAACAACATCCACCACCTGCCCGTGCTGCAACGACGCCGCCCGGTCGGCATGATCTCGCTGGCCGACGTCATTCGCTACGAGTCGCGCAGCAGCCTCTACCTGGTCAACAGCATCTTCAACAAGAACTCGGTGGAAGGCCTCAGGAGCCTGCTGCCGGACCTCCACGCCACCTTCGTGCGCATGGTCGCCGACGATGCCAGCGCGCACATGGTCGGCCGCGCCATGAGCAGCATCGGCCGCGCCTACAGCCGGCGCCTGCTGATGCTTGCCGAAGAAAAGCTCGGGCCACCACCGGTGCCTTACTGCTTCATGATCGCCGGCTCGATGGCCCGCGACGAGCAGCTGCTGCTGACCGACCAGGACAACGCCCTGGTGCTCGACGACAGCTTCGACGCGGAAAAGCACGACGCCTACTTCGCCGAACTGGCGCAATTCGTCAGCGACGGCCTGGCCGCCTGCGGCTATGCCTACTGCAAGGGCGGCATCATGGCCAGCAACGCCAAATGGCGCCAGCCGCTGAAAGTCTGGCGGGGCTACTTCAACCAGTGGATCGAACAGCCCAACCCGCAGACCCTACTCAACAGCAGCATCTTCTTCGACCTCGATGGCGTGTACGGCAAGACCGCGCTGGTGGAAAATCTCAAGGAATTGCTGGCGGAAAAAGCCAGCGCCACCCCGGCCTTCCTCGCCGCGCTGGCGCGCAACGCGCTCAATCGCACACCGCCGCTGGGCTTCTTCCGCACCTTCGTCATGGAAACCGACGGCCGCCAAAAGAACATCATCAACCTCAAGGGCCGCGGCACGGCGCCGCTGACCGACCTGATCCGCGTACACGCCCTGGCGTGCGGCTCCAAGGCACAGAACTCGCTGGAACGCCTCGACGCCATCGCCGCCACCAAGCTGCTGCCCCAGGAAGCGCTGGATCATCTGCGCTATGCCTTCGAGTTCCTCAGTCTGGTGCGCATCCGCCACCAGGCCCGTGAAGTCGAGGCCGGCAACCCACCCGACAACTACGTCGAGCCGGAGAAATTCAGCTCCAGCGAACGCCACCACCTCAAGGAAGCCTTCCAGGTGGTGAGCAATGCGCAGAAATTCCTGCGCTTTCGCTATCCGGCCCAGCCCCTGTCTCGTCCGCAATGAGTACGTATCAGAATCAGGACTGGCCGCAACTCTTCGCAGAACGCGCCGCCAGCAGCGAGGACGAGCGCCTGCGGGCCTATTACGGCGCCGGCTGCATCGCCGCCGACACGCCATTGGCGGATGTGCCACTGGTCGCGCTGGACGTGGAAACCACCGGCCTTGATCCGCGTGAACACGCCATCGTCAGCCTCGGCCTGGTGCCGATGAGCCTGCAACGCGTCCGCTGCGCCGAGTCGCGCTACTGGGTGGTCAAACCCACTGGCGAACTGAGCGCCGAGTCGGTGACCTTCCACCACATCACCCATTCCGACATCCGCCATGCGCCTCGCCTGGCGCACGTCCTGGACGAACTGCTCGAAGCCCTGGCCGGCAAGGTGGTGGTGGCGCACTACCGCAACATCGAGCGAGGCTTCCTCGACCAGGCGGTGCGCCAGCATCTGGGCGAAGGGCTGGTGTTCCCGGTCATCGACACCATGGAGCTGGAAGCCCGCCTGCATCCCAAGCGCACGGTCAGCTGGTGGGACCGCCTGCGTGGCCGTGAGCCCATCTCCATCCGCCTGGCCGACAGCCGCCTGCGCTACGGCTTGCCGCTGTACTCGGCGCACCATGCGCTGACCGACGCCCTGGCCTGTGGCGAACTGCTGCAGGCGCAGGCGGCGACGCATTACCCACCGCATACGCCGGTCGGGGCGCTCTGGAGCTGAAACCAACCGCCCACTTCGGGGAGCGGCTTTGGCCGCGAAGCTCTTGCTTTCCAATGTCGCGTTGCAAGCCGGGCATTAGGTAGCTGGGGGGTTGAGCATAGCGGTACCCATCCTGCGGGCTCCGCGTGAGGATCATCAACAATTTAGGACAGGGCAGACTCACAACCATGAATCGCCGCAAGAAGATCAAACAACTGCTTGAAGCCCACGCCAAGAAGGCCAACGCCAAGCTCGCGCCTAAAAGCAACAAACCCAAGTACCTCAGCAAGGCTGACAGGGCGAAGTTGGCGGCTGAAGCGGATCAAGAGTGCGTCACGCCGGCTGAGTAAAGCTCGGGGCACCCCTGTGAAGTGCGGACACATCGAAAAAGCCGAAAGCATCGCGGCTGAAGCCGCTCCTACAGGGGCTCAGTGGCGCTAGCCCAACACCCTGTCGGCCGTATAAATCGCCTCGTCGAGAAACACGTTCACCGCCGGATGATCGCGCTCGCCCTTGCGGTAGGCGAGGAAGACGCCGCGCTGGATATCCGGCAGCAGCGGCACGGCGGTGACGCCGGGCAGCGGGCGCACCAGGCGCAGGCCGGAGACGATGGAAATGGAATTGCCTGAGGCGACCATGGCCGCGACCATTTCGAAACCGGCGCAATGGGCGTTGATCCGCGGCGCATAGCCGGAGCGGCGGCACAGGTTGGTGATGAATTCGCCGAACGAGCTACCCGAGGAATCCAGCGCCCAGGCTTCGTCGCGCAGGTCGGCCACGGTCAGGCTGTCGCGCCTGGCCAGGGCATGGTCGATGGGCAGCAGCACGTGCAGCAGATCCTGGGTCAGGGGAATCAGCGCGTAATGTTCGCGGTTCTCATCCGGGGTCACGGCCAGGTCGTCGATCACCGCCACGTCGATCTGCCAGGAGCCCAGGGCACTGAGGCTTTCCTGCGGCTCCAGATCCAGCACCACAACGTTCAGCCGCGGATAGGCGCTGCGCAGCGCCCGCACGGTTTCCGCAATCACCGCCACGGCGATCGAGGGAAAGGCCGCCACCCGTAATTCGCCGGCGATTTCGCCGCGCAGCAGCGCCAGCTCCGAACGCGCTTCGTCGAGCACCATGAGGATGCGCTCGGCATGTGCCACCAGCCGCTCGCCCGCGGGAGTCAGCACCACGCCGCGCCCGCGCCGCTCGATCAGCGCCACCTCGACTTCACGTTCGAGCTGGGCGACCTGCTGCGATACGGCAGAAGGCGTCAGGTGCAGCGACTCGGCAGCCGCCGCCATGGTGCGGCAGCGAGCCAGTTCACGCAGGGTTCGCAGGCGGGTGAGGTCCATGGCGCGATCTCAATAGTTAAGTGACGCTAACGAATACGTTAAAAATAAATCAGTATACATAATGATAGGGCCGTTCTTAGATAGAGGCATCCACACGCGCGTAACCGGGCGCGTGTCCGTTCAATCGACAAGAAGAATTCCGCCATGGCTATCAGCGTTTTCGACCTGTTCAAAGTGGGTATCGGCCCGTCCAGCTCTCACACCGTCGGCCCGATGCGCGCCGCCGCGCTGTTCACCCACGCCCTGGAAAACCACGAGCACATGCCCAAGGTGGCCCGTGTGGTCGCCGAGCTGTATGGCTCGCTGGGCGCCACCGGCAAGGGCCACGGCAGCGACAAGGCGGTGCTGCTCGGCCTCAGCGGCCATGAGCCGGATACCGTCAATGTCGATCAGGTACCCGAGTACATCGACACCATCCGCCGCGACAAGCGCATCGTCCTGGCCGGCAAGCACTCCGTCGCCTTCGACGAGAAGGCCGACCTGAAGATGTTCCGCAAGGCGCTGCCGCTGCATGCCAACGGCTTGCGCTTCGCCGCCTTCGATGCCGCCGGCATCCAAGTCCACGAGGCCACCTATTACTCGGTGGGCGGCGGCTTCGTGGTCAGCGAGGCGGTGCTGGCCGATGGCAGCAAGCAGAAGATCATCGCTCCGGATGCCACTACCCTGCCGTTGCCATTTCGCAGCGGCGCCGATCTGCTCAAGCTGACCCGCGAGCACGGCATCGGCATCGCTGAAGTGATGCGTCGCAACGAGCGCCACTGGCGCAGCGACGAAGAAACCGATGCCGGTCTGCTGAATATCTGGAAGGTGATGCAGGCCTGCGTGGATCGTGGCTGCCGCACCGAGGGCATCCTCGCCGGCGGCTTCAAGGTCCGCCGCCGCGCCGCCATCCTGGCGCGCAAGCTGGGCGGCTTCCAGCGCAGCTACATCGAAGATCCGCTGCGTATGCTCGACTGGGTCAACCTCTGGGCGCTGGCCGTGAACGAAGAAAACGCCGCAGGCGGCCGCGTGGTCACCGCGCCGACCAACGGCGCCGCCGGTATCGTCCCGGCGGTGCTGCACTACTACGCCAACGCCATCTCCGGCGCCAACGAGCGCGGCATCATCGACTTCCTGCTGACTGCCGGCGCCATCGGCATTCTGTACAAGGAAAACGCCTCGATCAGCGGCGCCGAAGTGGGCTGTCAGGGCGAAGTGGGCGTGGCCTGCTCGATGGCCGCCGGCGCGCTGTGCGCGGTGCTGGGCGGCACCCCGGAGCAGGTCGAGAACGCTGCCGAGATCGGCATGGAACACCACCTGGGCCTGACCTGCGACCCGGTCGGTGGCCTGGTGCAGATTCCCTGCATCGAGCGCAACGCCATCGCCTCGGTGAAGGCGATCAACGCCGCGCGCATGGCGCTGTACGGCGACGGCGCGCACTACGTGAGCCTGGACAAGGTGATCAAGACCATGCGCGAAACCGGGGCCGACATGCTGACCAAGTACAAGGAAACCGCTCGCGGTGGCCTGGCGGTGAACATCGTCGAGTGCTGATACCCGCGTAGCGACGCAAACGCCCCGGTTTATCCGGGGCGTTTTTGTTTCCAGCGAAGGTTGATATCGCCCTCTGGCGTTAACGCATGCTGCAAGCTGCTCCCGCTTGAGAAAGTCCCACGGGCAAAAACCTCCGGGCGAGCCTCAACAGCGTGCAGTGCACGGCCGCAGCAAGGCATGGCTACACTTGCGCTACATGCGCTGATATTGATGGTTTCTCTTCGACTCACGCATTGTCCGGCTGCAAGCCTACCCCTCGATCAGCGCCCCTGACGGTCGATCACCTGCCGTTAGGATCATCGCGGCTACCCTGTCTCCGGCCTCGTAAAGACGCGTTGCCATGGGTTTCAAGGCTCACAAACAACGACGCCCCTATCGTGCGATAGGGGCGTCGTTGTCGTGCCAGGGCCGCCTATGGCGGCGCGGCGTCACGCCTAGCGCGGTTCGCTCATCAACCCTTTGACGATCGCCACACAGCCCACCAGCAGCACGAGGGTGAACGGCAGACCAGTGGAAACCGCCATGGCCTGCAGGGCCACCAGGCCACCGCCCAGAAGCAGGGCGACCGCCATCGCACCTTCCATGACCACCCAGAACACCTTCTGCGAAGCCGGCGAATTGATCTTGCCGCCCGCGGTGATGGTGTCGATCACCAGCGACCCGGAGTCCGAAGAGGTGATGAAGAACAGCACGACCAGAACGATCGCAGCAAAGGAGCTAATAGCACTGATCGGCAACTGATCGAGCATGACGAACATCTTCAGCTCCAGGGCTGCCTGTTGCAGCTCGGTCAAGCCACCGAGGGCTTGGTCCAACGCCGTACCGCCAAAGGTGGTCATCCAGATCACCGAAACCAGCGTCGGCACCAACAGCACGGCGGTGAGGAACTCGCGCACGGTCCGGCCACGGCTAACGCGGGCGATGAACATGCCGACGAACGGCGACCAGCTGATCCACCAGGCCCAGTAGAACGCGGTCCAGCCCTGGCTGAAGTTGGCGTCTTCACGAGCGATCGGATTGGACAGCGCCGGCAGGTACTGCAGGTAGGCGCCGAGGTTATCCAGCACGCCGCTCAGCAACAATGCGGTCGGGCCGGCAACCAGCACGAACAGCAGCAGCACGATGGCCAGGCCCAGGTTGATCTCGGACAGACGCTTGACGCCCTTGTCCACACCGGCCAGTACCGAGCACAGCGCGATCAGGGTGATGACGGTGATCAACAACACCTTGGTGGTGGTATCGGCGGGCAGGCCGAACAATACGTGCAGACCGGCGGTGGCCTGCTCGGCACCCAGGCCGAGCGAGGTAACCAGACCGAACAGGGTGGCGAACACCGCCAGAATGTCGATCAGATGCCCCGGCCACCCCCACACACGCTCACCGAGCAGCGGGAAGAAGATCGAGCGGAACGACAGCGGCAGCCCCTTGTTGAAGGCGAACAGCGCCAGGGCCAGCGCCACGATGGCGTAGATCGCCCAGGGGTGCAGGCCCCAATGGAAGATGGTGGCCGCCATGCTCAGGCGCGCAGCTTCCGCCGCATTCCCCGCTGCGGCGTCCAGCGGGGCCCAGTCGGTGCGAGCGCCGCCCTCCCCGACAGCCACCCCCGCCAGCGAAGAGTCGAAGTGCGACATGGGTTCGGCCACGCCGTAGAACATCAGGCCGATGCCCATACCCGCCGCGAACAACATGGAGAACCAGGACGCGTAGGAATAGTCCGGTCGCGCCAGCGTGCCGCCGAGGCGCACCTTGCCCAGTGGCGAGACGATCAGGCCCAGACACAACAACACGAAGATGTTCGCCGAGCCGATGAAGAACCAGGACAGGTTCACTGTCAGCCAGTCACGCACGGCTTTGAACAGCGGTTCCACCTGGTCGTGCATGGCCAGCGCCAGCACGACGAAAATGAATGCAGTGACCGCCGATATCAGGAATACCACCCCATGGATATCGAGATTGACCAGATAACGGCCACGAATGTTGTCCTGGCCAACCACATAATCGGTATCGATGAGATTGGCTGCGCCACTGGGGGCGGGAATACCGTCTACGGATGAGTCGTTCTTGCGTGATACGGGGCCTTGGCTCAAGGGGCTGCTCCTTCTTGTTTTATTCGCGAGCAATGCGGCGACCGCCGCTGCTATACGCGGAAGCTGACGCTATCAGAAGGAAATTCGGCCTTGAGCTGCGGAAACGTCGCGGTTTTTCCCGATAACGACTGAGGGAGCGAAAGGCGCAGGGGACGACAAAAAGGCGTCTGCCGGTGTTCTGGCGCTTTGACTAGAAAACTGGGCGTCATGCTGGTCGGCAAAGGATGTCGCCTGCGCTTGCCGATGTCGCTGAGGTGCTGTCCAGGCGTCAGCTGCAGAGATGGCGACCATAAAAAAAGCGCGCCCATGGGCGCGCTTCTGGACAAGATGAACAGCGAGCGTCAGCGCGGCTCGCTCATTAGTCCCTTGACGATGGAAATGCAGCCCACCAGCAGCACGATGGTGAACGGCAAGCCGGTCGACACGGCCATTGCCTGCAACGCCACCAGGCCGCCGCCGAGCAGCAGGGCGATGGCGATCACGCCTTCGATGCTGGCCCAGAACACGCGCTGCGGTACCGGCGCGTTGACCTTGCCACCGGCCGTGATGGTGTCGATCACCAGCGAACCCGAGTCCGACGAGGTGATGAAGAACACCACCACCAGCACAATGCCGATGAACGAGGTGATGGCGGTCAGCGGCATCTCCCCGAGCATGCTGAACAGCTTCAGCTCCAGGCCTGCGTCCTGCGCACCGGTGAAACCATCGACCAGCAACTGGTTGATGGCGGTACCGCCGAAGGCGGTCATCCACAACACCGACACCAGCGAGGGTACCAGCAGCACGGCGATAAGGAACTCACGCACGCTGCGGCCACGGCTGACGCGGGCGATGAACATGCCCACGAACGGCGACCAGCTGATCCACCAGGCCCAGTAGAACGCCGTCCAGCCCTGGCTGAAGTTGGCGTCCTCCCGACCGACCGGGTTGGCCAGTGCCGGCAGATACTGCAGATAGGCACCGAGGTTCTTGAAGAAGTCGGTAAAGATCACCAGGGTCGGCCCGGCGATGATGATGAACAACAGCAGGGCCATGGCCAGGCCCATGTTGATCTCCGACAGACGCTTGACCCCCTTGTCGAGGCCGGCGACCACCGAAGCCAGCGCGATCAGGGTGATGGCGACGATCAGCAGCACCTTGGTGGTGTCCGTCGCCGGGATGCCGAACAGGTACTCCACACCCGCAGCCGCCTGCTCGGCACCCAGCCCCAGCGAGGTGACCAGCCCGAACAGGGTGGCGAACACCGCGAGAATGTCGACCACATGGCCCGGCCAGCCCCACACACGCTCGCCGAGGATCGGGTAGAAGATCGAGCGGATCGACAGCGGCAGGCCCTTGTTGAACGAGAACAGCGCCAGCGCCAGCGCGACGATGGCGTAGATCGCCCAAGGGTGCAGACCCCAGTGGAAGATGGTCGCAGCCATGCCCAGGCGCACGGCTTCCTCGGCGTTACCGGCAGCGCCGCCGAGCGGCGCCCAGTCGGTACGCACACCGTCCTCACCGACCGTAATTCCGCCCATCGCCGCGCTGTAGTGCGACATGGGTTCGGACACGCCGTAGAACATCAGGCCGATGCCCATACCGGCGGCGAACAGCATGGAGAACCAGCCCATATAGGTGTAGTCGGGCGTCGCGTCCTTGCCGCCGATGCGCACCTTGCCCAGCGGCGAGAGGATCAGGCCGAGACAGAGCAGGACGAAGACGTTCGCGGCACCGATGAAGAACCAGGCCATGTGATGGGTGAGCCAGTCGCGCACACCGCTGAACAGCGGTTCGATCTGGTTCTGCAGAGCCAGGGCGAGAATCATGAAGATCACCGCGACCAGCGCGGAGATGGTGAAAACCTTGCCGTGGATGTCGAGGGCGAAGATGAACTGCCCTTTGATGTTGTCCTGACCGATGACGTAATCGGTATCGATCAGATTGGCTTCACCGGTCGGTGCCGGGATGCCTTCGTGGGTTTCCGCTGCGGGTGGCGGGGTCGTGTCATGCGAAGGGACGTTTCCCATACGTGGCGTACTCCTTGATGCGTTTGACTCGCTAGACGAGCGTGAACAGGACGGATGCCCTCCTCCAATTAAAGACGACCGACAAGTGGGTCGAAGTAGAAAGGGTAACACATGAATTCCGCTCACTCAGACTCACAGACACATGAGAGTTGCGAATGATTCCCTAACGGCTGGCATTTTGCCCGACACTGCCATTCGTCCAGCCGCCGTGGCAGCATGGCGACGAACGCTGCGCAACCCCCATGGTCAGCTGCACACAATCCGTGCAAAGGAAGACCCCGCATGCCTGCGGATTTCGGCATTCCCAACCTGTTCGGTTACCTGATCGCCACCATCCACGCCCTCGGCGTCCTAGCCGCGATACACGCCGTGCTGACCGTGCGCACGGCACAAGGCGCGCTGGCCTGGGGGCTGTCGCTGTTCTTCATGCCCTACCTGACGCTGCTGCCTTACCTGGTTTTCGGCCGCAGCCGCTTCGACGCCTACGTCAAGGCGCGGCGCCAGGCCGACAAGGAAATGCGCCAGGCCATGGCCGAACAGGACTGGCGCCCCTGGGTCGAGGAAGCCAAGGCGGCGCACCTATCGCCCGCGTATGATCGCCTGCGTGCATTGCCGCGCCTGTCGCACCTGCCCGGCCTGACCGGCAACCGCGTCGAATTGCTGATCGACGGCGAGGCCACCTTCGAGGCGATCTTCAGTGCGCTGGCCAGTGCCCAACAGACGATCCTCCTGCAGTTCTTCATCATCCGTGACGACGCCCTCGGCCAACGCATGCGTGACGTGCTGCTGGAGCGCGCCGCCGCCGGCGTGCAGGTTCACGTGCTGTACGACGGCGTCGGCAGTCATACGCTGCCGCGCGCCTATATCGACAGCCTGCGCCGGGGCGGCGCGCAGGTGCATGCCTTCCCCACCCGCGCCGGGCTGCTCAATCGCTTCCAGCTGAATTTCCGCAACCACCGCAAGATCGTCGTGGTCGATGGCGAGATCGGCTTCCTCGGCGGGCTCAACGTCGGCATCGAATACCTCGGGCAGAAGCCGCCGCTGGCGCCATGGCGCGACACCCACGTGGAGGTACGCGGGCCGGTGGTGGCGAGCCTGCAGGAAGCCTTCGCCGAGGACTGGTACTGGGCCTGCCAGAAACTGCCGCCAATGCTGATGCCGAGCAAGCAGGACGAGCCCGGCCTACTCTGCCAGGTGATCGCCAGCGGCCCGGCGGACCCGCAGGAAACCTGCTCGCTGCTGTTCGTCGAAGCGATTCACGCAGCGCGCGAACGGGTATGGCTGAGCAGCCCCTACTTCGTCCCCGACGAGGCACTGTTCGCCGCCCTGCGTCTGGCGGTGATGCGCGGCGTGGACGTGCGCCTGCTGCTGCCGGCGCGAGCTGACCACCACATCGTCTACGCCGCCTCCAGCCTGTATGCCTTCGAGGCGTTGCGCGCCGGCGTGCGCATCTTCCGTTATCAGCCAGGCTTCCTGCATCAGAAGGCGCTGCTGATCGACCACGACGCCTGCGTGCTGGGCAGCGCCAACCTGGACAACCGCTCCTTCCGCCTGAATTTCGAAGCCAACCTTCTGACCTTCGACGAGGCCTTCAACGCGCAAGTGGCGCACATGCTGGAAGAGGATTTCAGCCGCTCACGCGAGCTGGTCAACGCCGACCGGCGCGAACTGCATCGCCTGCAGCAACTGGGCATGCGCGTGGCGCGGCTGATTTCGCCGATCCTCTGATGCCACGCCGCGGCGATGCTCGAGCAGGAAATTTTGTGCGGGCTGCGCGGCGCGGCTATGGTTAGCGGAGCCAGCCGCTGTTCGCTGTCAGCGAGACCCCGCCTGCCATGAAAAGACGCCATGCCCTGCTACTCAGCCTGTGCCTGTTCGCTGCGCCCGCCGCCGCGCAGGAGGAGATTCGCGTCGGCGTCGAACTGCAGCCCTATCAGCCCTACTCCGATGTACAGGACGGCGAGTACCGCGGTTACGCCCGCGACCTGCTGGATGCCTTCGCCGCCGAGTACGGCTATCGCTTCGTCTATACGCCGCTGCCGGTGAGGCGGCTGCTCAGCGATTTTCTCGCTGACCGGGTCGACCTCAAATTTCCCGATCATCCGCAGTGGAATGCCGATCAGAAAGCCGGCCACAGCGTCCACTACAGCCATCCGGCAGCACCGTATATCGACGGCATTCTGGTCAAGCCGCAGCATCTGGGCCAGGGCATGCAGCGCATCGAACTGCTCGGCACGCAGAACGGCTTCACGCCCTGGCCCTATCTGCCGGAGATACGCACCGGGCGTATCCAGCTGATCCAGGCCAATCAGATCGAATCGCTGTTGCGTATGGCCGGCAGCGATCGTGTCGATGCGGTCTATCTCAACCCCAAGGTCGTCGCTCACCAGTTGGAGCAGATGGGCATGGCGGCGGGCAGCCTGGTGTTCGATCCACAGCTGCCCCACGTGGAAGACCATTACTACCTGTCCAGCATCCGCCACCCGCAGCTGATCGAGGCGTTCAACCGCTTCCTCGCCGAACGGGCCGAGCAGGTCGCGGCGATACGCTTACGCCACGGCCTGTGAGGTCTAGCGCTTCAGGGCAGCACAATCCGCCCCGACCCAGCGCGCACGGCTTTCCATGCTGCTCGGCTGGCCGTTGTAGGTGCCCTTGACCTGGGTGGTGAACTCCTTGTCGCTGACGAAGCGCGTTTCTCCTTCGCCCTGAGCCTGCGGGCAGGTGAAACGGAACTTCCACACCGCCGCGCTGCGTTCGAGAATCTCGTTGCTGCAGCCTGAGTCGGGATCATGCAGGGGGATTTCCTGGGCCTCGATCTGCTCGGCGGTAAGACACATCTGCACGCCGCCGGCGCCGAGCTTGATGCCCTGCTCGGCCATCATGTCCTCCATCATCTGGCGCTGCTCGGCTGGCAGGTTCTGCATCTGCCCGAGCATTTCCTGCATGCCGGGCATAGCGCGGCCGCCCACCTGCATGTTGTGCGAGCTGACCTCCCAGACGCCGGGCTGAATATCCAGGGCGCTGGCCAGAGTGGGCGATAGACAGAGGGCGAGCGGTAGAACGGAACGCGAGAGGATGCGCATGACAGGTCTCCTGAGCGGATAATGGGCCAGGCCGATGGTACCTCGGGGCACCAGGGCGTCGGGCCGCCGCTCCGATAGGAGGCGCGCCCCGCGGCGATTTGGACAGCGCATAAGCGCATAAGATTCGCGCCGCGCAGACGAACAAAACCCCCACAGGCTCGCGCCGCATGGGGGTTTCCTTCTTTTGGTCCAGCACTTGTGGCGCCGGGAACATGGGCTCGCTCTGGCGAACCTAGCCCGCGTCAGCCGCGGGGGAGCTCAGCTCACAGCTCCAGAGTTCCAACGCCGGCTGGCTCGCTTTTGGCGGGCCGAGCCAGTCGCTCATCGGGCGACAACGCTGGTCGATACACAGTTGGTAATCCCCGGCTTCGGGCGTACGCCCGACTCGCAGGGGTTGCAAAGGCGGTAGCTGACGCTGGTAGTGCCAGCTGCCATTGCGCAGTTCGGCGCCGTCGGGAATTTCCATTCCGGCGCCGGAACCCTTGACCCGCGCCTCACCGAGAACCAGGCCCTCGGCGGTGACGCGGTAATCCTCTTCCCAGCGGATCTTCTCGATGGTGTGGGTCCAGGCCAGGGTGAAGGCCGGCGTGGGCAACTCTGCCCACACTGCACCGGCCAACCCCAGGCACAGGCCGATCACGCCGTCGCTGCCTCGGCGCGACGGGCGCGCCAGAAGTGCTGAGCGATGAAGATGGCGCTGAGGGCGAAGCCGATTTCGTCACTGATCGGGGTGGCGAGAATCAGGCTGGCGCCGGCCGCCAGACCCAGGATGCGCTCCCACCAGGTCAGCTTGGCCTGCAGGTAGCCGGTGAACACCACGCCCCAGATGCCGATGGCCAACGCGGCCTTGAACAGCACGTAGAAGGTGGCGAGCAGGCTGTCGCCCTGCAGCATCAGCGCCGGCGAATACACCGCCATATAAGGCACGACGAAGCCGGCCACGGCGATGCGCACGGCCCACAGGCTGATCTTCAGACCGCGCTCCTTGGCGATCGGCGCGGCGGCGAAGCAGGCCAGCGCCACCGGCGGCGTGAGGTCGGCCATGATGCCGAAGTAGAAGACGAACATGTGCGAGACGATCAGCGGTACGCCCAGTTCCAGCAGCGCCGGTGCGGCAATCGAGCTGGTGATGATGTAGTTGGGGATGGTCGGAATGCCCATGCCCAGCACCAGGCAGGTGAGCATGGTCAGCACCAGCGACAGGAACAGGTTGTCCTGGCCGATGGCAAGGATGTAGCCGGCGAAGGTGGAGGCCACACCGGTCAGCGACACCACGCCGATGATCACGCCGACCAGGGCGCAGGCGATGCCCACCGGCACCGCATGACGCGCACCTTCGACCAGTGCGTGCAGGCACAGGGTCAGGGTTTCACGACCACCTTTGACGAACCAGCAGACTGCCACCAGCGCGGCGATAACACCGAAAACCACGCCGATACCGAGCTGGAAGAAGCCGGCGCAGAGCACGCCCAGGGCGATCCAGAAGGCGAAGCGCATGACCTTGGAGGACACCCGCAGGATGATCGCCGAGCCGAGGATGACCATGGCGGTCAGCGCCAGGCCGACGGTGCCGGAGAACAGCGGGGTACGGCCGGAGAACAGCAGGTAGATGAGGATGAACAGCGGGATCAGCAGGAACCAGCGCTCACGCACGGCCTTCCACGGATTCGGGCATTCGTCCTTGGGCAGGCCGCGCAGGTTGGCGCGCTTGGCTTCCAGGTGGACCATCCAGAACACCGAGCCGAAGTACAGCAGCGCCGGGATCAGCGCGGCCTTGGCCACCTCAATGAACGGCACGTTGATGGTCTCGGCCATGATGAAGGCCACGGCGCCCATGATCGGCGGCATGATCTGGCTGCCCATCGACGAAGTCGCCTCGACACCACCAGCGAAGGCCGGCCGATAACCGAAGCGCTTCATCAGCGGGATGGTGAACTGGCCGGTGGTGACCACGTTGGCCACGCCGGAACCGGTGATGGTGCCCATCAGCGCCGAGGACACCACCGATACCTTGGCTGGACCGCCGACCTTGTGGCCGAACAGGCCCATGGCGAAGTCGGTGAACAGCTTGATCATCCCGGCCTGCTCGAGGAAGGCGCCGAACAGGATGAACAGGAAGATGTAGGTGGCCGACACGTAGGTAGGCGTGCCGTACAGACCTTCGGTGCCGAACGACAGCTGGTTGACGATCTGGTCAAGGCCGTAGCCGCGGTGCATCAGGTCGCCCGGCAGGTACTGGCCGAGCATGCCGTAGGCGAGGAACAGCGCGCAGATGATCGGCAGGGCGATGCCCATGACCCGGCGCGCAGCCTCGAACACCAGCACGATCAGGGTCAGGCCGACGATCATGTCGTTGGTGGTCATGTCACCGGAGCGCTGGATCAGGTCCGCCTCGAAGTACCACTGGTAGATGGCCGTGGCCATGCCGGCCAGGCCCAGCAGCCAGGCCAGCGGCTGCCACGGGCGGCCCTTGCCGAGCCCGGGGAAGCTGATGAACACCAGCAGCAGCAGGAAGCCGACGTGCACCGCACGCAGCACTTGGGTCGACACCGGGTGAAAGGCTGCGGTGAATATCTGGAAAATGGAAAACAGCAGGGCGACGGCGAACAGCGCCTTCGGCCAGTCGGACGGGCTGGAAGCCAGGCCGTTGTCTTGTTCACTCATGGAGTGCAAACCTCATGACTACTTCGATTGCGGTGACAGAGTCGCCAACAAAACCCACCGCCCTGTGAACGCCGGTTTTATTCGCGATTCTGGGGACCCTGTCCGTTCCGATCTTTGCTCTGTAGGAGCGGATTCATCCGCGATTTCCTCGCGAACATCGCGGAATCCGCTCCTGCAACAGCAGTATCGGCGTCGATACAGAGCAAACAGGCCGTGGCGCACGCCACGGCCTGCCCTGCATCAGAGCGCGCCAGCTTCCTTGTAGAAGCGCTCGGCACCCGGGTGCAGCGGGATCGGCAGGTTCTTGGTAGCGGTGTCCAGCTTGATGTCCTTGGCCGCGGAGTGGGCGGTGCCCAGGCGCTCGAGGTTGTCGAACATCAGTTTGGTCATCTGGTAAGCCACTTCGTCGGAAACGCCTTCATGGGTGACCAGGATGTTGGTGATGGCGACGGTGGGTACGTCGGCGTCCTGACCGTCGTAGGTGCCGGCCGGAATGGTGGCGGCCTCGTAGGCAGCGTTGTCGATCTTCGCGGTCACTTCGGCCGGGATGGCGACGAAGCTGATCTTCATGGTCGAAGCCAGGTCACGAATGGCTGCCATGCCCAGGCCGGAGGACTGCAGGGTAGCGTCCAGCTGACGGTTCTTGATCAGCTCGACCGACTCGGCGTACGGCAGGAACTCGACCTTGCCCATGTCCTTGTAGGTCAGACCGGCAGCTTCGAAGATGGCGCGGGCGTTGAGCTCGGTACCGGACTTCGGTGCGCCGACGGAGATGCGCTTGCCCTTGAGGTCTTCCAGGGTCTTGATGCCGGATTCGGCGTTGGCGACGATCTGGATGTAGTTCGGATAGGTACCGGCGATGGCGCGGATTTTCTTCAGCGGTGCCTTGAAGCCGGCGTCTTCAACGCCATTCCAGGCATCGGCGACCGAGTCACCGAGGGCGAAGGCCAGCTCGCCACGACCGGCCTGCAGCAGGTTGAGGTTTTCCACCGACGCCTTGGTCGCCTGGACCGAGGTCTTGGAACCTTCGATGCCATTGCTGTACAGCTGCGAAAGGGCTACGCCGATCGGGTAGTACACACCGCTGGTACCGCCGGTGAGCACGTTGATGAAGGTCGGGGCAGCGAGGACTGCGGTGCTGGCAGTGATGGCCGCGGCAGCGGCGAACAGGCTGAGTTTCTTGGTCAGTCGCATGGAATATCTCCGTCGTTGTTATGGCTTTATGCAGAGTTTCAATCTAGACGACGCCACCGAGGCGGCATCGGCGGTGCGCGATCAGCGGCGCAGGGTGCAGCGTAGGACAAGAACCGCGGCAGGCGCGGTGGGGAGGCGGCCCATGCAAAGCAGCGAGTGCGGCATGGCGCGAGGGGCATGGCAGTTCATGGGGCTGACCTCTTGTCGTTGTTATGGTCGCCGCGTCGGCAAGTTGCTGCACGGCTACAACAGACATAGCAGATGCCGTGCCAGAGCCTGAAAAGCCCGAGATAGAGGGCTCCTATCTGGAGACCATGGGGTCACTGAGCGGGAAACCGCTTACACCCGAACATCCATAAGCAAAAATCCGCTTATCGAATAACCCGGACGCAATCCGGGAAAATCGATATGCAACCTGCTCCCGGATTCATCCGGGCTACGACTGATCCGCCAGCCCCTGGGGCGCACCGGCTGGTTCGAGGCCGGGCACTCTACATACGCTGTGCCGACTACTCCTCGCCGCCCGGCAAGTAATCACCGCGCGCCAGGCCGTGGCGCTGCATTTTCTCGTTGAGCGTACGACGCGGCAACTGCAGCACGTCCATCACCGCGGCGATATTGCCCTGGCATTGCAACAGCGCGTTGTGCAGGCATTGCGCCTCGAAGGCCTCCATCTGCTGCGCCAGCGCCTGGCCGGCGAAGCGCTCGGCTGGCGGCGGGCTGGACAGGCCCAGAGCATGACGCTCGGCGGCGTTGATCAGCTCGCGGACGTTGCCCGGCCAGTCATGCCCGAGCAGACGCGCCAGCTCGCTCGGCGCCAGCGGCGGCGCTTCGCGGCCATGACGTTGCGCGGCCTCGTGGGCGAAATGCTCGAACAGCAGGGGGATGTCCTCGCGCCGTTCGCGCAACGGTGGAATGTGCAGGGTGGCGACGTTCAGGCGATACACCAAGTCCTCGCGGAAACGCCCGGCCTTGACCTCGTCGAGCAGGTCCGGCTTGGCCGCGCTGATCACCCGCAGGTCGACCTGGATGCTCTTGTTCGAGCCCAGGCGTTCGAGGGTCTTCTCCTGCAGCACACGTAGCAGTTTGACCTGCTGCGCCAGCGGCAGACTCTCCACCTCGTCGAGGAACAGGGTGCCGCCGTCGGCATGCTCGATGCGGCCGATGCGCTTGGCCTGGGCCCCGGTGAAGGCGCCGCTCTCGTGGCCGAACAGCTCGCTTTCGAAGATGGTCTCGGGAATCGCCGCGCAGTTGAGCGCGGCGAAGGCCTTGCTCGCGCGCGGGCTGAAATCGTGCAGGCTGCGCGCCACGCGCTCCTTGCCGCTACCGGTCTCGCCGCGGATCAACACGTTGACCGAGGTGCCGGCCAGTTCGAGGATCTGCCGGCGCAGGTTTTCCATGGGCCGCGAAATGCCGATCAGCTGGCTTTCGATGCGGCCCTTGTTCGCCACCTGCTGGCGCAACTGGCGGTTCTCGCAGACCAGGCGGCGCTTGTCCAGGGCACGGCGCACGCTGTCGAGCAGGCGCTCGGGTGTGAAGGGTTTCTCGATAAAATCATAGGCGCCCTGACGCAGTGCCTGCACCGCCATGGGCACGTCGCCGTGGCCGGTCACCAGGATCACCGGCAGATCGCTGTCGATCTGCAGCAGCTTGTCGAGCAGCTGCAGACCATCGCTGCCGGGCATGCGCACATCGCTGACAACAATGCCGGGGAAGTCGCGGTCCACCACCGCCAGGGCTTCGGCCGCGCTGGCGCAGGTACGTACCTCGAACCCGGACAGCTCCAGCCACTGCTGCACCGCCTCGCGAATCGCCGCTTCGTCGTCGACCACTATGACCTGAGCGCTCATGGCACCTCCTGTTCAGAACGGCGGGCAGTGTAGCCCGGATAAAATCCGCAGAGGCAACCCGCGGCATCAGGATGAGAACCCGTAGGAGCGGCTGGGCGGCATTCCGCTTTAGCCGCGATAGCTGCGCCTGCATTTCGCCGCTGAAGCGGAATGCCGCCCAGCCGCTCCTACAAAGGCTCGTCGTGGATGACGCTTCACCCATTCACCGTGACCTCGCAACCTTGGTGGACGAAAACAGCGTCATCCACGCTAGCCTCTAACAGGCCGTCAAGGCGCTGCCGGCAACCGCAGAGTGAAGACCGCGCCCAGTTCACCATTGTGCGCCTCCAGGCTGCCGCCGAGATCGCGCACGATACCGTAGGACACTGCCAGCCCGAGCCCCAGGCCCTGCCCCACCGGCTTGGTGGTGAAGAAGGGTTCGAACACGCGGCCGAGGGTTTCTTCGGCGATGCCGCCACCGCTGTCCTCGACGCTGAGCAGGCAGTTGTCGTCTTCACGGGCGATGCGTACCAGCAGGATGCGCGGCTCGCTATCGGCCATGGCATCGAGGGCGTTATGCAGCAGGTTGAGGATCACCTGTTCGATGCGAATGGCATCGCCGAGCACTTCGGCCTCGGCGTCGACCTGCGTGCGCAACTCCACCTGCTCGCTGCGCATGCGTGGCGCCAACAGCTGCAGGGCCTGCTCCAGCACGTCGCCCAGACCCAGGCGCTCGCTGAGGCCGGCCGGGGTTTTGCGGGCGAAGGTCTTGAGGTGACCGGTCAGCGCGGCCATACGTTGCAGCAGGCCGTCGATGCGTTGCAGGCCTTCACGCACCGCCTCCGGCCGACCGCTGTCGAGCAGCAGGCGCAGGCTGCCGAGCTGCATCTGCAGGGCGGTCAGGGGCTGGTTGATCTCGTGCGCCAGGGCCGCCGACATCTGCCCCAGCGCGGCCATTTTGGCGGCATGCACCAGCCCGTCCTGAGCCTCGCGCAGCTCGGCGGTGCGCAGCGCCACCTCGCGCTCCAGGCGTTCGCGAATGCCGGCCTGCAGGCGCTGGTTCTTGCGCCGCTGGGCGAGGAACAGCAACAGGAAGGCCAAGGTCATCCACACCCCGGCGGCGGCCAGACGATAGCTGCGCACGCTGTCGGCCAGGCCGGCCGGCTCGCTGAGCAGATGCAGGGTCCAGCCCTCTTCGGGCATGTACAGGCGCTGCCAGAGGTAGTCGCGATTGCCGTCGGGGCCATCGACGCGGGCCCAGTCCGCATCGGCGTCGATCTGCCGGTGCACCTGGTGCGCCAGCGGCTGCAAGGCCTGCTCGGCGTAGCGGCGCACTTGCACCAGCTCGGCAAGCGCACGCTCGTCAAGCGCCTGCAAGGCGCGGAAACGCCAGATCGGCTTGTTGCTGAGGATCACCACCTGATAGCTGTCGGCGACCAACAGCACACCGGGCTGGCCGACCCATTCGCGCTGCAGCTCTTCCAGCTCCAGCTTGACCACCAGCACACCGAGCAGCTCGCCGTCGTCGCCACGCACCACATGGGAGAGGAAGTAGCCGGGAATCCCGGTGGTCACGCCCACCGCGAAGTAGCGCGCGCCGCCATCGCGCACGGCGTTCTGGAAGTACGGGCGAAAGGCGTAGTTGTTGCCGACGAAGCTGCTCCAGTCCCGCCAGTTGCTGGCCACCAGGGTTTCACCCTGGGCATCGAGCAGGTACAGCACGGTAGACCCGGCTGCGGCATTGAGGCGCTCCAGGCGCTGGTTGAGCGCCAGGCGCAACTGGCGATCATGCGGCGCGCGCAGCAGGGTGCGGATGTCGCTGTCCAGCGCCAGCACCTCGGGCACCGAGCTGAAGCGTTCGACCAGCGTGCGGATGGATTGGGCGTAGAGCTGCAGTTGCCCGCGCGCCTCGACACTGCGCTCGTCCCAGGCGCGCCGCTCGGCATAGCGTCCGCCCAGCCACAGGCTCAGCAGCAGGCCGGCGACAATCGCCAGCACGGTGAGCAGGACGCGGTAGCGGGGGCGCAGCGACAGGGGCATGGGCGGCTCGCGGGATCAAGACGAGCCGCATGTTACCCCATCAGCTGTAAAGATCAGCGCGGGTCCACGGCAGATCGTGGCCGCCATCTTCGCGCGGCTTCACCGCAAGGATCTGGTGCAGGTTCATCCAGCCGTGCTGGAAGCCATAGGCGCAGCCGGCCAGGTACAGGCGCCAGATGCGCAGGGACTTTTCCGGCACCCACTGCGCGGCTTCCTGCAGTCGTCGCTCCAGCCCCTGGCTCCACAGGTGCAGGGTGCGCGCATAGTGCAGGCGCAGGCTTTCCACGTCGACGATCTCCAGCCCGGCCTCGCTGATCGCCCTGGCCATGGTCGCCAGGTGCGGCAGCTCACCTTGCGGGAACACGTAGCGGTCGATGAACTCGCCAGCGCCACGGCCCACCGGACGGCCATCGGTGAAGCGCGAGGTGATGCCGTGATTCATCACCAGACCGCCAGCCCTGACCGCACCGAACAGCCGCTCGCAATACAGCGGCAGGTTGGCATGGCCGACGTGCTCGAACATGCCGACGCTGACCACCTTGTCGAAGCGGCCATCCTGCGGCAGGTCGCGGTAGTCGAGCAGCGCCAGGGTCACCCGCGCTTCCAGGCCCTCTTCGGCCAACCGTTGCCGGCCCAGTTCCAGCTGCGCCTGGCTGAGGGTGATGCCGTAGACCTCAACCTCGTACTCCCGCGCGGCGAAGCGCGCCAGGCCACCCCAGCCGCAGCCCACATCGAGCAGCCTGTCACCCGGCTGCAGGCGCAGCTTGCGGCACAGGTGGCGCAGCTTGCCCTGCTGGGCCTGGTCGAGGTTCTCCTGGCCGGTTTTGAAGTAGGCGCAGGAATAGACCATGTCGCGGTCCAGCCACAGGCGGTAGAAATCGTTGGACAGGTCGTAGTGATAGCGGATGGCCTCGGCATCGCTGCGCTTGTCGTGCGCCGCGTAAGGCTCGACAGGTACGGATTGGTCGCCGAGCAGCGCGGTGCTCAGCGCATCGCCCACCTCGATGGCGTCTTCGATGGGTCCTTCCAGATCGACGCGGCCTTCGACATAGGCGGCGCCCAGTGCATCCAGGCTGGGGTGGGCCAATTGCGTGACCAGGCTGGGGTCCTTGACCACCAAAGTCACCCGCGGCCTGGGTCCCAGGTCGATCTGCTTGCCGTCCCACAGTTTCAGGCGCAGCGGAATTTGCAGATCGCGAAACGCGGTGGGTAATTGCGCCAGCATGATCAGCCCTCCTCCCCAGCCATGGAGTCTCAAGCAGATGACTTGGCCGGCCTGCCCAGGTTCGATTCGGGCGACTAGCGGCGCCTGAGCAGGGCGACGAAGAACACCCCGCCGATGGCGGCGGTGACGATGCCGATGGGCAGGTCCTGCGGCGCCAGCCAGGTGCGCGCGGCGACATCGACCCAGACCAGGAACAGCGCCCCCAGCAGCGCCGCCACCGGCAGCAGGCGACGGTGCTCGGCGCCAACCAGAAAGCGCGCCACGTGCGGCAGTATCAGGCCGACGAAGCCGATGGCGCCGGACAGCGACACTAGTACGCCGGTGAGCAGCGACGCCGCCACGAATACCAACAGGCGCACGCGGCGCGGCTCCAGACCGAGGCTCACCGCGCTCTGCTCGCCGGCCATCAGCGCGTTCAGCGCGCGAGCCAAACCAAGCAGCACCGCCAGCGCCAGGGCCAGACACAACGCCGGCAGCCAGAGCAGCTCCCAGCGCGCCAGGCCAAGGCCGCCGAGCATCCAGAACAGCACCGAGCTGGCCGCATGCGGGTTGCCCAGATACAGCAGCAGGTTGCTTGCCGCCATCATCACGAAGGACACCGCCACCCCGGCCAGCAGCAAACGGTCGCTGTGCAGACGGCCACTGCGGCTGGCGATGGCTAGCACCAGCAACATGCTCGCCAGCGCACCGACGAAGGCCGCCAGCGGCAGGCTGAGCAGCCCGGCGAACTCGCCCAGGTACAGCACCACCACCACCGCGCCGAAGGCGGCGCCGGAGCTGACGCCGAGCAGGTGCGGGTCGGCCAGCGGATTGCGCGTCACCGCCTGCAGCACCGTGCCGACCACCGCCAGCCCGGCACCCACCAATGCGCCGAGCAGCACCCGCGGCGCGCGCAACTGCCAGACGATGCTGTCCTGGCCGACGCTGACCGGCGTTTCGGCAGTGATGCCGAACAGGTGCTGGGCAAGGATCGCCAGCACCTGCTCCAGTTCGACCCTGGCCGCACCAAAGGCCAGCGACAGCGCACAGGACAATGCCAGCAGCACGGCCAGGCCAACCAGCAACAGGCGATAACGGCTCACAGGTCGAAAGCCTCGGGGTGCAGCGCGGCGGCCAGGGTTTCGATGGCGGCGGCGTTATCCAGGCTCGGCGTGACCGCCAGATAGGGCAACACCACGAAGCGTTTCTCACGAATCGCGGTCACCCCCTGCAGCGCCGAGTGCTGCAGCAGGAAGTCGCGCTTCTGCGCCGCGGTGCGCTCACCATAGTCGACGATCAGGATCAGCTCCGGGTCCTGCTCGACCACCGACTCCCAGCCCACCTTCATCCAGTTGGCCGCCACGCTGTCCATTACGTTACGCCCACCGGCTGCCTCGATCAGCGGCTGCGGCATGCCCAGGCGTCCGGCGCTGAAGGGCACATCCTCGCCGCTGTCGTAGACGAATACGCGCGGCCGTGCCGGCGCTTCGCCGAGGCGCGCCTGTACTGCCGCCACGCGTCGCTGCATGCCTTGCACCAGTTCATCGGCGCGCGGCTCGACGGCGAAGATGCGACCGAGGTTGCGCAGGTCGCCGTAGACATCCTCGAGACTGGCGACACGGCCGGGCGACACGTGCGCGCAGGACTCGCTCAATTCGTACACCGGGATATCGAAGCGCGCCAGGCTGGCCGGAGTGACCTCGCCGCCGATGCGCATGCCGTAGTTCCAGCCGGCGAAGACGAAATCGCTGCCGGCACCCAGCAGGTTCTCCAGCGACGGATAGCGCGCGGCCAGCTCCGGCAGGCCGTCGAGCTGCTCGCGCATCTTCGGATCGAGGGTCTTCCAGCCGCTGATGCCGGTGTAGCCGGCCATGCGCTCCTTCAGGCCCAGGGCCAGGAGCATGGCGGTCATATTGACGTCATGGCTGACCGCCCGCTTGGGCGGGTGGTCGATGGTCACCTGACGGTCGCAACTGGTCACGGTGACGGCCCAGGCGGGGCTGATCAGCCCTAGCAGGATTGCGCCAACGAGTGTAGGAGCGAGCTTTGCTCGCGAAGCTTTTGTCTTTTCCCAGGATTCGCGAGCAGAGCTCGCTCCTACAGGTTCAGCCGTGCGTAAACGCTTCATCAAACAATCCAGGTAATGCGCGGATGACCCGCCAGTGGATGGGTGTCGACCAGCGCCTGCAGGCCGAACACCTGCTGCAGCAGCTCGGTGGTCAGCACTTCGGCGGGCGGGCCGATGGCCACCAGACGGCCCCCGTCGAGCACGCAGAGGCGATCACAGAAGGCCGCCGCCAGGTTGAGGTCGTGGAAGCTAGCCAGCGTCGCCAGGCCCAGCGCCTTGATCTGGCCAAGCAGCTCGAGCTGGTAACGCGGGTCGAGGTGGTTGGTCGGCTCGTCGAGGATCAGCAGTTGCGGCTGCTGCACCAGGGCACGGGCAAGCAGCACGCGCTGCTTCTCGCCGCCGGACAGGCGGGCGAAGGGCTGCTGCGCCAGGTCGCTCAGACCGAGGCGGGCCAGCGCCTCGTCGACCAGGCGTCGATCCTCGGCATCGTCGCCGTCGAACAAACCCTTGTGCGGCGTGCGGCCCATGGCCGCCACCTCCTGCACGCGCAGACCGAAATCCTGCGGAAACTCCTGCAGCACCACCGCCACGCGCTGTGCGCTCCAGCGCGGCGGGCGCTGCCACAGCGCCTCGCCGTCCAGCTCGACATCGCCGGCGCTGGGCCGCTGATAGCGATAAGCGCAGCGCAGCAGGCTGGTCTTGCCGCTGCCGTTGGGGCCGATCAGCCCCACCAGCTCGCCGTTGCCGACCGCCAGGTCGATACCGTCGAGCAGCCGTCGCTGCCCATCCGCGGACCAGGCCAGTTGGCGCAGACGAAGACGATCCATCAGAAGCTGTAGTCCGCAGTGACGAAGAACGAGCGTGGCGCGCCCAGATACCACTGCTGGCCGTCGCTGCTGGCACTGGTGGCGTATTGGCGGTCGAACAGGTTGTTCGCCTCCAGGCCCAGGCGCAGATCCCTCAGCACCTGCCAGCCAATGTTGGCATCGACCACGGTGTAGCCAGGCACCTTGGCGGTGTTGGCGCTGTCGGCGTAGCGCGCATCGACATAACGCGCGCCAATGCCGGCGTCCACGCCGCTGCCCAGATCCTTGTTCAGCCACAGGTTGGCGGTGCGCCTGGGCACGTCGGTCGGGCGATTGCCGCTGCGGTCGCCGCCGCCTTCGACGAAGTCGTCGTATTCGGCGCGCACCAGGGCGGCGTTGGCCGACACCTGCCAGCCCTGGCCCAGCGCCAGCTCCAGGGTGGCCTCCAGACCGTCGGAAGATTGCTGGCCGATCTGCTCGGTGGGCGCGGCCGGAGTTTCGCGGCTGAGCAGCTTCTTCTTGACGATGTGATAGGCCGCCAGCGTCCACTCGCCCTGCCCACCCCAGAACGCCTGCTTGAGGCCGATCTCGGTCTGCCCGGCTTCGCTCAGGTCGAACTGCTGCTGGCTCGGGCTGAGGGTCAGCAGGTTGCTCACGCCTTCGCTGCTGGTGGCGTACTGGCCGTACAGCGACAGCTCCGGGGTCAGCGCGAAGACCAGGCCGGCGCGCCAGTTGTCGCCGCTCAGGCTACGGTCGGCGCTGCTGCCATCGACCAGGTTGTCGCGCTGGATATGCACCTGGTCGCGACGCACGCCGGTGACCAGCGACAGGCGCTCGGTGAGCTGGGTGCGGTTCTCGGCGAACAGCGAGAACTGCCGCGCCAGGTTGCGCTCGCGCGGGCCGTAGCCGAGCGGATCGGTGCTCTGGTATTGGCCGCCACCGGAGCCGGCCAGCGGCACGCTGTCGCTGAAGCTGCTGGCGAAGTCGTGCTGGCGGGCGAAGTGGATGCGGTTGTAATCGACACCAACCACGGTGCGGCTATCGAGGCCGAACAGGGCGTGATCCAGGGTAAAGGTCTGGCGGTCGCCGATCTGCTCCTGGGTGTGCTTGATCCGGTAGAACTCGCTGCGCTCGACCGTATCGCCGGGCTGCCAGCGATAGGCCTCGGCATTGCGCCAGTAGCGCTGGGTCTTGATGTAGTAGAGCTGGTTGCTGGCGCTGAGCGCGTCGTTGATGCGCCAATCGCTGACCAGGCGGGTGATCTGGTCGTTATAACGGATATCGGCGTCGGCGACGTTGTAGTTGCGCTCACGCAGGCTCTCACGGTACTTGCCATCGACCAGCGGCGTGCCGAGGTAACGCATCGGGTTCTGGTCGCCATGGTCGTGGGACAGGGTGAAGCTCAGGTCGTCACTGGCGTCCCAACGCAGAGCGGCGCTGACCGCCACGCTGTCCGAATCCCCCCGGTCGACCCAGCCATTGCTGGCCTGCTGATTGACGTTGAAGCGATAGCTCAGCGCGTCGCTCAGCGAACCGCCGCTGTCCAGCGCCGCCTGGCGACGGTCGTCGCTGCCGTAGCCAAGGCGCAGCTGATTGCGGATCTCGCCCGCGAAGGGCTTCTTCGGCACCACGTTGATCACCGCGCCGGTGGCGCCCTCGCCGTAAAGCACCGAGGCCGGGCCGCGCAGCACGTCGATGCGCGCCACCGACCAGGTGTCCGCCGGGAAAGTCACGGTGCCGGCGCCGACGTACTGGCGGGTGCCGTCGTACAGCTGCATGGTCGCCGAATGGCCGGTGAAGCCGCGCGCCGAGAGCGCCGTGCCGCCATTGCCGGGGGTGCCGATATCGCTGATGCCGGGCGTGCGGGTCACCGCATCCTGCACCGTCAGGTTGTTGCGCCCACGCACCTCGGCGCCGCTCAGGCTGGTGGTGCTGGCCGGGGTCTGCAGGGCCGAAAGCTCCAGGCGCGAGCCGCTGCTGGTGGGCGTATGCAGGTTGCTCTCGCCCTCCTCGGCGGCCTTGGCGTGGACGGTGAGCTCGGGCAGATCGACGGCCTCGTTGGCCAACGCCATGCCACTGCAAAGCAGGGCCAGCGGCCAGGTGCAGCGAAGTACAGGGTTTTGCACGGCAGAACTTCCAGTGTTGCGCGGAGAATCGTGGGATGAAATGTTAATGTTATAACATAACATTATCGACATTCGCAGCCTGGAAAGCAGCCGTACGGGTTCTGCGACCGAAACGCTCGGGAAGGATTGATTGAAGCGGAAGTGGCGCGCCATAAATGTTCCATCGTCGGGAAGAGGCACGGCAATCCGATGGAAAATGCGCAACAGCAGACAGGGCATGGTCGCCCGACTGGAGTCAACGCCCGCCCACCGCGGGTTGCCAGACAAAAAACGACTCCAGGCCGGTCTCCGGGCTTGCGAGGGTCATGAACGCATCGCCTTCCCATGCGCGTGGCGCACAGTGGCGTATCGATGCGGTCGCTCGCTTACCGTTGCGGGGGCAGCGTCGGACTTCAACCGACTTCCCGTTTCACCTCACGCGCGGCGGCGTGAGACACCTGAAGCGGGGCGGATATGACCACCCATGCGGAGGGTAGTCAAGGCGAGCTTCGCCTGTAGCGGCGTCTGCCGCGAGATAAATAGCCCCTAGAACCAACGCTTCGCGGACGAGTCCGCTCCCACAAGAACGAATGCGTCAGCGCTGCGAAAGCGTACCTCCTGTGGGAGCGTAACGCTGTTGACATAAGAATTAGTCGGACACGATTAGTCCCCTCGCCCCTTTGGGGAGAGGGAGCCAAACCTGTACAACCTTAAGTGAACAGCATTACCCGTGGGAGCGGACTTGTCCGCGATACGCTCTGGTTCGCGAGCATCCGCGGCTGCTCGATCAGGTGAAAACGCCGCGATCCTGCGAGGCAATCACGGGCGTTCGTTCTGACTGACTGGCAGCAACCTTACGCCTGCTCGTCGATACGCAGATCCGGTAGCGCCCTGCCCGCTACCAGCCGCTCATCGACCAGGCGAATCACCGCGGCCTCGTCCCTGATGCCGTACCACTCGCCCTGTGGATAAAGGCTCGCGGTCGGCCCCAGGTCACAGGGGAACTGGCACTGGCTGCGGGTGATATGCACGCCACCCTCGCACTCCAGCCTGCCCGCCGCCTTGAGCCGCTGACGCAAGGTTTTCCACAGGCCCAGCGCGCCTTTGCGCGTGCAGCGCGGACCGTTGCACAGCAGCAGACGCTGCGCATGCGGCGGAATCTGCGACCAAGCATGATGCGCCGGCACCGGCGGCACATCGCTGCAGGGAATGTGCGCGTCACGCTGCTCCAGCAGTGCGCCCAGGCCATCGAGCCAGGTGTCTTCCAGCGCCGTGCAGACCACGAACACATCTGCCCAATCACCGCGCTCGGCGATACATTCGCGCAGCCAATCGCGGTGCGCGGCATCGGCGCGTGGCTCCAGATCGACCACCAGCAGCGGTCGCGGCGCCTCATCGATGGCCTGCCAGAAGCCGTCCTGCTCGCTGTCATGCAGATGCGCCTCACCCAACAGCGCTTCAACGCGCTGCCGCAAACGCTCGGCCGAAGCACCACGACCGAGGCCGGGGCCGATGAACAGAATGCGGGCGTAGGGGGTTTGGCTCATGACGGTCTCCAGAACGGGCCGGCAGTCTAGCAGCGCAACAGCAAGCGTAGGGCGGATGTAACCATTGTGGGAGGGGCTTCAGCCGCGACGGCAGCCATCCATTCGCCGCTGAAGCGCCTCCCACAAGGCGTCCGGCTCGGCGAACTCCCGCTTCACCGCTGGCAAAGACGGACGACGCAGCAGCAGCACCGGCAATCCAAGCTCCCGCGCCACCTGCAACTTCGGCTCGGTGGAGGCGCTGCCGCTGTTCTTGCTCACCAGCACGTCGCAGCGGATACGGGCGAACAGCGCGCGCTCCTGGTCCAGGGCGAACGGCCCACGCGCACCGATCACCTCGGCACGCGGCGGTGCCGGCTCGGTCTGCAGACAGCGCACCGTCCAGTGCTGATGCGCGGGAATCTCGTGCAGATGCGCCAGCGGCTCGCGCCCCGAGGTGAAGAACGGCCGTTCGAAGGGCGCCAGGGCGCGGGTCAGTTCATCCCAGCCCTCCACTTCGCGCCAGTCATCATCCGGGCCGGCCTGCCAGCCCGGACGACGCAGCGCCCAACACGGCACGCCGGCGATCTCGGCAGCACGGGCCGCGTTATGGCTGATCTGCGCCGCGTAGGGGTGAGTCAGATCCAGCAGCAGCTCGATGCCTTCGCCAGCGATAAAGGCGGCCAGGCCCTCGGCGCCGCCGAAACCGCCGACACGCACGCGGCAGGCCAGATCCTCCGGCACGCGGCCAAGGCCGGCCAGGCTGTAGATCGCCTCCGGCCCCAAGCGACGGGCCAGGCGCAGCGCCTCGGTGGTGCCGCCGAGCAGCAGGATGCGCGCACTCACGGTTTGCGTACCGCCAGCAGAGTGATCGGCAGCGCCGCGCGCCAGGTATCGAAGCCGCCCAAGGGCTGCGCCTGGGCCATTGTCAGACGCAGCAGCTCGCCGCCATGCTGTTCACGGAAGGCCACCAGCGCCGCCTCGCTCTGAATCGTCACGGCGTTGGCCAGCAGTCGCCCGCCTGCCTTGAGCGCGGCCCAGCAATCATCCAGCACGCCGGGCACGGTGACGCCGCCGCCGATAAAGATCGCATCCGGAGCCGGCAGCGCATCCAGCGCCTCGGGCGCATGCCCGGCCACCAGTTGCAGGCCGGGGACGCCAAGGGCATCGCGGTTGTGACGGATATGATCCTGACGCCCTTTGTTGGCCTCAATGGCGATGGCTCGGCAGGCCGGGTGCGCGCGCATCCATTCGATGCCGATGGAGCCACAACCGGCGCCGACATCCCACAGCAGCTCGCCAGGCAGTGGCGCCAGACGCGCCAGGGTCACGGCGCGAACGTCGCGCTTGGTCAGTTGCCCATCGTGGCGGTAGGCGTCGTCCGGCAGACCGCAGGTCGGCGGCAGCAGTTGCGCCCCGGCGTCGGCCAGGCACTCCACGGCCAGCAGGTTGAGGTCGGCGCTACGCGGCAAGTTCCAGCTTGCGGCCAGGCCCTCGATGCGGCGCTCGTCAGGGCCGCCCAGATGCTCCAGCAGGGTCAGGCGACTGGCGCCGAAACCGCGCGCACGCAGGGCTTCGGCGACCTGAGCAGGCGTGTCGCCATCGGCGCTCAGCACCAACAGACGCGTACAGGGATACAACCGGGCGTTGAGCGTGGCCAGCGGCCGGCCGACCAAGGAGATCACCTCAACCTCCTGCAACGGCCAGCCCAGGCGCGCCACAGCGAGCGACACCGAAGACGGTGCCGGCAATACCTGCAACTCATCGGCAGGCACCTGGCGCGCCAGGCTGGCGCCGACGCCGTAGAACATCGGGTCGCCGCTGGCCAGCACGCACACCGCCTCGCCGCGCTTCGCCAGCAGCGGCCCAAGATCGAAGGGGCTGGGCCAGGTCTCCCGTTCGCCGCCGATGCACGGCGGCAGCAAGGCCAGTTGCCGCGGCGCACCGACGATGCGCGTGGCCGTCAGCAGGGCGCGGCGCGCGGCCTTGCCCAAACCGGGATAGCCGTCTTCGCCGATGCCAACCAGGGTCAACCAGGGTTTCATCCACCTTCCTCGCAAGTAGCCGACAGGGCGCGTGTCGCGACGCCGGGCAAAGCGGGCATAATACAGCCTTCGTCGGTGCCCCTTAAAAAACGGGCCTAAGAGGGAATCCGGAGCGATCTCTGATCGCGACCGAGCTGCCCCCGCAACTGTAAACAGCGAGTCCAATGCAATCGGCCACTGGGTGAAAGGCCGTTGAAAAACGTAGGCGAGGTAGGCAAGACAAGGCAAAACGGCCGAAAAAGCGCAATTTACGTGTTGTAAATGAGCATTTTGAGGCCGTTTTTAACGCCGTATTGCCAACGTAGGTAGTTTTTCAACGGCCTGTTAACCGGGAAGGCGCAGCGGATCATGACCTGTCAGCCAGGAGACCTGCCGACGAACGCTGGTCGCGAGTGCCAACATCGGGCGGGGTGTACCGATGCCATGAAATTCCCTATGGGCGAATTTCGCTGGTTCGGTCGCCGCGTCGTTATCCACAGGTGATCCCTTGCTCGCGCCCGTTCGCCCTTCTGCATGCCCCGGCCTGCTGCGTATCGTCCCTGCGCTGGATGGCGGCATCTGCCGCATCAAGCTGCCCGGCGGCGTGCTGCGCAGTGCCCAGGCGCGGGCGATTGCCGAGGCGGCGTTGCAGCATGCCAGTGGCGTGCTGGAGCTGACCAACCGCAGCAACCTGCAGATTCGTGGCGTCTTGCCCGGCCAGGAGAGCACGCTGATCGACGCTCTGCTCGGCGCTGGCCTCGGACCGCGCGTGGCCGCCGCCGACGATGTACGCAACCTGCTGCTCAGCCCTGCCGCCGGCCTCGATCCGCACATGCGGATGGACGTACGCCCGCTGGCCAGCCAGTTGCTCGACCTGCTGCAGGACACCCCGGCGCTGCATGCGCTGTCGCCCAAGTTCGCCCTGCAACTGGACGGTGGCGAAGCCCTGGCCATGCGTGAACATCCCCATGACCTGTGGCTGGCCGCCGAGGACGAAACCCACATACTGCTGGGCCTGGCCGGCTGTCCCAGCGACGCGCCACCGGCGCGAGTCGAGGTGACGCAGGCGGTCGAACTGGTGCGCCAGCTCTTGCTGCTGTTCCTCGAACTTGCCACCCCGGAGCAAACGCGCATGCGTCAGCTGCTGACGCATATCCCGGTGGCCGACCTGCTGCAACGCCTGCAGACTCGACTGGATTTCCCCTTGCAACCGGTGCCGGCCCGTTGGCAGCCGAGCGCTGGCGTTGGACGGGCTCCGGCAGGAATTTATCCACAGGCGCAGAGCGGCCTGCGCATGGTGGCGGCCGGTGCTCAGTTGGGTCGCCTGCACGCCGACCAACTCCTCGCCATTGCAGAACTGAGCGAGCGCCACGGCGACAGCGAGTTGCGCCTGACACCCTGGCAGGGTCTGTTGCTGGGCAACGTACCCGAAGCGAAGGCCGGCGAGTTGCTGTCCGCGCTGGCCGAACTGGGGCTGCTCACCCAGACCGACGAGCCGCTGCTCGGCCTGGTCGCCTGCACCGGCTCGGCGGCCTGCGCCCGCGGTTTGGCCGACAGCAAGCAGCACGCCCTGCAGCTGGCCGAGCGACTGCGCGAAAACGGCGCTCGTCCGCAGGTACACCTCAGCGCCTGCTCGCGCAGTTGCGCCAGCGCTCGCGTGCAGCCCTACACGCTGCTGGCCAGCACGCCCGAACATTACCAGCTCTATCAACGCACGCCCGAGGCGCCAGGTTTCGGCCGCCTGCTGGCACCAGACATGACCATCGACGAGGCCGGCGCCTGGTTCGCCCGCCAACACCCGCAGGAACCCCCGATGCTTGATTACATCCGCGACGGTCAGGAAATCTACCGCCGCTCCTTCGCCACCATCCGCGCCGAGGCCAACCTCGATGGCATCCCCGCCGACCTGGAAAAACTCGCCGTGCGGGTAATCCACGCCTGCGGCATGGTCGACGTGGTCGAGGATCTGCGCTTCTCCCCCGGTGCCGGCGCCGCTGGCCGCGCCGCGCTGCTGGCTGGTGCACCGATCCTCTGTGACGCGCGCATGGTCGCCGAGGGCATCACCCGCCCGCGCCTGCCGGCCAACAATCCGGTGATCTGCACCCTGCATGACGCCGGCGTACCGGAGCTGGCCCGCGAAGTCGGCAACACCCGCTCGGCGGTAGCCCTGGAGCATTGGCGCGAACACCTGGAAGGCAGCGTGGTGGTGATCGGCAACGCGCCCACCGCGCTGTTCTATCTGCTGGAAATGCTCGACGCCGGTGCACCGAAGCCGGCGCTGATCATCGGTATGCCGGTGGGCTTCATCGGCGCGGCGGAATCCAAGGACGCCCTGGCCGCAGACAGCCGTGGCGTGCCCTACGTGATCGTCCGTGGCCGCCGTGGCGGCAGCGCCATGGCGGTGGCGGCGGTCAACGCCCTCGCCTCGGAGGTGGAGTGATGGCTGGCCGTCTGCTCGGCCTCGGCGTCGGCCCTGGCGACCCCGAGCTGCTCACCCTCAAGGCCCTGCGCCTGCTCAAAGGCGCACCGGTGGTGGCCTATTTCGTGGCCAAGGCCAAGCACAACGCCGGCCACGGCGGTAATGCCTTCGGCATCATCGAAGCGCACCTGGACGACACCCAGCAGCGCCTGCCACTGGTCTACCCGGTGACCACCGAAAAGCTCGCCCCGCCGCTGTCCTACGAAGATGTGATCGCCGACTTCTACGACACCTGCGCTGAGCAGATCGCCCGGCTGCTGGACGCCGGCCAGGACGTGGCGGTGATCTGCGAGGGCGACCCGTTTTTCTACGGCTCCTACATGTACCTGCACGACCGCCTGGCCGATCGCTACGAGGTAGAAGTGGTGCCCGGCGTGTGCTCGATGCTCGGCTGCGCCTCGGTGCTCGGCACGCCGCTGGTGTACCGCAACCAGAGCTTGAGCGTGCTCTCCGGCGTGCTGCCGGAAGACGAGCTGGAACAACGCCTGCGCGACGCCGAAGCGGCCGTGGTGATGAAGCTCGGCCGCAACTTCGACAAGGTGCGCCGCGTGCTGCGCAAGCTCGGCCTGGACGACCGCGCCCACTACGTCGAACGCGCCACCATGGCCAGCCAGAAGATCGTCGCGCTGGACGAGGTGGAGCCGATGGAGTCGCCGTACTTTTCCATGATTTTGGTGCCAGGACAGAAATGGCGGGGGTAATCCCGTAGGGCGGGTGCAACCCGCCAACAGCGAGCTGGCGGGTTGCACCCGCCCTACCCGTCTCAAGACCGTAGCCCGGATGCAATCCGGGAAACCCATTCCCCGGATTGCATCCGGGCTACAGGATTTACCGTATGAACATCGTCATCCTCGGCGCCAGCGCGCTGGCCACTGCACAACGCCTCCAGGCGCTTTATCCACAGGCCGTGATCCATGGCCTGCGCGGCCGCGCCGATGGCGCCGAGCGCCACTACGATGACTTCGGCGAGCACCTGCGCGCGCTGTATCGCGCCGGCCAGCCGCTCGTGGTGCTGTGCGCTGCCGGCATCGTCATTCGCAGTCTCGCCGCGTTGCTGGCGGAAAAGGGCGCCGAGCCGGCGGTGCTGGCCCTGGCCGAAGACGGTAGCGCCGTGGTGCCGCTGCTCGGTGGCCTGGCTGGGGTCAACCGCCTGGCCCGCGAGATCGCCGCGCACCTGGACGTCACGCCAGCCATCACCACCAGCGGCGAGTTGCGCTTCGGCACCTGCCTGCTGGAGCCGCCGGCCGGCTACGCGCTGGCCGACCTGCAGCAAGGCAAGCGCTTCGTCAGCGACCTGCTCGGTGGCGAAACGGTACGCATCGAAGGCCAGGCACCCTGGCTCGAGACGGCGCAACTGCCTGTGGATAAAACCGCCCGCCGGGTCATCCACGTCACCGCGCAGGCGCGTCCGGCGCAACCGGACGAGTTGCTGATCCACCCGCGCTGCGCCGCCGCGCTGATCGAACGCCCCGGCGCCGACCTGCCGGCGCGCCTGCAGCAGGCACTCAGCGCCGCCAACCTGGCGCCGCAGGCGCTGGCGTGCCTGATCGCGGATAAAAGCTTGATGGCCAACGCTGACTTGCACGCGGCAGCGCAGACACTGAACCTGCCGCTGCGCTTTATCCACAACACCAGCGAACTGCCGCCCGAGCACCATATTGGCGACGGCCTGCGCCTGCTGTTGGGCGAGCGACCGCTGGATATCGAGCGCCTCGGCCAGCGCCGTGGGCGCCTTAGCGTGGTCGGCCTTGGTCCTGGGGCCGCCGAACATATGACCCCCGCTGTGCGCCGCGCCCTCGACGAAGCCGAAGACCTGCTTGGCTACGACACCTACGTGAAGATGGCCGGCCCGCTGCGTGCCGATCAATGCCTGCACCCCAGCGATAACCGCGAGGAGCTGCAGCGCGCCGCCCACGCCTTCGAGCTGGCCGCCAGCGGCCGCCGCGTGGTGATGATCTCCTCGGGCGACCCCGGTGTGTTCGCCATGGCCGCCGCCGTGATGGAAGCACTGGAAAGCCCGCAAAGCGAGGCCTGGCAAGACGTCGAACTGGAAGTACTACCGGGCGTTTCCGCTGCCCTGGCCACGGCTGCCAAGGCCGGCGCGCCGCTGGGTCATGACTTCTGCCTGATCTCGCTATCAGACAACCTCAAGCCCTGGGCGGTGATCGAGAAACGCCTGGAGCACGCTGCCCTGGCCGACCTGGCCATGGCCTTCTACAACCCGATCTCCAAATCCCGCCCCTGGCAGCTCGGCCGCGCGCTCGACTTGCTGCGCCAGCACCGCACGCCGGAAACGCTGGTGGTGCTCGGCCGCGATATCGGCCGTCCTGCCGAAGCACTGCGTAGCCTCACCTTGGGCGAGCTGACGCCGGAGATGGTCGACATGCGCACCCTGGTGATCATCGGTTCCAGCCAGACCCGTCGCTTCCCGCGAGCCAATGGCGGCGAGTGGGTGTATACCCCGCGCTGGTATCCCGAGTTGTAGGGGCCTGTTGGAGAAAAGCTTCGCGGACAAGTCCGCTCCCACAGAACGCCGCTGGAGTTGTGGGAGCGGACTTGTCCGCGAGCTTTTCATCTGCTGCACAAACCTTCTAGGCCTGCGCGCCGAACGCGCTAAGCTCATCGGTCCACAGCAGCGATAGGCAACAGGCGATGAACGCGCAGTCATGGGTCGACCTCAAGCAGGATGCCGATACCGGCATCGAGGTGATCCGTGCGCATTTCGAGGGCCACGCCTACGACCCGCACTGGCACGACAGCTACCTGATCGGCTTCACCGAACAGGGTGTGCAGCAGTTCCACTGCCGCCGTGCGCTGTTCAGCAGCGTTGCCGGGCAGACCTTCTTCCTCGAACCCGGCGACATTCACGACGGCCATGCGCCGTCGCCGGGTGGCTTCACCTACTCCACGCTCTACCTCGAGCCAGCGTGGCTGCAGCGCGCGCTGCCGGCGCTGTTCGAACAGACGCCCAGCGACTGCCTGCCCGGCGTGCCGCGCACCCAGCCGGACGACCCCGGCCTGCTGCCGTGCATCGCCAACGCCCTGCAGGCATTACACGACGGTGAGCCGCGCATGGTGCGCGACGCCGCGCTGGATGCGCTGCTGGAGCGCATCTCGCGCAGCCTGCACTGGCGCCAGCGCCCGCCGGGCAACCCGCACATCCCTTCCGTTGCCCTGCGCGCCCGCGAGTACCTGCATGCGCAGTTTCACCAGAACATCGGCCTCGACGAGCTGGCGCGAGTCTGCGGTGTGGATCGCTTTCGCCTCAGCCGTGCGTTCAAGGCGGCCTTCGGCATCGCACCGCATGGCTACCTGATCCAGCTGCGCCTGGTGCGCGCACGGCGTCTGCTGGCCCTCGGCACGGCCCCGGCGGATGTAGCCAGTGATCTGGGTTTTGCCGATCAGAGCCACCTGGGGCGTTGGTTCCGCCGCGCCAATGGTCTGAGCCCAGGCGCCTACCGCAACCTCTGCACAAAGCTTCAAGACCGCTGAATCCGGCGGCCGGACAATCGCGCCATATTCCATGGAGCGATTCCCCATGCCATTCACCGCCACCCGAGCCCGGCCATGAACCAGTGGCTGCCCTTCATCCTGTTCGCCTCGGCGGCCTCGATCACGCCTGGCCCGACCAACCTGCTGATACTCGGCAGCGCCGCCCGCTTCGGCCTGTCCATTGCCCTGGCCATCGCGGTCGGCGCCAGTCTGAGCGCCAGCCTGATGCTGCTGGTGGTCGGCCTGGGCCTGGGCGAACTACTGGCCCGCGCGCCCCTGCTGCAGACAGCAATGAGCTGGACTGGCGCCGCCTGGATCAGCTGGATGGCCTGCAAACTGATGCGCGCCGAAGCTGCCGGCCTGGACGAGCGCAGCGTCGATCAACGCCAGGGCTTCGTCCAGGGCGCCGGTCTGCAACTGATCAACCCCAAGACCTGGCTGATGACCGTGTCGGTCACGGCGATCTTCCTCGATGGCCAGGCCTCGTTCGCCGCCGTGGCGAGCTACGCGACACTGTTTCTGCTCGTCTCCACGCCCTGTCTGCTGGCCTGGGGCCTGCTTGGCATTGGCAGCGCACGCCTGCTGCGGGATCCGGCGAGGTTGCGACTGTTCAACCGCTGTATGGCCCTGTTGCTACTGGCCTCGGTGTGGATGCCGCTGCTGTCACAGCTTCGCGGCTGAAGCCGCTCCTACGCCGTGGGTTTGGCTTGGCGGCGCATTGCCCCAGGCGTGGTACCGAAGCGCTGACGGAACAGCTTGCCCAGATGACTGGCATCGCTGACACCAATCTCGTCGGCAAGCTGCGCCAGGCTGTGGCTGGAGTTGAGCAGGCGCCAGCGTACGTGCTGCAGGCGCAGTTCGTTCCAGTATTCACGTGCGCTCATGCCCTGGCTGGCCTGGAACAGGCGATCGAGCTGACGCCGGCTGATGCCGACACTGGCCGCCAGTTGCTCGATGCCGTCGGCACTGGCCAGGCCATGGCGCATCAGGGCGATGGCGCGGTCGACATGGCGCTCGCCGCTCGATGTCGTGTGCAGCGAACGCAGCGCGTGCTGGCCGCTACGCGTTTCGTCCACCAGCATATCGGCCAGGCCCTTGAGCGCCCGCGCCCGGCCACTGCCCTGGGCCAGCAGTTCCACCGCCAGGTCGATGGCCGCCGTGCCCCCGGCGCAGGAAATCCGCGCGCCATCGAGGCAATAGAGGCGCTCGCGGGCCAGGCGCAGATGCGGAAAACTGGCGCGAAATTCCGCCTCGTGCCGCCAATGCACCGCCACCCGATGACCATCGAGCAGGCCGCAGGCGGCGAGCAGAAAGCTGGCGTTGTCGATTGCCACCAGTTTCACCCCGGCGCGCGCGGCGCGACGTAACAGCAGCTGGTAGGCCGGCGCCAGCGCAGCGGTGGCCTGCGCGTTGCGCCCGCCGAACAACACCAGGTAGTCGAAGTCGGCCAGATCGATCTGCTCCGGCGTGGCCTCGATACGCAGCGCCGCACCGCTGCTGGATGGAGCATGCCCGGGTTGCAGGCCAAGAATCGTCCAGGCGCAGTAGCGCTGGCGGCTGTAGTCCTCGTCATCGGCGCTGAAGCGTAACTTGTCGAGAAAACCACCGAAGGGCAGCAGGGCGAACTCCGGCAGTGGCAACAGGAGAAAACGCAGATCGGGACTTTCGGCCATGACTTGTCCAGTAATCACCGCTAGATGACCAGAATCTACCTCATTGTCGCCGCAAGCGCTGACTAGACTGGCCGCGCATTCACAGGAGACCCGCATGGCCCTCGAACTCTGGCTCGTCTACTTCGTCGCCACCCTCGGCCTGGCCCTGACGCCCGGCCCCAACAGCCTGCTGGCGCTGACCCACGGCGGGCTGTACGGCGCACGCATGGCGCTGGCGACCATCCTTGGCGGGGTGGTCGGCTTCAGTACCTTGATCGCCCTGGCCATGTTCGGCCTCAGTGCCCTGCTCAAGACCGCGCCCAACGCACTGCTGGCGCTGAAGTGGATCGGCGGCGCCTACCTGATCTGGCTGGGGGTGCAGTTGTGGCGCTCGCCGCCGATGAATCTGAAGCTGGCTGATAGCGGCGCCCGCCCCAGCGCCAGCCGGTTGTTTCGCCAGGGCCTGCTGTCGGCGCTGTCGAACCCCAAGGTGATCCTGTTCTACGGCGCGTTCCTGCCGCAGTTCGTCGATCCGCAGCGCGGCCTGGCCGTACAGTTCGTGGTGATGGCAGCGACCTTTGCCGTGGTCGAATTCCTCGTCGAACTGCTGCTGGCGCTGCTGGCCTTTCGCGTACGGCCCTGGCTGCAGCGCGGCGGCCGTGCCTTCAATCGCAGTTGCGGGGTGCTCTTCGTGTTGATCGGCATCGCACTGCCATTGGCGCGCTGAGGCTGTAGACGCGTCGCTCACGGCAACGCCACCGTCGTCTGCAAAGCCCTCAGGCGCGCCATCGCTCCGTAACCTGCCTGAAACCGTTTGAATCAGGGATCAGGAGCGCCGCATGAATGCCATCCATACAGGCCAGCAGGTCAGCCCGGCCACACTGCACAAGGTGATCGCCGCATCGGCCATCGGCAACTTCGTCGAGTGGTTCGACTTCGCCGTCTACGGCTTTCTCGCCGTGACCATCGCCTCGCTGTTCTTCCCGCCGGGCAATCCGACCCTGGCGCTGCTGCAGACCTTCGCGGTATTCGCCGTGTCGTTCGCCCTGCGCCCGCTGGGCGGCATCGTCTTCGGCATTCTCGGCGACCGCATCGGGCGCAAGCGCGTGCTGTCGATCACCGTGCTGTTGATGGCCGGCGCCACCACGCTGATCGGCCTGCTGCCGACCTACGCCAGCATCGGCCTGCTTGCCCCGCTGCTGCTGGCGCTGGCGCGCTGCCTGCAAGGGTTCTCCGCCGGTGGCGAGTACGCCGGCGCCTGCGCCTTCGTCATGGAGCATGCGCCCACCGAACAGAAGGCCCGTTATGGCAGCTTCGTGCCGGTGTCGACCTTCCTCGCCTTCGCCTCGGCAGCCGGCCTGGTGTTCGGCCTCGACCAGTTGATCAGCAGCGAGCAGATGCAGGCCTGGGGCTGGCGCCTGCCGTTTCTGATCGCCGCGCCGCTGGGCCTGGTGGG
Source organism: Pseudomonas sp. Marseille-Q0931 (assembly GCF_940789645.1). Taxonomy (NCBI): domain Bacteria; kingdom Pseudomonadati; phylum Pseudomonadota; class Gammaproteobacteria; order Pseudomonadales; family Pseudomonadaceae; genus Pseudomonas; species Pseudomonas sp. Marseille-Q0931. Next base: position 102,585 of record NZ_CALNWT010000007.1, on the reverse strand, counting down.
CCTGTACATGCGCCTGCGTTTGGACGAGTCACCGGCCTTCAAGGCGATGGCCGCCGAACCCGCACCAGAGCATTCGCCGCTGATCGAAACCCTGCGCGAGCACGGCGCGACCATCGCCTGCCTGGGCGCGTTCATCTCCGCCACGGCGCTGTCGTTCTATATGTTCACCACCTATCTCACCACCTACATGCAGGTGGTCGGCGGTGCCACGCGGCCGACCGCGCTGCTGGCGAGCCTGGTGGCGCTGACCTTCGCCGCGCTGCTGTGCCCCTTGGTCGGGCGCTATTCGGATCGCGTCGGCCGCCGCCGCACCATTCTCACCGCCGGGGTGGCACTGATCGTCGCGGTGTACCCGGCCTTTACCCTCGCCACCTCCGGCGCGCTGCTTCCCTCGGCGCTGGGCGCCATGCTGCTCGCCGTCGGCGCAGTGATCTGCGGCGTGGTCACCGCCGTGCTGCTCTCCGAACAGTTCCCGACCCGGGTGCGCTACACCGCCTCGGCCTTCACCTACAACCTGGCCTACACCATCTTTGGCGGCACCGCGCCGCTGGTCGCCACCTGGCTGATCGAGCAGACCGGCGACCGCATGTCACCGGCCTACTACCTGATCGTCATCGCCCTGATTGCCCTCGCCGGCGGCCTGGCGCTGCCGGAAACGTCGAAGCGGCCGCTGAACTACCAGCCGGCCTGAGTAGGGCTTTCATCCAGGCTTGCGGCGCCGAGGCCGCAAGCCATCCTCATCCGAGTATCGCCTTGGCCGAATGACGACTGGCATATTCACGCAAAGTGGACCAGTCGAAAACGCTAATAATGGATCTATGTGGTTAAGCCACTGGTGCGTACATTCATCTCCACCGGGCCAGGGTAGTTCTGCCGACAGCAGAGAGGCATCGGTTTCTTCTCAACTCGGATACGGATGAAAACCATGAGCCAGCGTCTCGACTACTTCAAACTTTCTCCCAAGACCGCCAGCAAGTACGCGGAATTCTCCACCCTGCTGAACAAGACGCCGTTCCTCACCGAACTGGCTCACCTGGTCACCCTGCGTGCCTCGCAACTCAACGGCTGCGCCTTCTGCGTGGACATGCACGTCAAGGAAGCCAAGATCCACGGCGAACGCGAACTGCGTCTGCACCACGTCGCTGTGTGGCGCGAGTCGCCGCTGTTCTCGGCCCGTGAGCGCGCCGCCCTGGAGTGGACCGAGGCCCTGACCCAGCTGTCGCCGCACGGCGTATCGGACGCCATCTACGCCAGCGTGCTCGAGCAGTTCTCCGAGCAGGAGCTGGCCGACCTGTCGTTCCTGGTGGTCGCCATCAACGGCTGGAACCGCCTCAGCGTGGCCTTCCGCAACGTGCCCGGCTCCGCCGACAAGCTGTACGGGCTGGAAAAGGCCAACCTGGCCTGAGGCCAGCTTCAGCGAGGAACGTCAGCATGAGCACTCCCCTTCGCATCCTTCGCCTCATCGCCAGCTCACGCGGCGCCGATTCGGAAAGCCTGCGCCTGTCGCAGCAGGTGCTTGACGGCCTGGCCGCCCGCCATTCGCTCGCGGTGCAGGATATCGACCTCAACGACCTGCCGCATGCCGACAGCGCCTACGCGGTGGCACTCGCCTCGGCGCCCGGTGCGGTGCAGGCCGAAGCGGGGAGCACGCTGCAGCGTTCCGCCGAGCTGATCCGCCAGCTCGACGACGCCGACATGCTGCTGATCGCCACGCCGATGCACAACTACACGGTACCGTCTGCGCTCAAGGCCTGGATCGACCACATCGTGCGCATTCACGTGACCTTCAACGGCACACCGCAAGGCAAGGTCGGCCTGCTGCGCGACCGCCCGGTGTACGTGGCGATCGCCTCGGGCGGCCTGATCAGCGGCGAGCACGCGCGCCAACCGGACTTTCTGCGTCCCTATCTGCAGGCCGCGCTGGCAACCGTGGGCCTGCGCGACCTGCATTTTTTCTGCGTCGAAGGCACTGCCCGTGGCGAACCTGCCCTGAGCGAAGCCCGTGCCAGCGCGCACACGGCGATCACCGGGTTCTTCGCACCCGCCTGACCCTGAGCCGCCGGCTTACTGTTCGTCTGCCGGCGGCACAGCATTCCCCACAGCGCCGTGCGCCTTGCGCCACCTGGCGCAGTCCTGTACACAGTCTGCCGCGCAGACTGCCAAGGCGCCCCCGTCCTGCTGCAATCGGCAGCAACTCGCAGACCCGTAAGCACACCATCGCCGTCATGCCCATCTGATGGGCCAGAGCATGCAGGCCGGTCAAGCCTGGGGACAGTCACTGGCGCTGCTGATCGATGCCCGCATCAGGGCGCGCCCCCCGGTCAAGCACACTGATTGCGTCGGCTGGCGGCTTGACCGTGACCCACACCTCGCGACCTCCATCAGACAGAGTCGCCGCCCGCTCAACGGAGCCCTTGCATGCCGCCCCTGCCGCTTTCCCGCCAACCTGCCCGGCTTACCCTGCTGGCGCTCGCCTGCCTGAGCGCCCAGAGCGCTTTCGCCGATGAGCCCGTGCAGCTCGACCCGCTGCAAGTCAGCGGCGTGCAGATCAGCGAAGAGGAAGCTGCGCGCGAGGCGCTGGAGCAGGTGCCCGGCGCCACCAACCTGGTGGACATGGCCAAGGTCGAGCAGGGCCGTGTGGCCGGTATCGCCGACGTGCTGGCCTACCAGCCGGGCGTCTACGCGCAGTCGCCCGGCAACGAGGGCGTGAAGATCAGCGTGCGTGGCTCGGGGATCAACCGTGGCCCCGGCTCGCATGCTTCCGGCACCCATATCATGCTCGACGGCCTGCCACTGACCGGCCCCGGCGGCACCCCCTACGAACTGCTGGAACCCTTGTGGATAAGTCGCGCCGAGGTGCTGCGTGGCGCCAATGGCTTCGAGCGTGGCTCGCTGGCCTTGGGCGGCGCCATCGACTACATCACCCACACCGGCTACACCGCGCCCAAGCTGCAGCTGCGTTATGAGGCGGGCAGCCGTGGCTACCAGAAACGCAGCATCGCCTCCGGCCAGGTGCTGGGCGATTTCGACTACTACCTGGCCGTGACCGATAGCGAAACCGACGGCTATCAGGATCACTCATCGGGCAAGGGCAAAGGCCTCGCCGCCAACTTCGGCTACCGACTCAACGAGAATCTGGAAACGCGTTTCTACCTGCGCTACCGCGAGACCGAGCATGAAGTACCGGGCCGCCTGACCAAGGCGCAGATCGAGCATGACCCGCGCGCCGCAGCCGCCAACAACCTGCGCATCGACGCCTACCGCGACCAGCCTGGCAGCACCTGGCTGGCCAACAAGACCACCTGGCGCATCGACGACGACTCCACCCTGGTGGCCGGCCTGGCCTACCACCACTACCCCATGGATATCGTCGAGACCGCCTACCGGGGCGGCGCCTATCGCATCCGCGTGGAATACAGCGATATAAGCGGCACTCTGAACTACACCCGCAGGCACACCTTGTTCGGCCTGAACAGCGAGACCACCCTTGGACTGCGCAGCACCACCAGCCTGCCGAGCAGCAAATCCAAGGAAACCGCGGCGTTGCCGATTGACGTCAACGGCACCCCCTACCCGGCCGGCACCCTGATGCGTGCCTACGAGCACCTGGGCTCGGACAGCGTGCTGCACATCGGCAACGAGCTGGAGCTAACGCCCGATCTGTGGCTGACCAGTGGCCTGGCGCTGATCCATACCCGCCGCGAAGTGCAGGTAACCTGGCCGGCCACCGACGACAAGCTCGACGAAAGCACCTGGGGCTACGCGCCGCGCATCGGCCTGCGCTACCAGCTCAACCCCGAGGTGCAGCTGTACGGCAATATCAGCCGCTCGGTGGAGCCACCGCATGCCTGGTCGATGATCTGGAGTTCGCCACTGCGCTTCCCGGCCAACAACCAGCCGTACGCTTCTCGCCAGCGCGCACCGATCTCGATGGACAACCAGACTGCCACCACCTTCGAGATCGGCGGCCGAGGTGATTCCGCACTGGGCCAGTGGGAGCTGACCTACTACTACTCGCAAGTGCGCCACGAACTGCTTACCGTCGAGATCGAGCCCAACGTCTTCGCCGAATCCAACGCCAGTCCCACCGTGCACCAGGGCATCGAAGCCGGCCTGACCAGCCCGCTGTGGCAAGGCGGCGCGGCGGGCGCCTTGAGCCTGCGCCAGGCCTACACCTTCAGCGACTTCCATTACCGCGACGATGACGCCTTCGGCGACAACCGCCTGCCCGGCCTGCCGCGCCACTACTATCAGGCCGAGCTGCGCTACGACCACCCGAGCGGCTTCTACGCTGGCCTCAACACCCAGTACGCCTCCAGGGTCGCAGTGGACTACGCCAACTCCTATTACGCCGATGCCTACGCCACCTTCGGCGCCACCCTCGGCTACGCCTCGCCGAAAGACGACTGGCAAGCCTGGCTCGACCTGCGCAACCTGACCGACAAGCGCTATGCCGCCACCGTTACACCGGGCTATAACGACAACGGCGCGGATGTAGCGCGCTCCACGCCCGGGGAAGGGTTTGGGGTGTATACCGGACTGTCCTGGAGTTGGTTGTAAGGCGGTGAGCTCGTAGAAAACGCCTTATAGAAGGACAGGATGAGCCTGGAGGCAAGGACGACTGATGGACCAGATCTTGAGGTACTGGCGCGCTATTCGCAGTGCAGTGCGCGCAAGCTGCAGTAAAGGACTCGTAGGAACATTGGAGTTCTGGGTGGTCGTCACATTAGTCGCCATAGCCGCAGGCGGTGTCTTCTTTTTGATCCTGTACAGCGATGAAGTGGCCCAGAACGGAGAGTTTGGGCAGCATGGGGTGATCACCTTGGGTCAGGTCGTCAATGAGTCCACCTGCAGCAACGGCACGCGCTTCGGACATGAGTACTGCTATGACATTCTGTTCACCACAGCAGACGGCGAACAGGTGGTTTTCGGCGCGCGCGGCCTAACCAGCTACAGAGCTGGCTTAGGTGTACTTCCCAAAACGATGTTCGTCCAATACCTCCCGTACCGTCCAACATCTGCGCGGTTAGCGGGAGATAGTGGTGAAGGAGGCTTACTGCTGGGCCTGGGGCTGGCCATGACCGGCTTTGCACTGTTCTGCCTGTTCGGGCTCATCCGAGTCCAGGCAGCGTGGTACAGCATGCAAGAATTACTCGAGCATCTTGAGTCATTAATAGATAAGCGCTGCTTCGACGAAGCTGTCGATTTCGCTATGGGCAACTCAAACCTGGAAGACCGGGACACACTACTCGCCACCTTGATACTCAGGCTGTTCGAGTTGAAGGAAGAGCACCACGCCCTGCAGATACTTGCTCGTGAAGATATTCCCGACCTGGAAAAGGCCTTCCGGGCTCAAGGAATGGAAATACGTTAAGGACGATTGGATCGTTGACCGACGACAGAACGAGAACAGCATGGACTGCAGGATCAGGCTTGCGACGAAGGAGGATGCGGCGGCGATCAGCCGTATAGTGATCACCGCGTTACACGAGTCGAACGCTCAGGACTATCCAGCTGAGGTGATCGCCCAGGTCGAGAAAAGCTTCACACCCGAAGCTGTGGCTGTATTGCTCAACAAGCGCAAGGTTTTCGTCGCCTTGATGCAAGACGATCTGATCGCCACCGCCAGCCTCGACGGCGAGGTTGTTAGAACGGTCTTCATCGAGCCCGGCCATCAGGGCAGCGGAGTGGGTCGCAAACTAATGGAGACGATCCATGCCGAGGCGCTGAACGCTGGTATCTCCCGGCTGCTGGTGCCGTCATCACTGACCGCAGAAGGCTTTTACGCCAGCATGGGCTATCGGAAAATTCGCGACGAGTTCCATGGCGCGGAACACACCATCGTGATGGAAAAATCGCTGCAGGCCTACTCAAAACACGAGTAACGCGTAGGTGAACAACGCTCTGCTTGTCCACCGTCCTCACGCCATCCCTGCGCCGAACCGTCCTTGCGCAGCAAGTGGAGGCAAGGCGTTCGACCCAGCGATGAGAACTTCATCGGCGGTAGCAACGTAGACACCTCTGGATTCGCAGGCATTGGCCGGACCAAGTGGTGGTATCCGTCGTCTCATCCAGAGACGTCTCATTGCGAAAACTCAACAGCAAGTTACACTTATTGTCACTTACCGTTGAGTTATCGTGATGAGCCAACGCCGCGAAACAGCCCAGCCCTTACGCCGCCTCTATGACGGTCTGAGCAGCTTGGCGAATGCAGAACGCTACCTGTTCACGCCTTCCGATATGCGCGCCCTAGTTCCGGACATTTCCGCTGAGGCATACCGCGCATTGCTCAGCCGTGCAGCCCGAGACGGAAAGTTGGAGCGTATCTGCCGAGGCCTCTACTTTTATCGACCCGCCAAACCGACAACCGGCCTGTTGCTGTTTCATGCTGCGGCACGCCTGCGTGCACATGAGTTCAACTATATAAGCCTGGAAACGGCGCTGAGCGACTCGGGCATCATTTCTCAAATACCGATGAACTGGATCACGCTGATGTCGTCGGGCCGCAGCAGCCTGATCAAATGTGGTTCATGGGGCACCATTGAATTCGTTCACACCGCACAAAAAGCCGAGGCACTCTCGGGGCAACTCGATTACGACGGCAAATGCCGGATGTGGCGAGCCAAGCCTGCGCTGGCCATCCGCGATATGAAGGCGGCGAAAAGGAATCTCGACCTGATCGACTGGAGCATCGCCAATGACTTTGTTTGACCAATTGGTAGACCAGGCCATCGGCAACCACGCCGAGCTGGCCAATCTGCGCGTCGTGGTAGAAAAGGAACTACTGCATCACGACATCATGCTGGTGCTGAGCGAAGCCGGTCTGCTCGAGAAGCTCTGCTTTATCGGCGGGACCTGCCTGCGGGCCTGCTATGGCTCCAATCGCCTGAGCGAGGATCTGGACTTCACCGGCGGCGCCGATTTCAACCGAGACGATTTCGCTCAGTTGAGGGCCATCCTGATCGAAAGGCTGCAGACGAAATACAGCCTGCAGGTAGACGTCAGCGAACCAAGCAAGGAGTCAGGCAACGTCGATACCTGGAAGCTGAGGGTACAGACGCGCCCGGATGCGCGACACCTGCCAGCCCAGCGCATTCATATCGATATCTGCGCCATCCCGAGCTACATGAGCAGACCCAGAACACTGCTCAACCCCTATGGCGTAGACATGGGTACTCAGGGCCTGATCCTCAACGCAGAAGCACTCGAGGAAATCTATGTCGACAAGATCCTCGCCTTCGCGCTCAGGCAGGGGCGAATCAAGAGTCGCGATCTCTGGGATCTGCTCTGGTTGAAGCAGCAGAAAATCGAGCCCGCATTGGACCTACTTGCTACCAAACTCAACGACCACAAGGTAGCGGCAATAGTCTTTCTGGAAAAAGCTGCGCAACACTCAGCCATGCTGGTGAACGATCCACAGGTGAAGACGGATTTTCGCACTGAAATGCGGCGTTTCCTGCCCATTCAACTCGTTGAACAGACGGTGAACGACGACCGATTCTGGGCTTACCTGATCGATGAGATCCCACGCTTGATTCGCCGCGCGCAAAACAGCCTCACTCCCGAAGACAGCTCCGATCACTTCATGATGTAAGCGGTCTGGTCTTGTGCTGCCGTAGGGTGGAAACGCTCTTCTTGTCCACCGTTTGTATCCTCACATCTGTTCCGAACCGTCCTTGCGCAGCAAATAACTATCCATGATCCAGCCATTCCGCTCCCGCGCTTCGGCACGGGTAGTGATGATGCGTTCGGCCACTTGATCCAGCGGGCCAGCGATAAGGATTTCATCGGCCGTACCGACGTATGCCCCCCAGTAGATATGCAAGCCCTGGCCGACGAAGCGGCGGTAGGTGTCCTTGGCATCGAGCATTACCGCCACGCTGTCCACGCTTTGCGGCCAGCCTTCGGCGAGCAGGCGGCCGGTGGTGATTTCCACAGCGCGGCCGATGCTGTTGAGCGGGATGCGATGGCGCGCGGTCAGCGCCTGCAGGCTGGTGATGCCGGGGATTACGTCATAGACGAAGTCGCTACGGCGCGCGGCGATGGCCTCGATGATGCGGATGCTGCTGTCGTACAGCGACGGGTCGCCCCAGACCATAAAGGCCGCTGTCTCGCCGTCGGCCATCTGCTCGTCGATCAGTTGCTCGAACACCGCCTGCTTGTCACGGTTGAGTTCGTCAACGCTGGCGCGGTAGTCAGCCGCTTCGCGCTCGCGCTCCGGTTGCAGGCCTTCGGCGAAGCGCGGCGTGTGGCCGTCGAGGAAACGGACGCAGATCTCACGGCGCAGGGCGTTGAGCTTGTGCTTGGCCGCGCCCTTGTCCATCAGAAAGATCACGTCGCTACGGCGCAGCGCCTTGATCGCCTGATAGGTGATGTAGTCCGGGTCGCCGGCGCCGATGCCGACCAGCAGCAGGGTTTTCATGGGGTTCTCCAGGTGCGCCCCGACGCGCCGGGCGCCAGGTCGTCGATATGTTGGTACTCGGCCTGCAGCGCCTGCGCCAGCTTACGCGCACGGCCGAGGCGGATCGGCGCACGCTCGGTGTCGAGCAGCAGGCTCGGGCACGGCAGCGGCGCCAACGCTGGAAGATCACGCAAACGGCCATCGGTCAGGATCAGCAGGCGCTGGCGTTCGTGCGGTTTCGCCCGCTGCCGACGCAGCAGCCAGTCGCCGGCCTGCTGCAGTGCATCAAGCAGCGGCGTACCGCCACCGGCGCCCAATTCGCGCAGCCATCGATGCAGTTCGGCACTGGCCTTGCGCCCCTGCCACAGCCACTGCGCTTCACGACCACCGGCCTGCAGCACGGCCAGGCGCGCGCGCTGACGGTAGGCGCTGTCGAAGACTTCGGCGAGCACGCCCTTGGCCCGGCTCAGCGCACCATGGCGGCGGGTGGAGGCGGAGGCATCCACCAGCACCAGCCATAGCTCTTCGGCCTGCTGGCTGCGCGGGCGCAATACTAGCTGCTCGCGGCGCTGCGGTCGCCCCTGGCGCAGGGTCGCCGCCCAGTCGATTCGCCCGCCCGCGCCAGCTCGTGCGGCGCCAAGCAGGCCGCCGCCGAGTCGTCCGGGCCGGTTGCGGGCATCCGCGCCAGTGGCTGTGCGCGGGCGGATGCTCAGAGCTTTTTTGGCCAACGCGGCGGCACCCGCCGCTCGCCCATGGCCTGTGGCTGCGCCGGCAGCTCGCCCCACTGGCCTTCGCCCTGGCTCTGTTCCTGCGCCTGCTGCGGCGCCTGGCTCTGCTCGGGCGGCGTGGCAGCCGGCGGCTGTTGCTGACTACGGCGATGGCGCAGAACGAAGTCCTCCACCGCATCAATATCCTCAGGCTCGATGCCCACCGCGCCACGCCAGGCGGCATGAGCACGGGCGGCGCGCAGCCAGACCAGATCGGCGCGCAGACCATCGACGCCGGCAGCGAAGCAGCGCTGGCTGATCTCACCCAGCGAGGCGTCATTCAACGGGATATCGGCCAGGCGCTGACGGGCATTGCGGCAGCGTTCGGCGAGAGCGGCCTGCTCGCCCTGCCAGCGTTGCAGGAAGGCTGCAGGGGTGGCATCGAAATCCAGGCGCCGGCGGACGATCTCGGCACGCTCGGCCGGCTGCGGTTGACCATCGAGCGCCAGGTTGAGACCGAAGCGGTCGAGCAGTTGCGGGCGCAGCTCGCCCTCCTCGGCGTTCATGGTGCCGATCAGCACGAAGCGCGCGGCATGTCGATGGGAGATGCCGTCACGCTCGACATGGTTGACCCCGCTGGCGGCGGCATCGAGCAGCAGATCGACCAGATGATCCGGCAGCAGGTTGACCTCATCGACATAGAGCACGCCGCCGTTGGCGCGCGCCAGCAGCCCGGGAGAGAACTGCGCCCGACCTTCGCCCAGCGCCGCGTCCAGATCCAGGGTGCCGACGATGCGCTCCTCGCTCGCCCCCAGCGGCAGAGTGACGAAACGCCCGCCCTCCAGCAGATCGGCCAGGCCTCGGGCCAGGGTAGACTTGGCCATGCCGCGCGGCCCCTCGATCAGCACGCCGCCAATGGCCGGATCGATGGCCGCCAGGCACAGCGCCAGTTTCAGCGAATCGGCACCGACCACGGCGGCGAGGGGGAAGTGATGTTCGGTCATGGCTTATCTCGGGATCAATGACGATGCGTGGCGCGCACCAGATTGTTTATGGCCCATGTTCAAGTCCCAATACCGCAGATACTAAGTGGAAACAGGATGATCCCTACGACGCGGGGAAAAAGGGCTCCCAATCCGGCGCAGACTAATCCCCCCAGCAAAGCCCAAATGCCCAGTTCTCCTAGACCAACCGGCTCACTGGTCAGCAGCATACACACCAGCAAACCGACCCATATTCCAGCCACAGCGCCAATGCAGGCCGAACGAATACGCTCGCGCCGGGTGATCGGGCTTCGCCACCAAAGCTGTAAACGGTTAAGTACACCGAGAGTCATGGGTGCCTCACGATCCGTAGGGTGGTTAGCGGCGCAGAACGCCGGCTTTATATCTGCAGAAAAACGTAGAGCGCCGCGTAACCCACCAGGCGATATACCGTGTGGCGCCGACGGTGGGTTACGCCGCAGCCGCTTCAACGAGTTGACCGGCAACCGCGACAGGCGGCTAACCCACCCTACGGGCTCGGCGGTGCCGGATGAACCCTCTCCGGCCCCTCTCCCATAAATGGAAGAGGGAAGAAAAAGCGCGCGCATCAGCCCTCCTCGCTATCGAGCAGTAGGTTTTCCAGCGCTTCGCGATACTCGCCGGGATTCTCCCACAGGCCGCGCTGCTGGGCTTCCAGCAGGCGTTCGAGGATATCGTTGAGCGCACCGGGGTTGTGCTGCTGAATAAAGTCGCGGGTATCGCGATCCAGCAGGTAGGCATCGGTCAGCAGAGCATATTGGTGGTCATCGACCAGCTCGCTGGTGGCGTCGAAGGCGAACAGGTAGTCGATGGTTGCGGCCAGCTCGAAGGCGCCCTTGTAGCCGTGGCGCTTCATGCCTTCGATCCACTTGGGGTTGGCGGCGCGGGCACGCACCACACGATTGAGCTCTTCCTTCAAGGTGCGAATACGCGGCGTATCCGGCTGGCTGTTATCGCCGAAGTAACTGGCCACCTTGAGCCCACGCAGGGTCTCCACCGCCGCCAGCATGCCGCCCTGGAACTGGTAGTAGTCGTTGGAATCGAGGATGTCGTGCTCACGGTTGTCCTGGTTGTGCAGCACCGCCTGCAGCTGCTCCAGGCGTTCGACGAAGCGCTGCCGCGCGGGTGCGCCCTCGGCGCCGCTGCCGTAGGCGTAGCCGCCCCAGTTCAGATACACCTCGGCCAGATCCGCGCGGCTCTGCCACAGGCGCTCCTCGATGGCGTTCTGCACGCCGGCACCATAGGCTCCCGACTTGGCGCCGAACACCCGCCAGCCGGCCTGGCGCCGCGCTTCGGCTTCATCCAGGCCGCCATCCTTGAGCGCCAGCGACTCGCGCCAGACACGCGCCGACAGCGGGTTCATGTCTTCCGGCTCATCCAGCTCGATCACTGCCTGCACGGCGTCGTCGAACAGGCGAATCAGATTGTTGAAGGCATCGCGGAAGAAGCCCGAGACGCGCAGGGTGACATCCACCCGGGGCCGGCCAAGCTGTTCCAACGGCAGTACCTCGAAGCGCTCGACGCGCTGGCTGCCCGGCTGCCACACCGGCCGCACACCCATCAGTGCCAGAGCCTGGGCGATATCGTCGCCGCCGGTGCGCATGGTCGCCGTGCCCCACACCGACAATCCGAGCTGGCGCAGATGGTCGCCTTCATCCTGCAGATGGCGCTCCAGTAGACGATCCGCCGCCTGCACGCCGAGGCGCCAGGCCGTGGGCGTGGGCAGGTGGCGCACGTCAACGGTGAAGAAGTTGCGCCCGGTGGGCAGTACGTCGAGGCGCCCGCGACTGGGCGCGCCACTCGGCCCGGCGGGCACGAAACGCCCTTCCAGTGCCGCCAGCAGGCCGCTCATCTCGGCGTCGCCGCAGGCATCCAGCAGCGGCGCGATATGCTCGGCCAGGCCGTCGAGGATCAGCGCCACCTCGGCGCCAAAGGCTGCGCTGCGCGCCCCTGCCAGGCGCTGTTCGATCAACCTCAGCGCCAGCAGCTCCAGGCGCTCGCGGGTATCGCCGACGGTACGCCACAGACTGTTATCCACAACCTGCAACGCCTGGGGACGCAGCCCTTGCCAGGGCTGGCCCATATCGCAATCGAGCGGGTCGAGATTCAGTTCCAGGCCACGGGCCAGCACACGTAACAGGCTGGCGTTGGCGCCCTGGCCATCGCCACGGGGAATGCGTAGCAGCGCCAGCAGGGTGTCGCGGCGCAGTTGCCCGGCCGGCGACTCACCAAAAACATGCAGGCCATCGCGTATCTGCGATTCCTTGAGGTCGCACAGGTAGGCATCGAGCTGCGGCAGCCAGCTGTCGCCGTCGTCGTTGAGTTGCAGGCCCAGCTCGCGGTCGAGGCTGGCCTCGCGCACCTTGGCCAGAATCTCGCCGCGCAGCTCCACGGCGCGGCGCTGGTCGAGCTGGCTGGCGTCGTAATACTCGTCGGCCAGGCGCTCGATATCGCGCAACGGGCCGTAGCTCTCGGCGCGGGTCAGCGGCGGCATCAGGTGGTCGATGATCACCGCCTGGGTGCGGCGCTTGGCCTGCGCCCCCTCGCCCGGGTCGTTGACGATAAAGGGATAGATATTCGGCAGCGGGCCGATCAGCGCCTGCGGCCAGCAGCCCTCGGACAGGCCGACGCTCTTGCCCGGCAACCACTCCAGGTTGCCGTGCTTGCCGACGTGGATCAGCGCATCGGCGGCGAAGGCCGTGCGCAGCCAGGCGTAGAAGGCGATATAGCCGTGCGGCGGCACCAGATCGGGGTCGTGATACACCGCCGCCGCGTCGAGCTGATAACCGCGCGCCGGCTGGATGCCGACGAAGCACAGGCCGAAGCGCAACCCGGCGACCATCATCCGCCTGCTGCGGAACATGGGGTCCTGCTGCGGCTCGCCCCAACGTTCGCGCACCGCCTGCTGGTTGGCCGGCGGCAGGCTGTGGAAAAACGTCAGATAATCATCCAGTGCCAGACTTTGCGCACAGGGCCGCGTATCCAGGCCATCCAGATCGTTAGTGACGCCGCCGAGCAGGCTGTGGACAAGGGCGGTGCCGCTGTCCGGCAGCTTATGCACCGGGTAGCCCTGCTGTTGCAGCGCCTGCAGGATATTCAGCGCGGCGGCCGGCGTATCCAGGCCCACGCCATTGCCGATGCGGCCATCGCGGGTCGGGTAGTTGGCCAGGATCAGGCCGATTCGCTTCTGATCGTTGCTTTTGAGCGCCAAATGGCACCAGTTACGCGCCAGTTCCGCGACATAAGCCATGCCCGACTCATGGGCCTGATAGCACACCACATCGCTCTGGCTACGCTCGCTGCGCCAGGCCAGGCCCTTGAAGCTGATGGCGGTGCCGATCAGCCGACCATCCAGCTCCGGCAGCACCACATGCATGGCCAGGTCACGCGAGCCCAGACCCTGGGCGCTGGCCTGCCACTGCGCCTTGTTGTCCAGCGAGCAGATGGCCTGCAGCACCGGGATATCGCGACGGAACACCCGAGCCTGCGGCGCCTCGGGATTGGACAGGGCGAAGCCGGTGGTATTGATGATCAGCGCGACGCTCGTCTCGTCCAACCAGGCCTGCACCTGATCCAGGCAGGCCGCCTCCTTGAGGCTGGCCACGGCAATCGGCAGCGGGTTGAGGCCCTGACGAACGAGATGCTCGCAGAAGGTATCGACAAAGGCGGTGTTCGCCGATTGCACATGGTTGCGGTAGAACAGCAGCGCCACCACGGGCGCATCAGGCTGCCACTGCGCACGCCAGTCGGCCAGCGTGGCCGGGCTGTGCTGCGGATAATAAAGGCCGACGCGCGGCAGCGCTTGCGGCTCCTGCCAGGCATCGTCACGCCCCAGCCAGCGGCTGCCGATGCAGCGGAACAACTGGCGGGCATTTTCCAAGCCGCCCTGACGCAGGTACTGCCAGAGGCGCTGGCTGTCTTCTTCACCGACGTTGCCGAGGGCATTCAACTCCGGGTCGGGTTTATCGTCGCCCGGCACCATGATCACCGTGGCGCCGCGCGCACCCAGCTCAACCAGGCGTTCGACGCCGTAGCGCCAGTAGCTCACCCCGCCATGCACGGAGATCAGGATGACCTTGGCATGCTGCAGCACCTGCTCGACGTAGTAATCCACCGAGGCGTTGTTACTCAGTTGCGCCGGGCTGGCCAGGCGCAGGCTGGGGTAGTTCTCCGGCAGTTGTCGGGCTGCTTCGGCCAGCAACGACAGGTGCGAATCGCCCGTGCACAGGATCACCAGCTCGGCCGGGGTCTGGCCAAGGTCGGCGATGCTATCGGCCGGCAGCTGAGCGCCGGGTTGGGTGCGTAATAAATGCATGTTCGTTCCGTGGAGCGGGCGAAATCGTGGGAGGGGCTTTAGCCGCGACGATCAGCGAACCCGGTCGCGGCTGAAGCCCCTCCCACAATTCTTAGGCCAGCGCGGCTTTCAGCTCGGCTTCGATGGCCGCGCGGTCGAGCTGCTGGCCGATCATTACCAGGCGGCTCAGGCGCGGTTCGTCGGCCTGCCAGGCGCGGTCGAAGTGGCGGTCGAAGCGCTGACCGACACCTTGCACCAGCAGGCGCATGGGTTTGCCAGGTATCGCAGCGAAGCCCTTGACCCGCAGAATGCCGTACTTGGTCACTGCCTCCTTCAACGCAGCCAGCAGGCGCACCTCGTCAGTTTCCGGTAGTTCCACGTGGAACGAGTCGAATTCCTCATGATCGTGATCCTCGTTTTCATCGTCATGATGGGTACGTCGGCTGTCGATATGCAGCTCGGTCTCGCTGTTCAGGCCAAGCAGCACGCTCAGTGGCAGATCACCACCGTGCGCCTCGATCACCTTGACCGCTGGCGGCAGCTCCTCGGCCACCTCGGCGCGCACCGCGGCCAGCGCCTCGGTATCGAGCAGGTCGGCCTTGTTGAGGATTACCAGGTCGGCACTGGCCAATTGGTCGGCAAACAATTCGTGCAGCGGCGACTCATGGTCGAGATTGGGATCGAGCTTGCGCTGCTCGTCCACCCGGTCGGGGAAGGCAGCGAAGGTGCCGGCAGCCACCGCCGGGCTGTCGACCACGGTAATCACCGCATCGACGGTGCAAGCGTTGCGGATTTCCGGCCAGTTGAAGGCCTGCACCAACGGCTTCGGCAGTGCCAGGCCGCTGGTTTCGATGAGGATATGGTCGAGGTCACCGCGGCGCGCCACCAGCTCGCGCATCACCGGGAAGAACTCCTCCTGCACGGTGCAGCACAGGCAGCCGTTGGCCAGCTCGAAGACGCGGCCGTTGGCCTCCTCCTCGCTGCAACCGATGGAACACTGCTTGAGGATCTCGCCATCGATGCCCAGCTCGCCGAACTCGTTGACGATCACCGCGATACGGCGACCACCGGCATTGGCCAGCAGGTGACGCAGCAACGTGGTTTTGCCGGCACCGAGGAATCCGGTGACGATGGTGACAGGCAGTTTGGCGAGGGTTTTCATCAGGGGCCCCGTGGCGTCGGTCAATTCGGCGGACGGGTACGGGCAGGCGGCACGCAAGGGCGTGCTGGCCGCTTCGGATCACCCCGTCCGAGCAAGTGGCTGGTCTATCGAGGCAGGTCTCCTGGCTCACGGTCTGCGCGTTGCGCGTCCTTCACCTTCCCGCCAAGGGCAGTGGTGTATCGAAGGAGTTATGACCGTTTACAGTTGCGGGGGCAGCCAGGGCATCGACCCTGTTCCCTCTTAGCTCCCCGGCTGTTTGCCGGGAAGAACCTCGAAAGCGAGAAGGCTACGCAGGCCGCAGCGGCCGGTCAATCGCGGTTGACCGCTGGCAGGTGCCATGTTGAGCTACGCCACCGCTTAGCCCGAATACCATTCATGTTGCCGACTGCCTCTAACCGCCCGCCCGCCTCGCCTACACAGGTCGTCGCCGGACTGGGCTGCCGCCGTGACTGCAGCCTGGATGAGCTTTTCGAGCTGCTTATCCACAGCTTGGGCAGGTATGGGCTGACGGTGGACAATCTGGCTGGCCTGGCCAGCATCGCCCACAAACGCGACGAAGCCGGCCTGCGCGGCCTAGCTGAGTGCTTGGGCCTCGAGCTGTTTTTCTTCTCACCCGAACAACTGAGCGCTTACCAAGCGAAGACCGGCGGCAGCGCCCTCAGCCAAACTGCCACAGGCAGCCCCGCCGTAGCGGAGCCTTGCGCATTGGCCCTGGCAGCACGCATGGGAGCCTCCGCCCGCCTACTAGGCGAGAAAGACCGCAGCGCCCGCGCTACCTGTGCGCTAGCCATATTCGATAGAGAACCCGCATGACCATCTACTTTATCGGCGCCGGCCCTGGCGACCCCGAGCTGATCACCGTCAAAGGCCAGCGTCTGATCCGCAGCTGCTCGGTGATCCTCTATGCCGGCTCGCTGGTGCCCGAGGCCGTGCTGCAAGGCCACAGCGCCGAACAGGTGGTGAACACCGCCGAGCTGAATCTTGGGGAAATCGTCAACCTCCTGCATCAGGCCCATAAGCGCGGTCAGGATGTGGCCCGCGTACACTCCGGCGACCCTTCGCTATACGGCGCCATCGGCGAGCAGATTCGCGAACTGCGTGGCCTGGGCATTCCCTTCGAAATCATTCCCGGCGTCACCGCCACCGCCGCCTGCGCGGCCCTGCTGGAATCCGAGCTGACGCTACCGGGTATCGCCCAGACGGTGATCCTCACCCGCTACGGCACTACGTCACCGATGCCCGAGGGCGAACAGCTGCATGACCTGGCCCGACACCGCGCGACCATGGCCATCCATCTCGGTGTTCGCCAGTTAGCGGCCATCGTCGGTGAACTGCTGCCGCACTACGGTGCCGACTGCCCCATCGCGGTTATCCACAGAGCGAGTTGGCCGGATCAGGATTGGGTGCTGGGCACCCTGGCCGATATCGAAGAGAAAGTTGCCGCCAAGGGCTTTCGCCGCACGGCACTGATCCTCGTTGGGCGGGTGCTCGAGCCCGGTGCGTTTGCAGAATCGGCGCTATATGACGCCAATCATCGCCATCTTTACCGCCCTGGTAACCATTGAGCCTGGCGATAAAGCGTACAGTTCGCTGAAAGCCTTGCCACAAAAGGCCCTCATATACTTATCAACAAGATAACCAGCCTGTTATCCAAATACCCTGTGGATAGTGGGCGCGTAAGCGAGCAGTTTCTGTACAAGTTACTGAAGCCCTCAATTTATAAGGCCTACAGCCAGGTATCACGAGGATATCCACATGTTGATCCACGGCAACTGTGTGCAACTTCTCAGAGCTGCACCTCGACCCGCTTGATCCCCAGAACCCGCAGCTCCGGTATCACTTCATCCAGGCTGGCAAAGGTTTCTACCTGCTCGGTTTCATCCACCAGAAAGAAGCTGCGGCCGGCCTCTTTCTTGAAAAACACGATCCACTCGGCGGTATTGGCCGGATTGGCCATGATCTGGGTATCGAATAGAACGCCCTCGGCCGTTCTGCGTTTTACATCTGCGCGCTTCATCCGCTCTCCTGTTCCAGCCTTGCTTGGGCCCGCTTGCGCACTCCTGGCAGACGGACAGCTCTAGTGTAAAGGATGAGAGAGTCGCCTTTGTCCTGCTACCGATGCTGGTGGAACAATCCCGTCCGTGTTTATATATGCTTCATATACGAAATATATAAAGGAAACCGCTATGGGCATCGTTAATATCGATGATGAGCTGCATGACCAAATCCGTCGGGCAAGCAGCGTCTCGGGCCGCTCCATCAATGCCCAGGCAGGCTTCTGGATTCGCATCGGCATGCTCTGCGAGATGAACCCGACGCTGAGCTTCAATGAGGTGATGGCCGCCGAGCTGCGCGCGGCCGGCGTGGCGGTACCGCCGCGTATGGCGGACGCGTCATGAGCAAGACGCCCGAACAGATCGCTCTGATGGCGGAGTCCGGCAGATTGCTCGCGTCCGTTTTCGGCTATCTGGACCGGCTGGACCTGCTCGGCATGTCGACCCTGCAAGTCAACGACCTTGTGGATAAGTACATCGTGGATGAACTCAAGGCGCGTCCGGCGAGCAAGGGGCAGTATGGTTTCGCCTACGCCATGAACACGTCGCGCAACGAGGTGGTATGCCATGGGGTACCCAGCGCGAACGAGATGCTGCGCGATGGCGATCTGGTGAATTTCGATATCACCCTGGAAAAGAACGGCTACATCACCGATTCGAGCAAGATCTACCTGATCGGCAGGGTGTCGGACCAGGCTCGTCAGCTCACCCGAGTGACCTATGAAGCGATGTGCAAGGGCATCGCAGCCGTGAGGCCGGGCGCCCGCCTCGGCGATATCGGCCACGCCATCGAACGGCACGCTCGTGCCCACGGCTATTCGGTGGTTCGCGACTACTGCGGCCACGGTATTGGCCGGGAAATGCACGAGCCGCCGGAAGTGCTGCACTGGGGCAAAGCCGGCACCGGCCTAACGCTACGCGAAGGCATGACCTTCACCATCGAGCCCATGCTCAATCAGGGAACAGCGGACGTTCGCACCTTACGCGACGGCTGGACGGTGGTGACCTGTGACGGCCAACTCTCCGCGCAATTCGAGCACACCGTGGCGGTAACTCGCGATGGCGTTCAGGTGCTGACGTTGCGACCCGACGAAGCTCACTGATCACATTGGAGGCACGAAAAGGCTCTGTGGATAAACGCCTCCGCCATCCGCAGCTTTCTCGCCGTCAACCTGGGCAATTCAACTGCTCAGGATGAATCTCGACGGAAAACAGCACGCCATTTCGACCGAGGTAGGAATGTTCCTGATGGAGCCTGTGCTTGCGCATCGCAGCCATCAGTTGCGGTTCCTTGCAAGCCAGGCGCTCAAGGCCGCTACGGGCCCGTACTTGCATACTGGCCAGAAGCTCCTCGGAGAACATCCGCGCGGGGCGGTCGATCCGATACCGGTAGAAGATCGTGTCACCACCCATCAATCCGATGTACTCGAGTGTGGTCAGCGCATCGACCTTCCTGGGAAGCGCAGCGTTCAAGCTCGCCAAACTCTGGGCCAGCTCCGCCTGCTGGGCAACCCGCTCCTGCTCGGCCCTGTGAGCGAAGTAACGCCCCGTGCCGGCAATGACGATCACGGCCGCGATACTCAGGTAAAAATTACGCAGATTGCGCCGTTTCTTCGGCGCCAGCTTCATCAACATCCCTGTCTACCTTTACGAACGAGAAACGCCCCCTGGCGGAACCAGGGGATAGGTGGATGGCAACAACATAGATTGACACAAGCCCCCTTGAAAACACTGGGGAAAACCGAGGTCTTAGGTGCCAGCCTCGACAACATAGTTTGACACAAGGCTATATTCGCTTCGAATACAGCACTCCTCTTGAAACAACATAGATTGACACAAGCTTGCAGGGCACGCCCGTAGGCTTTGTCCGGCGAGACGGGTAGAACTCAGATAGCAGCGTTCGATTCACTCTTCTTCAAAAAAACTTCAGACAAAATAGGCCCCATCATTGAACATCTACACGGACTGGCTTCACGGCACCTCCTCGAGCATTACCCAATGGACCCTTGCTGGCCGCGGCGCGGTCAAGGGTCAAACGCAGCTTCACAAAGCACTGTTCTTCACGACAGATCCTTTCTTTGCCAAGTTTAGCGGGGGCCAATCACCTACCGTGTACATGGCAAACCTTTTGCCCGGCGCGCATGTGTTGGACATTTCTGATCCAGGGGTCACATGCTCACGTGAGGATTCCGAACAGCTGCGAGCAGCGGTAGCAGGAATGCGGCCTGGTAAAGGAAATATTCTGTGCGAATACCCGTACAACTGGAACAAGGGATGGCGGACCGGGGAGGTCATGAAGTACGCGCCGCGGCCGGGCGACCAGATGATGGCCTACTTAGCGCACATGGCCATCAATTTCCGCGACACCTCGGAGGGGATGCAAGCCTGGAATACTGTTCAGATGATCACTCGACAGTGCATTGAGGATATCGTCGACGGCGCGATCAAAGTTGGTTACCAGGCAGTTGCCGGGCATGAACAGCAGGATGGCGTGACATACCCCATTCTGATCGTGCTGGACCCTGCGATCCTTACACCCCCCATTAAAATTTAAGTTTGCGTGGTCAAGGCTGAATTTCCACTTACCGGCGTTCTTCTGGCGGGCCTGCTGTGCGAGCCATTATTGGAACGCGCGCTCTCACTCAGCAGTTCGGAGATCCCTCTCAAAGCTCTTGATGCTTAGGATTTCTTAACAAACTGAAGAGCGGCTTGCACGGCTGATACTGAATTCTTCGACATCTTGCCGCCTTTCGCTCCCCTACCCTCAGAGTCAACACTCTGCCAGCGAACATTGAGGCCCCTGATCAGATATCGATTCGTCCGATCAAAGTCCACCTCCTCTCCCTCTCGATGATCTCCCGCCCTGAAGGTTATCAGGTTCATTTCAAGCAGCTTCGTGATCGCATCACTGACCAGATGCCTGCCAATACCGGCAACCGCAGCGATCCGCGTGTAACTGATGATTGCAAGGCCGTCTCCCTCTCCCTTACCGCTATCACGATAAGCCAGCAATACCAGATACACCTTCAGTGCTCGCAAGCTAAGCCGATCCTCAAATTTGAACTGACGCAGTTTCTGCAATACACCTTTAGGTCCGAGGCCTTCCCTGTTCCACTCACGGGCGGTTAGGAGCCAGCGCTTGGGAATCTTGGCCCATCCGCGATCTTCCCAGTGATGCACCGTGATGATGGTTCCACCGCGCCGGGTTGGGCTGTAGCAATCGATCAAGCCTTCATCTTCAAGCCGAGTAAGTGCCCGGCTCACAATCGCCCGTGATTGACCAGTCAGCTCACTCAGTTCCGCGTACGTTGTACTCGCAACGCCAGTCTCAAACTGCGTGCGGGTACAAATAGCGATGTATGTCTTCAGACAGGAGATCGAGATGTTGAGCTCAGCCCTACTCATACCCCCCGCTGGTCCCTGTCATCGAAGGCAGCTAGTCCTCCATTGCGGATCCAGGCGTTAGGCATCTTCGCAAAAAGGGTTTTCGGTGCGGTCATCACGACTTCCCCCAAAGGATCAGAACACACACAAGCAGGAACAAGCCCAACACCAGCCCAGTACACAGCGCTAGGTTAAGCGGGTCAGCAGATAAAGCCTTGTCGATCAAATTAAGCAGCGTCTTCATAAGGTGCGCTCCGTAGTTAGTAAGAACACAGAGCTAAATTTGAGCGCGCCGGAGCATGTAATCTATAGATAGACGATTTTTCTAAAACCATCTAGAAGCCAGTAACTGCAGGGGTTACAGCGATTCTATAGGTTTTTTATTAGTTCAAGTTAAATGCTTTTTTCAAATCAAAATTTAAATTTTGACTTCCAGAAGATGAACATTAAAATCAAAATATAAATCTTGTTAGGAGTCACCGATGTCCATCCCTTTCTATGAGAGACAGCTATCGTCTCACCTGAATATCCAAAACGGACGAGTGTTTTTCGTCGCTGTTGAAGGTGGTGGGTTCTGCCTGGTCGTGTGGGATGGCCGCAACCGCTACGTACTAAACACGCAACGAGATCAGGTGAGAACCTTCATGGATCTCACGAGAGCGGCTGCATATATTCACGAAGCGGGTGTTACACGATTCATGGTCTGCATGAGTGACAGCGCTCTGATTGCTGAAATCAAACCATCTGCAACGTTACGCGAGCGCTCGAGTGATGAAGAGCTGGATGATGCCTTTGATCGTTTCGACGGTGGACTAAAGCGGCCCTCCACTATGTTACGACCGAAGCGTCCTAGATCAAGCGAAGGCTAGCTCTGACCGACATGACCAGCAGTAGCCATCCGTGTGAAGGCTTACTGTGCTGACGATGTCCCAAACGGCCCAAAAGAATATGGGGCAGAAACAATTAATGCAGGAGGTCTCTATGAACGTCGTGGACTTGCTCGGCCCTGTCGTTGAGAGGGTTCTTTCCGCCGGAAAGCTGCTTTCTACGGAGTGGCACCGTATCGGCGGCCCTCGAGGCCGCGGGGACAAAGCAGCTATCGACTCCGAGATAGAGACTCAGCTACGCCTAGATCTGCTCAAGATTCTGGATTGTGATTTCTGGGGTGAGGAAACTGGAACCCATATGACAGGCCACGAGTACTGTTGGGTGGTCGACCCGAACGATGGAACAGGGGACTTCCTACAACACCGTGCAGGGTCAGCAATCTCTGTCGGCCTACTTCACAATGCAATCCCTGTTCTAGGGGTGGTCTACGCCCCTGTCACACCGGATGGCGGTGAGGATTGCATCTCTTGGGCAGAAGGCCTGCCAGCAATCATTCGCAACAGGCAAACAGTACATACTCGGCTTGATCAGCTGAGGTTGACGTCCAGCAGCTCGGTACTGGTAAGCACTGCCGCAACAAGCAAACCCGAACTCAACTCAGAGCTTTGTGCCCCGGCAGATTTCATTCCGATGCCCAGCATCGCCTATCGCCTCGCTCGTACCGCGGCTGGTGATGCTGTCGTTGGTACGTCTCTTGTACCTGTGTCAGCTCATGATGTGGTGGGAGGTCACGCACTACTGATCGGCGCAGGCGGTATGCTCATTGACCAAGATGGCGAACCGATTACCTATGAATCTGAAGAGCGAATGAAGGAAGTTTCCTTGCGCTGCTTCGGCGGAGCACCTGAAGCATGTCGAGAGCTTCTCACTAGAAACTGGAAGCGCTTGTTTCGCCAGTAATGAGCTGAAAGCTCGCACACAACCGGTATTGAAGGCAGAAGTCGTTTGCCAAGCGCTACTGCTTTCGAGAAGGCGCCCCTTACAAGCGCCCTGCCTCATGTGAATAGCTAGGGCACACACAGACTAGTCAGCCCAGAACTTCTTTTCTCAGGCTGGCAGTTCGATTGACTAATGGCTCTAGCATTCGCATGACAGCCAAAAAGTCAGGGAGCGAATCATCCTTTACGAGGATGCAGTCCATGGCCGAGCCGTCGATACAGACATCAAAAATAAAGCGAATACCCGGTAGCTCTCCCTTAGCCCGCTCCATGTTCTCTCGGCGGAACAGCCTGTATACATCTGCCACATCATCGTAAACGATGAACCCCAGCTTTTTCTGCAGCAGGCCAACCTCATAATCGTCAAAGTCTGCAAGTTCCGGGAGAAGCAAGTCCTCCAGCTGTGCAGCTACCTTTACCAGCTCTCCCTTCACGACCTCATATACCGCCATTCTTTTGCTCCCTCATGCATGGACATCTGTTTGCAGAGCTCGTGCTCCGACATTTCGTTTTCAGGCAAAAAGTCATCGCTGCATTCTGCACACTTTTAACATATCTACGCGCGCTCAAAACCTGCGGCAGCAGGCATCTGAGCTAGTTCGGATGAGAACAACAACAACCTTTTTTGTAGCCCGTGCAACCTACCCCTCGTCCTCACGCTCCGAACCAGACGTGCTGATTATTACTTCTACAGCGGCTCCTATAGCACGAACAATGGCCTACCTAAACCAAGGCAGGCCATGCCGGCACGTTCAGCTTCTAACGGCTTACCTTTTTCCGAAGATCCACAGCAGCAGACTCAATCTTGGCCAGCATCTGAGCCCTGGGCTTGCAGTCCTCATAGCCTTTAAGGAGCACGTTCCGAACCGTCTCAATGGCCTTAAGCGTATCTTGAGGAGTGGTAAATCCATCAATCCCTGGTCCGTAGTAGAGCTTGGCCTCGACCTCCGCCGTGATGTCGTCGGGGTGCTCCATGAAAACCCAGTCCTCAAGGCGCGAACGCACCTTGTTCAATTTCTCGTAAACCCTGGCGGTTACGCCAGCAGCACGGACAGAACTGTTGCAGAGCTTATGCAGGATCGGCCCAACGGTTGTGTGCATCTCCAATGGCATTCCCCGTACTGGGCGCCATTGGGAACGAACCCCACGCGCCCCACCGTACGCTACCGCTCCATTTCGAAAACCACTGGATGGCAGTGTGCGCGACCTACGAGTCTTTCCTGAAGCAATGCGGGCCGGGCTGACAAATTTAGAGTCGTATTCCATTTTCTGAGGCAGGCCCATGGGATAGGCACTATCGGGAATTCCCTCAACCATGGCCTGCACCTTCTCGATTAGAGCCTGGCTGGGTGAGATCAGATATGGGACCGCGTAGCCAGGGTAGTAAAGCCCAGGCCAATTTGGCGCCACCTGATACAGTCCGTGCTCCTGCAGCCATTCTTTTCTGAACCCAGGCACAGACGAATTGTAGGGCTCATCCAACAGCAACCAATTGCCGGTTTGTGGATCCTCCCAGCCGGTCATGTGATCGGATTCTGGCACCCGCCCCAGGTTTTCCGCTGCCTCAACATTCGCCTTCCGGCACGCACCCACCAGCCCGGTTGCGTTCAGGAAGAGCAGGGTAAAGCTGGCTTGATCCAGGTACTGCATCGCACTGTTCTGGCTGACAGCATCCATACGCAATTCGAGGTGATCTGGCGCCTCAAGTTTGAATCTTCTCAGGTACGCGCCGCCGATCTTGATGCCATCAGCAAGCAATTCGGAGAGGGGGTGCTTGAGATGAACCTCGACGGTAAAACGGCCAGACGATCGAGCACTAGAATGGAGGTCATTCCAGTACACAGTGACATAGGCGGTAAAGCTCTGAACCCTAGCCTTGGCGATGGTACGCTTGGCGTGCACGAAGTTCTGGAAGCCTGCCTTGCGGGCGGCCTCATCAAGGGCTTGGTGGTGAGTGATACAAGACTCGCGCTTGATAGACTTTGCCAAGCGCTTGATGCCGTCGATAGTAGACGGAGGGGTAGCGAGGGTAACCATGAATTTCTCCCGGTCTATCTCGCAGCGTCACCCGTCTCCGCTACAACAGACCGATTAAATTCACAGTCGGTCGTTTACTAGCAAGGCAGTGCCGTTACCAGCTCTTAAAGACGGGTGTCATACGCCTGCCGGGGCGCCGTTGCATGGTAGCAGTGGTTTTGCGATGACCTCAAGCAGCAGCGCATTCGGAAAGCGTCGCCACTCATTGTCCTCGTTATGCTGCCTCATCTGCCAAGACTAAACCTGCGATGCCAGCTGAATCCATGTGGCTACTGCTCGCGCTGCCATTCGGCTCATCAAAGGTTTGGCCAGAAGCCTCCAATATGGGTTCTGGCGCATATTGCATTAGCAAATAATAAGGAACTGCACGCAGTTGACTGGCGCGTGAGCTGGCTGGTGACAGAACATCATGGTGCCCCCAAACCATGAGCACGATATGCCGCAAGTCTTACGATTGACTATCCTGGTTCTGCTGTTACTACTCTTCAGGTCTGACGCCCCTACGCGCGCCATCGAGCATGAGTCCCGCCCCTTCGCACCGGATGCACCACTGCCATGAAGAAACACCTTCCGCTCATCGACTCTGACCAGCCCCTATCCAAAACAGACGCCCTAGACCAAGACAGATTGGACCGCGGAGGCTTTGCTGGCGCAGCGGTTAAGGCCCTTCAGCGTGTGTCTTCAACGGCCGGATTTGTGCTTTCGATTGAGGGTCCGTGGGGCAGTGGGAAGACATCCGTTTTCTCCATGATGGAGCAGCTGCTCAATCAAGAATCAGGAAGGCCCCCGGTTATCGCTCACTTCAATCCATGGTTAATCGGGGATCGAGATGCACTCCTTCGCCACTTCTTGGGCGCCATCGCAGCAGCAATCAACGTCCAAGATTCTGCGGCCAAAGCCCAAAAAGCATCGGCGGCTCTGCTCAACTACGCGAAGGTCTTTGATTTCGTAAAACTAGTACCAGGAGCTGAGCCACTAGCGTCGATCTTCAAAGCCGCAATCGAGTCTGGAGGAAATGCCGTAGCCGCAATTGCTGACGAGAAGATGCTAGATATCGAAGGTCAGAAGGACCGGCTTGAAAGGGCTCTGCGAAAGCTAGATAGGAAAATCTACGTATTCATTGATGACGTCGACCGCCTGTTCCCCACCGAGGTTTTCGAGATGGTGCGGATTATCAAGGCTGTAGGCCATCTGCCCAACGTTGGCTACGTTGTGGCCTGGGATCCTGACTACGTCTGTCGCGCCCTGAAGGCAGCCACGGTCCCACACGCAGCTAGCTACCTCGACAAAATTGTCCAGGTTCGCCTTCCTCTACCCGCAATCTCAGCCCACGCACGCTTGCAGCTTCTCAACAGTGCACTGGACGAGCTACCCAAAGTAGTGACTGGGAACTACTTCAAGAACCAAGAGGAGCGGCTCCAGTCCCTATATTTCTCAGGCCTCCGCGAGCTTCTAGAGCATCCTCGTGATCTGAACCGGGTAATGAATACTTTGAGCGTTATCGAGCCCGGCCTACGTGGTGAGATTGTCTTTGCAGACCTTCTAGGGCTGGCCTGCCTGATGGTTAGAGCCCCACGCATCTATCACGCACTGCGAAAAGATCCGGCGATGTTCACGTCTCAGCAGGCATCCAGCTATTTGGGCGGAGATAAGAGCGAGCGTGAGGAAGCTCACCGGAAAAAAATGGACAAGCTGTTTGCCAAAAGCCCAAACCCTAACGCAGTCCGCAAGCTGGTTCACCATCTGTTCCCCGCATCGGCGGAAGCTAGCGGCAGATCCATGTACGATTGCTCGATCGACGTCGAGGGACACCTAGCTGCACCTACCCGCCTGAACATCGCATTGAGCATGAACGTTGGTGCTACAGATGTGAGTTTGGTGGAGGCCAGGCAGTACGTTGTGATGCCTGGCAAGCGCGCGAAACTCGAAGGAAAGCTCACTCGAGAAAACTGTTTAGGCTTCCTCGATTTAGTAGGGAGCATCGCGAAGTCAATCTCAGCTGAAGAGGTCAATGATCCTCATGAGTTATGCTCAGCGATTGCCAGAATGGTCGATAAGCAGCCCACAGCAGGCTCAGGCGAGCCAAGAAAATTTTTAGCTGTGACAGCTGACGCCTTGGCTATATCAGCCATCAACAATCTGATCCCAAATTCCAACCTTAACCCCGGCAAGGTTGCGTTCTCAATTGCATCTGACCCTGCATCTCTCTCGATCGCAGCGAACATCATCAGTCAGCGCCAGTATCGAATGAGGGATGAACCTCCCCTCGTCTGCACTCCCGAGGATCAAATGGGCGCGACAGAGGCTTTTGCTAGAAATGCTATCGATGCGGCAACCGATGGGGCGCTTTGGTCCAAATGCGATCCCTCCCGCATTCTGTGGACCGTGATGCAGGCAGCTCCAAGCACACTGGCCAAGAAGATGTTCAGAGCACTTAAACAGGAGGACCCATCCCTGGATAAATTCGCACTCCACTTCTTGAAGCATGCATACAGCTCAAACGGCGGGCAAAGCTACTGCTTGCCCAAGGATGAAGCGATCAAAAACCTCGTAGAACCCGAGGTCCTGGTCGCTCACGCTAAAGAACGTCTGCAAGATAAGTCTATTAAGAACCCGCTCCGAGCAGCTTGGAGATCCGTTGCGGAGGGTAAGCAGCTTTACGGCGATGGATCAGAGTCGAATTTCTAAGGGGTGTCTAGCAAGCCGGTATGAATGGGTCGGGGTATACCGCCAAAGACGTTGCCATCCGCAGAGATCGATCCGGTTTTGCTGAGCTGCGCATTCGAAGATGGATAGTCGCAGCCAGATCTTGCGGCACTGCTATATGCACCATGGTGCTTGCCTCGCTCGTGCAGTAGAGGCAGAACCTACTGCCGGGTGGACTCAATAGGCAGCAGGCAGAACACTCGACAGCACTACCTCCCCACTCATGCGCTGCTCGAAGTGTCTGGCCAACAATCAGGTCTTCGCGTCGCTGTCGGGCGCTGCGCTCATCTGATACAGAAATCCCCGCTGCACGCTGTTCCTCTGCAGCCAATAGCTGGGACTTCCGATGCTCTGTTAGTGCTGCAGCATGCTCGGCAGCCTGCGCTTCGAGTTCAGCTCGACGGGGCTCCTCTAACGCCTGCAGGCGCGCGCGCTCCAATTCCCATTGCGCGTTATAAGTCAGTACCTCCTCGGCCAGCTCATCCTGGGCGCGCTGAATCAGGAGCTCCCCGCGAAGTGAGCGTATCCACGACCTCGGCTGGAGTCATGAAGTACCGCTTACTCGAAGGCTGCAGCATCATTGATTTGCTCCAGGCTCAGCCCGCTCAGATCGACCTCAATCGATGAGATTTCATGCTCAGCGCTTGAGTATTCGTATTGGTTCCGACATCAATTCGCATGCCTAACCGACACTGATTCGCACGCAAAACCGACACAAAACGGTTCTTCAAAACCGACAGCCATTCGCACACCCCGACACCTATTCGCACCACGCCGACAGTTCGCGTTGCCGACGCCCGGAGATAGCCAGTCACTGACTCGCAGTTCCAAATGGCCTCTCGCCGACGGCCGCTACGGCCAGCAGCAGCCGACGACCAGTGCTCTAATTAAACCCTTTCCCTTCTCGTTGCTTTTGAGCCTTCTGAGCGCGTAGTCCAATGAGACTTTGGAAGGGACGGATAGCACTCTCACTGTTACCAACAATATGCACCATAGCTTGGGATGCCAGCTTGGTGTTGAGCTCCACTACCGTGGCCTCATCAATCGTATTTCTGCCGGATATGAATCGCTCAGAGTTGCAGATGATGTAGGCGATTCTTGGCGATATCGGGTAGTAGAGGTCAGCATGCTCAGGCGTAATGAAGGCTGTCTCTGAAACGCATGGGTGAACATTAACGATGGGGTGGTCGGAGGTGATGAAAGGCACCGAGGTGTCGTTTATCAGCAACGCATGCTTATCCTCATGACGGCTGAGATACAGGCTTTGCCCGAAACTCATTCCGAACATGTAACTCATGAACCACCACGCATGGGTTACAGCATCAGCCACGCCGATTTCCATAGCGTTCATGCGAACAAGGCTTCGAATTACCACATCTCGAAAAGGCTTTGTGCGACAAAACTGATGGCCAAAAAAATCCATGAATTCAATCATGTGCTGCTTGTTCTGTAGAACCTCAAGCTGTTCATCGGCCAAGGCTTCTAAAACGGGCTGTACAGCTTGCTCATGGGATGCGTGGAGATTCTCCAATAGGTTGCATTTCAGCGCATGGAGATGCTGTTCGACCTCTTGGTTGCGGACGCCTGACCTCCGGTAGATTGCTTCTGCCTGCTGCAGCTTCAGAAAATCGCCTAGGTATGACATGTGCTGTTGTTGGAGTGATTCGGGGCTCAAGCGGGAGAACCCCTTAATCACATCCACCTGCTCTTTGGTGAGCGTTGTGACATTGTAGAGATAGTCTTCCGCGGCGATCGCACGCACGCTGTCATGGGCAATTTTGCCAGTTTTCGTAGTGTAGAAGACGTTCCTAGTCCCGCTGCCCCAGCGAGTCAGGTATTTTGCCCAGACGTAGTGATGCCGCTTTTTGGCTTCAAGGTATTTACGTGCCATAGGAGCTCGCCTGGAATTGGGTTCTGCCCAAAGCTGTCAACCTATAATGCCACTGTCAATTTGGAACGACTTGGGCTGGTTGAGTCGTCCCGAATTTTGTAGGCAGTTTTGATGGACTGTATTTGGCCGATTGCAGTCGGTCACGACAGGCAGCTATCGGCCAAAAGCCGCCCTTCGTAGTAGCCGAAAATCCGCGAAAAGAGAACGGTCTCACAGTCAGTGGAAACCGTCTTAGGACTTGGTAGTCTCTGCGAAACTTAGGTTCTATTTACTTCCAGGATCCGAAATCAAAGCGCAGTAGATTTCGTTCTTGCTGAAAATGAAAACGTGGGAAAAATTGCCCAGCGATAGCTCAAAATCACGAAGTACTGCTTCGTAATCTGATTTTTTATCAATCTGAGGCGGTTGTAATCCAAAATGAAACTGGCGAAATCGATCCTCGTCAGTGTAAACAAGTAAAGCGGTTTTTTCTGGATAAGCAATTTTTGCTTTTTTCTTCAGAATTATTTTTAGCTGTTCAATTTTTCTATCATGCTTCTCCTGGGCTGTCTCCCTGACCGTAATTGCAACGCCGGGATTTCTCGAAAGTTCTTTAAGCTGGTCAGCATCTTCTTTGCCCTGAAGCGTAGTGACTTCGAGATAACATATATCCGACTGATTTGATCCCTCTCCCGTGTATTTAACTGTTGCATCGTGATGTTGATTACCGTCGATCCATTGGATGACGACATTTTTTGGAGATGTGAAGTACAGATTCGCGAAGTGAGCGATGGGGTACAGCTCATCGTGTACGTCTCGCAGCAGACCTATCCTCTGAGGGTGTTGCGGCTGCGCTGGCGTGTCCCAAGTGAGCATATCGAACAGCGCCTGAATTGCGGCCGCATGATTATAGTACCCATCAGCCGTCGTAGGCTGTCCCGCGGCTTTTTCGATAGTCAATCTGTCCTCATTCCAATCAAGCGACAAAGGCTCGTGGACCGTTACTAACAATGGTTGTGGATCGCTCGGTTCTTTCATGTAGCTCTTAACTCCCTGTTTGATTGATTGCGTACCCATTTCGGAACAGCTGTGACGTCGCGCTAGCATGATTATGCAGGTGCCCCTAGGTAGACGTTACAGTGGCACACTGAACTGCCACGTGCTAGCCGAGGCGGTTGCCTGTGTATGGATCCGATGCTGACCCCACCCTTTGATCTCACAGGGTAGGCATCTGCCTAGTCTGAGAAGGCGCGATGGGGCGAACGCCACCTGCAACGAAAGACTGCTGTCGACCCAAAGCGGTCATCTCCTGATGTTGGTATTCGGCCACCCGTCTGAGCGGGTCGACCGAAATGAGATGGTCGGACGGTTTTACCAATCTGTGAAATTTAGATTGGCGGTAGAAACAGACTTTATTTCCCACGCTATCGCTTGAAAGTCCACAGTGCCGCCAGCTGTTTGACGCGGATGTATGCCATGTGATTGACAAACAAACGACTCGGGAATGGTAAAGCCAGCAGAGGACAAACTCCTAATTGGCTCAGAGAAACAATTCCGATGAATCATGTTTGTATGATTAGGTTTCAGTCTCTTCTCGTTACCGGATGAGCCTATCCCGCTATTAATTTTACCCGACGCTGTAAAAGGCATGCCAGACAAGAGCTTTAATACTTGCCGATGTGATCCAGCAAGCACGAAAATACAAATAGTGTCGGGATCTCCTCGTTTAATCGCTGAGAGTCGCAAAAAATCCTGAAAGATTTTTGATGGAGTGCAATGCGATGATCCTGCCCACTTCGCTTCTACGGCAATTTGCGCATCTCGTTTTGGTAGTCCCCTCCCTGAAAGAACCAGTGCAAAGTCGAGCTCTCTCTTGCGGCCGGATTGAGCACCGGGATTCAAGAGTTCGTGAGGAAAATCTGCATGAACGCGCTCGCCTTTGACCAGGATCGGGAATGAGCTGAGAACCTGGCCCACTGCGGCCTTCAACGAGCTTTCGGAAAATAATCCAGCTCTATAACAGCAAAACTCCATGTGAAGCCAACTACCGATGGCCTCAGAAAGACGCCGGGCTATATGCATCTGCATGATGTAATTAATCCGTGAGTGTTGACAATTGGTTAACGGGCGGTCTCAGTCCAAGTAGAATTATTTATTTTATTACCGGACAATCCCTATC
This sequence comes from Pseudomonas sp. Marseille-Q0931, assembly GCF_940789645.1. Taxonomy (NCBI): domain Bacteria; kingdom Pseudomonadati; phylum Pseudomonadota; class Gammaproteobacteria; order Pseudomonadales; family Pseudomonadaceae; genus Pseudomonas; species Pseudomonas sp. Marseille-Q0931. The sequence continues at coordinate 70,943 of NZ_CALNWT010000007.1, read as the reverse complement.
GAAAAACGGCTACCAAAGTTCCATCCTAATCCCGAGCAGTGAAACTAGGAAGCCATCATTACAAAGCACATATTCAGTCGAGGATCACCTCGAACGGGATGAGCCAGATTTATTAACGGAAGACTGACTGCTTTTGGCCGGTTGCTGCCTGTCGCCACCGGCAGCAGTCGGCCAGAAGCGCACATGCACACTATGTTGGCGTTTATGTCAGGGCACCTCTAACTCTCCAAACCACTTCACGTTTTCGCGAGTGACGATAGGTGGGGTTTGCTCCGGTAACTGGCCGTATATTTCCGCGACCCCCTGCCTTAGCTGCCTAAGAAAGGATCGGCAATGCACTTCATCGAGCTCTATGAAGACCGTGGAGGTCAGTGCTACCGGGTCGATTTCCTCGTCACGCTCTTTTGCATGCATGAACGAGTTGCGCAGCTCTCGCACACGATCTAGCGCGTCGTAAGCAGGGTGGCCGGCCGTCAATGGTACGAATACCTTCGCGGCGCTTTGCGCAATTGAGGCAGCTGCTGAATTTATCTTTTGTAGTGGCTGACGCTTGTCGCGGTGGTCTGGATGAGCACCTGTTTGTTCGTACACCAGCTTGTTTGCTATCGCCTCAATGCAGGCGGCAACTGCGACTACGCAATAGACGCCATGGAGGAACGCACCATCCACGTCTTTTCTGGCGGCTGCAGCCTTGAGATCGTCAAATTCACGTAGCGCCTTTTCGTAATGCAATAACGCAAACGACAACTCGATGCGAGGTGTTCGATTGTTGTCGTGGGTGAGGCGACCGTAATGCGTTAGCGTTGGCGCGACATAGTTGAAGGGTTTTTCCTGCGGAGCGAGGGCATGGTGGTGCATGGTCGCCGCTGCCAGTATTTTTTCGTTCTCCACGAATATTGCATCAAGCAGCCCTGGCAAATTTGAGAGGTCGCGTAGCTCGCGAGGTCCATTGATGTACTCGTGGTGAAAGGTGTTCACCAGATCTGCCAATGGATTGAAGTCTACATGTGGCGAACTAGGGCGGCTGTGTTTGTCGACAGTTATCAGCTCGCCGAAAGTGCGTTGGTATCTGTTGCTGCGGTCGACGAATATGTAATGCGTGCCGAGCGCTGCGAATGGATGCATTCCGATCATGAACGGGTCGTTGAAGTACATCATCCATTGGGCGCGAGGATTTGCGATACCTTCGACATGCACTTGGGCGCCGGGTGACATTCCAGCATCCATGCCGCCGCCCATAAACGCTGTAAGCATGCGCCGGCAGCCCTCATCTGCGCGGATGTTCTGCATCATCCGACCATTTGCGAAAACGGCGAACTCAGAAATTTCAGCACAGTGTGCCTCGACCCGTACCATATCGACTGCAAGAAACGGATAGGTGTCGATCAGCACCCAAACATCTTGGAAACGCTGCAATACATGTTCGATCAGCAGCCAATTGGGTGCGTCGGTGCTGGGCAAGACTTCGCCATTGAGTCCGTGGTATCGCTGCATCGCCCGTCCTTAACAATTAGCTGACGCTATAAGCTTAGTCACAGGAGGGCTGATCGATCAGCAGAGCGGCCCGCCTGCCCCTTAGTGGTGACCACGTAAATCGCAGGAACCCTTTGTTCGATACCCTGATCGCTAGGTACCTGAAGACTGTATGACTTTCCAATCTCCAGGTACCGCTTGGGCTGAATGGCTTCGGTAGCCTAAGTGCAACCTCAGAAGATGGAGTTTCAAATGAACACTACCGAAGTGAACCTACCAGCCAAGGCCTGCAATGACATTCTTCTCGCTAGGAAGCAGTACAACCGGGAGCGAGGCATCCTGCCCAGCCATAACATCGTCATCGAGCGTCTGCTCCTACGTGAGCTAGAGCTGCGCTCTGCATACACTGACCTCTACAAGAAGCTGCATATGCATCCGAGGGCGTTAGATAGCTTCTTCGGCGCCCTCCTTGATTCGGTTGCATTCTGGGGACCGGAACGAATCGTAAAAGCTCGGACGGAGCGCGATGAGCTTGTCAGGATCAATGAACAAATTGCTGAAATGGGCGAAGGTCTAGCCATCCTGCTCAGACGTCGCGAGGAGCTGCACAACAAGTCTGGTTTTCGTAGCAACACCAGCTACCACATTGGTGATCTGATCAAGGAAGCTGGCCAACATAACGGTCACTTCACACTGTATTTGGAAGATGAGCTGGAGACGCTGCAAGCACGTTACGACCTCAAGTATTGGCCGTCACTGGATGCTTGTGTTGACGCCATCGCGGATGATGCATACGAGGCTGAGATTGAAGCCTCTGACCCGCTAACCGAGGCAGCAACCGTCGCTGCGCGGTCTTCACTTTCTGATTTCTTCAAGGCATGGTTCGTGGCGATTGATGAGCATCGACAGGCGGTGAACGGCTGGATCCCTGATAGTTTCCGCCCCTCAGACAACAGCCTCGCCTCTCTCGCAAGTTGCGCGCTGGGCCTCGAAGATGATGACCTTCTCAGCAGCTCGTATGTGAAGCGTTTGCGGCAACGACTCCGAGCCTGAAGCTGTATTGCTACCACCACCTACGATGCCCACCGTCAACCAGAGCACCCAACTGCTGCTGCGATAAGTCACCTTGTTCAGTACAGGGACCGGACCGGTCAGACTAATGCTTCATTTTACCTTGCTCAGCCGTGAGGTCCGCGTAGTCAGCACTGCGAGTCCAACCATCCGAGATATTCATCAACATCTCAGAGGTGCGTGGGAAATTTGCCGCGGTCACATCTGCCCAAGCTTTGTAGCGAGCAGCTAAAACGTGCTCTTGCGCCCCTCCCTCGTTGACGCCTTTGGTGAAGCCGCCTCGCTTGTTGAAGCACTCAATAGTGAACCCTCGCTCGATATGCTTGGCTGCGACTGCCTCAATTACCTGACAGACCGCTGCAGGCGGCCAGAACAATCCGTCGGCCTCCTGCGGCGCATATGCGAGAACAAAGCCAATTCGCTGATCGCTGATGTCTTCAAGACCTTTCTCAGCGGCGAGGGTTCGAGTCCTCGTGACCCATTCCATAAGCACTTGAGCATCAATATTTCCATCTTGCAGGCCCGGCACAGTCTTGAATGCAGACAGCAAATCATATGAGATTCTTGCCCGCGCCTTCATCTCATCACTGATGACGTCATCCGAAGGGGCGTTCTTACCCTTGAAAACATGCGAGAGCACGTCGACAAACATTTCTGGGTCGGACGCCAAAAGGCCAAAGATAGTCAGTGGTTCACGCTCGTGGCGCAGCATAGGCAGGTAGGCGTATTCCAACTGCGCGACCTTAGAATTGGGTACGTCGCTACGCGTACGAAGCTCTTTCAACGTTTGAGAGATGTAATACGAAAGCATGTTGCCAGAGCGATGTATGCCCTCTCCAACTTGACAGATGCCTTTGGCAAGCAAATCCAGAAGCAGAACCGATGACACGTCTTTGAGACGGGTGTGCAACAAACCCAAGACATCGAAGTCCCGTCCCACGCTGCAGAATTGGTCGACGGCGAATAGGAGCTCTTCAAGCGGAGCATGGATTGGAAGGAAACTCACATGGCGCCAATACTGGTCGCGGATCTCGCTAGATAGACTTTCTACATAAGCCCATGTCGAATGAGTAGCAGGCCAACCGAGCAGAAGCTTCGCTTTGGCGGTGTCTCCCGCCACTTGTCCGAGCACGCGCTCCTGGAAGATGTCTTTCCACTGGTCACCGAACTGGGCGTACCCACCAGCCGACACATAAAACGAAAGACTTGGTGGTGCAGCAGGGTCAAGCGCACCTTGCATCAGCTCTAGCATCTGATTGAGCGTAAGGGTGAGTCGACCTAACTCCTGGCCGAGTAGCTCTGGAACCTTGATCATTCCCGCGAGTTTTAGGACGCCCCGTATCCCATCGCGATCAAGTACCCGCTGAAGTATTTCCCTGCGCAGCTCAGAGGGATCGCTAGAGTCTTCAGCCTCAGCCGTGTATTTACCGATATACGGTGTCCAATCATCAAAAGCATGGCGATCAGACACAAGCGGGTCTGAAGGGCGATGGCGTTCAACTATCGCCTTCACTACCGCCAATTCGTCACTGGTCAATGCCCAGTCTGAATCACCAAAGTACTCGTTGCGAGTCATCTCCTCCTGGAGCACATGCCATATCGTACAGCCCTCAGATGTTTGGTTAGCACTGAGGTAGTTATCGACACGTGTAAGTACCTTGTCACGATTTAGAGGCTGAAACTGCCCCAACGCTTCGACAAAAATGCACAGGCGTTCTTCATCATCGCCAGCAGCCACAAGCGCTCGATCAACGACGGCGTTCTCAAAGTCCCACACTAACCCGAAAGTTATCTCTTCAAGTTTCTCTGGCGCGAAGTCCCGTAGCTTAGGCCGCTGCGTCGGCGAACTGGAATCGTGATGACGTGGAAGGAGCTTCTTGAGCAGCTGCCAACCTACATCGGGGCACTCTCTTGATATAACGTCGAGGCATGCGATGCGCTGAGGCTGCAGCGCATGGGTATTAGGCGACCACCCCAAAAGAATGTCGCGCAAGCTGTTAATAGGTCGATTGTAGTGATTCGAATCTGGCTCCGGATCCAGCTGACCGAGCTTAGCAAGCACAACCACAGTGCGATTGAGATATCGGGGATCCCAGGCAATTGACTCTAGCGCCCAGAGGAGATTCACATGCGGACTGGACGGACCAAATAGGTGGTCGGTATCAGTCTGGAAGATCTGCTCAACCTGCTCAGGGCAGCCCTCGAGCATAGACTCGAGGGCCCGCAAAAAAGGGTTGGGAGCTGCCTCAGCGAAAAGCGCTGCTTGATCACCAAGGCACAGTATCGATCTATGCGACTTACCCCAATCCGGGAGGGCCTTGATTACATCATCGACGTACTGCTGCGGCGTTTTGCCTTTGACGTTCAGGTCTGCGAATTCATGCATAGACGCAATGATGAGGAGCGTTAAGGCAAGCCCATCACGTAACCAGCTACTGTAATCGGCTGATGCGGTTTTGGCCTGGTTAAATATTTGAGTTCGAGATGGTTGCTCTGGCTGTTTACTGAATACTTTGAGAATTGCATCACGCAGCCTTGAGAGATCAACTTCGGTCAGTTGACTGGCATAGAAGTAGAAAGCATCAACCGGAGCCCTCACTTGCCAGACGTCCGCTTCCCTATCAATCGGGCGGTCAGGCAAGGTGAGCGTTTGAATAAGCACACTCTCCAGCGCTGCATAAGAGGCATAGCCACCCAATTCCTGCAGAACGGCGCAATCGGTCTCAAGGTTGCTAGACCATCCTCCGGCAAGGAAGGCAGGCTTCAATCTGGAAGCATCCTGCATCCATACTGGAGCAGTTGCAGGCGCATTGTTAATCAATCGTTTCAAGATGGTCAGGCTACGTCCGCAACGATGAGCGAGCTCGTAGCCTTCGCCATGGTCAAGCCCCATCTCCAGGAACCCATCCACCATTCCTGAAGCGGTCGGGCGTTTAAGCATGGGCCCTCGCTTAGCTAGAGGTCCGGTCGCCGCCGACAGGGTTGGGCATGTTTTTCCTAAAGCACCGACTAGGCTCTCTGCTTCTCCCGTCGCGATGAATACAAGACCGGAGTGCAACTGGAAAAACCTAGCAGCTGCCTGAGTTCGAATGATCAACGTTCTGGATTCAAGAGACTCACGAATAGCTGGCTCTGCAAGACGAATCGCAGCCACAGCAAAAGCAATAACTTCCTCGGACGTTTCCGCCCCAAGCATGAAGGATTGAGGCTGACCGAGCAGTTTCGTGATCAGTTCACTGGCCTCACTCTGCCTGTCAGCTATGACGAGCTTCTCTGTGAGTGACGGCCTAAACTGAGTACTGAATTCCTCCCAGTACTCATCAGTGCTCAACGCGCCGTCTAAGGGAGCCGTCTGGAGTACATTGCGGGCATAGCGAGCAGCAATAGCTGGATGCTCTTCAAGCCAGTGGACAAGCATAGAGCCATCAACGTACCTAACGTCTTTCCATTTACCCTCGTTGCGACGCTCATCCTCCCATTCTGGGATTTTCTTTCTTGGGGTGTCCCAGCTCCCTAGGTTCACCAGAACCAGCGTGTTCTCCTTCATCTCAGCGTCGGGCGTCTGGTCGGTTCGTTTCTGGTAGTCCGAGGTCGCCTTCGCCGCGCCAGGCCCTGTGCCAAACTCCCATTTAGACTTACCCCCAGGAACGAATCCCTTGGCCTCAGTCGTCTCCAGGTCGCCATCCCAGCCTCGTAACTGGCTAGCCTCACCGCTCGGGAAGCGAAAACGTGTAGCGTCATCAATTGTCATGCGGATGAGGTCAGCCAACATGGCCATCACCATCTCACGTGCGTTCAAGCGACGTGCCCAACCCTCAAGGGCTTGTTTATCAATCCATTGCATGGCTGTTCCTTGTATTCTCGGTTCGCGTCCGCATCACATCAAAATAGACGCACATGTAACTCAGCGTTAGCGCCGTAGTAGCGCCTCGCCATTGAGCCAATCCTGCCTTGAGGCCAGGAATTCGGCAAACATCAAAGAATCCACTGAGCGGCTGTATCGGTCACGCCACCTTGCGCCAATCGCCTAATCCAATAGACCATCCGGTAGGTGGATGTTTTGCACAGCGCATTGGATACTCAAGCCATACAAGGACGACGATGAGGTGGCGACCATGGTTCGAGTTAGGCACTTGAAGATTCAGAACTTCAGAGCCATCAAAGCTATGGAGTGGACTCCCTCTGGTGGCATCAATTGCCTCATCGGCCCCGGCGACAGCGGAAAATCCAGCATTCTTGAAGCCATCGATCTCTGCCTTGGCGCCAGGCGCAGTGCCCGCTTCACCGACACCGACTTTCACCTGCTGAACGTTGCCCAGCCCATCCTGATCACCGTCACCGTCGGGGCCTTGCCCGATGACCTGTTGAACCTCGATACCTACGGCGAGTTTCTACGCGGGTTTGATGCGAAAACAGGGCTCCTAGAAGACGAGCCGCGTGCCGATATCGAAACAGTCCTGAGCGTGCAACTGCAGGTGGAGGCCGATCTGGAGCCAGTCTGGTCCCTCTTCTCCGAAAGGGCTGTCGCTCAAGGGCTAGAGCGCGGACTGGCCTGGAAGCACCGCGCACTGTTGGCACCGGCACGTCTTGGCCACTACGCCAGTACACATCTGTCCTGGAATCGAAGCTCTGTGCTAAACCGCCTAACAGAGGAACGCCCCGACCTGGGGGCCGAGCTAGCGCGCGCCGCCAGAGATGCCCGCAATGGGTTTGGCGACCAGGCGAGCGGGCAGCTCGCGCAGACCCTTCAAACGGTGACGCAGACTTCGGCCAGCTTGGGAGTCACTATCGGACAGGCTCAGGCGCTGCTCGATGCGCATGCGGTCTCAATCAGTGACGGCGCTATCGCACTGCATGACCAGGCAGGTGTGCCGCTACATGCCTTGGGGACTGGCTCAGCGCGGCTACTTACGGCCGGCCTGCAGCGAGCGGCCGCGCAAGCGTCGTCTATCGCGCTGGTCGATGAGGTGGAATACGGCCTAGAGCCACATCGCCTCAAGCGGCTGCTGGACTCGCTAGGCGCCAAGGAAGCCGTGGCGCCTCTACAAGTTTTCCTAACGACCCACTCGCCGGTAGCCCTGCGAGAACTCAGCAGCAACCAGCTTTTCATCGTTCGCAGACAGCCGGATTTACACGAGGTACGCACTCCAGGACAGGAGAATCACGTGCAGGGCACCTTGCGTGCGGATCCCGAGGCGTTTCTGGCCAAGTCCTTGCTGGTCTGTGAAGGCCCTAGCGAGATTGGGCTGGCCAGGGGGTTGGATCAATATTGGACCGACCTCAACCACCCCTCTTTTTTTGCTCTGGGGGGCTCCTACGTCAACGCCGGTGGCAGCACGCCTGACCTGTGCTTGCAACGTGGCCTAGTCCTGCGACGCCTGGGCTACCGCGTGATGGTATTCATTGATGCCGACAAACCACACACACAAGCATTATTAGACGAGGTCGTCAGGGAAGGGATCAGCGTGCTGACTTGGCGTCCACGCCGGGCTCTAGAGGACGAGCTTTTCCTCAGTCTTCCAGACCAGGCGATTGATGCGCTCCTCACCTTCGCCGAGGACGAGAAGGGGACTGAGACAGTGGCGGAGCATGTGCGCTCCAAATCCAACGGTACGCTCACGCTAGACGCGATTCGTGAGTTTCGTGCTCAAGGTGTGCCATACGCACCGCCGACACGCGAGATTCTGGGCCAAGCGGCTCGCACTAAGAATGGCTGGTTCAAGAACGTCACAGCCTTTCAGCACGTTGGGCGTCACATTGTTGGTCCAAACGCTCAGCAGAGCGATCCAGATTTCTACGCTCTGCTGAAAGTGCTATGGGGGTGGACTCGTGCCGCCGGAGATTGACCTCCTCGTCGTGAACCGCGGATCGGTCACAGCACCGGCGGGATGCGGCAAAACTCAGCAGATTGCGGAGGCCTTGGGCGCTCACAGAGGGAGCAAACCCATACTGGTGCTCACCCACACCAATGCCGGCGTTGCTGCATTGCGGGCGCGCTTGGCCCAAGCCTCAGTTCCCAACTCGGCCTATCGTGTGGCGACGATCGACGGCTTCGCGATGCGCCTGGTGGCCAAATTCCCGCAACGCAGTGGCTTGCCAGCCGCAGTACTCGATCTGGCCAATCCAGCCCAGGATTATCCAGCCATTCGCACAGCCGCAGCGCGCCTTCTGCAGGCAGGTCACATCACGCAGTCCCTTCAAGCGAGCTACGCTCGACTGCTGGTCGACGAGTATCAGGACTGCAACGTTCCGCAGCACAGCATGATTACCTGGGCGGCTCAGGTGCTGCCCACCTGTGTGCTGGGTGATCCGATGCAAGCCATCTTTGGCTTCAGGGGCAACGCCCTAGTGAATTGGCAAACCGATGTGGAAGCGTACTTCCCTTCGGCTGGTGCGCTCCAGACACCATGGCGCTGGCAGCGCGCCGGCACGCCTGCCCTAGGGCAGTGGCTGCTGGGCGTCCGTGCACAACTCCAGGCCGGGCAATCAGTGGACTTGCAAACGGCGCCTCCCGAGGTGCAGTGGGTTCACCTGCAGGCAGCAACGGCGGATGCCCAACGTCGTCAGGCGGCTATGGTCCGCAGCAATGGAGGCCAAGATAGCGTGCTCGTCATCGGGGACTCCAGGCGACCCGCAAGCCGCAACAACTTCGCCAGTCAAACGCCAGGCACCACCGTTGTTGAACGCGTGGATCTCCCTGAGCTCACCCAATTCGCCAGAACATTCGACCCGACGGCCGCTGACCCACTAACCGTTCTTGTTGAATTCGCCGCAAGTGTCATGACGGGGGTGGGTCCCGCCCAGTTGCTTAATCGCGTACGCGTTCTGCGTTTCGGCCGACCACAAGTCCCGCCGTCGCCCATAGAAGCTGCTGCGGTGGCCTTCGCGAATTCTCCTAGCATGCTCGAGGCACAGCGGTTCCTGATCACCCTCAGCCGTGAACCCCAGACACGTGTCTACCGACCGGAACTGCTCAACGCCTGCCAAGCCGCGCTACAAACGTCTCAAGGCAGCCCTGCAGGCCTGTATGCCGCCGCGCTGCAGATCCGCGAGAGACAGCGTCATACGGGTCGGACTCAGTCTCGTCGGCGCGTGGGCAGCACGCTCCTGCTCAAGGGGCTAGAAGCCGACGTGGCAGTGATTCTGGAGCCAGAGGAGATGACAGCCCAGCATCTGTACGTGGCAATGACGCGAGGCGCCCGGCAACTGATCGTGTGCTCCCCCACCAACATACTGACCCCGGCCCGCTGACTTGATAATGCAGCCCCGATTGTTGCTCTGGAAGCCGGCGTACGCAGAGGTCAGCGATCATCAGACCGAACCGTCGTTGGAAGCGGGGTACTAAAGCGACCAGGAAATGCTGCCGCTGCAATCCGACCTGGCTAGAAAACGATCAATTATCTATGTCGAGATAATCTCAGATAATTCCCAAACCCCTGGCAGGCCTGAGTCCAGAACACTTGCCCAATGGCGCGAGTCAGAGCGCCCGCAGACAACAGGGTCGAGGCTGGCTGCCACTCAATTAAGCGTCTTGACCTTTAGCTCGCCATATCAATTCGTCTAGGAAGACCTCATGACATTTCGCGCTGAATCCTTCTTTGATCTGACCCACACCTGCCCTACGAAGCACGCTCATTCTGATCATTCCGCTGATCTAGATTCGCGTACCTGGACCTGCCGCACGTGCCAGCAATCGGTCTATATCGAGATGGCCGATAAAGACGGCAACCATTTCATTGTTGAACGAGTGCCAGCCCGAGAAATCCGTGCCGGTGACTTTATCGTCTACCGGGAACGCGCCGGTATTACTGCTGGCGAGGTCACTGGTTCGAATGCGTACCATGGTAAGGGCCGACTCTGGTACTTGGCCGTTGCGCAATTCGGCCACGACAAGATTTCCCCCGAACAATACATCAGCCGTATTCCTACATGACCCCGTCAAATCATCCAGTGCAAGAACCAGCCATGCTCCTGTTTGAGCCCATTCGCGACTTCTTCCAGCGCCGTCAGGTAGCTCGCTTCGAGGCGCAGGCGATCGGCCTCCAACTAGTAGCCCAGAAAAGCGAATCCTTACGCGGCAACTTTGTGTTCCCCGGGCCGAGTATCTCTGCCTCAGTCGAACTGGCCGGCCAGCGCGTCGGAGTGATCAATTATGGCGTGAGCCCGCTGCAGGATCGGGTCTACATCAGTGAATTTCATATTGTCCCCGATCATCAGCGCCGCGGCCTCGGAATGGCCACATTGTGGCGGCTCTCACAGCAGTACCAGGTACCACTGTCGCCCATGCACGAAGTCGGCACATCCACGGGATTTTGGGAGAAAGCGCGCAGGCGATTCGCCAGTGCCGGCGCCGAAATGACCGAGGACATTCGCACTGGCCGCCAAGAAAGCGAGCAACAGCGCTGGCAGCACCTCATCCCAGAGCCAGAACACGAGCGGCTAATCCGCGAAGTAATGGCCTCCCCAGAGTGGCCGGCCATCAAGGCGCGTATGGATACAGAGTATGGTCCATTTCCCAAAGCGTAGGAGGATGTCGGTGGAATAGTCGTATCGATGAAGGCTAACGCCTTAAGCGCCCGTGTTATTACCACATGCTACTTGTGGACATCTAATCTAGGTAAGCAGGTGCCACTTGGAGATCGACGAGCTTTCTTCCAAAAAATCACCGGAAGGTTTTTTTCGATAGTACGCCGCCCCCCCAAGAACCACATTGAAACCAGGAGGTCCCTGCCAATCTCGTGATACGCCGGTCGACTTAAGTAGGGCCTCTGGATCAACACCGTTTCTTACAAAGCTATCCAAATCCCACTCGAAAAAGCTAACAAGGGCTTGAAAAACTGGATTGGGTACACTGGAAACCACATTGAGACTTCCAGTATTCATCGGGAGATTTAACCTTACGATATCGGCAAGTGCACAAATAAGCCGCCGCAACCGAAAGTGCCAGACAGACTCCAAGAGGAGCTCAGCCTGCTGAGACGCCGAGGGAAATCTACGCTTACGCGTTGTCGGATCTGGTGGCAAACGGACGGGAAGCAGTTTTTGCAGATTGCTGAAATTTACTCGCTTTTGCCCTTTGGAAATCCGGTACAGATCCTCAGCACCTGACAACAGGATGGCAGCAAACGCACTATCTCTTGGATCGCTAACATCCTCGAGCTCAGCAGATTCTTGCTTTGGCGTGCTGAGCCTAGCCATCAACCAGGGGTTGTCATTCTCATTCAGCCATCGAGTAGCTTGATAGGCATTCTTCCAGAGATACTCCAAGCCCACGTCCCCTCGTACAGCCAGGATCGTGTCAATTTTATGACGATACTGCGCCTTCCTACCAACCTTTGGCTTTTCCGCCTTTGAACGTAACTTCGCACCTGCAGAGCTCTGAAGAATAAGCTCCTTGTTCATAGCATCCTCAAATTCATCAGCGCTACCGAATAAATGCAGCGTAATGATTAAATGTCGTGCGAGAGGCATATCCATCTGGCTGTTGCGAGAAGTGAACCTTATCCATTGATCATGTTTTCCTGCCTCATAGGCCGCGTCCATTTGCGACAAGGCTTCATCACCGTATTTATCTCGGATGCTACCGAATAATTTTGCGGTACCAGCAAATTTTCCGTGGATATAGCCTCGCTTTCTGCATTGCCGCAAATAGGTAGCGCATAACGCTTCGCTACTCATCAACGGTAAATTTCGCTGCAGAAGTTCATGTGCGAACTCTGCAAAATTCTTTTCAAGTGAAGTCCCATCATTCACTGTCGCCGGGGCGAGAGCGCTCCAACCGCATACGCATGGCTCAGTTAGGTTAGGAAGTAACCGCAGCTTTCGAAAGAATGGATGGGAGCATCTGGGACACGCAGACATTAGCAGGTCACCATGACGCCAACAGACGGACACACCGGGCAAGTGGTGCGATCGATGCCAATAGGCGTAACCCAGACCTATCAGATCCTGCTGCACACAGGTGAGGCACAGCTTAGCCTTACCGTGGACCGCCCCCTCCCGACGGGGAACACGGGCAACCCCAGAGACGCTCAGGCCGGCAGTAGTACTCTCAACTCCTTGGCTTCTCCCTAGAAAGGGTCTGTACGCGGGAAACGTGGTGTTGGTACAGATCAGTTCTTCGAGATTGCTTTCTGTGTCACCGGGCAGCTTCTCAGCAAGCACTTCGATCCGTTTCGGTAGCATACCTACGTTAAAAGGATCCGAGCCAAACAAATCACGGAAGGTTTCAGCCGCAGTTCTGTTACCTGAAAGAACGTGGTAGCGCGTGATACGAGAATGCAGCATCTCGTCGGGCATCGACATAGGGAAAAAAAGCAGATCAGACATCTATAATGGGCTTGTGAGGTAGGGCTTGGAGTTATACGTATCCTGCGAGGCGGGGCATTTTAAACACAAAAGCTCCGGTGATAGGTAAAAGTTATTTCAAAGTTCCTACCATGACAAACATTCGCCATTAATTTGACAATCTATTATCGGATATTGCATACCTCATGCATCCAAAATTAGGTTTACATCAGAAATCTCATGGCCTACAGCACAGTAAACGTTTCATAACGGCTCACACACTCTCAAAGAATATATCCATAGAAAAGCGTGACCCGGCATATTACTATAAGAGTCAGGACTTATTCGCGGCGGCCTAACATGCAACATGTGACAAGGCTTCTATTCCCGAACGCCGTCTACGACTGACTAATTCAACCTTGCTTGCCTCGACACGTTCTGAAGCCAGAATCACTACGGCCTTATACAAGCAATTCGATACAACGCTGATCGGGTCACGCTTCGCTGCTCATTTTCCAGCTTAGCCTCGGCCCACTGCAGACGCCGAACGTGAAATTCCTCAATAGACTCACACGTCAGCTCCAGAGCTCTAGCACACAGGGGTAACTTGGAAAGCTGCTTCTCGAAACGAAAAAGGACATGCAGCTCTCGCCCTATCCTAGCCCGCGAGATCAAGACAGGCTTTCCCGAACCTGCTCGAAGGCGCTGCGCACAGCACCTGATCTGTTCAGCAAGTTTCGCGTCGAGAATCGCGAATGTATCGACGTTATCAGCGCGCCTTGTATGAGCGCCGCCATGTTTGGCGATATAGCCTGAGAGCCAGGGTCGATCACAACGATACAGCCACATGTAATCTTTGCATTGGTGAGCTTGCAGGCCTCCATACTCAACCTTGAAGGTTGCTCGGCGCCTGAGGCGCTCACGTTGAAATCTTGCTTGTCTCCAAGCCTGCGAGCCGCCGTTGATGGCACGGATGGTTCGATAAACACACACTCGGGAGACCCCAAGAGCCAAGGCGATCTGCTGAGCCTCGCACCCAGCAATAGCTAGTTTCCAAACCATAGCAGTCAAGCCTTCCAACCCCTTTAACAAGGACTCAGAAAGCTTCGCGTTTGGATAGCCGACACCAGTTAGCGATGATCGCTTAACAGCTGGCGTCGATGGCTTGTCATTACACTGCAGATGAGCCAAATCAACCCCCAGGGCGGCGGCCAGCACAATGTATTTGAGAGGATGATGCGTATGCCTTGGCTTCCGTAGCAGCTTGGTGACCCAAGTCGCGGGCAGATCTGCGGGTGACTCTCCGAGAATCGAGTATTCCCAAGCTGCAGGCAGAGCGTTGAAAATGCCGACCATATGTGCGGCCAAACGGCATAGATCTAGCCGGTGCGATGTACCACGGGTAAGGCCTAGCTCAGCGGCTCTTTGGACAAGGCAAGAGCGCACTGCAGTGGGTGAAAGAGGTTTGAGGTCTAGCGTAAGCAATTGCATTGATCGGAGCGCGATCTGATGCAGCAGTGGAGAAGCCTCCAGACCAACAGTGACCTGATTTGAATGAGCTTGTACTTCGGCATCGTCAGGCAGGTGGAGCTGCCATGAATCACGGCTATACCAGCTCGGATCCACTATGCTGAGCGAGTCACCGTGGTGGGGGCATACCAACACGCCAGGAAGCTGGTGAACGCGGTGCCAGTATGCTGCGCCAACCCGAACGACATCCTCATTGAGGCAGGCCGGACAAAACCGTACCCTCGAAGCTCCTTCGATCCGACTAGCATTGACTCCTAGCTTCAGCATTAGCCACTTGCCGTCCCCGGCCATTGAAGTGCGGGCATGCTGCATCTGATCATCGGTGAGAAAGGGCGCGTAATAGGGCAGGACGGTATGGCGCGTGATGATTTTGGATACCGAGAGATCCGTACCTGGGGGGAGCGACCCGACTAAATCATGCAACCTACAGGGAAACGCTACATTTTGTGTGTACGAGATTGCAGCCCTATCACCAGCGAAAGCGGCGTTGCGGCTATGCCCGCCATAAAGCCGGGCATAGCGAGATAGGACACTGTGAAGCGTCTCGTCGGGGAACGCTGCAGGGAAGAAATGGAATTTCAGCTCCATTACACGACCCTCGAATCACGCTCGACGGTAGGCCGGAGAAAACTCGAAGATATCCGTGGTAATCCAGCCAGCTGATTTCAGCTCAGCCAAGGTGTCAGGATGCTCACTAAATGCCTTGGCTTGTGAAGCCTCCACAGCAACTGCTGCAGGCGCTGTAATTTTATCTACAACCGTTTCTTGCGCCGTGGCATTTGACCGCGAAGCAGGGGTCACACCCCGAAGCAAAGCAAGACGGTCTGCTCGCCCAAGTCCGTTGAACGCCATCATTTCCATCAGCTGCTCCTCAATGGGAAGCAGATCGTCGAACTTGCGCATGCGACTAGGATCACGACTGCGCAGAGCCGACAGCGCTGGCCTGAGTATCTGCATCTTGGAGTTGCTTACTTTGATGATCGTCTCGGCAGTCAGACACTCGGAGCCACTCTGAATGGCATAGCGCTGGCTAAGTACCAACAACTTAACCAGGAAGTCAGTCACGCCCTGGGTGTGCTCGTACAAGGCATCGAGAATCTCAGGAGTCAGTTCAGCCGTCCGCTTGCACCACTGATAACTCCAAAGGTTCTCAACTAAAAAAAGCCACTCGTCATCCTCCTTCTCGAAGCGCTTGAACTCGATCATTCCTCCACCACAACTGCGCCTGGCGAAGCGCATGACGTCCGAGAACAAGCTAATCATTGAGTTCGTGCCGATGAAAACGACCGGGATACCGATGTTGTTCACCAAGTGAAGAAAGAAATTCAGCATCTTTTCCTTACCCCCGGTTTTGGCCAGGTGCAGGTTCTGCAACTCATCAATCAGCAAGGCACCAATAAAAAACGTGCTGGCTACCTGTTCCATCTGCTGAAGCGCGTCGTTGATGTTTCGGTGCCGGTGGCGCTTGTGATAATCCTGGTCGCCCAGTGCCTGGCCGACCGCGTGGAAGAACTGCTGACAAAATCCAGCCAGCGTGCCATCTCGGGGACAATCGAGCTTGAGCCAGGTGATCTGTGTGTGGACGAATTGCTGGCCCTCATAGCGCTCATGCCGAATCGTCTGTGGGTAAAGACTCAATATGGCATGCAGTGCAGTGGACTTCCCAATACCACTCAGGCCCACAACGCTGAAGGTGTCAGCTGTCGATTTGAAAGCATCGTGATAGCGCTGAGCCCCTGACAAGGAATGCAGGTGCCTGACCGTGGAGGCGCTAGTTGGATTACGACCAACATATCCGCGACGGATCAGCAGAGATAACAATGACTCTAGTTCCAAATGCAGCAGAAACGGCTGCACGACCGTCCTCAAGCGATCAATGCAGTGAATTCGAGTTGCTCCGTCGAGCTCGAGCTCTTCAGGTGTTACCGGCTGGGGAAAATTTGATATCAGCTCTGCAGCAGCCGTTTCATCAAGAATTGGTGGCAGCGCTTCAATCAGAGGGTTTCCCGCGTATTCAGTGATGGCCTGCTTCGTATAGCTCGCAAGAGCTTTAGCACCTCTCATTTGGTCTGCCCCGGTCGAACTCTTTTGAGCAGATCGATAACCTGCGCGGTGCGGGGTCCAGCGTACGAATCTCGGCCAACAGCGGGGCTCTGTGCATCAGGTTGAACGGCGGGTTCCGCACGTACACCGTCAGGTACAGGGGCGTGCTCTCGCTCAAGCAGCCGCTCTTGCGCACGATTCTCGCGTAAGTTCGCCAACGCTTCAGCCTTAGAGCCGGCCACCGGTTCAAGCTTCCGCTCGGCCATTGCATTGCTGACAATTTGATCCACCGTGTCGGCCAATCCCACTCGGCTCTCAAGTTCGGCGCGTTTATGAGTGGGTGGCAACTGCCGGTAGGCCTCTAGCAGATCGTAGATCTCATCCGAGCGATAATTCGCATACTTGGAATCCGACCGTCGCAGGTCGCAACGCAGGAACTCCTTGTTTTCGCCCTTGATCCAGATATGCGCTGCGGAGTTCGGATCAAACCAGCAATCAATCGACGAGACGCCATTGCGACGCGCTTTTGCGAACCAGTTTTCCTTGATAGCCATATCGCAGAAGTAATGCATACCGCGGAACAACACCCCCCCTTTTTGGACGGTGGCTCGTTCCCGAGGCAGCAAGTTGAGATAAATCAGCTCGTCAGGCCGCTTGTTGGCCTGGATCAGGTCATTTTCCGAGGCCCACCTCCATATATCCATCGGGGTGGGTTCAACGCCATCGTTCATCATTGCCTGGGTAAGCCGATCCGGCTGCCGGTGATAGCGGTTGTAGTGGAGAACGCACTCGACGATGATCTGGGTGAACTCCTTCAGAGTCAGCGTCGCGTCGAGTCGATAATCACGTTCTCCGCGTTCCTTCTCTCGCGCTGCTACGCCGCCGGGGAGCCACCTAATACCGGTTAGATCATTCAAGATGCCGAAGCGACTCTCGACCATGGATTTCCAATCTGGCCGATACGGCGGAGCTGTCCCCATATCGATCCCTAGGCCAGCCGCGAGTCCCTCTGCAGCAGCCCCCAGCATTTCACCTCTGTCGGCATAGATTTGATGCGGTAGATGACGACAGTCCCAATCCTCAGGGCTGATATCAACGCCGTTCCGCGCGCAGAACTCCACCTTGGAGGTGAATGCGTTGAACAGTGCCTGTCGAGCTCCGTTCCAGCTAGGCCCCTCCAGACCGACATACAAGCCGACGATCATCCCCGAGAAACTATCGATCACGATGTACACCACGGGACGGCCGATAAGCATTCGTCGCGAGTAGCTGTTGACCAGGTAAATATCAGCAATGGTCGCGTCGATCTCGAATTGATGACAAGGCCCTCTAAGCCAATCGCGGACGGTACCGGACAACGGGCGGCAATCCTTGAGCCACTTCGTCATGCCCTTACGCCCACGATCAGTTTCTATCTCATCAAAAAACTGCTTGCCCCAGTAATCGAACTGATTAAATGTCGGGATCTTAGACTCAGGAAGCAAGCGGACCCGATTTTCGGCGTTTTTAGATAGCTCTTTTTCCGAGTAGAAATTTCTCAACATCTTGTCGTAAGCGCTGCGGATCGTTGATGTTTTGTTTTTGGCGTAAAGCGCGTAAGACACCCGAATACATCGCTTATCGATCTCGCTGAGTAATTTAGCAGGTGAGACTAACACTCCCTGGTACTTAGGTTTCCGCCCTGGCCGCTTATCAGCAGAGTAATTTCGACTTTTAACGCCTACAGCAGAATAATTTTTTAGAAGCGCGTTTCTTACTTGGCCATAAAACCAGTATCTATATAGTAAACGATAGATCGTCTTTCTCTGAACACCTACTTCAGCAGCACGATTTCCTACTAGCCGGCCCATCTCGCCACGAAAGAATATTTGCCCTGGATAGGCCGGATCCAAAAGTGGCGCAATCAACGCCCACTTTTGGTCCCTATCACGCCTAGCGCTCTCGTCGAGGTCTTCTTCCAAAACCAGTAAAAATTCTGGCACTGCCGTAACTACAGGCTTTGTATGGCCCAAGGCCAAAGAAACCTCAAGCTCCTCCAGACCTATAGAATAGGGCTGTCTGGGAGGTTCAGTTAGATCTATAACAAACAGCGTATCGCTCTTCTCATCGAGGTGAAGTGCTCTCGCCATAGTGGAGAGTACTGAAAATTCTGTGACTGGCTCGAAGACATCATTCACTGAAATAGTCATAACGACTTCTCGCTCAGCTTGATCATTTGGCTAAAGGAGACAACATCGAGTTCTGGCAAGGGCGACTTGAGGTGTAACGGCGCACTACTTAAGTCGAGTCTTATAATTTTTCGCCAGATCAAATTAAAGAAAATGTCACGGGCTTCGCTGTACGGTATAGATAACCGGTTGCCAATTCTTCTCAGACTCTCTGAGGTTGACCAAGAGCACGACTTTATAGACTCAAGAATTTCAATAAAATCTGAGTGCAGTGAAACATTCATCAGATCGCGAGGCAATCTTGCGTATTTACGTAGGAGCACAAGATTTAGAATCAAGTCGGGCGTAAACAACTCCTCAGTTACAATGCTCCAATCTATGCCTTGGCTCATCCAGAATCGTCTCTCGACTTCTAATTTTTCCAATGTGCGAGCGCAGTCATCGCCTTGAAGATCTTGCTGATATTTGATCGTCCTAGCAAAAGACTTGAGATCCCCGTTTGGCTGCTTGACGGTCAGCAGGAAGTCAGTGGTCATTACCATAGGAACAGAAGTGGATTTGTATCTTGGATACCGAACACCGATAGCTCTGGCGATCGCCTGGGTGCTTTCCACCGGCAGCAGGGGATACTGCTCGCGGATGTCTACGACGTCCTCTGAAAACTCACAGACTAGAAAGTACGCTCGTTCGAGATCGGAGAAGAGGTGATGAATTCGATCAATCTTAACTCCCTGGATCTTCCAGGAACGCCCCATTGAAGGAACATCCTGAACACGCAACCAAGGCACATAGTCAGCTCCGGCGCCTGCTCCAAAACCATTGGCTATATGCCGTTCGATATCCTGACTTGAAGCAAACCTACGACCTCGCACCCTCCCTCCTCAGCCCGTTCGGACCGATCCCCTCATTTGCTCAAAAAATAGTTCTAGGAAACCAGAGGCCGCCAGGGATCCATCTCGAAAGGTCATTCAGATTACTCCTGATAAAAGTCGAGGTGACGGCCCCTGACAAACGGTTTAACCCAGAAACAAAAAACCCCTGTAGATACAGGGGTTTACGTATTGTGTCAGACTTTAATAGCTTGTGTCAGACTTTATTATTTTGTGTCAATCTTTATTCCGCGCATCCAATAGGGGTGTCAGCGAATAAGCTAGCTCATTCCACCGTTACGCTTTTTGCGAGATTGCGTGGCTGGTCGACGTCGGTGCCCTTGAGCACGGCAACGTAGTAGGACAGCAGCTGCAGCGGCACGGTGTAGAGGATCGGCGCGAGCAGGTCGTGGATATGCGGCATGGCCACCACATGGGTGCCCTCGCCGTTGCTCATGCCGGCCTGTTGGTCAGCGAAGACGATCAGCTCACCGCCACGGGCGCGCACTTCCTGCAGATTGGACTTGAGCTTTTCCAGCAGCTCGTTGTTCGGCGCCACGGTGACCACCGGCATGTCGGCGTCGACCAAGGCCAGCGGGCCGTGCTTGAGCTCACCGGCCGGATAGGCCTCGGCGTGGATGTAGGAGATTTCCTTGAGCTTGAGCGCGCCTTCCATGGCCACCGGATACTGCGCGCCACGGCCGAGGAACAGGCTGTGGTGCTTCTCGGCGAACAGCTCGGAAATCTTCTCCACGGTCTTGTCCATGGCCAGCGCTTCGCCCAAGCGGGTCGGCAGGCGACGCAGTTCTTCCACCAGCTCGGCGGCCAGCGCCTTGTTCAGGTTGCCGTGCACCTGGCCCAAGGCCAGGGTCAGCAGCATCAGGCCGACCAATTGGGTAGTGAAGGCCTTGGTAGAGGCCACGCCGATTTCCGGGCCGGCCTGGGTCAGCAGGCACAGGTCCGACTCGCGCACCAGCGAGCTGGTGCCGACGTTGCAGATCACCAGGCTGGCCAGGTAGCCGCCCTGCCCCGGCGCCTTCTCCTTGGCGTTGCGCAGCGCGGCCAGGGTGTCGGCGGTTTCACCAGACTGCGAAACGCTGACGAACAGGGTATCCGGCTGCACCACCACCTTGCGGTAGCGGAATTCGCTGGCCACTTCGACCTGGCAGGGAATGCCGGCCAGCTCTTCCAGCCAGTAACGGGCAACCATGCCGGCGTGGTAGCTGGTGCCGCAGGCGACGATCTGTACGTTCTTGACCTTGGCGAACAGCTCGGCCGCCTGCGGACCGAAGGCCTGCACCAGCACGTGATCGTTACCCAGGCGGCCTTCCAGGGTGCGCTGCACGACCTTGGGCTGCTCGTGGATCTCCTTGAGCATGAAGTGGCGGTACTCGCCCTTGTCCGCCGCTTCGGCGCCTTCGTGGTACTGCACCGCATCGCGCTGCACCGGCTGGCCGGCGGCGTCCCAGATCTGCACGCTGTCGCGGCGAATCTCGGCGATATCGCCTTCCTCCAGGTACATGAAGCGGTCGGTGACCTGGCGCAGGGCCAGTTGGTCGGAGGCGAGGAAGTTCTCGCCCAGACCCAGACCGATTACCAGCGGGCTGCCACTGCGCGCGGCGAGCAGGCGATCCGGCTGCTTGGCGCTGATCACCGCCAGGCCGTAGGCGCCGTGCAGTTCCGGGATGGCGGCCCTGAGCGCGGCCGAGAGGTCGCCGAACTGCTGCAACTTGTGATCGAGCAGGTGGACGATGGTTTCGGTGTCGGTGTCGGAGGTGAAGACGTAGCCGAGGCCCTTGAGGCGCTCGCGTAGCGCTTCGTGGTTCTCGACGATGCCGTTGTGCACCACGGCCAGCTCCTGGCCGGAGAAGTGTGGGTGAGCGTTACGCTCGCTCGGCGCGCCATGAGTGGCCCAACGGGTGTGGGCGATACCCAGGCGCCCGGCCAGCGGCTCGGCCTGCAGGGCAGCCTGTAGTTCGCTGACCTTGCCGACTCGGCGGCGGCGATCCAGCGCACCCAGTTCGGTCAGCAGCGCCACGCCGGCGCTGTCATAGCCGCGATACTCCAGGCGCTTGAGACCTTCGACCAGGACAGGGGTGATATTGCGCTCGGCGATGGCGCCTACGATTCCACACATGGGGCTCTCCTTAGTTTTCCAGCGGCGCGAGGATCAGTTGGATGCCGCGCGCGCGTATCTGTTCGGCCGCCTGGGCATCCAGGCGCTCGTCGGTGATCAGGGTATGGACGCTGCTCCAGGGCAGTTCCAGATTGGGAATGCGCCGGCCGATCTTGTCGCTCTCGACCATGACGATGACCTCGCGGGCCACCTCGGCCATCACCCGCGACAGGCCGAGCAGTTCGTTGAAGGTGGTGGTGCCACGCTCCAGGTCGATGCCATCGGCGCCAATGAACAGCTGGTCGAAGTCGTAGGAGCGCAGCACCTGCTCGGCCACCTGGCCCTGGAAGGACTCCGAATGCGGGTCCCAGGTGCCGCCGGTCATCAACAGCACCGGCTCGTGCTCAATATCGCGCAGGGCGTTGGCCACGTTGAGTGAGTTGGTCATCACCACCAGTCCGGGCTTGTAGCCAAGCTGCGGAATCATCGCCGCGGTGGTGGTGCCGCTGTCGATGATGATCCGCGCATGTTCGCGGATTCGCGCCACACCGGCGCGGGAGATGGCCTGCTTGTAGGGGGAAATAGGCTGCGTCGGTTCGCCGATCAGTTCCTGCGGCACCGGCACGGCACCGCCGTAGCGACGCAACAGCAAGCCGTTCTTTTCCAGGGCAGCGAGATCCTTGCGGATGGTCACTTCGCTGGTGGCGAAGTGCTGAGCCAGGGCGTCCACACTCACTTCGCCCTGCTCGGCGAGCAAGGCGAGGATGGTGTGGCGACGTTGCGGCGTGTTGCGCTTCGACATGCTTAAGTTTCGATTCGAAAGATAGTGGCGCGAATCAAAACATATGATCGAAAGGCCCGCAAGCGTCCGTCGATCAGTTCAGCGTCAGTTTGACCCCGAAACCGACCAGGCACAGCCCTGCCATTTTCTCCAACCCCCTCGCGATACGTGGGTTGGCGCGCATACGCTCGGCGAGAAAGTGTGTCAGCAGCACGATCAGCAGGCCGTAAAGGAAGGTCAGTACCATGATGGTCACGGCCATGAAACCGAAAGTAATCAGCCCCTGATGGCGCAGCGGGTCGATGAACAGCGGGAAGAAGGCCATGTAGAAGATGATGGCCTTGGGGTTGAAGACGGTGATCACCAGGGTTTGCCACAGGTATTGGCGCGGCCTGATCTCCAGCGTCGGGGCAGCACCGGGTTTGGCCAGGGTCATGCGCAGCCCCAGATAGACCAGATAGGCTGCACCGAGCCATTGCACGACATCGAAGGCTGTCGGATAGGTTTTGAGCAGCGCGGCAACCCCGGCTACCGCCAGCCACAGCAGCACCTGGTCACCGAAGATGATGCCGAAGGTCGAGGCCAGTCCACCGCGAATGCCGCCCTTGCCGGTGGACAGGATCAGCGCCAGGTTACCCGGCCCGGGAATGGCCAGCAGGATGATGAAAGCCACCACGAAGGCCGCATAATCCGTCACACCGAACATTCCAGACATCCTCCTGCACGGTTATCCACACCCTGACGCCCAAGGTTCTGTTCAAAACCTCAGGCGAGCCAGGCGTTCACTTCTTGGTCGGACGCTTCCAGCCTTCGATATTGCGCTGCTTTGCCCGGCCGACTGCCAGCGTGTCCGCCGGCACGTCGCTGGTCACCACCGAACCGGCGCCCGTGGTGGCGCGATCGCCCAGCGTTACCGGTGCCACCAGCGCGCTATTGGAGCCGATGAACACGTCCTCGCCCATGACGGTGCGGAACTTGTTGGCGCCGTCATAGTTGCAGGTGATGGTGCCGGCACCGATGTTGGTGCGGGCGCCGATCTCGGCATCGCCCAGGTAACTCAGGTGTCCGGCCTTGGCGCCTTCGCCCATCACCGCGTTCTTCAGCTCCACGAAGTTGCCCACATGGGCCTTGGCGCCCAGTTTGGTGCCCGGGCGCAGACGCGCGAACGGGCCACAGTCGGCGCCCTCGCCCATCTCGGCGCCGTCCAGGTGGCTGTTGGCCTTGACGATGGCGCCCTTGCGCAGCACCGAGTCCTTGATCACGCAGTTGGGGCCGATCTGCACATCGTCTTCGATCACCACCTTGCCTTCGAGGATCACGTTGATGTCGATGGTCACGTCGCGGCCGACGCTCACCTGACCGCGCACGTCGAAGCGATGCGGGTCGCGCAGGGTGACGCCCTGGGCCATCAGACGGCGAGCCATGCGCTGCTGGTAATGACATTCGAGCTGCGCGAGCTGGATGCGGTCGTTGGCGCCGAGCACTTCCATTTCGTCGCTGGCACGTTCGGTGGCCACGGTCAGGCCGTCGGCAACGGCCATGGCGATCACGTCGGTCAGGTAGTACTCACCCTGGGCGTTGCTGTTGGACAGGCGGCCCAGCCAGTCGGCCAGGCGCTTGCCGGGCACGGCGAGGATGCCGGTATTGCCCTCGCGGATCTGTCGCTGCGCTTCGCTGGCATCCTTGTGCTCGACGATGGCCTGCACCACGCCTTGCTCGTTGCGCACGATACGGCCGTAGCCGGTCGGGTCAGCCAGTTCGACGGTGAGCAGGCCCAGCTGGTTGTCGCTGACCAGGGCCAGCAGACGCTCGAGAGTTGCGGTCTCGATCAGCGGCACATCGCCGTAGAGGATCAGCACGCGCTCGGCACTGAGCTGCGGCAGAGCCTGCGCCACAGCGTGGCCGGTGCCGAGCTGCTCGGCCTGGATGACGAAATTCAGGTCATCGGCGGCCAGGCGCTCGCGCACCTTGTCGGCACCGTGGCCGATCACCACTTGGATGCTGCCGGGCTGCAAGCTGCGTGCGGTGTCGATGACATGCCCCAGCATCGGCTTGTCGGCGACCGGGTGCAGCACCTTGGGCAGCGCTGAACGCATGCGCGTGCCCTGGCCGGCGGCGAGAATGACGATATCCAGACTCATAGAAAGCTCCTTGCTGGGCAGGATGGGTCCGCGGCGAGAAAGAGCCGCGCGAAAAAGAACGCTATTTTGCCAGAAACGCAAAGGGGCGACCTAAGTCGCCCCTTTGCGTGATACCGCGTTACGCGATCAGCGGCTGCGGCCGCCGAACTTCCTGCGCATCTCTTCGATGGTGCGCAGTTGGGCAGCAGCCTCGGCCAGGCGTGCCGAAGCACTGCCGTAGTCGAACTCGGTGCCCTTCTCGCTCAGCGCCTTCTCGGCGGCCTTGCGCGCCTCGATGGCTGCGGCTTCATCCAGGTCGCCGGCACGAACAGCAGTGTCGGCAAGAACCTTCACCATGCTCGGCTGAACTTCCAGGAAGCCACCGGAGATGTAGAACACCTCCTCGGTACCACCCTGCTTGATCACTCGCACCGGACCCGGCTTGAGATCGGTCAGCAGCGGGGTGTGGCCCGGCAGGATACCCAGATCACCGAGGTGACCGTGGGCGATGACCATTTCCACCAGCCCCGAGAACAGCTCTTCTTCCGCACTGACGATATCGCAGTGGACTGACATAGCCATAACAATGCCTCGGTTGAGAGGCCGGATCGGGCAGCAGCCCTATCCGGCCCGGACGCCCCCTTGAGGGCGCACCCGTTACTTACAATTTCTTGGCTTTCTCGATGGCTTCGTCGATGCCGCCTACCATGTAGAACGCTTGTTCCGGCAGGTGGTCGTAGTCGCCTTTGAGAATGCCGCTGAAGCCGGCAATGGTGTCCTTCAGGGACACGTACTTGCCCGGGGCACCGGTGAAGACTTCAGCCACGAAGAACGGCTGGGACAGGAAGCGCTGGATCTTACGAGCGCGCGCTACCAGCAGCTTGTCGTCTTCGGACAGTTCGTCCATACCCAGGATCGCGATGATGTCCTTCAGCTCCTTGTAGCGCTGCAGAACATACTGAACGCCACGAGCGGTCTCGTAGTGCTCCTGGCCGATCACGTTCGGGTCCAGCTGACGGCTGGTGGAGTCCAGCGGGTCAACGGCCGGGTAGATACCCAGGGAAGCGATGTCACGGGACAGTACGACGGTGGCGTCCAAGTGGGCGAAGGTGGTCGCCGGGCTTGGGTCGGTCAGGTCGTCCGCAGGTACGTATACGGCCTGGATCGAAGTAATGGAGCCTTTCTTGGTGGAGGTAATACGCTCCTGCAGAACGCCCATCTCTTCGGCCAGAGTCGGCTGGTAACCTACTGCCGACGGCATACGGCCGAGCAGTGCGGATACTTCGGTACCGGCGAGGGTGTAACGGTAGATGTTGTCGACGAACAGCAGAACGTCACGACCTTCGTCACGGAACTTCTCGGCCATGGTCAGGCCGGTCAGCGCGACGCGCAGACGGTTGCCTGGTGGCTCGTTCATCTGACCGTAGACCAGGGCTACCTTGTCGAGAACGTTGGAGTCCTTCATCTCGTGGTAGAAGTCGTTACCCTCACGAGTACGCTCACCCACACCGGCGAACACGGAATAACCGCTGTGCTCGATGGCGATGTTACGGATCAGCTCCATCATGTTTACGGTCTTGCCCACACCGGCGCCACCGAACAGGCCGACCTTACCGCCCTTGGCGAACGGGCAGACCAGGTCGATTACCTTGATACCGGTTTCCAGCAGGTCGTTGCCGCCGGCTTGCTCGGCGTAGCTCGGCGCAGCGCGGTGGATTTCCCACTGCTCTTCTTCACCGATGGGGCCGGCTTCGTCGATCGGGTTGCCCAGTACGTCCATGATCCGGCCCAGGGTCGCTTTACCGACCGGTACGGAGATGGCCTTACCAGTGCTGTTGACGTCCAGGCCACGCTTGAGGCCTTCGGTCGAACCCATGGCAATGGTACGTACCACGCCGTCGCCCAGCTGCTGCTGGACTTCCAGGGTGGTTTCAGCGCCCTGTACCTTCAGGGCTTCGTATACGTTCGGTACCTGATCGCGCGGGAATTCCACGTCGATAACGGCGCCGATGATTTGAACGATACGTCCGCTACTCATCTTTGGTTCCTCTGAATATTTGAACCGTTCTTAAACCGCGGCAGCGCCGCCGACGATTTCCGAAATTTCCTGGGTGATCGCTGCCTGACGTGCCTTGTTGTAAACCAGCTGCAGGTCCTTGATGAGATCACCGGCGTTGTCGGTTGCGTTCTTCATCGCGATCATCCGCGCAGCCTGTTCGCACGCGCTGTTCTCGACCACGGCCTGATAGACCTGCGATTCAACGTAGCGCACCAGCAGCGAATCCAGCAGTTGCTGGGCGTCCGGCTCGTACACGTAGTCCCACAGACCTTTCTGTACGCCTTGCTCTTCGCTCGCGGCCAGCGGCAGCAACTGCTGCACTTCCGGCTTCTGCACCATGGTGTTCACGAACTTGTTCGAGACCAGGTAGAGACGGTCGATACGGCCTTCGGCGTAGGCATCCAGCACGACCTTGACGCTACCGATCAGGTCGTTGATGGACGGCTCTTCACCCAGCTTGCTAATGGCGGCAACCACGTTGCCCCCGTTGCTGCGGAAGAAGCTCGCGCCCTTGCTGCCCACCACGCAGAAATCGGCGTCGACCTTCTGGTCACGCCAACCCTTCAGGCTTTTCAACAGCGCCTTGAACAGGTTGATGTTCAAACCACCGCACAGGCCACGATCCGAGGTCACCACGATATAACCGACGCGCTGTACTTCACGCTCCACCATGAACGAGTGGCGGTATTCCGGGTTCGCCTTGGCCAGGTGACCGATCACCTGACGAATACGCTCGGCGTAGGGGCGACCGGCAGCCATGCGCTGTTGAGCCTTGCGCATTTTGCTGACCGCCACTTTTTCCATGGCGCTGGTGATCTTTTGCGTGCTTTTGATGCTCGCAATCTTGCTGCGAATCTCTTTTGCGCCTGCCATTTCACACCTTTTGGTTCAAGCAGGCGGGGGCCGAAGCCCCCGCTGCGGTTACCAGGTTTGGGTGGCCTTGAACTTCTCGATACCGGCTTTCAGGCCAGCGTCGATCTCGTCGTTGAAGTCACCCTTCTCGTTGATCTTCGCCATCAGGTCGGCGTGATCACGCTTGAAGAAGGCGATCAGGGCCTGCTCGAAGCTGATGACCTTGGCGACTTCGATGTCCTGCAGGAAGCCACGCTCGGCTGCGTACAGGGACACCGACATTTCGGCAATGGACATCGGCGCATACTGCTTCTGCTTCATCAGCTCGGTTACGCGCTGACCATGCTCGAGCTGCTTGCGGGTGGCTTCGTCCAGGTCAGAAGCGAACTGGGCGAATGCCGCCAGTTCACGGTACTGAGCCAGAGCGGTACGGATACCACCGGAGAGCTTCTTGATGATCTTGGTCTGAGCCGCGCCACCTACGCGGGATACCGAGATACCGGCGTTGACGGCCGGACGGATACCCGAGTTGAACATGGCCGATTCCAGGAAGATCTGACCGTCGGTGATCGAAATCACGTTGGTCGGAACGAACGCGGAAACGTCACCAGCCTGGGTTTCGATGATCGGCAGAGCGGTCAGCGAGCCAGTCTTGCCGGTTACGGCGCCATTGGTGAACTTCTCGACGTACTCTTCGGAAACGCGGGAAGCGCGCTCCAGCAGACGGCTGTGGAGATAGAACACGTCGCCCGGATAGGCTTCACGGCCTGGCGGACGGCGCAGCAGCAGGGAGATCTGACGGTAGGCAACGGCCTGCTTGGACAGGTCGTCGTACACGATCAGGGCGTCTTCACCGCGGTCACGGAAGTATTCACCCATGGTGCAGCCGGCGTACGGAGCCAGGAACTGCAGTGCAGCGGACTCGGAAGCCGAAGCTGCTACCACGATGGTGTTGGCCAGGGCGCCAGCTTCTTCCAGCTTGCGTACCACGTTGGCGATGGTCGATTGCTTCTGACCGATGGCAACGTAGACGCAGCGGATGCCGCTGTCTTTCTGGTTGATGATGGCGTCGACGGCCAGAGCAGTCTTACCGATCTGACGGTCACCGATGATCAGCTCGCGCTGGCCACGGCCGACCGGGATCATGGCATCGACCGACTTGTAACCGGTCTGCACCGGCTGGTCGACCGACTTACGCCAGATCACGCCCGGAGCCACTTTTTCGACAGCGTCGGTAGCGGCGGCGTTGATCGGGCCTTTGCCATCGATCGGGTTACCCAGTGCGTCGACGACGCGACCCAGCAGTTCCGGACCAACCGGGACTTCCAGGATGCGGCCGGTGCACTTGGCGCTCATGCCTTCAGCGAGGGTCAGATAGCTACCCAGTACCACGGCACCCACGGAGTCCTGCTCCAGGTTCAGGGCCATGCCGTACACGCCACCAGGGAATTCGATCATCTCGCCGTACATCACGTCGGCGAGGCCGTAAATGCGCACGATACCGTCGGAAACGCTGACGATGGTGCCTTCATTACGGGCTTGAGCGGATACATCAAGCGACTCAATGCGCTGCTTGATGATTTCGCTAATTTCGGAAGGATTCAATTGCTGCATGCCAGTTCCCTCAAATCAGGATTTCAACGCTTCGGCCAGCTTGTTCAGCTTGCCGCGGACCGAACCGTCGATGACCAGGTCACCTGCACGAATGACAACGCCGCCGATCAGGGCGGGATTGACCACGGGCTTGGGCTGGACGGTGCGATCGAGCCGCTTGGAAAGGGCGGCAGCCAGAGTTTGCAATTGCTCGGTATTGAGCTCGAAAGCCGACTCGACCTCGACATCGAGGGCGCGTTCGGCTTCAGCCTTCAGCACGGCGAACTGTTCGCGTACTACCGGCAGCAGCGACAGTCGGTCGTTGCTACCCAGCGAGCGCAGGAAGTTGCTGAACGAAGCGTCGATGTGACCGGCACAGATCTGCGCCAGCACATTGACTTTCTGCTCATCGGTCAACGCCGGGTTGACCAACTGCTGGGCCATGGCCGGCGTTTGCACCGCAGCCGCGGTCAGCGACAGCATGTTCAGCCAGGCATCGGCCTGCTGTGCAGCACTGGCAAACTCAAACGCGGCTTTCGCGTAGGGCCGAGCGAGCGTGTTGGTATTGATCATCGCGAGCCTCGCTTAGAGTTGAGAGGCCAGTTTTGCGACCAGATCGTTGTGCGCAGTGCCGTCCACGGAGGACTGCAGGATCTGCTCGGCGCCGGTGACAGCCAGAGCTGCTACCTGCGAACGCAGTTGATCCTTGGCACGGTTCACTTCCAGATCGATTTCGGCTTTGGCGCCAGCGATCAGCTTTTCACCTTCAGAGCGGGCCTGGGCCTTGGCTTCTTCGACGATTGCGTTGGCGGTCTTGTTCGCCCGATCGAGAATCTCGGCAGCTTGCTCTTTGGTCTCACGAAGCATCTGGGCCGCGCGTTCCTGGGCCAACTGCAGATCGCGCTCGGCGCGCCCGGCAGCATCCAGACCTTCTGCGATTTTCTTCTGGCGTTCCTGCATGGCCTGCGTCAGCGGCGGCCATACGAACTTCATGCAGAACCAGACGAAAATAGCGAAGGCAATCGTTTGACCGAACAGGGTCAGGTTAATGTTCACAGCGATTTACCTCGTGCTATCTCGTGTTCCGGGAAGAAAAGCCTGATAGAGGCAGCACGCGTCATGCTGCCTCGAACTCAGGAACTCTTAACCCGCGACAACGAAGATCAGGTACATCGCGATACCAACGCCGATCATCGGAACGGCGTCGAGCAGACCGGCCATCAGGAAGGTCTTGGTTTGCAGCTGCGGGCCCAGCTCAGGCTGGCGAGCGGTGGATTCCAGCAGCTTGCCGCCCAGCAGGGCGAAGCCGATACCGGTACCCAGGGCACCCAGACCGATCATGATGGCAGCGGCGATGTAGACGAGTTCCATAGTTAGCTCCAGAGTTTTTAGAGGTTAAGGTTACGAGTTAGGGGTTTTCGGGTTTTTCGATGTCGATCAGTGGTGATCTTCGTGCGCAGCACTCAGATAAACCACGGTCAGCACCATGAAAATGAACGCCTGCAGCGGGATGACCAGGATGTGGAAGATAGCCCATGGCACGTTGAGACCCCACTGAACGTAGAAGGGCAGCAGCGCGATAAGGATAAACACCACTTCACCGGCATACATGTTGCCGAACAGACGCAGGGCCAGGCTCAGCGGCTTGGTCAGCAGGCCGATGATTTCCAGGAACAGGTTGAAAGGAATCAGCGCCCAGTGATTGAACGGGGTGAACGACAGTTCCTTGGTAAAGCCACCGATGCCCTTGACCTTGATGCTGTAGAAGATGATCAGCAGGAATACGCCCAGGGAGATACCGAAGGTACCGTTGGGGTCGGCGGTGGGGACGATCTTGAAGTACGGCAGACCCATGGCGTGTGCCAGGCCGGGGATGTAGTCGACCGGGATCCACTTCAGGCTGTTCATCAGGAACACCCAGACGAAGATGGTCAGGGCCAGCGGCGCGACCAACGGGTTCTTGCCGTGGAAGGTGTCCTTGACGATGCCCTGGACGAATTCGATGCACATCTCGGCCATGTTCTGCAGGCCGGTCGGCACACCGGTCACGGCGCGCTTGGCGGCAATGCGGAACAGGGTGATGAAGATCAGACCCATGAACAGGGACCAGCCCAGGGTGTCCACATGGACAGCCCAGAAGCCCATTGCCTTCACCTCTTCCGGGGTCTGGGCAATGATCCAGCCCTTCTCCGGGTGAGAGCCGTAGACCAGGTTCTGCAGGTGATGCTGGATATATTCTGCTGGGGTATCAGCCATAAACGCCTCAAACGGTCCAATGCTTCAGAAAACTTTCATGAGTAGGGGCGCACAGGCTGCTGCCAGAAGGGCAAGCAGATACCCGATGAAAAGCCTCATCGGGTCCAGTGGTTCAACCCCTACGAACGCCAGTGCAAACAGCACTGCCGTGATAATCCATTTACCCATGGCCCCGGCCCAGATCGACTGGACAATGGCCTTGGCCGAACGCGCGCCAAAGTAACGAAAGGCCTTGAATGCAAAATACGCGTTGGCCAGCAGGGCTATCAGCCCTCCCAGCAATGCCGAATAGGCCGCGACCCATCCGCCACTGACGGCAAAAATCGCTGTAATCACAGCCGTCACGATGGCCTGAAGAATCAGGATCGGAAAACCTGGCTGACGATGAAACGGGGCCTTACTGGGGATGCCCATCGACCTCTCCCTTAAAGCCACCGAATCTCGGCACATAGCCGACAAAATTGCGCGGGGAGTATATGGGCCAGCCTGCGCCCGATCAACCGTGCTGTAGTAGGAGTGAAGTAGGACTACAGACGGAATTGTTTCAACGAATGTGCGCCAGTACACCCTGCAATTCGTCGAGCGAGCTGTAGCGGATCACCAGCTGACCTTTTCCCTTGCTACCGTGCTTAATCTGCACGGGCGAGCCCAGACGCTCTGCGAGCTTCTGTTCCAGGCGACTGATGTCCGGGTCGGCCTTGGCCTTTGCCGGGGCCGGTTTGGCACTCAGCCACTGGCGCACCAGTGCCTCGGTCTGACGAACGGTAAGGCCGCGTGCGACAACATGTCGCGCCGCTTCGACCTGCTGTTCAAGGGGCAGACCGAGCAGTGCGCGGGCATGGCCCATCTCCAGATCGCCATGGGCGAGCAGGGTCTTGATCTCCTCGGGCAGGGCGATCAGGCGCAGCAGGTTGGTGATGGTGACGCGCGATTTGCCGACGGCATCGGCGACCTGTTGCTGGGTCAGCTCGAACTCCTGCTGCAGACGCTGCAGCGCCACGGCTTCCTCGATCGGGTTGAGGTCCTCGCGCTGGATGTTCTCGATCAGCGCCATGGCGATGGCGGCCTCGTCGGGCAGCTCGCGGACCATGGCCGGGATCTTGTCCTGGCCGGCCAGCTGGCTGGCACGCCAGCGCCGCTCACCGGCGACGATCTCGAAACGGCCCTCGCCAATCGGGCGCAGCACGATGGGCTGCATCACACCCTGGGCACGGATCGAAGCGGCGAGTTCTTCCAGGGCGGTCTGGTCCATGTCGCGGCGCGGCTGGTACTTGCCGCGCTGGATTAGCTCCAGCGGCACGTACTGCAATTCGCGCGTGTCGACCTGGGCGGCCTCTTCCTGCAGTGCGCTGACGGTGTTGCCACCGAGCAGGGCGTCCAGACCTCGACCCAGACCTCGTTTCTTCGCAGCCATGCGGATGTTCCTTAAGCGGTAGCGGTTTTCGCGGCGGCGCGCTGACGGCGCACCAGCTCGCCGGCCAAGGCCAGATAGGCGATGGCACCACGGGATTGTTTGTCGTAGACCAGCGCCGGCATGCCGAAGCTCGGCGCCTCGGCCAGGCGGACGTTGCGCGGGATCACGGCGTCATACAGCTTGTCGCCGAAGTGCTGCTTGAGCTGGGCGCTGACGTCGTTGGTCAGGCTGATGCGCGGGTCGTACATGGTACGCAGCAGACCTTCGATCTGCAGCTTGGGATTGAGCAGCTGGCCGATGCGCTGGATGCTGTTGACCAAGTCGCTAAGCCCCTCGAGCGCGTAGTACTCACACTGCATGGGGATGATCACGCCATCGGCGGCGACCAGGGCGTTGATGGTCAGCATGTTCAGCGACGGCGGGCAGTCGATAAGGATGTAGTCGTAATTCTCGCGGATCGGCGCCAGGGCGTAACGCAGGCGGCTCTCCTTCATCTTCATTTCCAGCAGCGCGACTTCGGCGGCCGTCAGGTCACGGTTGGCCGGCAGTAGCTGATAGCCTCCGTGCTCGGAGAACTGCATGGCCTGGCTCAGGTCGCACTCGCCGATCAGTACGTCGTAGATCGAGTGCTCGAGACCGTGCTTGTCGACGCCGCTGCCCATGGTCGCATTGCCCTGCGGGTCGAGGTCGATCAGCAGCACGCGGCGCTTGGTCGCCACCAGAGAAGCGGCCAGGTTGATGCACGTCGTGGTCTTGCCCACGCCGCCTTTCTGATTGGCGATCGCGAATACCTTGGCCATCTTCCTTCCCCCTTAGACCGAGCGACGCAGTATCAACAGATGGCGCTGGCCTTGGCAACCGGGAACCCGCAGCACGTGGGTGGCACTGAGACGGAAGTCCGCCGGCAGGGCCTGCAGCTCATCATCCGGATGCACACCCTTCATCGCCAGCCAATGGGTGTCGGCGCTGCCCAGGTGGCGTGTCCAGTTGCTGAAGTCTTCGAGGCTGCTGAAAGCCCGCGAACTGATGCCGTCGAACGCCTGCTCGGGTCGATAGGCTTCGACGCGGTTGTGGACAACCTCGAGGTTGGCGAGTTTCAGCTCCAGCTTCACCTGGACAAGAAAGCGGGTCTTCTTGCCGTTGGAGTCGAGCAGGGTGAAACGCCGCTCGGGGAACATGATCGCCAGCGGAACACCGGGCATGCCGCCGCCGCTGCCGACGTCCAGCCAGTTATCCCCACGCTCGGCTACGAACGGCACCACCGACAGGCTGTCGAGCAGATGGCGCGACACCATCTCGTCGGGGTCGCGCACGGCGGTGAGGTTGTAGGCCTTGTTCCACTTGATCAACAGGCCCAGGTAGGCGAGCAGTTGTTCCTGCTGTTGGGTGCTGAGCTCAATACCGAGTTCGCGGGCGCCTTGCAGCAGTTCTTCGGCGTGACGCTGAGTGACCGACATCAGGCGCTCTGCTCCAGTTTCTGCCCGGCGCTGCGCTTTTTCAGGTGAATCAGCAACAGGGAAATCGCTGCCGGCGTAACGCCGGGGATGCGCCCGGCCTGGCCGAGTGTCGCCGGGCGAGTGTTGCCGAGCTTGAACTGGATCTCCTTGGACAGCCCGGAAATGGCGCTGTAGTCCAGATCCTCCGGCAGTTTGGTGTCCTCGCTGGCCCGCAGCTTGGCGATCTCGTCCTGCTGGCGGTCGATGTAGCCGGCGTACTTGGTCTTGATCTCGACCTGCTCGGCGACCTGGTTATCCACAACCGGCGCCTCGGTCAGTTCGACCAAGGTGGCGTAATCGATCTCCGGACGCGCCAACAGGTTGAGCAGGTTGTACTCGTGGGTCAGCGGCGTACCGAAACGTGCGGCGATCGCATCGCCCTGCGGCGTGCCTGGACGCACCCAGGTGCTTTTCAGGCGCTGCTCTTCCCGAACGATGCCTTCGCGCTTGGCCTCGAAGGCCGCCCAGCGCTCATCGTCCACCAGACCCAGCTCGCGGCCTTTTTCGGTCAGGCGCAGGTCGGCGTTGTCCTCGCGCAGAATCAACCGGTATTCGGCGCGCGAGGTGAACATGCGGTACGGCTCCTGGGTGCCGAGGGTGATCAGGTCGTCGACCAACACGCCGATGTAGGCTTCGTCACGGCGCGGGCACCAGGCCTCTTTGCCCTGCGCACGCAGGGCGGCGTTGCAGCCCGCGAGCAGACCCTGGGCACCGGCCTCTTCGTAGCCGGTGGTGCCGTTGATCTGGCCCGCGAAGAACAGGCCACCGATGACCTTGGTCTCCAGGCTGTACTTGAGATCGCGCGGGTCGAAGTAGTCGTACTCAATGGCGTAGCCCGGGCGCATGATGTGTGCGTTTTCCATGCCACGAATGCTGCGCACCACCTGTAGCTGCACGTCGAACGGCAGCGAGGTGGAAATCCCGTTGGGGTACAGCTCATGGGTGGTCAGGCCTTCCGGCTCGATGAACACCTGGTGGCTGTCCTTGTCGGCGAAGCGGTGGATCTTGTCTTCGATCGACGGGCAATAGCGCGGGCCAACGCCTTCGATCACACCGGAGTACATCGGCGAACGGTCGAGGTTGGCGGCGATGATCTCGTGGGTACGCGCGTTGGTATGGGTAATCCAGCAACTGATCTGCTTGGGCTGATGTTCACGCTTGCCGAGGAAGGACATCAACGGCGTCGGGGTGTCGCCTGGCTGCTCGGTCATCACCGAGAAATCCACCGAACGTCCGTCGATGCGCGGCGGCGTGCCGGTCTTCAGGCGGCCGACACGCAGTGGCAGTTCACGCAGGCGGTGGGCCAGGGCGATGGAGGGCGGATCACCAGCGCGGCCGCCGGAGTAGTTCTGCATGCCGATGTGGATAAGTCCACCAAGGAAGGTGCCTGTGGTCAACACCACGGAATCCGCATGGAACCTGAGCCCCATCTGGGTCACCACGCCTTTGACCTGCTCGTTTTCCACAATCAGGTCATCGGCTGCCTGTTGAAAAATCCACAAGTTGGCCTGGTTTTCCAGAATCTCGCGTACCGCTGCCTTGTACAGCACGCGGTCAGCCTGAGCGCGCGTGGCACGTACCGCTGGGCCCTTGCGGCTATTGAGAATGCGGAACTGGATGCCGCCCTTGTCGGTAGCGGTGGCCATGGCGCCACCTAAGGCATCGATTTCCTTGACCAGATGGCTCTTGCCAATCCCGCCGATAGCCGGATTGCAGCTCATCTGACCAAGGGTCTCGACATTATGGGTGAGCAGCAGGGTCTTCACGCCCATGCGTGCGGCAGCCAGAGCTGCCTCGGTACCGGCATGACCGCCGCCGATCACGATCACGTCAAAACGGGAAGGGAAATCCACCACGCACCTCGTGCCTGTTGAGAAGGGGTCTGAAAGAAAGGCGGCAAGTATAGGGACTTAAGCCTGCTGAATGAAGCCTTCTGCACAAAAAATAGCCAATCGGTTGGTCACGTTCCTTTGCCAGCTCCTCGACCTGATCACCCTTGGCCTTGGAAGAAATGCGCTCAGGCTTATAAAGAATAGAAAGAGAGAATTTTTATAAAGCTTGTTCTTTATGTTTATGTATAGAGCCAGGCGTTTCTGTGGATAACATGCTACAGGCCTTGTCAGTTCTGCTGTACAGAGAATGATAAAGCTGTGTCGTTCCTGCTCGATTCCCTTGATAAAGCTGCTGAATCACTGTGGATGGAATGGCCAGTTACCCACAGGGGTTGTTACCCCCAGCTTTTTCATAGGGTTATGGGCAGGGTTCAGTTGCGTTTCTCCACAGGTTTTATCTGCCCCTGAATAACTCAGTAAATGCGCAGCAGTAGCCCATTCATTGGTAATCCATCAATCTCGGTTTGTGGGGGAATTCGCCCGGCGCGTAAAACCTGTCCGTTGTGTGTAGGAGCGGCTGCCCCACCGCGAATCAAGACGACGCGCAGCGGTTCTCGGCCCGGGTGAAAAGCCCAGGAATGACAAGGAGGGGAAGATTAATGGCGGGCACGCATGCTCTTTCGCGGACAAATCCGCTCCTACAAGAACCCTGTAGGCAAGAGCATGGAAGAAGGTTTCACTTGCCAATACAGAAGCTGGAGAAGATCCGTCCGAGCAGGTCATCGCTGCTGAAGGCGCCCGTGATCTCGCCCAGGGCCTGTTGCGCCATGCGCAGATCTTCGGCGAGCAGTTCGCCGGCACCCATCAGGGTGAGCTGGTTACGGCCGTGCTCGAGGTACTGCTCGGCCTGATGCAGCGCTTCGAGGTGGCGGCGGCGGGCGCTGAAGCCGCTCTCTGCAGTCTGTTGATAACCCATGCAGGCTTTCAGGTGCTCGCGCAGCAGTTCCAGGCCGTCTGCGGATTTGGCCGAGAGGCTGAGGGTGACATGGCCATCGGCGCTGGTTTCCAGCTTAACCGCCTCGCCGGAGAGATCCGCCTTGTTGCGGATCAGGGTGACCCGCGCCGGGTCCGGGCGCTGTTCGAGGAATTCGGGCCACAGGGCGAAAGGATCGGCAGCTTCCGGCGCGGTGGAGTCCACCACCAGCAGCACGCGATCCGCCTCGTTGATGGCCTTTAGCGCGCGTTCCACACCGATGCGTTCCACTTGGTCATCGGTGTCGCGCAGGCCGGCGGTGTCGACGACGTGCAACGGCATGCCGTCGATGTGGATATGTTCACGCAGCACATCGCGGGTGGTGCCGGCGATATCGGTAACGATGGCCGCCTCTCGGCCGGCCAGAGCGTTGAGCAGGCTGGACTTGCCGGCATTAGGGCGACCGGCAATAACCACGGTCATGCCGTCACGCAGCAGAGCGCCCTGGCCGGCTTCGCGCAGCACTGTGGATAAGTCGGTGCGAACGGCGTCAAGCTGGTTCAGCACATGGCCATCGGCGAGAAAGTCGATTTCTTCCTCGGGAAAGTCGATGGCGGCTTCGACATAGATACGTAACTGGATCAGCGATTCGGTCAGCGCATGCACGCGTTTGGAGAATTCGCCCTGCAGTGAGCGCAGCGCATTGCGCGCGGCCTGTTCGGAGCTGGCTTCGATCAGGTCGGCGATGGCTTCGGCCTGGGCCAGGTCGAGCTTGTCGTTGAGAAAGGCGCGCTCACTGAACTCACCGGGCCGGGCCAGACGCGCGCCCAGTTCCAGGCAACGACGCAGCAGCAGGTCGAGCACCACCGGGCCGCCATGACCCTGCAACTCCAGCACGTCTTCACCGGTGAAGGAGTTCGGGCCAGGGAAGTAGATAGCCAGGCCTTCGTCCAGCGGCAGCTCATGCTCGGCGAAGAATGGGCCGTGATGGGCGAAGCGGGGTTTCAGCTCGCGTCGGCAGATGGCCTGCGCCAGTTGCCCGGCCAGCGGGCCGGACACCCGTACGATGCCCACGCCGCCACGGCCCTGTGCGGTGGCGACGGCGGCGATGGTGTCTCGGGCATGGTTCATGGTGTTCTACTCGCGGCTGGTGGGCAGTTGTACGGGTTAAATCATCGTGATCTGGGCAATCCGTCGCGAATGAATTCGCTCCTGCAGGGAGGCGGATAGCAAAACGCCCCAATCATGGGGCGTTTGCTTGATGCTTGAAAGCCTTGGTGAATCAGGCGTTAGCCGGTTTCGCTGCCGCCTCGATCTTGCGCGTAATGTACCACTGCTGGGCGATGGACAGGCAGTTGTTGACCACCCAGTACAGCACCAGACCAGCAGGGAACCACAGGAAGAAGAAGGTGAAGATGATCGGCATCAGCTTCAGCACGCGGGCCTGCATGGGGTCCGGCGGCGTCGGGTTGAGCTGCTGCTGGATGAACATGGTCGCGCCCATGATGATCGGCAGGATGAAGAACGGATCCTTGATCGACAGGTCGGTGATCCACAGCAGCCACGGTGCCTGACGCATCTCGACGGATTCCAACAGCACCCAGTACAGGGCGAGGAATACCGGCATTTGCACCAGGATCGGCAGACAGCCGCCCAGCGGATTGATCTTCTCTTTCTTGTACAGCTCCATCATCGCCTGGGACATCTTCTGGCGATCGTCACCGTGCTGCTCTTTCAGTGCCTGCAGTTTTGGCGATACGGCACGCATGCGCGCCATCGAACGGTAGCTGGCCGCGGAGAGTGGGAAAAAGATCAGCTTGATGATGATGGTCAGGACGATGATCGACCAACCCCAGTTGCCGAGCACACCGTGGATCACTTCCAGCAGCCAGAAGATCGGCTGGGCCAGGAACCACAGGAAGCCGTAATCGACAGTCAGTTCCAGGCCCGGGGACAGGGTGCCCAGATGTTCCTGCAGCTTGGGACCGGCGTAGAGGATCGCGCCGGTTTCGGCTTTGGCGCCGGCAGCGACCTGGACGACCGGGCCGGTGAAGCCGACGATGTAATTGCCCTGGCTATCCTTGCGGGTCTGAATCTGGTTGGTGGCATCGTTGTTCGGCACCCAGGCGGTGACGAAGTAGTGCTGCAGCCAGGCGACCCAGCCGCCTTGCACGCTTTCCTTGAACCAGGCGTTGGGGTTGCCTTCGCGGCGCTTCTCGTCCTGCTTGTCGATGTCCTTGATGGAAATCTTTTTATAGGGCTCACCAGGAGTCCACAGCGCAGCACCCAGGTAGGTGGCAGTGCCGGTAGCGGTGGTCGAGGAAGGATCACCGCTGCCGTCGCGCTTGAGCTGGGCGAACAGGTTGCCGCTCCAGGCCTGGTCGCTCTGGTTGTCGATCAGGTAACGCACATCGACCTGGTAGGCGGACGCGTCGATGCAGCCAGGCTTCTTCAGCTCCTGCTCACGCGCGGAGCACTGCGGGTTCAGGCCGCGTTTCAAGCTGTAGCGCTTGATGTAGTTGACGCCGTTCTCGCTGTAGGTGAGATCGACGACCAGGCTGTCCTGGCCTTCGGCCAGTTCGTAGCTCTGCTTCTCGCTGGACCACAGGGCGCGGCCGCTGGATTTGTCCGGAGCGTTCTGGCCGATCAGGCCGCTTTGCGCCAGGTAGGTGCGCTCGCTGCCGTTGTCGAACAGCTGGAACGGCACGTCCGGACGGTCCTGGCGACGCGGGTACTGGGGCAGACGCAGCTGAACGATATCGCCACCACGCGGGTCGATGGCCAGATCGAGGACATCGGTCTTGACGCGGATCAGCTCGTCGCTGGCTACAGCGGTCGGCGCAACGGCAGCTGCAGTGGGCTCTGTCGTGGCAGTGGGGATGTCGTCGTTGCCGCTGCTGGCGGTAGCCACGGGCGTATCGGGCAGGGAAGGCGTCGCAGCGGTCGAGGTACTAACCTCGGCTGGCAAGGCAGCCTGGCCATAGTCCTCGTTCCATTGCAGGACCATGAGGTAGGACACGACTGCCAGGGCGACGATCAGGATCGAACGTTGGATATCCATGATTATTCGGCCATCGAAGGGGAACGGGATGTTTTTACGGGTGGAACCGGATCGAAACCGCCGGCATTCCAGGGGTGGCAGCGACCGAGACGGCGGGCTGCCAGCCAGCCACCACGCAGGAAGCCATGTTGCTCGATGGCTTCGTAGGCATAGCAGGAACAGCTGGGGTAGAAGCGACAATGACTGGCCATCAGCGGACTGATGGCGTAGCGATACACCTGGATACAGGCTAGAGCCGCTTTACGCATGGGGGTTGTCGCTTGTCCCGGGGGAGAGGTCGTCGTCGCGACTGGGCCGGCTTCGGGCCAGGCGTTTCCAGAGTTTGCCGAACTGCTGAGCGAGTTCGCCGTTCTCCAGATCGCCTAGCCCTTTGCGGGCGACCACCACGATATCCCAGCCCACCAGGTTGTCCTGGTTGAGGCGGAAGGATTCGCGGATTTGACGCTTGATGCGGTTGCGCTCGACGGCGAGCTTGACGCTCTTCTTGCCGATCACCAGACCTAGGCGGGGATGATCAAGCTGGTTATCGCGCGCTAGCAGCAGGACACTTTTGCCCGGAGCTTTGCCGCTTGGGGAGTCGAAGACTGCCTTGAAATGCCGGGGAGTCAGCAGTCGCTTTTCCCGGCCGAAGCCTCGACTCACCACCTGTCTGGATGAATTAGACAGTCAGACGCTTGCGGCCCTTGGCGCGACGACGCGACAGGACGGCACGGCCGTTCTTGGTGGCCATGCGGGCACGGAAACCGTGGGTGCGAGCGCGCTTGATGGTGCTGGGTTGGAAAGTGCGTTTCATGGTGCGTTACCTAGGTGATCGACTAGGGTCGGAATGACCCCGGTTTAAAGAGACCGGCAATTCTAGAGAAAGCCGCGCGGTAGGTCAATTTCCAACCAACCTTATTCGCCAGATAGAAATAGAAAGAAGGAAAAGGGTTTAAAGCTCTTTTTCTATGTTTATGTTGATTAGCCTTGCCATGGGTTGTGGACAACCCTCTGTTCGCTGCGTACTCCCTGATCCAGCGCCAAGGATAAGTCTGTCCAAAAGGCGTGCTTCTACTGTGCGCGTCTTGCCTACAACCTGAGGATGGACTGCCGGTTTACCCACAGCCGGGCTATCCGCACGTTCATCCCCAGAGTTTTGCAGAAGCTTATCGAGCGCTTATCCACAAGGTTAATGACGTCGATTGATAGATCTGGTGAATGAAACTAAAGCTTTGATTTTACTTGGCCATCTGCCGCATGTGGTGTGGATAACTCGAACGTTGGCCGCTACAATGACGGCTGTTTTTTGCACCGCCGCCTGGATAGGGGATAGTCAGTGTCAGTGGAACTATGGCAGCAATGCGTCGAGCTTCTGCGCGATGAATTGCCAGCCCAGCAATTCAACACCTGGATCCGTCCTCTGCAGGTCGAAGCCGAAGGCGACGAGCTGCGTGTGTATGCGCCTAACCGTTTCGTACTCGACTGGGTCAACGAAAAGTACCTGAGCCGTTTGCTCGAGTTACTTGGCGAGCGAGCTGGTGGTCTGGTTCCTGCGCTCTCCTTATTAATAGGTAGCAAGCGTGCAGCCACCGCGCGGGTCGCGCCTACTGCACCGTTGCCTGCTGCCGCGCGTGCTGCTCAGGTTCAGGCTGCCGCTGCGGTAAGCAAGCCTGTTCCTCCGCCGGTGCAGGAGGAGCCCTCGCGAGCCAGTTTCGATTCGATGGCCGGCTCGGCGCCGCAACCACCAACACCTGCCGTGGCGCCTCGTACTGAACGTACCGTACAGGTCGAAGGTGGGCTCAAGCACACCAACTACCTCAATCGCACCTTTACCTTCGACAACTTCGTCGAGGGTAAATCGAACCAGTTGGCGCGCGCCGCCGCCTGGCAGGTGGCCGACAACCCCAAGCACGGCTACAACCCGCTGTTCCTGTATGGCGGCGTCGGCCTCGGCAAGACCCACCTGATGCATGCCGTCGGCAACCATCTGCTGGCGAAGAACCCAAACGCCAAGGTGGTGTACCTGCACTCCGAGCGCTTCGTCGCCGATATGGTCAAGGCGTTACAACTCAACGCCATCAACGAGTTCAAGCGTTTCTACCGTTCGGTGGATGCGCTGCTGATCGATGACATCCAGTTCTTCGCCAAGAAGGAGCGCTCCCAGGAGGAGTTCTTCCATACCTTCAACGCACTGCTCGAAGGCGGCCAGCAGGTGATCCTCACCAGCGACCGCTATCCGAAGGAGATCGAAGGCCTGGAAGAGCGGCTGAAGTCGCGCTTCGGCTGGGGCTTAACCGTGGCCGTCGAGCCGCCCGAGCTGGAAACCCGTGTGGCGATCCTGATGAAGAAGGCCGACCAGGCCAAGGTCGATCTGCCGCACGATGCGGCGTTCTTTATCGCCCAGCGTATTCGTTCCAACGTACGTGAGCTGGAAGGCGCGCTGAAACGGGTCATCGCTCACTCGCATTTCATGGGCCGCGACATCACCATCGAGCTGATCCGCGAGTCGCTCAAGGATCTGCTCGCTCTGCAGGACAAGCTGGTCAGCATCGACAACATTCAGCGCACGACTGCCGAGTACTACAAGATCAAGATCACCGATCTGCTTTCCAAGCGTCGTTCGCGCTCGATTGCCCGGCCGCGTCAGGTGGCCATGGCGTTGTCCAAGGAATTGACCAATCACAGCCTGCCGGAAATCGGCGTGGCCTTCGGCGGTCGTGATCACACCACGGTGTTGCACGCTTGCCGTAAGATTGCTGAACTTAGGGGATCCGACGCGGACATCCGCGAGGACTACAAGAACCTGCTGCGTACGCTTACAACCTGATCGCAGCTCCACGAGGCAAGGGACTAGACCATGCATTTCACCATTCAACGCGAAGCCCTGTTGAAACCTCTGCAACTGGTCGCCGGTGTCGTGGAACGACGCCAGACGCTGCCGGTTCTGTCCAACGTCCTGCTGGTGGTCGAAGGCCAGCAGTTGTCGCTGACCGGTACCGACCTCGAGGTCGAGCTGGTTGGCCGCGTCACGCTGGAAGATGCTGCCGAGCCAGGCGAGATCACCGTGCCGGCGCGCAAGCTGATGGACATCTGCAAGAGCCTGCCGTCCGATGCGCTGATCGACATCCGC
Source organism: Pseudomonas sp. Marseille-Q0931 (assembly GCF_940789645.1). Lineage (NCBI taxonomy): Bacteria > Pseudomonadati > Pseudomonadota > Gammaproteobacteria > Pseudomonadales > Pseudomonadaceae > Pseudomonas > Pseudomonas sp. Marseille-Q0931. The sequence continues at coordinate 27,840 of NZ_CALNWT010000007.1, read as the reverse complement.
GTCGATGACCAGAAGCTGCTGGTCAAGGCCGGGCGCAGCCGTTTCACCCTGTCGACGCTGCCGGCCAATGACTTCCCCACCGTGGAAGAAGGCCCGGGCTCGCTGACCTTCAACCTTCCGCAAGCCAAGCTGCGTCGCCTGATCGAGCGCACCAGCTTCGCCATGGCTCAGCAGGATGTACGTTACTACCTCAACGGCATGCTGCTGGAAGTACAAAGCGGTCTGCTGCGCGCGGTCGCCACCGATGGGCACCGTCTGGCCATGTGCTCCATGGAAGCGGCCATCCAGCAGGACGGCAAGCACCAGGTCATCGTGCCGCGTAAAGGTATCCTTGAGCTCGCCCGCCTGCTCACTGAGCAGGACGCCGAAGTGAGTATTGTGCTGGGGCAACACCACATCCGTGCCAACACAGGCGAATTCACCTTCACCTCCAAGCTGGTGGACGGCAAGTTCCCGGACTACGAGCGTGTGCTGCCGCGTGGTGGAGACAAGCTGGTATTGGCGGATCGTCAGGGCTTGCGTGAGGCGTTCAGCCGTACCGCGATTCTCTCCAACGAAAAGTATCGTGGCATTCGTCTGACCCTGGCTGCCGGCTTGCTGAAAATCCAGGCCAACAACCCAGAGCAGGAAGAGGCCGAGGAAGAGATCGTTGTTGACTACAACGGCAGCGGCCTGGAAATCGGTTTCAACGTCAGCTACCTGCTGGACGTATTGGGTGTGATGGGTACCGAGCAGGTGCGTCTGATTCTCTCCGACTCCAACAGCAGTGCCCTGCTGCAGGAAGCCGACAATGACGATTCGGCTTACGTCGTTATGCCGATGCGTCTGTAATAGCTGTTCAACGGGTAATCGGCTTCAACACAATCAGCTTTGGCATGCTGCGGATTTCATTCCGTAGCATGCCAAGGCTGATTTCGTTTCAGGCAGACCATTTGCCCTCTTCGCCCCGGCTCCGCTCATGTCCCTGACTCGCATCACCCTAACCGCCGTACGCAATTTGCATTCTGCGTCATTGCAGCCTTCGCCACGCATCAACATTCTTTATGGCGCCAACGGCAGCGGCAAGACCAGCGTGTTGGAAGCCATTCATCTGCTCGGTCTCGCCCGCTCCTTCCGCAGCACTCGTCTGCAACCCGTCATTAATTACGAACAACCAGCCTGCACTGTATTTGGTCAGGTGCAGTTGGCCCAGGGCGGCTCGAGCAATCTGGGTATTTCGCGTGATCGCCAGGGTGAGCTGCAGATTCGTATCGATGGGCAAAATGCGCGTAGCGCTGCGCAGCTCGCTGATCTCTTGCCGTTGCAACTTATCAACCCGGACAGTTTCCGCCTGCTGGAAGGCGCGCCGAAGATTCGCAGGCAATTTCTCGACTGGGGTGTGTTCCACGTGGAACATCGCTTTCTCGGCGCCTGGCAGCGTCTGCAGAAAGCCCTGCGGCAGCGTAACTCGTGGCTGCGACATGGTACACTTGACGGTGCTTCGCAGGCCGCATGGGACCGCGAATTGTGCAGCGCGAGCGAGGAAATCGACGCTTATCGGCGAGCCTACATTCAGGCTCTGAAGCCGGTGTTCGAGCGCACCCTTGGTGAGCTGCTGCAACTGGAAGGCTTGACGCTGAGTTATTACCGCGGCTGGGACAAGGACCGTGAGCTGAGCGAAGTGCTCGCCTCTACCCTGCTCCGCGACCAGCAACTGGGTCATACCCAGGCTGGACCGCAGCGAGCCGATTTGCGGCTGCGGCTGGCGGGGCATAACGCGGCGGAAATCCTGTCGCGAGGACAACAGAAGTTGGTGGTGTGTGCATTACGCATCGCCCAGGGCCACCTGGTGAATGAAGCCAAGCGTGGACAATGTATCTATCTGGTGGACGACCTACCGTCGGAGCTGGATGAACAGCATCGTCAGGCACTGTGCCGGTTGCTGGAAGATTTGCACTGCCAGGTGTTCATCACCTGTGTGGACCATGAATTGTTGAGCGAAGTCTGGCAGACGGATACGCCGGTTGCCATGTTCCACGTGGAACATGGCCGTATCACCCAGACCATCGAGCATCGGGAGTGAAGGCATGAGCGAGAACCAAACGTACGATTCCTCCAGCATCAAGGTGCTGAAAGGACTGGACGCCGTACGCAAACGTCCCGGGATGTATATCGGTGACACTGACGATGGTAGCGGTCTGCACCACATGGTGTTCGAGGTGGTCGATAACTCGATCGACGAAGCGCTGGCGGGCTACTGCAGCGAAATCACCATCACCATCCACCCGGATGAGTCGATCAGCGTGCGTGACAACGGCCGTGGTATCCCGGTCGACATGCACAAGGAAGAAGGCGTCTCGGCAGCCGAGGTCATCATGACCGTGCTGCACGCTGGCGGTAAGTTCGATGACAACAGCTACAAGGTGTCCGGCGGCCTGCATGGCGTGGGTGTCTCGGTGGTTAACGCCCTCTCCAAGGAGCTGGTGCTGACCATTCGCCGTAGCGGCAAGATCTGGGAACAGACCTACGTCCACGGTGTACCGCAAGCGCCCCTGACCGCTGTCGGCGACACCGACGGCACCGGCACGCAGATCCACTTCAAACCGTCCGAAGAGACCTTCGCCAATATCCACTTCAGCTGGGACATTCTGGCCAAGCGGCTGCGTGAGCTGTCCTTCCTCAATTCCGGCGTGGGCATCCTGCTGCGTGACGAGCGCACCGGCAAGGAAGAACTGTTCAAGTACGAGGGTGGCCTGAAAGCGTTCGTCGAGTTCCTCAACACCAACAAGACCGTGGTGAACCAGGTATTCCACTTCAATATCCAGCGCGAGGAAGACGGCGTTGGCGTCGAAGTGGCCCTGCAGTGGAACGACAGCTTCAACGAGAACATCCTCTGCTTCACCAACAACATTCCCCAGCGTGACGGTGGTACCCACCTGGCTGGCTTCCGCTCCGCCCTCACCCGTCACCTAAACAACTACATCGAGCAGGAAGGCCTGGCGAAGAAATTCAAGGTCGCCACCACTGGTGATGACGCCCGTGAAGGCCTGACCGCGATCATCTCGGTGAAGGTGCCGGACCCGAAATTCAGCTCGCAGACCAAGGACAAGCTGGTTTCCAGCGAAGTGAAAACCGCGGTCGAGCAGGAAATGGGCAAGTACTTCGCCGACTTCCTGCTGGAAAACCCGAACGAAGCCAAGGCCGTGGTCGGCAAGATGATCGATGCCGCCCGCGCCCGGGAAGCAGCGCGCAAGGCGCGCGAGATGACCCGCCGCAAGGGCGCTCTGGACATCGCCGGCCTGCCCGGCAAACTGGCCGACTGCCAAGAAAAAGACCCGGCGCTGTCCGAACTCTACATAGTGGAGGGTGACTCCGCGGGCGGTTCTGCCAAGCAGGGCCGTAACCGCAAGACCCAGGCGATCCTGCCGCTCAAGGGCAAGATCCTCAACGTCGAGAAGGCGCGCTTCGACAAGATGCTCTCCTCCCAGGAAGTAGGTACGTTGATCACCGCGCTGGGCTGCGGCATTGGGCGTGAGGAGTACAACATCGACAAGCTGCGTTACCACAACATCATCATCATGACCGATGCTGACGTCGACGGTTCGCACATCCGTACCCTGCTGCTGACCTTCTTCTTCCGTCAGTTGCCGGAGCTGATCGAGCGTGGCTACGTCTACATCGCTCAGCCGCCGCTTTACAAGGTCAAGAAAGGCAAGCAGGAGCAGTACATCAAGGACGACGAGGCCATGGACGAATACATGACCCAGTCAGCCCTGGAAGACGCCAGCCTGCACGTCAACGAGAACGCTCCGGGCCTTTCCGGCGGCGCGCTGGAGAAGCTGGTCGGCGAATACCGCCGTGTGATGAAGACCCTGGATCGCCTGTCGCGTGTGTACCCCAAGGAAATCACCGAGCACTTCGTCTACCTGCCGAGCATCGGCCTCGAGCAACTGGCCGACCATGCCGGCATGCAGGCATGGCTGGAGCGCTTCAGCACGCGCCTGAAGGCGATGGAGAAGTCTGGCCAGACCTACACCACCAGCCTTCGCGAAGACCGCGAGCGCCACGTTTGGCTGCCCGAGGTTGAAGTCAAGGCGCACGGCCTGTCCAGCTACACCACCTTCAACCGCGACTTCTTCGCCAGCAATGATTACAAGACCGTCACGACTCTTGGCGATCAGCTGAACAACCTGCTGGAAGAAGGCGCCTACGTGCAGCGTGGCGAGCGCAAGAAGCCAGTGAGCACCTTCAAGGAAGCGCTGGACTGGCTGATGCACGAAAGCACCAAGCGTCACAGCGTGCAGCGATACAAAGGTCTGGGCGAGATGAACCCGGATCAGCTGTGGGAAACCACCATGGACCCGGAAGTGCGCCGCATGCTCAAGGTGACCATCGAGGACGCCATCGCTGCCGACCAGATCTTCAACACCCTGATGGGCGATGCCGTGGAGCCGCGTCGCGACTTTATCGAGTCCAACGCTCTGGCGGTGTCGAATCTGGACTTCTGATGATCTTGTCGACGGGCAGGTTAATTGGCATGATTTAACGAGTTATTGTCATGACAATTTCTGTCACTACCCCGGCCTAGCGCCGGGGTTTTTCTTTGTAGATCAGGCAGTTGGACATAGCCACACAGTCCCGCATAGGTGTGCTGTGTAGTGAAGCTACAAGGAATAGGCGAAAAATCTCGTTTTGGCGTGGGCGAGTTCTGGGAGATTCGGCGGGGCGGATGAATCGCCTCAATTCATGCCAATCAAAATAGCATCGCCCATCAGCAGCCATTCTGACGGGCAGTGCGATGCGACACGCTTGCGGCTTCATTAAAACGAACCGCATGCTGATGTACCTGCCACCCTGCCACCCTGCCACCCTGCCACCCTGCTGTAGGTGGACAAAGTTATTTGCCCATTCGGACAAAGTTAGAGGGTTAGGCCAAAGTTAATGGCTCACTCCCCTCCTGCTGGTAAACCCCGGTTGACTGAAAGGTCTGCCGGGGTTTTGTCATTCAGGGGCGTTTGATTTTTCGGGCTTCAAGTGGCGTCGACTTGTAGAATCGAGCCCACATTTTTCTGATGCGCCCAGCCGGCATGGCAGCAATCGCCAGGTGCTGGGCGTCGCGCTTTGTATAGGGATTGATTTACCCATGGCTGACAAGCTGTCACTCGAAACGCTGGAGTCCTGGCTCTGGGAATCCGCCAACATTCTGCGCGGTTCCATCGACTCCTCCGACTTCAAGAACTACATCTTCGGTCTGCTCTTCCTCAAACGTTACAACGATGTGTTCGAAGAGCGCATTGCCAAGCTGATGAAGGACGAAGGCCTGAGCTTTGGCGATGCTCAGGATGAGATTGAGGATAAATGGGGCAAATTCCCGATTAGTGCCCGTTGGTTCGATCTGATATCTCGCACCGAGAATATTGGTGAAGCCCTCGACAAGGCTTTCGCGACCATCGAGGCCAACAACCCTGAGCTGCAACATGTGTTGACCGCTACGCAGTACGGCGATAAGAGGGTGCTGTCGGATGCCACCTTGCAGCGTCTGCTGCGCCACTTTAACCAGTACAAGCTGGGCAATGACGACCTCTACAAGGCCGACATGCTGGGCGATGCCTACGAGTATCTGATCAAGCAGTTTGCCGATGACGCAGGTAAAAAAGGTGGCGAGTTCTATACGCCCAAGGCCGTGGTGCAATTGGTGGTTGAGCTAATTGACCCGCAGCCCGGCCACAGTGTGTACGACCCAACCTGCGGCAGTGGCGGCATGCTGGTGGAGAGCGCCCACCATGTGTCCAACTTGCCCAATGGAACCTTGATGGGCAAGCCTAATGTTCTGCTGTACGGGCAGGAAAAGAACCTGGGCACCTGGGCCATCGCCAAGCTCAATCTATACCTGCACAACATGCATGCCGAGATTGAACGCGGCGATACGCTGGTCGAGCCCAAGCACCTAGACGGCGATTACCTGAAGACCTTCGACCGGGTGATTGCCAATCCGCCGTTCTCGGCAAAATCCTGGTGGGCACCGTTGGAGCTGAGCAACGAGAACGAGCAAGACAGTGGCAAGAAGCCCAAAGCTCCCAACTACAAGCAGGTCAGTGACCCTTATGGTCGCTTGGTCTATGGCGTCCCGCCACGGAGTTATGCCGACCTCGCCTTTGCTCAGCATATGTTGGCCAGCCTCAAGGCTGATGGCCGCATGGGGGTTATCCTGCCCCATGGCGTGCTATTCCGCAGCGGTGAGGAAGGCAAGATTCGCGAGGGGCTTCTGTTCGGTACAGATGCGGCCAACGGTAATCAGCCTGGCGATCTGATTGAGGCAATCGTCGGCCTCCCGTCTGCCCTGTTCTACAACACCGGTATCCCGGCTTGCGTTTTGATCTTGAACAAGCAGAAACCCGTTGCGCTGAAGGGTAAGGTCATCATCATCGACGGCAGCCGCGACTACCTCGAAGGGAAGGCGCAGAACAGTCTGCGCGCTGAAGACATTACGCGCATTGTGAGCACCCACAAGGCGGCATTTGAGCAGCAAGCTGAGGTCGAAAACTATTGCCGGGTAGTGACACTGGAAGAAGTCCGAAGCAACGACAGTAATCTCAATATTTCCCGCTATATCGACAACGGTGAGACCGAAGAAGTCGTGGATGTGGCCGCCACTTTAGAGCAACTGGCGGCACTCTCTGAGGAGGAGGCACAGGTTGATGCGCGGCTGAACGGCTATCTGGCCGCGCTGGGGCTGTTGGAGGTTGAGGTATGAAGCTGGGGGGTAAGTCTGGCCATCAGCAGCAGGCTACCGCTTCTAAGGATAACTATTCCTCTTGGCAGGTCGTTTCGCTAGCCGAAGTTACCAGGGAGTGTCGGTCACGGAATAACGGCCAACTGGATGACAAGTTACTTTGCGGGGTTCTTAAGTCACACGGTCTTGTTCCGATGAGGGAGCGGGTGAAAGGTGACTCTACCGACCGCTGTAAAGTCGTTGCTCCAAACGCATTTGCATACAACCCTATGCGTTTGAATATCGGATCTATCGCTCGGAACACTGCTGATCGCCGTGTAATGGTCAGTCCTGACTATGTTGTTTTTCATACTGACCCTGAGCGCTTGTTACCGAACTACCTTGACCATGTCCGGCATTCAGGTTTGTGGCGAAGCTATGTTGGCGTTACTGGCGACGGCAGTGTTCGGGTGCGTATCTATTACGATCAACTGTCGCGTTTTCAACTGCCACTTCCCCCACTCCCCGAACAGAAAAAAATAGCCGCCATCCTCACGGCGGTGGATGACAAGTTAGGCGTGATTTCCCGTCAGATTGAAGCTACACAGGCCCTAAGGCAGGGACTGATGCAAACCCTATTCAGTCGGGGTGTGGATAACCAAGACGCTGCCAACTGGCCTGTGGTGCTGCTACAGGATGTCGCGGAAGTTCGCACTGGCGTTGCAAAAGGTAAGAAAGGGTTAAAAGATCCTGTCGAATTGCCATATCTGCGCGTTGCCAATGTGCAGGACGGTCATATCGTTCTCACAGAGGTCAAAACCATTGAGGTTGAGGCGTCCCAAGTTGAACGCTATGCCCTTCGGCGTGGCGATGTATTGATGACTGAAGGTGGCGACTTCAACAAGCTAGGCCGTGGGGATGTTTGGGAGGCTCAGATATCCCCGTGCCTTCATCAGAACCACGTCTTTGCTGTACGACCAGACCCCTCCAAACTGAACTCCTATTACCTCGCGGCGTTAGCGGCGAGTGATTATGGCCGCCAATACTTCCTCTCGTGCGCTAAGCGCACTACGAATCTAGCTAGCATCAACTCATCCCAGTTGAAGAGCTTCCCAGTGCTGTTGCCACCTTTGGATGAGCAAGCGCGTATCGCCGATATTGTGGCCGCCGCCAATGCTCGTATTGAAATACTGGGCACGAAGAAGGCTCACTACCAAACTCTAAAACGCGGCCTGATGCAAAAGCTGCTAACCGGCGAATGGCGGGTCAAGCTCGATAGTCCTACCGGTTCAGCCTGAGTCTTTCTTCATGGACGAAATCACATCCCTGCCCTCAGACCCTGTGTCAGACCTTCAGCGCACCGTGCAGCGCAAGCTAGGGCGCTGCATGTTGCAGTTGCAGCAGTATGAGCGGCTGCTCAAGGCCATGGTGGCCCATAGTGAGTTGAGTGGCCCTCCAGAACGACTTCAGGCGATTCGCGACGAGAAGGTTGCCTTTGCCCATAAGAAGACCTTGGGCACCTTGGTGGGGATGCTGACCGAGAGTTATCTGAAGCTGCCGGATTTAGCTGATGAGCCAGAGCAGGCTGAGCCTAGTGATCAGATATGGATCAGCTTCCGATGCCAGATGGAATTACCTGAGGAGCACTACGCCGAAACCAAGGCTGCGCTCAAGGAGCTGGTCGACCTGCGAAATGAGTTGGTGCACCACTTTCTTCAGCGCTTCGACCTTTGGAGCGTCGATGGCTGTATAGCCGCCGAGGCATACCTTGATGAAAGTTACGAAACCATCGACGGCCATTACCTGACGCTGCGCGATTGGGCCAAATCCATGGATGAAGCTCGCCAGCTCATGGTGTCCTTTATGCAGACCCCGGAGTACAGGGATTTAGTTATCAACGGTATTGGGCCGGATGGCACCGTACACTGGGCTAGCAGCGGTATAACCAATTGCTTGCGTGCAGCGGAAACGAAGCTGGCTCAGGCTGGGTGGACACCTCTTTTCGAAGCCATTCACTGGATAGCCAAGACCTACCCCGAGCAGACGCCCAAGCGCTATGGCTGCGGAAGCTGGCGTCATGTGATCCATGCGTCGCAGCAGTTTGAAATTCGTAAGCAAAGCCAAGCCGATACTGGCGCTACGGTGGTTTGGTATCGCAGTCGTCCGAGGGAAACCTCCAAGGAACAGGAGTAAGCAATGAGCCGGTCACCAGAGAAGGTCGGGGTCGAGCTGCCCGCTATCAACTGGCTGATTAAGTTGGGCTACACCCATTTGCCTGGTACCCAGGTACAGGTTGAGCATCGCCACCTGGCTCCGGTGCTGGATGATGTGTTGCAGGCTCGGCTGCTGAGCCTCAACCCATGGCTGGAGAGCGCCCCCGGTGGTATCAGCGCGGCGTTGATCGAACTGCGTAAGCGCGTCAATGATGAGCTTTTGCTTGCCAACAAAGCGTTCTGGGAACAGGTGGTGCATCGTTCGGATATCCAGGTGAAGGATGTCGAGGGCAAGCCGCGTAGCGTGCGCTTCTTCGATGCTAGTGATGCCAGCAACAACGACTTCCATGTGGTCGATCAGTACGTGGGGCGCAATGCAGACGGGGAAGTTTTCCGCCCTGACCTGCTGTTGTTTGTTAATGGCTTGCCGCTCGCCATCATCGAATGCAAAGCCAGCCATCACCGCCTGGATGAAGCCCTGGGCCAGTTGGATGGCTATCAAAGCACCTTCCCTACCCAGTTTGTGTTCAACCAGGTCTGTGTTGGGTTGAATCGGCGTGAAGGGTTGTATGGCGCTATCCTCACCAAACCTGCCTATTACGCTCGCTATCGGTTGCAGGTGCCGGAGACTGCCGCTGTTGCTGCCCTGTTAGGCGATGCTCCCAGTGAGCAGGAAAATGTGCTGTGGGCATTGTTTGAGCCGAGCCGCTTCCTGCAACTGATCACCCATTTTGTGCTGTTCGAAACCCGCGACGGCAAGACCGTGAAAAAGCTGCCGCGCTATCAACAATGGCGGGCGGTGCGCAAAACGGTGGATCGTTTATGTGCGCCTAAACCCATGGGCGGCGTTGTTTGGCATACCCAAGGCAGCGGCAAGTCACTGACCATGGCCCTGCTCGCGCGCATGCTGCGGGCCGATAGCACGGGGTTAAACAACCCTACCGTGTTGGTGCTGACCGACCGCAAAGACCTCGATAAGCAGATCTTCGACACCTTCCATGCGGTGGGCATCAATGCCATTCAGGCTGTGTCGGTCGATGGCTTGTTGAAGATGCTGTCCAACGACTACGGCAGCGTGTTCACCAGCACCGTGCAGAAGTTCCAGGAGAACGACCAGCCTACTGAGCAGGCCGCTGAGACGCCTGACGAAGAAGATGATGCCCTGCAAGCCACCCGCCACCGGCGGATTCGCGTGGAGAAGGACTTCTTCATCGTGCATGAGCACAATGTCCACCACCTGGCGGTGGATGAGAACGGTGCTCCGATAAAGGCCAAGTGGGAAGAAATCAGCCGGGAGAAGGTGCACTTCCGAGTGCTGAGCACTAAGCCCAACTTCTATGTGCTCGTCGATGAAGCTCACCGTAGTCAGTACGACTTCCTCGCAGCCTTTATGCGCGCCAGTTTGCCCAACGCCAAGTTCATCGCCTTCACCGGTACCCCGCTGCTGCAAGAGGACAAACACACGCTGGGCGAGTTTGGCGGTGGTGAATACATCGACGAATACCGCCTGCATGAAGCGGTAGCGGATGGTGCAACCCTGCCGATCAAATACCAGGATGCCTGGGTGGCGCTGTCAGCCAATTCTGATCTGGATGCCGCGTTCAAAGAGCAGTTCGCCGATCAGAGTGAAGTTCGTCAGCACGAGTTGAAGCGAGAGCTGTTGCGCCGCTGGCGTCAGGCCGGTGACCGCATGGAACAGGTCGCCGAGCATCTGGTCGAGCACTTCCTCAGCAGCGTAAAGGCCAAAGGTTTGAAGGCCATGCTGGTGTGCGATGGCCGCGACATGGCGGTGCGGTACAAGGATCTGCTCGATGCGATCATGGTCGAGCGGGCACAAAAAGGGCTGCCGACCTTTGATAGCAAGGTGGTTATTTCCCTGGCCAGCATCACTTCTTCCCGTACGGGCGCTTCTGCCATGGAAGAGGCGGCAGCGTACGAGATTGAGACCGACAAAATCCGCAGCATCGAGGAGCGGATCAAGGCTGAGGTGAAAGCGGGAAAGCCCCCGGTGGCCATGCCTTCCGAGCAGATCGGCAACTTTGTCAGCAAACTGTTTCCCCTGCCCTACGGGGAAGAGGCTAAGGGGCTGGATGGTAAGCCGCAGGCGAACAATGTTGGGCTGATCATCGTTTCAGACATGCTGCTGACGGGGTGGGATGCCCCGATTGTTGGCACCATGTACCTCGACAAGCCGTTAAAAGAACACACCCTGTTGCAGGCCATCGCACGGGTGAACCGCACCCTGCCCGGCAAAAATGCCGGTTACATCGTGGATTACCACGGGGTGGTCGATCACCTTGATCATGCGCTGAAGATTTATGGCGGCGACGTGAAGCCTTCGCAGGTCTGGGAAGGTGTTGAAACCGAATTGCCAAAACTACAAGCCACACTCGACCGCATCCTCAAGTTGCTGCCGAAAAAGCATGACCCGGTGGCGCAGCGCGAGGCATACAAAGACGACGCCGAGCGTTTCCTTGATCCCGCCACCAGGTTGGACATGGTCGAAGAATTCCTCGACCTGGTGAAACAGTTCAACCGCTCAGTGGACATCATCCTGCCGGATGTACGCGGTGTACCGTTCAAGCCCTATTTCACCCTGCTAGGTGAGATTCGCCTGATGCTGCGCGACAAACTGCCGGGCAGTACCCATAAGGAGCGCATCACCAAGCTGGAGTCTGCACTGCTGCAACAGCTGCTGGATGAGTACATCGCGGCCAGCCCGGCGAAGAGCCTGCTGGGTCATGAGGTGTCGATTCTGGATGCCAGCGATATGGAGCGTTTGAAGAAACTGGCCAGCCCCGGTAGTCGCGCCCTGGTGATGAAAAACCAGCTGAAGCAAACCATCGTTACCGGCAAGGACAAGGATCCAGCATTCTTCGAAAAGATCGCCGAGGAGCTGGAAAAGCTGCTGGAAGAGGAAAAGGCGGGTCGTATTACCCAAGCCAAGTTTCTGGAGCAACTGGAGATGTTCAGCCAGCGTATTCAGGACAAGGACAAAACCGGTTTTGAAAAGCCCGCACACTCGGCGGTGTACCACTACCTTGCCGCACAACTGGCTGAGGACACGGCAAGAGTGGCAACGACCAAGTTGTTCGAAGATGAAATGCTGAACCGTGCGCTGGCGACAGAAAACTGGAAGAAAATGCCAGATACGCACCCTGACTTTCGAGACCACCTGCGCGGGGTATTGATGCCTCTCGCAGGCTGGGAGCGTTCGGTGGCGCGTGATCACGCCAAACGTATCTTCGATATCTTGCTGAAAAACTGAAGCGGCGCCACCCATGCCTGTGTTGAATTACGGCCAAACGGCTATCGAGTGGCACTTCCAGCTCGATAGCAAACTCAAGCGCCATTACGTAACCGTAGAACGGGGGCGGCCTGTGCTATTGCGTGGGCCGCAGGTGGATGAGCTTGAGCAAGAGGCTTTGGTGCTGCGCAGAGCGCGCTGGATTCGAGAAAAGCTGGCCCAGGTGAATCAGCCCCTTGCCCGCGAACCCATCGTGACTGGCAGTCGCCTGCGCTATGCAGGGCGTACCTATTACACCGAAGTTCGTCACGTGCCAGACGCCCTCAAGCCTCGGTTGGCTTTCACTGCATCACGTTTCATCGTTGATAACCCCGAAGGCTTGAGCATTCATCCCGACGCACTGATGCCCTTGCTGGAGCGATTCTATAGGGATCGAGCCCACGAGAAGCTGCCACTACGTGTTCGCCACTGGCAACGAGAGACCGGACTACTGGCTGCGGGTGTACGTATTCGCCATTTTCAAAGCCGTTGGGCAAGCTGCGATGCGAGCCACATCCTGGAGTTTCATCCTCGGGTGATGGAGCTACCGGCCAGCGTGCAGGACTACGTCATCGTCCATGAGCTGTGCCATACGGTGGAAAAGAATCATACCAAGGCCTTTTGGGCGCTTGTGGCCAGCCATATGCCGGATTGGCAGCGGCAGCATCAGGTGTTGGAACAGGCGGTGTTTGGTGATGCGGTGTAGGTGATGAAAATCCCAGTACGAAAGTTAAGTCGTTTTTATGAGAAGACTACACATAGCAATGTGGTTCAGTCCGCTAGAAGATTGATCTTCACCCATTGCTCTCAGTCCATGGAGGAGCTTGGCCGTTATCATGCAGATACCGTCTACAATTTTGGTGGGACAGGTATTCTTATTAAATACCATGAGAAATTCTTTCTGCTGACGGCGCAGCACGTTATAGATGCTCACTACGAGATCGCACAGAATGAATCGCCGTTTTTTACCCATCTTTATTCTGACAGAGGGTGGGCAGGTGCCGAGGATCTTGGGTTTCCAATACGAGGCTGGCGCATAGGGGAATCAATAAAAGAAGATATGCCAAATATCGACATGCAGGATATTGTTTTGGTCGAGCTGGCATCACTCTTCCGTTTTCCAAATACATTCATTGATCTCGACTCTCCCAATGCGCCGAAAGGTGTTCCAGTAAGAAATATATACAAGGGGATGATTCTTGTTGTCTCTGGTTATCCGATAGACGATAACCCGATTGATTACCCTTATGGTGATGATTACAACTGCTCTACGGTGCTCAATAAGCACATCACTTATGGGAGCTGCGATTTCGATGGTTCAACACCTATTCTGCGCTTCCACGGGGAGAAGACGCACGCCATGCTAAATGGTATGAGTGGCGGAATGGTGTCAAACCTGATGCCTAAGGCTAACCAGGTTGAATGGGTAGGAATGATTCAGAAAGCTGGCAACAGTATTATCCATTTCTATCCGGCTTCTTGGATTATTCCGGCTATCAGAAAATATATGGAGGCCAGCCATTACATTATAGATCCAGCGGTTATGCTAACAAATCTAGAGATTGATCTATCCCAAGAAGCAGTTGTTGGGCGAGGAGAATACTATCAGCTCATCAGAAAAATGACGGATACATTCAGGCAAAGAACTTAGCAGGATAGTCTCTACAGCTGATGATGAACGCCAGAAAATAAGAACTTTTAGACAAAACTGAAGCCTAGGTGAGTCCATAACGGCTCAAAGGAATGGACGATGAAGCTTGTTCGGGATGCACGCACTCTGAAAGGCAAGGCTCTTTGCTCTCTCCGTACGGGAATGCAGGCGTTTAATAGCTTCGATGACGATGGGCGTATCACTACGGTACTGCTGCACCTCCAGCATGCTTGCGAGATGTTGCTGAAGGCCGTGCTGGTGCAGAACCAGGCTAAGGTCTTCGACAAAGAGGCGGGGCGTTCGATTAGCTTCGATAAGTGCCTCGGACTCTGCACGGCGCACTTTGGCCTGACGGCTGAGGAAGCCGGTGCAATGCGTGCGATTGATAGCTTGCGGGATGCGGCTCAGCACTGGTTTGTCGTCGTCGCCGAGGATCTGCTGTATCTCAACACACGAGCATTGATCACGGCTTTTGATGCCTATATGCAGCGTGCCCTGGAGGATGCCCTGATAAAGCACATCCCTGCTAGGGTTTTGCCAGTCTCAACCATGCCTCCTGGCGATTTCGAGTTCTTGGTGGATCGCGAATATCGCTTGATCCGGGAGTTGCTGGAGCCTGGTCGGCGGCACCGGGACGAAGCCCGTGCACGGATTCGTTCCCTGCTCGCCATGGAGTCGATTGCCGTGGAAGAGGTTGTTATATCCGAGCGTGACATCGACCGTATTGAGCGGGCCGTGCGTGCAGGACAAGACATCCTTGAGGTCTTTCCTCGACTCTCCACTGTGGGTACGCGCACTGATGGTGAGGGGGTGAACCTGGTCGTTCATTTCTCTAAGAAGGAAGGCGCGCCTGTGCGTTATATCGGCGGCGATGACCCTGCCGACGCGGCGGCAGTGCGTGAGCTGGATCTCCAGAAGAAGTTTTACCTGGGAGCAGCAGAGCTTGCGCAAAAGGTCGGACTTACACAACCCAAGGCTCGGGTGCTGCGAGCTCATTTGGGGATAGATGCGGACGTGACCTGCCGTCACGTCTTCGAGTTCGGATCCACAAAGATTCCGCGCTTTTCGGACAATGCATTTGTACGTATGCGCGAGGCTCTGAACAATCTCGACATCGAGGAACTCTGGCGGGCGCGTCCGCGATAGGCTGGGCTAAAGCTCCACCGTCAGCACCTTAATGCCCACGCCCTCACAAAACCGCCCCACCGCCGTCAGCGAGCGCCAGTGCCGCACCGGTTCGCGCCGTGAGCGCACCGGCAGCCATTTCACCCCGAGGCGCAGCCCCAGGCGCCAGGCCTCGCCTTCACGCAGCACGCGAAATTCTCGTGCAGCCCCGGTCTCGACCAATGCTTGCAACGTCTCCTGCTCGACCGCTCGTTTCATGTCCCCTGCTCTCCTAGCTTCCAGTCACCAGGGATCTGGTATAGCGCAGGGTCGAAGGTCGGTTACCGCCGCAGGCCGAGCGGTCACCGCCCCCGGTTCAGCTGAGGGGGCGCATTCACCATAACGTCCTATTACGCGCAGCGGGCTGTCTCGTCGGGCGTATCGAAAAGGTTTTATTGGCCTACAAATCCAGGTCGGCATCCAGCCTGTCGCGTAACTCTTGATGGGTTGCCGAAGGGGTACTACCAGCCACTCGCCTGCGCTCCTGGACAACCTCACGGTAGCCACGCGTCTTATCTGGCTTCGGTAGCTCCAACACAGTCCGGACAGGTTCGGGCTCAGGTGCTGGCTGCCCATCCAGGGACTCCAGCGTTGAGCGCAAGTCCGCTTCCCCGATCAGGCGTTGTCCGGCGTTGATCCGCTCAATGAGCTGAGCAAAGTGATCTTCGAACAAGACCTGCAAGGCGCCCGTGTCAATAAAGTGCGATAAGAATAGCCAATGGTCATCTGTGTCGTAGGGAGAGCCGCCCCAATACAAACTGAGCTCAGCGAGCCGCTGTAGCACGGGGTTGTCGCTGTCAAAGACAAACCAAAGATCGCGCGCAAGATGACGCTGCGCCAGTGCGTGCTCGTAGAGCTCACGCGCCGTCGTAGCAGGATCTCGCCAGGCGCTTGTCTGGACGCATAGCACCAGACATATCCGTTCACCCAGTGAGTTGTAGATGAAATAGCCGCTTGGAGCCCCTAGCGTCCCCTTCCGACGTACCACGCGTCCCTTATAGCAGTCGAAAGGATGCAATTTTGATGAATCAAAAAAGCGCTCCAATCGGCTGAAGAGCGCCTGAGCCGGTCGCGGGCGCCGGGTCGGCTCGGGGCGTGGTAAGTTGGGCTGTGCATGACCGCGAATCAGCGATTCCAAGTCAGCGAGCTTGATCTGATTGCTCAGCACTGCGTCGAGTAAGTCCGGGGCAGCATTCGGTGCAAGCGACCAGAGCTTAGCCAGGCGTTCCAGCGGGGCGTAACCACATTGGATTCGCTCCCGCTCAATGCTGGGGGTAAGTCCGTCGAGAAATCGGCCTGCTGCTTTAATACGCGCCCAGGTTTTTGGCTTCAGGCCGAGAAGGCCTGCGAGCTCAGGATCGCTCAGCGAACCTGAGCTTACCGTCTTGCTCTGCACGTAAGTGTCGTACCAGCTCGTATCGACGTGCCGTCCCATCGCTGACCTTAATTTGTTGGACTCGAATCTATTGACAAGCCTACCAAGGCTGGTTATTACTGTAAAGGCAATAGATTGGAGGCCAATAAATGCCGGCTAGAAAGAAAAACCAAGCCCCTGTTCGAGATGTCGCAAAGCGCGTACGCCGAGGGCGAAAGGCTTACATCGTGCCGACTGAGCGCAATCCCAGCGGCTTTGTCGCCGGCGAAAGCTTTCTAGAGCGCAATCATTTGCTGCTACTCAGTATTCAAGTCGGCATCACCCGGTTGTGGGATCAGTCGGTGTGCATTGACCTGGACAACGAGACCTTGGTGGATCGTTTGGCCGATTTGCCGAAGCGCGGAGGGAAAACTGCCAGGCGCTATACCGCCGATAGTTCGTACGAGTGTGCGGATGGCCGGCAGGGCGTATGCGAAAGCAAGCCGCGTGAGTTTCTCGATCAGCATGCCGAGAAGCATGCGCTCGCTGAGAAAGTCCTCAACAAATACGGCCAATCTTTCACGACATTGACCGAGGAGCACTTCAGCCCGGTCTTCATCTCCAACCTAGAAAACCTGCTCAAAGCTACGAGTAAAGGGCAGCGGCATCACGCTCAGGTGGCGATTGAAAAGCTCGACCGGGCATTGGCTCAGCAGGGGCGTTGGCTCACCGCTGAGCTCAAAAAGTCAGCTGGCTTGTCGAACGCCGACATCTTTTTTGGCTTAGCTCACGGCGTCTTGCGTGCCGATCTGCGTCAGTCCCTCTTCAGCGATACCAGCTGGGTTGAGGCGGCACATGGCAGCTTGGATCACCTGATCTTCGAGGCGCTGTGATATGGCCGTAGTCAACACCAGCTATATCAGCCCGCGCCGCTACAGGGTCGATGGCATCGTTGCCGGTCGTGATGGCCGGCAATATGTCATTGCCAGCATCCACACGAAGGCTCGTCAGGTCGTGCTGCTTGGCCCGGTGGGGGAGACCTACGTTTATGACAGCGATGAGTTCCGCAATCAGGTTGCGGCGGGTGAGCTCAAACTCGTGGTCTGCAAGCAGAACGCTGAGGGTGTGGAGGAAATCTTCGAGCCCCGTCAGCTTATGGGCAATGAGAGTAAAGCGCTGGATGAGCGGAAGCAGTACATTGATATCGTTCTTAAGTACATTGATAACAGCACTTGGGACTTTATCTATGAGCAGATCAAGAGGGAGTATGGCGGAGTACGTAGAGTTCCATCTCGTCGGACTATCGAGCGCTATTGGCAGATCTATAAACAGGCGCAGTCGTTAAATTGCCTAGCGCCTAAGTTTTCGCAACGAGGCGTGCATCGTGCACTGCGTCTAGATCCCCATATTCAAGACATCGTTCTTAATGTTTTGGAGGAGCAGTACTGCAACAGCTCGTGTTTCAGTGTTAAGGATATTGTCAATTCCATTAACGGTCAATGCGATGCAAAGTCCGCAGAGCTTAATATTGATCTAGGCGGCGTGTCACGACGCACAGTCTGTCGTTTCATTGGCGGATTAAATATCAAAAAGATGAAAGGACGGCTTAACAGGAAAACCTTTCGCTTGATCATGCGTAATGCCTTGCAGTATTTCGATGTGCAAGAGCCTTATGCAAGGGTGGAACTGGACTCAACGGTGCTAGATATTCTGATCGTTGATAGGTTTGGGAATATTATTGGCAGTCCGACGTTATACGCGATGATCGACACTGCGACGCAGACGATTGTTGGGATCTTTTTGACGATTCAACCGGCCAGTCAAGTTGGTGTATTGCAGGCGCTTCAGTTTGCGTTTTCGGCTAAAGGTGAGCCGTTCCGTCAGCAGCATGGCTGTATTCATCCGTGGCCCGCACCAGCAGACATTCGCGTGCTCGTGATGGACAACGGTGCCGACTGTCACGGCCCGATGGTAGTCAAAGCCGCTCGCTACCTATCGATGCAGCTCGAATACTGCATCGCCGGAGCGCCCTATCAGAAGCCATTTATTGAGCGTTTTTTTGGCAGCTTACACACGATGCTAATTAAGAAGTTGCCGGGGGCTAAATACTCGCATGACAAACGCGAAGAGCACGCTCTAGAAAATGCAGAGAAGACAGCCAAGCTCACTCTCGACGAATTAAATTCGATGATTATCCGTTGGATTACGGATGCGTACCATGTTAAGCCGAGCGATCGATTGACCACAAAGTTCGGAAAACCTTGCACGCCGCTCCAGGCCCTCGAAATCCTGAGCCAACAACATGTTCTATTTCCTGCGCCGTCTGTCGAAGAGTTGCAGGAAGCTTGTCGGCATCACCTGGAAGTCAAGCTTAATGTGACGCGTGAAGGTCTTAATTATCTGTGTCAGAAATATCAGAATGAATTTATTTCTTCGCTGTATAAGACCAATGACAAGCAGAAGGTAGATGTTTATGTAAATCCGCTCGATTGTAGTTCGATTCACGTGTTTGATGCGGAGAATAAAACTTGGCTGGTAGTGCCTAATAAGAATCCCTATATGCCGGCGATGAGTTTCGAGCAAGCTAAGTTCTATCGTAGTCAGAACTATCAAACAGATCTTGAGATTTCACGAGCTGAGTATGTGCTGAATCAGCAGGGAATCATCGCAGACGCTAATTCAACGAAGCGCAAAAAGGGTCATATTAATCGTAATCGTAAGGCTGAGCGCGACATCGAGCGTGCGCAGGCGGCGATTACGGCAACAGTTCAGCAGCCAGAAGTCGACGCGCCCGTGGTATCGCCGGATTCCATTCAGACGGTGGTGAAACCCCATCGGAGGAAAAAATGATGCTGGATTCGGCAAAGAAAGTGGTGCGCTCGGAGGGGTTCTTTCATGGCCACCTATTGCGAGCGTATGAACGTGGTCGTGGCGTGATTGAGCAGTCATTCCGGGGGGAGCAACAGATTTTCCCGTTTCAGGGCTGCGCTGGGGTTGGCAAGACCGAGACGATCACGTGTTGGGTGTCTGAATTCCCTCAGCAGCAGACGACGCAAGACAAGGTCACCAAGCCCGTGATCCATGTGACTTGTCCAGTTGAGCCGAACCAGCGGTCAATTGCCTTGAGCATCATTCGCGGCATGCAAGGCCGGGTGCTAAGCAGAAGCAATACGACAGATGTGGTCGATCAGGCTTTACAGCAACTGAAAATCCTTGATGTCAGGACAATCATTTTCGATGAAGTCCAGCGCCTGGCTGAAAACCTCAGTGCTGCGAAAATGAAAATTGCAGTGAACTTCCTGCAATTCATTCTGGATCAGTGTGGCGTCTCCTTGATCTTGGTTGGATTGCCTACGGCTCAGCGCTTTATCAACTGCGATCCATCCTTCCAGCGGCGTTGTTTGGCCACCGAGTTGATCTACCCCTATGCCTGGATCAGTCCGTCGCATCGCCAGGACTTTGCACAAGGGGTTGCGCTGATCGCGGAGGCCTACCGCGAGCAGGGCTGGCAGACCGTACTTGATGACCCGGATGCTCTTAAGTCTCTGTACGCCGCATGCATGGGGCGGTTTGGCGTGCTGATCGATTTTCTCAGTCATGCCGAGAGCGACAATCCCCGCAAACTGATCGACATGAAATGCCTGGCCAAGGCCTACACACACGGCATTAACCATCAGCCCTTCACGGGTAATCCGTTCTCTCCCAAAACCCAGATCACGGAGCAAGAACTTAACGCTGAATACGTCAGGCTGCTTCAGCAAGCGCACTTGCCGATTCCCAAGCTGTAAGGGGCGACATCATGTCTTTTTTTCAGAGTGTCGTTCGCAAGCCTGGTGAAAGCCTCAATTCACTGTTGATGCGCAAAGCCGAGCAAAACGGTTACGGCACGGCGCATGCACTGCTGGTGGATGTGGATCTGACCATGAAGGTCAGCTATTCGCCGGAGGAGCGAGAGCAGCTTCGGGAATGTTTTGAGCTGGCAGAGCATGACCTGATGCCAGCGAGTGCAGGCCAGACTCCTTACCTGGGCCAGAAGGCGTTTTTGCGTAGCCAGTGTTCGCCTGTATGCCCGCAGTGCTTGGCCGCCGAGGGGATGGTGCAGGAGGCCTGGTCTCATGTGCTCGTAACCGCATGCTCAGTACATCAGACAGAGCTGCTTAGCCAGTGTCCTCAATGTGCAGAGCCGATCTGCCTGACACGGCGAGTGTTGATGCATTGTGATTGTGGTTATGACTATCGCCACGCCGTCAGTGAGCCTGCTTCAGCGTTTTCTACGGGGCTTTCTGCCTTTCTAACATATGCGGCTGCTCCAAGCCGGCAGGCCCTACCCGCGCCGCTTAACCAGCTGAACTTTGAACCACTGCTACCCGATTTTCTGGTGACGCTCGCCAAAGCACAGGGGCGCATGACTGACCTGCTTCCACGCAGGTATCGCTTTGGGGCCAGCTCCTCTTTTGAAGATTGTTTGGCGATGGTCAGGCATCTGGAGGCGCTGCTCGGTGACTGGCCACAGCGTTTCGATGCCACCCTGGAAAATCAGCTGTGCAAGGGTGAGGGAGTCAGCTTGGCCGGACGAATTGGTACTTGGTATCGAACGCTTTTCAGTACCTATTCATCGGCGAGTTTTGATTTTGTGCGGGATCGTTTCAAAGCGCAGGTTGCTGAGTATTTCGACGGACGTCTGGGGGTTAGCACGCGCGCTCTGATGTTCGGAGCTGACAACGCAGATGCCATGCAATGGTTCTCTGCCGCTGAAGCTGCACGCCTTCTCGGTGTTGCTCCAGACATCTTGGCAAACCTGGTGATCACCCAAAAAATTGAGGGCAAGGTTCAACAAGAGGGCAAGAGTCGCTTCATTGCTATCCACCGTTCAACGCTTGACCAGAATGCGGCGCAGCGAGCCGCCTATCTCTCTGCGACTGAAGCCCGCCATCGCCTGAATGTCTCTAAGGTTTTCTTTGAGCGTTTTGTACAAGCAGGTGGCTTGCGTCGCTATAAGCGCGATGAGCGACCAACGCTTGTTGCGGGTGAGTTCCGGGTTGCTGACGTCGATCAGCTGATTCAGCAGCTGGCAGGGAGTGTCCGCAAGAAGCCCAGAACAGTGCAATTGATCGGCATTCAAGACATCTCCGCCAAGCACGGTATTGCTAACAGCAAGATCGTGGGGGTGTTGCAAGACATCTTGCAGGGCATTGTGCGGCCTGTGGCGCATGTCAGCTCAATTGCGGGTCTGGCTGGTTTGCAATTCGATAAAACCGAGATTGAACAACGGGTTCGGGACAATGATCCTGACGTTGCCTTGAGCGTTGACGACCTGTCGCGGGTGTCGGGCTGGAAAGCTGGGGTCATCAAGAAGTGGATCCAGGGAGGGTACCTGCAAGCGGTGGAAGAGCGGCATGGCAAAGCCAAGCGCGATGTTGTCCCAGTCTCGGCGTTGATTCAGTTTCTGCTGACATACAGCCCAACAGCCGAGCTATCCAAACAGCTCAATACCAAGACTTTGTATCTGACCCAGTCCTGGCGTCCCGCCAAGATTGAGGTAATCACTCCTCCTCAAGACACAGTGGGTGGGCTCCGAGGTTTATTGGTTCGCAATGCAGATCTAGCGTATGCGGCTCAACTGCGCAAACCCACAATCAGAGATCTCGCTGAACAGCTTGAGGGTTCGACATGCTGACTCTCTTGAAGAAAGCCAGACTGGCTGATGCCCTGCTCGATGACTACGAGGAAGTGATCACTGGTTACATCGTCGATGCGCAGATCGTCGCGGGCTGTTTGGTCGGTGCCGCATACAAAGCGTGCGGTTATGCCAAAGGCGAGCATCTGATCTCCGGAAGCATCATTGAAGTCATCGAATACGACAGGCGCTGGCTGGTTAAAACCCGAGAGCTCGAATGCCTGGTTATCGTGAACTTTGCGCCTGGAGGTCGTCGGGCGCTGCTTCATCTGATCAATCTTTTTGAAACTGCACAGCTGGCGAAATCGCGCTGGTGTCTGCATTGAACGGGGGGATCGATATGGATGAGCAGACTGCTCGACAGGCACTGCTAGATGCACCGGGCACCGTGATGCTCGGCCATACCCCCGCGGGCGAAACCATCCTGGCCCTGCTCGACGAGCATTTTCCAGGGCGGCAGTTTTGCTTGGTACGCAACTGGATCTGGATCGACCTCGATCTTCCGGATGACGTCCGCGAAGAGATGAGCCGTATGCAGCTTCAGCCGGTCATGCTGTATGGGGATGTTCTGATAGACAGCTTGGGTCGGTTTGAAGGGGGCGATTGGCTGCGCAGTACGCCCTTAGTGTCATTCAGCCAAGGCTGTTTATTCGAAACGCGCGACACGGTTCACGTCTTGCTCGGGCACGGCCTGCGCAAGCGCGCAGAGCTCAGTGCCATGGTGAAAATCTTCAGGGCGGAGGGGGACTGACCGTGGACGAACTCAATGCAATCACCGAATTGCTATATAGCCCTGGCGAGCCAATGAGTGGCTCACCTATGACCGACGAGCAAGCCCTGGCTTATGCGCGAGAGCATTGCTGGCGTACGGAGTTTTGCCTTGTACGACAGTGGCTGTGGATCGACCTGAATGTTGCCGAAGCGCAGTGCATCGAGCTGGCAAAGACTCAGCGCCAACCCGCAATCATCTACGCCCACACCGTCATTTACGACTCTGCCCGCCGGTGGGACGTGGGCGATTTTGTCCGCACCTCGCCACTCTATCGCTTTGATGAAGGCTTCCTCTTCAAAACGCTGAACTCCACCTACGTGCTGCTCGGCGATGGGCAGCGCAAGCGCGCCGCCCTGGAAACCGTTGGCCGCATTTTCTGAGGGGGTTGTGGCCAGGTCAGGGGGATTCGAACCGGGCTTCGCATAACACGCTTTCTGTTGCGCTATTGCGCGGGGAGGATGGATGGCAGAGCTATCACGCTACGCAGCGAGAAAGTTGGCTCAGGCGCGGCGAATTTGTTTTGGGCGCCCAGTGACCGCGTACATCACTAATGCGCAGATCATTGCACGGGCCGGATTTGGCGTGATGCACGATCACATCAAAGCTGATGCATGGGGTCGCTTTAGTGACGGCCATCGAGTACGAACTTCAGATGTCATGCGTACTGAGCGTATTGATGGTTTCTATGTGCTGCATACCCGCAGTGGAAGTCTATACGTGATCGTCACGTTCGATCCTGACGGGGGCCGACAGTCTTTAGATGCATACAACGCGATTAGCCCGGCTGATCTCCATCTCACCCATGATCGATTGCAGTGATGAAGCGCTGCTAAGGGGTCGGAATTTTCTTATCAAACCGGTTAATGAAGCCCCGAGCAACGGTGGCGCTATGGATCTTGCCGTGTCCATGAGTCGCCAAATCTAAACAGTGCGAGGGATCATCGGAGGCGCTTATGTGGGAGCAAGTTGATCGAGACAAACTGTTTGCCGAAGTCTGGGCCGAGCTGGTGCAATCGGTGGCCAAGCGCTACGGGCTGTCGGACGTTGGCTTGAAGAAGCTGTGCAGTCGCTTGCAGATCCCCACGCCACCCCGAGGCCACTGGGCCAAGTTGAAAGCGGGCAAAGCGGTAACCGCCCCACCAACGTTGCCGGTGTTCAAAGGGAATCCTCGCCACCTTCACCGCTTTGTGGCGCAACCGGTCAAGCCGGCTGGATAGGCGCCACCGCTGGATGAGCGTCTGTTGCCAGTAGTGGCGTTTGAGCGTGACCCCGCCAATCACATCCGGGTACCGAGCCGGGGTACGCACTGGCACCCACTGGTGGCGGCTACCCGCGATGCCTTCAACAGTGGCTACAAAGACAACCGAGGGATACCGATTCCGGGTGGTCGGGGATTCGATATCGCCGTCTCGGTTGGTCAGCGCAAGCGGGCATTTCGGGTGCTGAATACCCTGGTCAAAGCCTTGGAAACACGTGGTTACAGCCTGCGTCCTGGTGATCGGCACATGCAGGTCGAGATGTTTGGTAGCCACTTCACGCTAGGTATCTATGAGCCTACGAAGCGCTCTAACTATGTCCCTACGGAGAAAGAGCTGGCGGCCAAAAGTCGTGGCGAACATAGCTATTGGCCGCGCTATCAGTACACCCCGTCGGGAACGCTCGAAATCCGTTGCGGCGATGGCCACGACGCGGTGGTCAAAGACACGGTGCGGCAACCCATCGAGGAGCAGCTCAATCTGGCGGTGGAGGTGATGGCTAGGCGGGCGATCAGCAGGCTTCGCTACCAGGAAGAGCAGGAGCGTTTGGCGGCGATCCGCGAAAAGCGGCGCCAGGAGGCTCTGGCGCAGCAAGCGATTCAGGACGCTGAAAAGCAGAAGCTGGCAAAGCTGATTGCAGATGCGCAGCGCTGGCAACAGGCGGAAACCATCCGTGCGTTTTTACACGCCCAAGAAGTCGATGCCCTTGAAGCAGGTGCCTTGTCCGATCAGCAGCAGATGTTTCTGGCCTGGGCTCGGGCTAAAGCGGACTGGCTGGATCCGCTGGTGGCGCAGCCGGACGCGATTCTGGATCAGAAGATAAAGATTCCTTACTAATCCTTCTCTTCAGGCATGGGTGGGCCGAGGTACGCGCCACGCAAGGTCATCCGGTCAAAGCTGTAGACGTGGGCATGTGGGCTTTCGACGCAGCGACCTACCAGTGGGAGTTTCTGGTCTGGCTTGCCGGGTTGGAGCTCTATGGTGCTACCGCAAACAGGACAGTCAGCCGAAAAGCGCACCAGGCGCGTCCAGCGGTAATTTTCATGCCGGAACATCTCCAGCTCGCAGCTGGTTTCTTTGAACGCGGACACCCAGTTAGGTGCTTTCACGACGCAGTCATCAATCACTTTGAACCAAGGTGAGTAGCCCTCGCGCCAGATGAATACAAATCCTGCCAGGCTGAGGCATAGGGTGATGAGGCTTCCCATCGTAATGGGCCCCTCACGTAGGCTCAGGCTCAGCAGCATGATTCCGAGTAGAGCAACCCAGAATGTACTGCCCAGAAGGATTGAGCTCAGAAAGCTGATGCCTCTGACACTCAGGTTGCGCATTTCACCACCACTCAGGAACAGGCGAGCCGCGAGCGATGGTTTGATTGCGCCCTTGGCGGAACGTCGGTAGATGATTGATGAGGCGGGTTCTACTTCAGGCGTTTTCTCTTCGTCATCTTGGGGTTCCAGTTCCAGCCAATACAGGCTGACCACCCCCCTGCCGCCACCTGGCGTATAGCCAAGTTGCAGGCGCGGCTCATCTGATTCTGACTGGGCCAGCTTCAGGGTGCGCCGCAGGATCGAGATTTTCGGTACCCAATCCTTAGGGTCTGAGTCTTTCTCCGCAGCATTACCGCAGCCGGCGAGCAGAGTCTTAGCCTCAAAGGTCAGTTTCTCTTGGTTGTCAGGGCGGGCAAGACAGCTATTGGTCATGAACAGCAGGATCTCGTAGGCCCGTCCGCGCGAGGGGTTCTCTGTGAGGTGATGCTTTAGACGCTGAAGAGCTTCGAACATGCAATTCCCTATGCTTATGATTTTTAAGGATTTAAAACCTGGATTTCCGGAATACGGCCATATCTGGAGGTTTTTTCTGCCGCGTATTTTCAGTCTTGAGACCTTCTTAACTCCAGCGGAAAAGTCTCATGACCATGACGATTGCAGTAGATGTCAGTGGCCGAGTTGTTTCGATTAACGAAGTAGTACGCGGTCTGGCTTGTGGCTGTCGGTGCATTGAATGCAATGAGGTCGTTGTTGCTCGCCAAGGGCTACAGCGGATGCACCATTTTTCCCATGCCTCACATAAAGCGCCCTGTGAGGTCACGCCAGAAAGCTTTCTGCACCGATACGCCAAGCAGGTGGTGGGAGAAAGCTTAGGCTTGCAGCTGCCTCCGCAGCCGGGGCATCGCCCAGATTCTGAAGACAAGAGTTCTTGGTGGGATTTTGAATCCGTCAAAGAAGAACCCTGGATGGGAGATTTCAGGCCCGACCTTGCTGCTGAGCTGATGGATGGCCCGTTATTGATTGAGTTCGCCTGCACCTCGTTTGTTGATGAGGAGAAACTGGCGCGGATCAAGCAGTTGGGCATTCGCACCGTCGAGATCGACTTGAGCGGTTTGGTCGTAACGCCCTCATCTGATGGTTTGCTGGAGATAAAAAGATCCATCCTGCATGACGCGACCTTAAAGCAGTGGCTCTACCCGCTCCCGGAAATCGTTGTTGGCGGCGATATGTTGCTGCCTGTTGATAGCGGCGTTCAGCAGGAGTCCAGCGTGCACTTGCCTGAGCGGCAGCGGTTCACGATTCAGGGCTTTTGGGTCGATCTGCGGGTGCTTGAGTTCGGCTCTGTGGTAGTGCGCTCTGTGGCGTACAGTCCGGCTATCGCGGAGCTGCTCAAGCGACTGTCGCGCCGATACGCAGGTCGCTATGTGGCCAAGTACAAGAACTGGATGTTTCCTGCGTGGACAAGGTCTGCGCTTCAGGATGAGCTTAAGGCACTGGCTGATGGTGATAGCCCTGGTTTGAGTAGAGCGGTTGATCCGTCTTCACGGGTACTAGAGGCGTCGTTCACGACTGAGAGTCAGCCGGACGTGAATGGTTACCTCGATGCGCGACTCATCCTCCGGCACTACCGTACAGGGCTTGCTCCTGGATGCCTGCCTTGCGGCGAATTCAAGGCTCGGCACTATGGCATTGGGTTGGACTGTGATGCGTTGGAAGATTTCTTCCGGGCCAGTGGCGTTGAGCTTCTTGGTGTGGAGGTGATTCGGATAGCTGGTAAGGCTGATTTCGTTTACGTATTGCGTCGATGATTTGATCGCCTCTGGTGGGAGGGATAACTACATCCTGGGTCAGACCGCTGCTTCAGCCGGGATCTGAGGCCTTGGCCAATGGTGCCTAACTGGTCTCAGGCGCTCACTAAGTTATAGTGGCGTCCGTCCATTCTCTCTTGGCCTGCGCTGCTGTAGAGAGGGGTGATCATCGAGTTTTGATAGAAATTCTGGATGCCAAACAGCCAAGGAGACTAGGTGGTTGATTGCTGATGTTGAGCGTTTTCTGCGGGAAAACCCAGGCACTAAAGCTAAGGACATCGCCAAGCATCTTGGGGTGGCTAAAGGGGAGGTCAATTCTCTTCTTTATAAGAGTCCTGATACGTTCGCCCAAGATGCTGACCATCGGTGGTCGGTGGTGAAGACTGTGCTGACCATTGTCCTTAAAAAGGAGGCGTGGGTGGACAGCTCTTCCTTTGAGGATGTGCTGGCTGCTGTTGGGTCGCCCTTGGATTCCGCCTGCACAGGCGCAGTGTTCGTTGTGCCCGAGGGCTGCAAGATCATGATTGATGCTGCGGCGCGAATGCTTGCGCTATGCAATCAGCTCGTGATCGGCGATTTTCAAGGTAGTTGTCGCGTGAGCGTGTCACGCTGCCTTTGATGTTTGCTGCAGTACCGCTTCCCGCTCCGGGTTCAGGCACACGATTGGTGCCAGCACCCAGTTCCTGATGTTGCCGCT
>NZ_CALNWT010000006.1:0-112320 GCF_940789645.1 Pseudomonas sp. Marseille-Q0931 | reverse complement strand
AGCGGCAACATCAGGAACTGGGTGCTGGCACCAATCGTGTGCCTGAACCCGGAGCGGGAAGCGGTACTGCAGCAAACATCAAAGGCAGCGTGACACGCTCACGCGACAACTACCTTGAAAATCGCCGGAAAGGAGCTCTAGAATTCCTGAAAGCTAGATACGCGGATGAATTTTCTCGCCAGGGAAAGAAAATTGCCGTTGTAACTTTTACTAACAACGCAGCTGACGAAATCGTAGATCGGATTGAGCAAAATCCAATATTTGCCGTTTCGACAATTCATAGTTTTTGTTGGGCTGCTATTGCTGGTTTCAATGAGGACATACGCAAGTGGTATTTGGAAACCATCCCCTCAGAACTTGAAAAGATCCGCGACGAGGAAAAACGCGGGCGCGCTGGTAAAGCTTCTGATGCTCGAAAAAGGACTATTATCCGTCTTACGGAAAAAATGGAATGGTTAGCGGAACCGCGCTCATTCATTTACGACCCAAACGGCATCAACTCCTCCCAAAATGCGCTGTCGCACGCGGATGTATTGAAGATTTTCTCTAACTTTTTGATTTCCAAGCCGATGATGGCTGAGGTCATAATAAACAAGTTTCCTTTTATATTCATAGATGAAAGTCAGGATACTAATAAAGATGTAGTGAACGCATTCTTTGAGCTGCAAGGTGCTAAATCAGATAACGTTGTTATCGGCTTATTTGGAGATACTATGCAGCGCATCTTTGGTGGAGGAGAGCCCTTGCTGGGCAAGACTAAGCCAAGCGGTTGGACCACTTTTGACAAAGAAATGAACCATCGCTCAGCGCGGCGTATTGTTGGTTTGGGTAACCAAATCCGGAGCGAAGATGATAAGCGCAAACAGTATGCTCGCGATGGAGCGGTAGAAGGGTATATACGGTATTTCTTACTGCCGCACGGTGTTTCTGACAAAGACAAAGTTGAAGCGAGAATTCGTGAAGCTATGGCAGAAATCGCCAGCGATGCTGACTGGACAGATACTCAATCCAGAGAAACCGCTATCTTGCTTTTAGAGCACAAAATGGCTGGGCGTAGGCTTGGTTTTGATGATCTTTGGGAAAATCTTTCAAAATCAAGAAAGATTAAAGATCGAATATCTGAAGGTAGCAATACAGAGCTAAATTTTCTTTCCGACATTGTTTTTCCTATGGCTGAGGCAAGCGTAAATAAAAATCGAGCCAAGTTGATGTCTATATTAAGGGAAATGAAATCGCCGCTTTTGGAAGCTAGCTTTCTTGACGCGAACAAGGATGATCCACTCGCAATTGCCCGAGCTGCGGAGCATGAGTTTAGAGAAGTGATATCAAATGACAAGGTAAGCTTTCGCGCAGTTCTCGAGGTGCTTGCTAAGAATAAGCTGTTAAGAATCCCAGTGAAATTGCAGTCATTTGTAGCTCTACCCGGAGAAAGTAAGTCAGAGCAAACGGAAACCGCACTGGAGGTTGAAGCAGAACCTCTAGAGCAGGACGATGGTGAGATAGCTGCTTGGGCTGCAGCTTTGGAAACTAATTTTTATCAAATTCGAAACTATAAGAACTATATCGATGGGGGCTCAATTTTTCGAACCCATCAAGGCGTGAAGGGCAATGAGTTCGAGCGTGTTATGGTTGTTATGGATGATGATGAAGCAGGCGGATTCTTATTTTCTTACGAGCAGTACTTTGGCGCGAAAGAGCTTTCTCGTGACAGCCAAACAAAACGGGAAGCAGGCGAAGAAACTGGTTTGGACCGTACCCGGCGATTGTTCTATGTCACATCCACGCGTGCTAAGAACAGCCTCGCCCATGTAATTTATACTTCTGATGTTGCTAAGGTAAGGAAGAATCTTATTGAAAAAAGATTTGCGCGAGAAGGTGAAGTAATTGAGCTTTGAGGGGGGTTAAAAGACAGGCTACGATTATTGCGAAAAATGCGGAATTATTTATCGTATGCTCAACGGGCATGGGATAAAGGTCCGCTTCTGGCCGGTTAGCGACGGCCTGCCCTGGCCATCGCCATGTACCACACGATTAAACTTCGGTCTGCTCCGCCATCTCCAAGGCGTCGTCTACCTCGATCCCGAGGTATCGAACAGTGCTCTCCAGCTTCGTATGGCCGAGCAGCAGTTGAACTGCCCTTAGGTTCTTCGTCCTGCGATAAATCAGTGATGCTTTCGTACGCCTCATTGTGTGAGTGCCATACATGGCTGGATCAAGGCCTATGGCATGCACCCATGCTTTGACGATACGGGCGTATTGCCGTGTGGAAAGGTGGTCGGAAGCATGTGACCGGCTCGGGAAAAGGCAGTCCTCGCTGCGGAGTTTTGCCTGGTGTATCCAGGTTTCAAGAGCCGTCCGTGTTTGCTCCGTGATTTCAAACTGAACCGGTCGATGGGTTTTCTGCTGCATCACGATGGCTCGCGATGACACGTGCTCGCCATGAGCAACGTCGCGCACACGGAGCTTGGTCAAGTCGCAGGCTCGCAGTTTGCTGTCGATGGCTAAATCGAAGAGCGCCAGATCTCGGGTTCTCTCGGCGATTTGCAGTCTCACTCGGATCGCCCAGATATCTCTCAGGCGGAGCGGTGCCTTCTGTCCGACTAATTTTCCTTTGTTCCAGGGCTGATGGCTGTAGGTAGCAATGGTGTTCATGGAAGTGTCCTCCGCGTACGGGAGGACAAGGATGGTTAGCTCGGGTAAGGGACGCTAACCGGCCAGTAGCGGACAGCAGCCTAATAAATATGCCCTAGAGTTTTTCATTCACGTTTTCGCATGCGGCTAATAAATACCGCTTCACTAGTAGTAAAGGTGTTCTTCGCTTTCAGCCAGTCGGTGACCGGATTCCCTTCTCTATCTTCATTGCTGGTTATTCTTTGTGCGACATAAACTCCGAATGGAATCCACGCAGCGAGAACCCCAAGACCACCTGTGGTTCCTGCTAGTGCGGCGGGAATTAATGCCCCGGCCAAGCCCAGAATATCCCGCTTCTTTGCTTTTTTTTGGATGTATTCAAATTGCTTAACTCTCTCGTTGATATCAGCGATGTATTGATTGGTTGCATTAGTCTCAAAATTGCAGTCTCTTAATATTTTGTTAAGTCTTGATATCTCTTTAGCTTGAAATGCATCGAGTACCTCGTGAATCGGCGCCGCATTATCCAGAACTAGTAAGTCGCTTATGATAGTGTCGAGTTTCGTAATAGGGTCTATGAAGTTTTTGTTTGGAACCCCGGTTATAAAGCTGGCGGCGGCAGTTGCCATTGCTTCGATATTCGCGCCACCAGCATCTGTAGGGCAGAAGTTAGCATTCAGCGCTGCTGACCACTCAACAGAAAGCGTGCTGTACATCAGCAATGGATTAAGATTCTGGCCAGTTGCGGCAGATACCATTTCTGCAAGCAGCCTTGCTGAGCCGTGTTGCAAGCCTGCAACCGCTCCCAACGTTGAATAGTCTGCTTCTAGGGAGGACCAACTAGCACCAAAATGGTCGCGGGCGATCCTTAAGAATTTGCGCTCAAGATTTTCAGCGTCACCAATCATTAGGTCCAATAGTTTTCTTCTGGACTCATTGTCAATTGGTGGATACATCAAGGGATTTCTTCTCCTCGATTCTTGGATGGTTGCTACCGCGAGCTGCCTATGCATTACGGCATTGCTGGAACTTAGCTCTAAGTGCTCTGCCAATCCTTTTGGGTCATATTTATGTAGATCATGCGGAAGCACCAGCGTTACTCGTCGTCTTTCGATTAAAGTTCTCAAATCGCTGCTGGTGATTTTGAGATGCTTTAAGAAAGGCTCAAAGTCTCCTAATGGTGGGGCAATGTATATGTCGCTATAGGTTGTTAGGTAGTTTCGAATATTGCCTGGCGTGCCTAGCGAGCAGTCTATGAAGCACGCAGTGCCAGAATCTCTACGGACATCAGTTGCAGTAGGGGCATCGGTAAAAAGTGAGATGCGGGAATCAAACCACCTCTGCTCACTTTCATCATGGATATCTAGCACTGCGGTTGGCCAAGCTGTTCGCTCGCGATATGTGGCGGATTGAGCGGCGGTGACCAAGGTGTGTGTGTCGGCAGTCTTAAATTCGGTATCGATGTTAATTCCGAGGTTGGCAACGGCTATGTTTACTTCCGTAATTTGGTCAGGGTCTAAAGGTTTGGTTGATGTGAAAATTAACTTGTCAGGGAAATCCTGAATGTTGAATGCTGGAAAGTTTTTCGGCAGTTGTCGCTTGATTTCCAGATGGAATTGAACAGCGTTCAGTGGGGCACCATGTAATTGCGACAGTTGCTCTACTGTGCGGGCGGGTAGTCGAGTTGCACCCGGCGGTGGTGTCTCTGTCAAGTCTACTTGATAGGCAATTACTCTACAGTGCTCATCAAACCATTTTTTTAGAGGCGTTCCGCCTGAAGTGATAGCAGTCGCGATATCGCTACAAGCTATATAGTATCTGCCATTTTTCTCCCATAGCCCTTGCAAGTTAAAGTCGGGCTGGGTGAGTAAAAGTCTTTCATACGAAACTTGGGCATACCCTTTTGCAAATCCGAATTTCGTCACGTGATTCTCACTTTCTAGAATTAGCAATTATTTTTATAGGGCAATGATCGGTATTGCCAAGTGCGTTAGAATTATAGATTGCCTTCTAAATATTAGCAGTTAATCTTCCGCATGCAGACTGTTTTGGTCAGCATTCAAGCACGTCAAAACTTCAGGCGCCCCTGTCTCTAGTGGAAAAGAGGATAGATTTATTTACCGGCCCACACGTCCGCTACTGGCCGGTTTCGGTCTAGATGAGGGGAAGCTTCGAATCGCCTCCGCCAATCAGCTACTGCCGTTTTGTTGTAATCAAAGGGGAGACATCTTCTTTCTATGCAGAGACTTTCCGGGCGGCGTGGTGGTCGTCCGCCACGCTCCGGGCGACTATCCGGCCGGCAAGCAGAGCGATGTGTTCACGGCCGAGTTCAGGGTAACGCGCGTGCCCCGGTGCTCCAGCATAAAGAGACGTGTTCGTTCCAGGTCGCGACCGATGATCAGGCTGAGACAGACCACTTGTGGAGCGCGATCATCGACAATGGGGGCAGGTGAGCGCGTATGGCTGGTGCAGGGGCGAGTGGGGCGTTTCGTGGTAGATCACCCCGCATATCCTGACGGCTGCCATACCCAGCCCTGATCGAACGGCAGCAACGCGTGCGTTCGTGGCATGATGGCATGACGAAGATCGACATTGCCGCGATCGAGGCTTCGCTGAAGGCTTGATCTCCACCGCCTGAAAACTGATGCTTGCCTGTAGCCATATGCGTTTCTGGGGCTGCTGCGGCCTCTCCGCGTGACTTGCAGAGCTCCGTGCCGTCATCCTCCTCTGTTGCGACTCGGTCAAGCTGAATGGATCGTTGGTCAGGAGCTTCTATAAAACGCAGGCATAATCTTGTTATGATATAGCTGGGATCAAACTCGGCAGATGAAACTGTCGTATAGATTTACTTAAGAGTTTGTGTCGTATATTAAAAGCGTAGCCTCAATGCAGTGCCTTGCTTCGGATTGTCTCTGCGCCCGATTTTGGTAGTGTCTAGCTATCTTAATCCTTCGCAAGTAGTGCGGGATGTTGCAAGGTAGGCCATGCTTATATGGCAATTTGATTTTGTAAATATTTTAATTGGAAGCTAGTATTTATGATGATGGGCGAACAAGCGTCTCGGATTAATAGTGCTGCGGAGCATCGTCGCAAAAAGCTGCGCGGCAATGTGGGCAAGGCTGTTGTAGATTACGCAATGATCGAAGATGGCGACAAGGTTATGGCCTGCGTAAGTGGTGGCAAAGATTCATTCGTAATGCTTGACGCTTTGCTGCACTTGCAAAGAGTTGCGAAAATAAAATTCAGTGTTGTGGCGGTGAATCTTGATCAGAAGCAACCTGGCTTTCCAGAGCATATATTGCCAGAGTTTTTT
Source organism: Pseudomonas sp. Marseille-Q0931 (assembly GCF_940789645.1). Taxonomy (NCBI): domain Bacteria; kingdom Pseudomonadati; phylum Pseudomonadota; class Gammaproteobacteria; order Pseudomonadales; family Pseudomonadaceae; genus Pseudomonas; species Pseudomonas sp. Marseille-Q0931. The sequence goes on along the minus strand of NZ_CALNWT010000006.1, from coordinate 106,376 downwards.
GAGGCTAAAGGTATTGATTATTATATAATTGACAAGGATACTTATTCCGTTGTCAGGAGTAAGATTCCAGAAGGTAAGACTACTTGTTCTCTTTGCTCTAGGCTCAGAAGGGGCACGCTTTATAGTTTTGCCGAGGAAATTGGGGCTACTAAATTGGCACTCGGTCATCATATGGATGACATGGTTGAAACTTTGTTTCTAAACATGTTCTTCCAGGCGCAAATGAAAGGGATGCCTCCTAAGCTTCTTAGCGATGACAAGAGAAATATAGTTATCCGGCCGCTCGCCTACTGTCGTGAGAAGGATATAGCAAAGGTCGCTGCCGATAGCGCATATCCAATCATTCCGTGCAATCTCTGCGGCTCGCAAGAGAATTTGCAGAGGAAAAAAATCAAGTCGATGATTGCGGAGTGGGATTCGGTAAATCCTGGCTGCGTAGAAAACATCTTTCACAGCTTACAAAACGTAAGTCCATCCCAGTTAGCTGATCGTAGTCTCTTCAATTTTATAGATCTATCCATTGATAGGTCGGATGCCCGACCGCCCTACGAATTCGAAGCAGCCGAGGTTTCATCATCCAGCGTTGAAGGCCGGATTGATGTCGTTCGGATTTTGTAAAGGTTCAAGGTGATTTTTCGGGGGGGAAGAGGGTGTTTAGAGGTCAGGAAGACGCAAAATTTACTTTTTCGCATTTTTCTGTAAAGCCAGATTTCTATTTAATTCATTTAAAATCAACAGGTTGCGATTATTCTGATGCTGTCCAGTTATGTGTTCTTAAGCTATAAGGCAAGGACAGCTACACCATGCTCGACGTCCTGCTTTACCTGCAGAAGGTGGCGCCGATCAAGTTCGAGATCGTCGCGGTGAACATGGACCAGAAACAGCCCGGCTTCCCCGAGCACGTCCTGCCGGCCTATCTGGAGTCCGTCGGCGTCGCGTACCACATCATCGAGAAGGACACCTACTCGGTGGTCAAGGAGAAGATTCCCGAGGGCAAGACCACCTGCTCGCTGTGCTCGCGCCTGCGCCGTGGCACCCTGTACACCTATGCCGACGAGATCGGCGCGACCAAGATGGCGCTGGGGCACCATCGCGACGACATCCTGGAAACCTTCTTCCTCAACATGTTCTACGGCGGCACGCTCAAGGCCATGCCGCCCAAACTGCTGTCCGACGACGGCCGCAACGTGGTGATTCGCCCGCTGGCCTACTGCGCCGAGGCCGATATCGAGGCCTACAGCCAGCTCAAGGAATTCCCCATCATTCCGTGCAACCTCTGCGGCTCGCAGGAGAATCTGCAGCGCCAGGTGGTCAAGGAGATGCTGCAGGAGTGGGAGCGCAAGAGCCCAGGCCGCGTCGAGATCATGTTCCGCGCCTTGCAGAACGTGCACCCCTCGCAACTGGCCGACCGTAACCTGTTCGACTTCAAGAGCCTGAAGATCGACGACAGCGCCACGCCGCGCTTTCTCGATGTGATGAGCCTGTAAATCATCGCGGCTAAAGCCCCTCCCACGGTCGCGTCGCATGTGGGAGGGGCTTTAGCCGCGACGCTTGCCAGGCGCTAAAGGCCTGGAGTATGGTTCGGCCATCGCTTTGGAGAATTTCATGTCCGCCAGCCTCAACCTCCTGTCCACGCTGCAAGCCGGTGTCTCGCGCGCCGCGTTGGCGCGTGCGCAGTCGGTCGCGGCTGCAGCGTATTATTTTTTTGGGTATTGGTTTAGCCACAGGCGCGCCTGATACCCCACAGGCGGCCTGAGACACCTGGGTCGCCACCAGAGACGTTTTCCAGAAAACCCCCGGTCGGCAACCCGACCGGGGGTTTTGTTTTTTCCGGCCGAAAATGGCCACAGATCGAGGACTCACAGATGAACCGTTATTACCGCAACTACCGCTACGACTGGCGATTTAGCAGCGTCACCACCGCCCTGACACCTTTGCAACGAACACTCAGTTAGCGCCGCCGCGGTATAGACCGCGCCGGCCAAGGAACCGCCAGATCATGAATGCATCCGTCTCCGCTCAACTCGCTTGCCCCGTCACCACCATCGCCCGCCGCAGCGCCCAGCCGCTGCCCAGCCCCGCCGTACTGCGCCAGCGCCTGCCGCTATCCGCCGTACTTGCCGAACGTATCGCCGCCGACCGCGAGGCCATCCGCGCCGTACTCAATGGCCGCGATTCGCGCCTGCTGGTGGTGGTCGGCCCCTGTTCCCTGCATGACCGCGCCTCGGCGCTCGAGTACGCCGAACGCCTGGCCGCACTGGCGCCGCAGGTCGATGACCAACTGCTGCTGGTGATGCGCGCCTACGTGGAAAAACCGCGCACTACCGTAGGTTGGAAGGGGCTGCTGTACGACCCGCACCTGGATGGCAGCGGTGACATGGCTGAAGGCCTGCGCCAGTCACGACAGTTGATGCTGGACATCCTCGAGCGCGGCCTGCCGCTGGCCAGCGAGCTGCTGCAGCCGATGGCTGCCGGTTACTTCGATGATTTGCTTGGCTGGGCGGCCATCGGTGCACGTACCAGCGAGTCGCAGGTGCACCGCGAGATGGTCAGTGGCCTGGATCTGCCGGTTGGCTTCAAGAATGGCACCGATGGCAGCGTCGGCATCGCCTGCGACGCCATGCGCTCGGCGGCGCACCCGCACCAGCACTTCGGTATCGACGACCTCGGCCATCCGGCGCTGCTGCATACCGCGGGCAACCCGGACACCCATCTGGTGCTGCGCGGTGGCCACGGCGCGCCGAATCATGATGCTGCCAGCGTCGCGGCTGCGCGCGATGCCCTGCAGCGCCATGACATCGCGGCGCGGATCATGGTCGATTGCAGCCACGCCAACAGCGGCAAGGACCCGTTGCGCCAGCCAGCGGTGCTGGACAGCGTGATCGACCAGCGCCTGGCCGGCGACGCCAGCCTGCGTGGGGTAATGCTGGAGAGTCATCTGTTCGATGGTTGCCAGGCGCTGTCCGGCGAGCTGCGCTACGGCGTATCGATCACCGATGGCTGCCTGGGCTGGAGCGGCACCGAAGCCGCATTGCGCCAAGCCGCCGCGCGTTTGCGCGGGTAGGGCGGTTGCAACCCGCCAGTCCGGGATTGGCGGGTTTCACTCGGCCTGGGTTTTTACAGGACTTGCGGTGCTCGGTGTTGTGCATGCAGGCTTCGTCATCCGTTTCATGAAGGATCCGATTCATGCGTGATTACAAGTGGCTGCAAGAGTTCTGCCTCAACCGTTTCGGCTCCGCGCGTGCGCTGGAGGCCATGCTGCCGCAGCCGCGCAGCGATGCCGAGCTGCGTGCGCTCGCCGACGACCGCTACCTGTCGCTGATCAGCCTGCGCATCTTCCGCGCCGGGCTCAAGCACAGCCTGGTGGATGCGAGGTGGCCGGCGTTCGAGGAAGTGTTCTTCGGCTTCGACCCGGAGAAGGTGGTGCTGATGGGCGCCGAGCGCCTGGAGAACCTGATGCAGGATGCGCGGCTGATCCGCCACCTGGGCAAGCTCAAGAGCGTGCCGCGCAACGCCCAGTTCATCCTCGATGTACGCCGCGAGAAAGGCAGTTTTGGCGCGTTGATCGCCGACTGGCCGGTGAGCGATATCGTCGGTCTGTGGAGGTACCTCGCCAAGCAGGGTAATCAGCTCGGTGGCCTGTCGGTGCCGCGTTTGCTGCGCATGGCAGGCAAGGACACCTTCGTGCCCACCGATGACATGGTCGCCGCGCTCAAGGCTCAGGGCGTGATCGACAAGGCGCCGACCAGCCAGAAGGACTTGGCTGCGGTACAGGCTGCCTTCAACCAGTGGCAGGCCGAGAGTGGTCGACCGCTGTGTCAGCTATCGGTGATGCTGGCGCACACCGTCAATCACTGATGTCCAGGCCAGGCAGTGCTCGGAGCAGTCTGCAGGCGCGAATGAGCGGTGCTCCGCGTTATCCCGATCGATAGAGACTGCTGATCGCGAATAAGTTCGCTCCTACGCAGTGGTTCAGGGCTCGGCATCCAGCCATTCCCTGGGCACGTCCCGCTTCATCGCCAACTGGCACTGCTGGCTGTCCGGGTCGAACACGATCACCGCCTCGCCCTTGTCCAGGGCGCGGCGCACGCGCTGTACGCGGGTCTCCAGCGGTGTTTCGTCGCCGTTGTCGGTGCCGTCGCGGGTGACGAAATCTTCGATCAGGGCGGTAAGGGTATCGGCTTGCAGCAGGTGAGCGGGGATCAGCACAGCGAATCGACTCCAGTTGTTGGCGCCCATGATAGAGCCAGAGGGCGCCGCGCTGCGAGTAGGTTCAGGCGCGGTTGCTGGGGCGTTGCAGAAAGCGCTCCAGCGTGCTGTAGAGCAGCCCGCTATCCAGCGGCTTACCGAGGAAGTCGTCCATGCCGGCATCCAGGCCGTGCTGACGGTGTTCCTCGAGGATGTGTGCAGTCAGGGCGATGACCGGCACCGCAGCGAGTTGCCGGCTGCGCTCCAGGCGACGGATCTGCCGGGTGGCTTCGAAGCCGTCCATGACCGGCATCTCGCAGTCCATCAGGATCAAGTGCACGGCAGCCGGGTCACGCTCGTATTCATCGACTGCAGCCTGACCGTTGGTGACCAGGCGCACGCCGTAGCCGCGTTTCTTCAGGAAGCCCTGAACCACCAGCTGGTTCACCGGGTTGTCTTCTGCCACCAGGATGCAGGGGGCGTTACTGCTGTCGCTGCGTATGTCTCTGACCAACTGATGTACCTGTGCTTTGGGTTCTTCATACAACCCGGTGAGGGCTTGACGCAGTGCGTTGATCGCCACCGGCTGGGCCAGGTGTTGCAGACGCAGACCCTGGCTCGCCGGCAGCTGCGGACAGGCCTCCGGTGGGCAGATCAGCATCACGCGCTGCTGTGCCTGCAGTTTTGGCCTGATCGAATCGAGCCAGTGATTGATGCCGCCCGGCCAGGGCGCCATCAGCACCAACAGCGGCGGCGCGGTGAAATCCTCCAGGTAGTCCTGCAGCCGTTCCGGCGTCTGACAACGCTCGGTGCGCATACCCCAGCGGCCGAGCAGGCGGCTCATGGCATCCAGGCCCAGGCCATCGAGCGAGGCGAGCAGGGCGGTACGGCCCGCCAGCAGGCGGTTGAGCTCGTCGGGGGCGTCCTGCTCACTCAGCAAGGGGATGTCGAAAGCAAAGCGGGTGCCCTGGCCGAGCGTGCTCTGCACCTCGATGCGCCCGCCCATCATCTCCACCAGTTCCTTGCTGATGGCCAGCCCCAGGCCGCTGCCGCCATAGCGGCGCGTGGTGCTGGAGTCGCCCTGGGCGAAGGACTCGAACAACTGCGCCAGGGCCTGCTCGCTGATGCCGATGCCACTGTCGCTGACGGCGAATACCAGATGCGGGTTGCCATGGCTGTCGCTGCGGCGGCTGACGCTGACTGCCACATGGCCTTCTGCGGTGAACTTCAGGGCGTTGCTGAGCAGGTTCATCAGAACTTGCTTGAGCCGCGTCGGGTCACCCTGGATGCGCCGCGGTACGCCATTCTCCAGGCTGACATAGAGGCGCAGGCGCTTGTCCAGCGCCTGGCCTGTGAACAGGCTGAGCGTCTCGGAAATCATATCTTCCAGGTCGAACTCGATCTGCTCCAGGCTGAGCTTGCCCGATTCGATGCGGGCGTAATCGAGGATGTCGTTGATCACCGCCATCAGCGAACTGCCGGAGCTGGAAATGGTGTCGACATAGAAGCGTTGGCTGCGATCCATCGGTGTTTCGCGCAGCAGCTGCAGCATGCCCAGCACGCCATTGAGCGGGGTGCGGATTTCGTGGCTCATCTTGGCCAGGAAGCGGCTCTTGGCCTGGCTTTCGAAGGCTGCCTGCTCGGCCGCACGGCGAGATTGGAAGCCTTCTTCCTTGAGCAGGTTGATGCGGTCGGCCAGGCCGATGGACAGGGTGATCAGCTCGATGGTTACGCCGATCTTCACCACCGTGGCGCCGAACACGCCGAGCACTTCCAGCCCCAGCGAGCCGGTGGTGGCCTGGATGAAGGCGAACAGCAGGATGGCCCAGGCCAGTGTGTAGTAGGAACCGTAGCGCACGCCGCGGCGCCAGACGTAGATGCCGGTCAGCAGGAGGATCAGCGAGACCAGGGAAACGGTGACGCTGGCCAGGATGTTCCACGCCGCGAAGCCAATCAGCGGCACCGACAGCAGGCAGCCGGCGCAGATCAGCATCAGCAGGCGCAGGCAGGTGTCCAGGCGGGGGAAGTACTGCCGGGCGTGAAGGAAATGGCGGCTGAACTGCACGGCCGTGAGGCAGTGCACGTACATCAGGATATAGATGCTCACCGACTGCAAGGCCACGTGCTCGGGCAGCAGCTTGAACAGCATGCCGTCGAAGCAGGCGGCGAGCAGGCCGACGTTGAGGTTGTACGCCAGATACCAGAGATAGGCCGATTCGCGCAGCGAAAGATAGAGGAACAGGTTGTAGCAGAACATGGCGAACAGCACGCCGTAGAACGCGCCGTTGAAGCCCATCAGATTTTCCTGCGCCGCGGCGCTGGCACCGTAGGTGGCGAAGAACAGTGGCACGAACACCGTGCTGGTGGTTTCCACGCGAACCAGCAGCGTGTTGACGCCAGGTTCGAGCTGCAGGGGGAACCAGAAGTTACGGACCTGCACCGGCCGCTGAGAGAAGGCGAAGGTGTCGCCGCTTTCCTGTTGTTGCTGTTTGCCGTCCGGGGTGACCAGGTGAACCTGCAGGTGATCGAGCAGCGGATAATTGACTTCCAGGTAGCCGCCCACGTCATGTTGCAAGGCATTGACCAGGCGAATCTTGAACCACCAGACCGAAGCATTCTTGCCGAGATTGGCATGTTCGCCGCTGACTTTACGAAAGTCGTCATCATCCAGGGCCAGCACCTGCTCGACTTCGAGTGTGCCATCCACGTCTTCGTAATAACCGCTGTAAGGGCCCAGAGACAGGCGCAGGTCGTCGCTATCCAGCGGCGCAGGCGTGAGGGCCCAGGCTGGGCAGGCAAGCCACAACAGCAGCAAAGCCAGGTAAAGGCGAGGCATCCGTGAACCTCTGAAGGTGTTTGCAAATCGCGCTGCTTGCCAACGCCTTCTCAATAGGCCATGCAGCATGGCCGGAGTCATTTTTAAACGTCACGTGACGACGTTTGTAAGGGTAGCTGACCGATAGGCTGGCGATAAAAAGGGGAGCTGATGCTCCCCTGTCGTCCTTTTATGTCACTTTGCCTTTATGCGCGTAAGGCTTCAAGCGTCGCGATCATGTTGTCCAACCAGGGTGTCCACGGGAGGAACACGGGTATCGCTTTCCATCTGCGCATCGTGCTCCAGCTGATGGCTGAAACGTTCCAGCGAACCTTGCGCCGGCTGCGCGTCGCTGGCAAATACCGGCGGGCTCATCATATACGCGGTGAGCAGGCGGCTGAGGGCCTTGAGGCTGTCGATATGGGTGCGCTCGTAGCCGTGGGTGGCGTCGCAGCCGAAGGCCAGCAGAGCGGTGCGAATGTCATGACCGGCGGCGACGGCCGACTGCGCATCGCTGTGGTAGTAACGGAACAGGTCGCGGCGCACCGGCACATCCTGTTCGGCGGCCAGGCGCAGCAGTTGGCGCGACAGGTGATAGTCGTAGGGGCCGCCGGAATCCTGCATGGCCACGCTGACCGCGTGCTCGCTGGATTGCTGGCCCGGCGCGACCGGAGCGATGTCGATGCCGACGAATTCGCTGACGTCCCAGGGCAGCGCGGCTGCGGCGCCGGAGCCGACTTCCTCGGTGATGGTGAACAGCGGATGGCAATCGATCATCGGTTGCAGGCCGTGGTCGCGAATCGCCTTGAGCGAAGTCAGCAGCGCGGCGACGCCGGCCTTGTCGTCCAGGTGGCGGGCGCTGATATGGCCGCTTTCGGAAAACTCCGGTAGCGGGTCGAAGGCGACGAAATCGCCCACCGAGATGCCCAGTGAGTCGCAATCGGCGCGGGTGGCGCAGTAGGCATCCAGACGCAGCTCGATGTGATCCCAGCTTATCGGCATGGTGTCGACGGCGGTGTTGAAGGCGTGCCCGGAGGCCATCAGCGGCAGTACGCTGCCGCGGATCACGCCGTTGTCGGTGAACAGGCTGACTCGACTGCCCTCGGCGAAGCGGCTCGACCAGCAGCCCACCGGGGCCAGGCCGAGACGGCCGTTGTCCTTGATCTCGCGGACGATGGCGCCAATGGTGTCGAGGTGCGCGGAGACCGCGCGGTCGAAGCGTTCGTACTCGCTCTGGCGCCCGCGCAGGGTGGCACGGATGGTGCCGCGGCGGGTTAGCTCGAAGGGGATCTCCAGCTCTTCGAGGTGTTCAGCGACGTAGCGCACGATGGTGTCGGTGAAACCGGTGGGGCTGGGAATGGCGAGCATCTCCAGCAGCACCTTCTGCAGGTAGTCCAGGTCGGGTTCGGGTAGTTGTTGCATGCAAGCTCCTCGCGTTCGGATTGCCCCTCTCCCGTGTGCGGGAGAGGGCCGGGGGGAGAGTGTTCAGCTCGTTGCCTGGCTGAGCGGGAACAGCAGGTCGACGAAGCGCTCGGCCGTCGGCTGCGGTTCGTGGTTGGCCAGGCCGGCCCGTTCGTTGGCCTCGATGAACACGTAGTCGGGCTGATCGGCTGCAGGCACCAGCAGGTCGAGGCCGACCACCGGGATTTCCAGGGCGCGGGCAGCCTTGATCGCCGCGTCGCGCAGTGCCGGATGAAGAATCGCGGTGACGTCTTCCAGGGTGCCGCCGGTATGCAGGTTGGCGGTCTTGCGCACCGCCAGGCGCTGGCCGGCTGGCAGCACGCTGTCGTAGTCGAGGCCGGCACCGTGCAGGGTACGCAGGGTTTCGGCGTCCTTGGGAATGCGGCTTTCGCCGCCGGTGGCGGCCTGGCGGCGGCGGCTCTGGGCATCGATCAGCTCGCCGATGCTGTGGCGGCTATCGCCGATGATTTCCGCCGGGCGTCGGATAGCGGCAGCCACCACTTCGTAGCCGATTACCAGGATGCGCAGATCGTGGCCCTGGTGATAGCTCTCCAGCAGCACGCGCTGGTCGAACACGCGGGCGCGCTCGATGGCTTCCTGCACTTCAGCCGGCGTGCGCAGGTCGACTGCCACGCCCTGGCCCTGTTCGCCGTCCACCGGTTTGACCACCACCGAGCCATGTTCGGCGAGGAAGGTGGCATTGTCCTCGGCGTTTGCGGCCAGGCGTTGCGCCGGAACGCTGAGGCCGGCACGCGACAGGGCGCGGTGGGTCAGGCGCTTGTCCTGGCACAGCGTCATGCTCACGGCGCTGGTGAGGTCGCACAGCGACTCCCGGCAACGGATGCGTCGGCCACCATGGCTGAGGGTGAACAGCCCGGCTTCGGCGTCGTCCACCTGCACCTCGATACCGCGACGCAGCGCTTCGTCGACGATGATGCGCGCGTAGGGGTTGAGTTCGGCTTGCGGGCCGGGGCCGAGAAACAGCGGCTGGTTGATGCCGTTCTTGCGCTTGAGGCTGAAGGTCTGCAGCTCGCGAAAGCCCAGCTTGGCGTAGAGCTTCTTGGCCTGCTTGTTGTCGTGCAGCACCGACAGGTCAAGGTAGCTCAGGCCACGGCTCATGCCGTGTTCGATCAGGTGGCGCACCAGCACTTCGCCGACGCCCGGGCGGCTGCACTGCGGATCGACCGCCAGGCACCAGAGGCTGCTGCCGTTTTCCGGGTCATGGAAGGCGCGCTGATGGTTGAGGCCCATGACGCTGCCGATTACCGCGCCGCTGTCTTCGTCCTCGGCCAGCCAGTAGGTCGGGCCGCCGTCGTTGTAAGGCGTGAGTTTGGCCGGATCGATCGGCAGCATGCCGCGGGTCTGGTACAGGCAGTTGATCGCCTGCCAGTCCGCTTCGTTCTGCGCACGGCGAATGCGAAAGCCGCGGAAGCTGCGGCGCGCCGGACGGTAGTCGGTGAACCACAGGCGCAGCGTGTCGGAAGGGTCGAGAAACAGTTGCTGCGGCGCGTGGGCCAGCACCTGGTGCGGTGCGGCGACATACAGGGCGATATCGCGCTCGCCGGGTTGCTCGGCGAGCAGCGCCTCGGCCAGCACGGTGGGGTCCGGGTAAGTGTGGCCGATCAGCAGACGACCCCAGCCGCAATGGATGGCCTGCGGCTGGCTTGGCTGGCTGGCGTGATCTTCGGCCAGGCGCGCTTGCAGACGTTCGTAGGAGGGCGTCTGGCCGCGCAGCAGGCGTTGGTTGAAGGCAGTGGAGCGCATGGAATAGTCCCTGTCCGTGTTCACTACGTCCGGTCTGAGCCGGATCGTCATTGAGTCGCGACAAATCCCGGCTTTACCGGGCTACGACCATTGATCCTGCAAGAGCGGCCTAAAGGCCGCTCCGTCTCAGTTACAGACCCTGCTCGCTCAGCCACAGGTTGAGCGCCGCCAACTGCCACAGCTTGGAGCCGCGCAGGGGGGTGAGCTGGCTCTCTGGGTTAGTCAACAACTGATCGAGCATGTTCGGGTTGAACAGGCCGCGATCCTGGCTGGGGTCGAGCAGCAGGTCGCGCACCCAGCCGAGGGTGGCGCCTTCCAGGTGCTTGAGACCCGGTACCGGGAAGTAACCCTTTGGCCGGTCGATCACCTCGCTAGGGATGACCTTGCGCGCCGCTTCCTTGAGCACGTACTTGCCGCCTTCAGGCAGCTTGAACTGCGCCGGGATGCGCGCCGACAGCTCGGCCACGCGGTAATCGAGGAACGGCGTGCGCGCCTCCAGGCCCCAGGCCATGGTCATGTTGTCCACGCGCTTGACCGGGTCGTCGACCAGCATCACTGTGCTGTCCAGGCGCAGCGCCTTGTCCACCGCGGCGTCGGCGCCCGGCATGGCGAAGTGCTCGCGCACGAACTCGCCGGCCATGTCGCCGGTCAGCCAGGCGGGCTGCACGCAGGCCGCGTACTCGTCGTGCTCGCGGTCGAAGAAGGCTGCGCGGTAGGCGGCGAAGGCATCCTTGGCGCCATCGACCTGCGGGTACCAGTGGTAGCCGGCGAACAGTTCGTCGGCGCCCTGGCCGCTCTGGACCACCTTGCAGTGCTTGGCCACTTCACGCGAGAGCAGGTAAAAGGCGATGCAGTCGTGGCTAACCATCGGCTCGCTCATGGCGCGGAAGGCCTGCGGCAGTTGATCGAGAATCTCGTGCTCGCCGATGCGCAACTGATGGTGACGAGTGGCGAAGCGCTGGGCGATCAGGTCCGAATACTGGAACTCGTCGCCACGCTCGCCGCCGGCATCCTGAAAACCGATGGAGAAGGTCAGCAGATTCTCCACCCCGGCTTCGCGCAGCAGGCCGACCAGCATGCTTGAGTCGACGCCACCGGAGAGCAGCACGCCGACGTCCACGGCGGCACGCTGACGAATGGCCACGGCTTCGCGCATGGTTTCCAGCGTCAGGTCGCGCCATTCTTCCAGGCCGTACGCCGCTTCATCGCCTTGCGGGCCGAACTGCAGTGTCCACCAGGTCTTCTGCTCGATCTTGTTGTCGGCATCGATACGCATCCAGGTGGCCGGCGGCAGCTTCTCCACGCCCGCGAGGATGGTGCGCGGTGCGGGCACCACGGCATGGAAATTCAGGTAATGGTTGAGCGCGATCGGATCGAGCGTTCTGGCGATGTCGCCACCCTGCAGCAGGGCCGGCAGCGACGAGGCGAAACGCAGGCGCTCACCAGTGCGCGACAGGTACAGCGGTTTGACGCCGAGACGGTCGCGGGCGATGAACAGGCTCTGCTTGTCGCGCTCCCAGACGGCGAAGGCGAACATGCCGTTGAGCTTGGGTAGCAAGGCTTCGCCCCAGGCGTGATAGCCCTTGAGCAGTACTTCGGTGTCTCCGCCGGAGAAGAAACGATAACCCAGCGCTTCCAGTTCGCTGCGCAGCTCGGGGTAGTTGTAGATAGCGCCGTTGAACACCATCGACAGGCCGAGATCGCTGTCGATCATCGGCTGGCCCGAGGCTTCGGCCAGATCCATGATCTTCAGGCGGCGGTGACCGAGGGCGATGGGGCCCTGACTATGAAAGCCGTGGGCGTCAGGGCCGCGAGGGGCGAGGTGGTGGGTGATGCGCTCGACTGCCGCCAGGTCCGCGGGGCGTCGATCAAAACGTAGTTCTCCAGCTATTCCGCACATAATTCCTTACCGGTGTTGCCGTTGGGGAGTGGCTCGTGGCCGAGCCTTTTACACCAAAACAAGAAAATGCTTTCATGTCAAAGTGTTGGTGGTTAAGGATTGGTGTTTATGAGTGTTAAAAAAGTTCCTGCTGAAATAGATCTGTCATCTGTCATGGCCTTTGAAATGCCACTGTTCCAAGCGCTGCGGCGCCTGCAGCAGGCAGGGGAAGTGCATGCCAAGCGTCTGGCCCGTTTTGGTGGGCTGACGCCCATGCAGTTGATGATCCTGCAGGTACTGGCCAGCGAGACGCGCATGACCGCCAGCGTGCTCAGCAGTAGAGTCAGCCTGACGGCCGCGACCCTTTCCGGTTTGCTCGATCGCCTCGAAGAGCACGGTTTATTGCAGCGCCAGCGCGACGACCAGGATCGTCGACGGCAATGGCTGCTGATCAGCGATGCTGGCCGCGAGCTGATCCAGCAGGCGCCGACGCTGATGCCGCCGGAGTTCAATCAGCGTTTCGCCGTGCTCACCGACTGGGAGCGCCACAGTCTGACGGCGGCGTTGTTGAGGGCCGCCGAGCTGTGCGGCGAAATGGACTGAGTCCGACGCGCTTTTTTCAGAAAAAATTCAAGCAGGGTGTTGACTTAGCTTCGCCACCTGCATAAAGTGCGCGCCTCGCTAAGGCACATGGGTGGTTAGCTCAGCCGGGAGAGCATCTGCCTTACAAGCAGAGGGTCGGCGGTTCGATCCCGTCACCACCCACCATAGCGAATTCGGACGTAAGTCCGGCCGACGCGCAGCGGTAGTTCAGTCGGTTAGAATACCGGCCTGTCACGCCGGGGGTCGCGGGTTCGAGTCCCGTCCGCTGCGCCATTATTTGCCAGATCGACATTTGTCGGTTCGAGATGGAAAGCCCGCCAAGGGCGCCATCGGATGCTACAGAGTTTCAAGAGTTCTTTGGACGCAAGTCCAACCGACACGCAGCGGTAGTTCAGTCGGTTAGAATACCGGCCTGTCACGCCGGGGGTCGCGGGTTCGAGTCCCGTCCGCTGCGCCATATACGAAACCCGTCGATCGCAAGATCGACGGGTTTTTTATTGCCTGTCATTCGGGCGATGGCCCTGCGGCTTTTCGTCATCTTGTTTTCACGCGGGCAACGTAGCTTGCTATCGGACAGATGACACGAGTCGGGAGAACGACAGATGGACGATTATCAGGAAGAGTTGCTCGAGCGCGATGCCTTCGATCAGGACGTGACGGACGTAGACGACGCCACCGAACTCTATGCGTCGCCACTGGCGCGGCGTTGTGCGCGGCGATAGTCGCCCGGTGTTTGCCCAAGCCAGCGTTTGAAGGCGCGTTGGAACGCCTCGGCCGAGGCGAAGCCGAGCAGGTAGGCGATCTCGCCGAAAGCCAGCTCGGTGTCACGGATATAGGCCGTGGCCAGATCACGACGCGTGTCGTTGAGGATGGCGCGAAATTGTGTGCTTTCCTCCGCCAGCTTGCGCCGCAGCGTCCAGCTCGGCAGATGCAGGCTGCGTGCGACTTCATCCAAATCCGGTTCGTGGCCGTGCAGCAATGGCCCCAGTAGCTGGATCACCCGTTCACGCAGGCTGCGTGTGCGGGTCAGCTGATCCAGTTCGCGTTCACATAACTCCACGAGATGCCGCCAGGTGCCTGGGCAGTGCTGCGGATTGCGCTGTGCCAGGATTTCGTTGCCCAGGCGCAGGCGGTTGGCGCCGGCGCTGAACTCCACCGGGCAGCCGAACAGCGCCTCGTAGCGCTCACCATAGTCCGGCGCTGGAAATTCGATCTCGACCTTTTCCGGGATGACCGGGCGACCGACCACCTGGCCCAGGTTGGTTTGCCAACCGGCCAGCACCGAATCCACCACGAAGCGGTTGTAGGCGTTGTACGGACTGATGGAATAGAACTGCAGCCAGGCGCCACGGGCGTCCTCGCGAAAGTCCGAGCGGCCGCGGTAGTTGGCGGCATACAGCGGTTCGAAGCGCGTCAGCGTGCGCGCCGCTTCACGCAGATCAGGTGCCTGTGCGGCGCAGACGCCGGCCAGGCCGACCTGGCTCATACGGCTATGGCGGCCCATGTCCAGGCCCAGTGCCGGGTTACCACACAGGGCGATGGCGCTATGGCCGAGACGCATGAAGCGCGGGATCGACAGGCGCGCGCGAGGCTCGCTCAGGCGTGCGGCATCCAGGCCGAACTGTGCCAGCAACGGCTCGGGGTCCTGGCCTTGGGCGCGCAGCGCATCGGCCAGCGCCAGGGTGAAACCGACGGAGAGGTCGCCGAGACGAACGCGTGAGGCCTTCATAACCACAGGTTGATCAGTTGGGCGCCGCGTTCTTGGCTACTCCGCTCGCTGCTGCCGTCACGCAAAGCCAGCGCCTGGGACTGGCCGCTGCGCTCCCAGAGTCTGCCACGCAGATGGACTTGCATCCCTGCGCGAATGCCGTGGGCTTGCAGTCGCTCGCCGAGCTTGGATTCGTCCGTCTGGCCGTTCAGGTCGCTGGGCATGGCCAGCATCTCGATGGCTTCGCCGTCCGCGGTCATCGCCTGCGGAAGCTGGCCGATATCGCCACCGAGTAACACGCCCAGACGTCCGGCGGGCGTATCCAGCACTTGCAGGGAATCTGCCTTACCGGTGCGGAGCGCGCCGGCATCGAAGGTGTGCCGTTGTGGCTGGCCCAGCGGGTTGCCGGCCCGGTCGAATACCAGGCTGACGTTGTAGAGCGGCCCGCGCCCGACTTCGAGGCGACCCAGTTCCACTCGGGGTTCGGGCAGGACGATGGAGCCGGCCACCAAGGTGATCTGGTAGTCGCGGGCCAGGTCGCCGAACAGTTGCTGGTAGTCGTGCGCCATCGATTTCGCCTTGGTCCGCAGCAGGGCGTCTTCGACGCGCGCGTCGCTTCCGGCATCCAGTAGCGCACCGAGGTAATCCAGCGGATTGGTCGCTGCCAGCCAGTGCATGGCCTCACGGCGTTCGGCGGCGCGATGGAGCTCTTGCTTCTCGCCGACGGCGAGCAGCCAGGTACCGATATGTTCGGGCAGCACGACGACGGTGCGCTGGTTGAGCAGGCCCTGGTCACGGGCGTGGTCCAGGTAGGCAGCCAGTTTCAGACGCAGGCGAGCGAGGCTCTGGTAGTCGGCGGCGAACAGTTCCGGCTGGATGCCCAGCAGGTTACCGCGCGGGCCGGGTTGGCCGATATCTAGCACGACCTGGCTGCGCAGGTCGGACAGGTAATGGCCGCTGGGGCGTTGTTCGATCCAGTGGGCATAGCTGCCGAGACCGGCCAGCAGCGCGAGCGAGAGCAATAGGGTGATCAGTAGGCGCATTTCGAGGTGTTCGGCTTCGTTGCGGTGCAGGTTAGGTCGGTCGAGCCACGCTGCCAAGCAGGATTGCTATTTTTGATCATTATCTTGTCAGTTTCGATCATTGAGCCTGGCTGGCAGCCTCTTTATCGTCTGGCTGCATAACCGACCGCGTGCCCATGAGACCGCGGCAATCCGTGAACTGCACCGCGATGTGGAGATATCCATGACTGCTCGTTACCCGCACCTGCTGGCCCCGCTCGACCTCGGGTTCACCACGCTGAAGAACCGCACGCTGATGGGCTCCATGCACACTGGCCTGGAAGAGAAGCCGGGCGGCTTCGAGCGCATGGCGGCCTACTTCGCCGAGCGTGCCCGTGGCGGCGTCGGCCTGATGGTCACCGGCGGCATCGGCCCGAACGAGGAGGGCGGCGTGTACGCCGGCGCGGCCAAGCTGAGCACGGTCGAGGAGGCGGAGAAGCACAAGATCGTCACCCAGGCCGTGCACGAGGCCGGCGGCAAGATCTGCATGCAGATCCTGCATGCCGGGCGCTATGCCTACAGCCCGAAATCCGTGGCGCCGAGCGCCATCCAGGCGCCGATCAACCCGTTCAAGCCGCATGAGCTGGACGAGGAGGGCATCGAGAAGCAGATCGCCGACTTCGTCAATTGCGCGGCGCTGGCCCAGCAGGCCGGCTACGACGGCGTCGAGGTGATGGGCTCGGAAGGCTACTTCATCAACCAGTTCCTGGTGGCTCACACCAACCACCGTACCGACCGCTGGGGCGGCAGCTACGAGAACCGTATGCGCCTGCCGGTGGCGATCGTCCGCCGCGTGCGCGAGGCGGTCGGTCCGAACTTCATCATCATCTATCGCCTGTCGATGCTCGACCTGGTCGAGGGCGGCAGCACCTGGGATGAGATCGTGCTGTTGGCCAAGGCCATCGAGCAGGCTGGCGCCACCCTGATCAACACCGGTATCGGCTGGCACGAGGCGCGTATCCCGACCATCGCCACCAAGGTGCCGCGCGCGGCCTTCACCAAGGTCACTGCCAAGCTCAGAGGCGAAGTCGGCATCCCGCTGATCACCACCAACCGCATCAACACCCCGGAAGTGGCCGAGCAGGTGCTGGCTGAAGGCGATGCCGACATGGTGTCCATGGCGCGCCCCTTCCTCGCCGACCCGGACTTCGTCAACAAGGCTGCCGAAGGCCGCGCGGACGAGATCAACACCTGCATCGGCTGCAACCAGGCCTGCCTTGATCATACCTTCGGCGGCAAACTGACCAGTTGCCTGGTCAACCCGCGCGCCTGCCATGAGACCGAGTTGAACTACATTCCCACTGCCGCAGTGAAGAAGATCGCCGTGGTCGGCGCCGGCCCGGCCGGCCTCGCTGCTTCCACCGTCGCGGCCGAGCGTGGCCACAGCGTGACCCTGTTCGATTCGGCCAGCGAAATCGGCGGCCAGTTCAATGTGGCCAAGCGTGTACCGGGCAAGGAAGAGTTCTTTGAAACCCTGCGCTACTTCAAGCGCAAGCTGGAGACCACTGGTGTCGATTTGCGCCTGAACACCCGCGTGTCGGTGGAGGACCTGGTCAAGGGCGGCTTCGACGAGATCATCCTGGCCACCGGTATCGCCCCGCGCACCCCGGAGATTCCGGGGATCGAGCATGCAAAGGTGATTGGATACCTGGACGCGATTCTCGAGCGCAAGCCGGTCGGCCAGAAGGTCGCGGTGATCGGCGCTGGCGGTATCGGCTTCGACGTCTCCGAGTTCATCACTCACCAGGGCAAGGCCACCAGCCTCGACCGTAACGAGTTCTGGAAGGAATGGGGTATCGATACCGCGCTCGAAGCACGTGGTGGCGTGGCAGGCATTCAGGCGCATCCGCACCCGGCGGCGCGTGAGGTGTTCCTGCTGCAGCGCAAGAAGACCAAGGTCGGCGATGGCCTGGGCAAGACCACCGGCTGGATTCACCGCACCGGCCTGAAGAACAAGAACGTGCAAATGCTCAACTCGGTCGAGTACCTCAAGGTCGATGACGCCGGCCTGCATATCCGCATCGCTGGTGGCGATGAGCAGGTGCTGCCGGTCGACACCGTGATCGTCTGCGCCGGCCAGGACCCGCTGCGTGAGCTGCAGGAAGGGTTGCAGAGCGCCGGTCAGAGCGTACATCTGGTCGGCGGGGCTGATGTCGCTGCCGAGCTCGATGCCAAGCGGGCGATCAACCAGGGTTCGCGCCTGGCGGTCGAACTCTGATCGACGCAGCGCCCCCTTAGTGCGGGTAATACTGTTCACTTAATAAACGGTCGAGCGCGATCAGTCCCCTCGCCCCTTTGGGGGAGAGGGCTAGGGAAAGGGGAAACTGGCAGTTTTGCGGTGTTTTCAGCCCTCTCCCCCGGCCCCTCTCCACTAGGCGTGCCCCGAATAAATGGGAGACGGGAGCCAAACGCGTGCAGCCCTAAGTGAAAGCATTACGCCCAGTGCGGGGCGCTGGCTATCTGGCCGACAACAACAAGGAGAAGCCGATGTCTCTCAATGCCCAGCTACAACCTGCCGTCGCAGCCGGCCTCGCACGCTGGCATCAGTTCATTGCCGCCAAGGACCTCAGCGCCTTGCCCGAACTGCTGCACCCACAGGCGGTGTTCCGCTCGCCCATGGCGCATACCCCTTATCCAGGTGCGCAGGCGGTGAATCTGATCCTCAATACGGTGCTCACGGTGTTCGAGGACTTTGCCTATCACCGTGAGCTGGCGACGGCCGACGGCCTCAATGTGGTGCTGGAATTTTCCGCTCGGGTAGGCGAGCGCGAGTTGAAAGGCATCGACATGATCCGTTTCGACGAGTCGGGACGGATCGTCGAATTCGAAGTCATGGTGCGTCCGATGAGCGGGCTGCAGGCGCTCGGCGCGGAAATGGCGCAGCGTCTGGCGCCGTTTCTCGCTGCCGCCAAGGGCTGAGATCACGCAGCCCGCCGCAGGGGCGGGCGCGTTCTCGCTATTTGAGTACGCCGACTTCGCGATAGTAGCGCTCCGCGCCGGGATGCAGCGGAATCGGCAGGCCATTGATCGCCCGCTCAAGCCTGATGGCCTTGGCGGCCGGGTGGGCGTCGGCCAGGCGGTCGAGGTTTTCGAACAGTAGCCGGGTCATCTGATAGGCCATGTCATCGGAAACGCTGGTCTGGCTCACCAGAACGTTGGTGATGGTCGCCGTCGTCACGTCGTTGGCCTGGCCCTGATAGGTGCCGGCGGGAATGATGCCTGACTGATAGGCGCCGCTGCCGATGCGCGACACCACCTGTTCCGGAATGGCGACGAAGGTGATCGGCACGCGCTCGGCCAATTCGTGAATCGCCGCCATGCCCAGGCCGGCCGACTGCAGGGTGGCATCCAGCTGGCCTTTTTCGATCAGCTCGACCGACTCGGCGTAGGGCTTGAACTGCACCTGCCCCATGTCCGCGTAGCTCAGGCCGGCGGCCTTGAAGATCGCCCGGGCGTTGAGCTCTGTGCCCGAACGTGGCGCCCCGACGGAAATACGCTTGCCGCGCAGATCTTCCAGGCTGGTAATGCCCGATGCCTGGCTGGCGACGATCTGGATGTAGTTCGGGTAGACCCCGGCGATGGCGCGTAGGCGGTCACGCGGCGCCCTGAAGCCGGCTTCCTCGTCGCCTTTCCACGCATCGGCTACCGAGTCGCCGAGGGCGAAGGCCAACTGGCCACGGGCGATCTGCAACAGGTTGAGGTTCTCCACCGAGGCTTTGGTGGCGCGCACACTGGTGGTCGAGCCTTCTATGTTCTCGCTGTACAGCTCGGACAGGCTCATGCCCAGCGGGTAATACACGCCGCTGGTGCCGCCGGTGAGGATGTTGATCGAGGCTGGATTGGCGTGAGCGTTGGGGCTGTTGGCCAGGATCGCGGCAGCGACGAACAGGCCAACACGCTTGGTTAAGCGCATGGGGAATCTCCGTTAGTTATTGTTGTTTTCTGAGCGAGGGGCGCGTCAGTGCCGTGGGGCGTGTGCCACGGCGGGAAGGGCAATCACCCAGCGGGGCGAGGAGCAAGGAGTGGCAGGGAAAGAATGGCGGAACATGGCTGACCTCTTGTTTTTTTATCAGTCCGGCCGCGCGTCAGGGGCGCGGGCTCGGAGGGTGCCGAGCAGATCACGTGCCAGGTTGTCGCAACGCGGTTGCAGAGCGGATGAGGCCACTGATGCACGTCTCGATAGGCGGATATTTGCTCGTTGGATAGGCTTGATTGGCAATAATCCGCTGGTCGGCCAGTGTGGTCTGGCCGCTTTCGGCTGTGCGCTCCTGTCACATTTTGGTGTCAGTGGCGGCTATCCCGCCTGGCTCGCAGAATGAGTGCCAACCCAGTCACATTGCTCCGGGTGGGTTTTCCCCTAGACTTGCCTGACCGATCAGGACGGTATATTCCCCGTGGGTTCAGAGGGTCTTCGATGAGCATGCAGAACAAGCCGCAGATGGTGGAAGCCGTGATGTTCTTCAGTGAACGCGGTATCTGCAAACAGATGATGTTCCCTGAATTCGAAGCCTTGCTCGACGGCGTGGTGAACATGCCCGAGTTCGCCGACGAAGAGATGCGCGCGGTGTTCGTGGCGATCAACCCACGTCTGCTGGTGCGGTCGGCGGTATTCTTCCTGCTGGATTTCGACGAGGACGGCCGCCCCGACAAGGGCTGGAACATTCCTCTGCAGCATCTGGCCGAGCGCGCCGGCCGTGGCCCGGATCTCGGTGCCGGGCCGATTCGCCTGGCTTGTCGCAGCCAGTGCCCGGTGTCCTGGCATCAGATGCACCTATGGGACCCCAGCCTGGCGCCGGGGCAGAACGATCTGGTGTTGCTGCGTGATGCGGTCAAGCGCAATCAGCTCGGGCTTCTGGTCGAGGACGACAGTACCCAGGCGGTGGTTGCCGAACGTCTGCAGGTGGCCTCCGAAGACAAGTGGTATGCCCCGGACCCGGCCAAGGAGGTGGCCGACCAATTGGCGCAGAAGATGGATCAGGAACACCGCGCCAAGACTGCGCAACTGATTCAGCAGCAGCGTCTGCGCATCACCAGCCTGACCCAGCAGCATGAGGAAGAGCTGGCCAAACTCAAGTTGGCCAGCGAGGAGCAGAGCAAGCAACTGCAGGCACAGCTGCATGGCCTGCACCAGGCGCTGCGCCAGCAGGAGGCGCTCAACGCCAATCTCAAGGCGCAACTGGCGGCTCAGGCCGAAAGCTACCAGAGCAGCCGCGAGGAAATGACGCAGCAGCTGCGTGCCCTGGAGCGCCACGGGCGTACCGAGGGCGATATTCTGCGCGCGCAGTTCGACGGCGAGGTGCGCGCCAAGGTCGCCGCGGCCGTGGCCGAATACAAGGAGCAGATCGCCGTGCGTGACGTCGAACTGGCCTATCGCAACGAGCTGGATGCGCAACTGCAGGCAGAGATCGAGCGCCTCAAGCGTGAGCGCGATGCCTTCGCCAGCCAGGGCGGTGATCAGGTGCTGGAGCGGCTGGCCAAGCTCGGCGTGGTGTTCGTGGTGTACCATCCCGGTGCTGGGCACCTGACCATTGCGCTGCAGGATGTTGCCCGTTATCAGGACAACCCCATGGCCTACGCCGCCGGCAAATGCTTCGTTTCCGAAGAACAGTACCGCCAATGGCTGGCGCATTATCAACAGCCCAGCTGCGATGCGACCTTGCCCAGTGGTGAGCGCTGCGCCATCCCCATCGACCGTATCGACACGCCCAGTCGTTTCACCTTGGGTGATTCGAACTGCTGTACGCGGCACAAGGCGAGCAGTCGTCTGCGTACCGTCAGCTGATTTTGCCGATACACATTCCCCACTGGCGCCCACAGGCGCCGTTGCACCCCGTGAAGCTGCCCTGGCTCGAGGCGGCCGGCGTCGAGCTGGCCTGCCTGCGCCTCGATCTGGTCGACCCGCTGGTGTCAGGCAACAAATGGTTCAAGCTCGCGCCTTATCTCGAACAGGCGGCGGGCGCAGGCGCGCAGGGGGTGATCAGCCTCGGTGGTGCACACTCCAATCACCTGCATGCGCTGGCCGCTGCGGGGCAGCGTTTTGGCTTCGCCACCGTCGGTTTGCTGCGTGGTGAAGCGCAGCGGACGCCGACCGTCGATGACCTGCAACGCATGGGTATGGAGCTGCACTGGCTGGGTTATGGCGGCTATCGCGCGCGCCATCAGCCGGATTTCTGGGCGCCCTGGCTGGAACGCTACAGCGGTTTTCAGACGATAGGCGAAGGTGGCCTGGGTTTGCCCGGTGCCCGAGGTTGCAGCACGCTGGTGGAGATGGCCGAAATACAGCTGAGCACAATCGGCTGGGACGATTTCGATGCCTGGTGGCTGGCCGCCGGGACCGGCACCACGCTAGCCGGAGTGGTGCTGGGAGAGAGGCGACGCACCGTGTTCGGTGCACTGGCCGTGCCGGGGGACCATGGCGTCGCTGCCCAGGTCGCCACGCTGCTGGAGGAGGCCGGTGAGGCGCAGCGGCGCTACCAGTTGGTCGATGCCTCGCGCGGCGGTTTTGCCCGGCTCGACGAGCCGCTGCGCCAGTTCATCCTGCACACCGAAGGTGCCAGTGATCTGCCGCTGGAGCCGGTGTATACCGGCAAGGCGCTGATGGCGCTGCGCGATTTCTGCGAGCGTGGTCAACTTGCGCGCGGCAGTCGGCTGATCTTCATTCATACTGGCGGCTTGCAGGGGCGTCGAGCGCTGATGGGCGCAGACGCCGACTACACTCAGGTCTGACCAGCGGAGCCTGGAAACCCACATGAGCGAACCCCTTACCCCCGAACAGCTACGCAGCCTGACGCCGCTCAATGTGCTCTCCGAGCAGCAATGGCGCGAGTTGCGTAGCCAGTTGGTGCCGCAACCCCTGCTGGCCGGGCAGTTGCTGTTTCGCCAGGGGGACCAGGCGCGCCTGACCTGCTATCTGCTGGCCGGCGAGCTGCAGTTGCAGGACGCCGAGGGGCGTACGCAGACGGTTCAGGCCGGCAGCGAGATCAGCTGTCATCCGTTGTCCCCGGGCTTGCCGCGCCTGCAGGAGGCGCGCGCCGTGACCGACCTCAGCGTGCTGATGATCGACAGCGCTACTCTGGATCGCCTGTTGACCTGGCGTCTGGCGCATCAGGACCTGCTGCTGGCGCTGCAACAAAGTGGCGCCGACATCGAATGGCTGGAGCGGCTGTTGGAAAACCCGCTGTTTGCCAAGGTGCCGCCGACCAACGTGCAGAACATGCTGGCTCGCCTGCAAAGAATCGAGCTTGCGGCCGGCAGCCAGGTTCTTGAAGAGGGTGCCAGCGGTGATTGCTGTTATTTCCTGGAAAGTGGTCGCGCCGAGGTGATTCGAAGTGCCGGCAGCGATCGTCAGGTGCTGGCTGAACTGGAAGTGGGCGCCTGTTTCGGCGAGGAAGCGCTGCTGGCCGACCGGCCACGCAATGCCACGGTGACCATGGTCGAGGCCGGCAGTGTGCTGCGTCTGGATCGCCAGGATTTCTTCGCCCTGCTCAAGGCGCCCGTGGTGGCCGAGGTATCGCTGGGTGAGGCGGCCAGGTTGCTGGCGCAGGGCGCGCAGTGGCTCGACGTGCGCCTGTTGGAAGAATACGAGAAGGCGCATGCGCCCCAGTCCCTGCACATGCCGTTGCAGCTGCTGCGCCTGAAGGCGCGTCTGCTGGATCGATCACGTACCTATCTGTGCTACTGCGACAGCGGCAAACGCAGCAGCAGTGCGGTGTTTCTCCTTTCGCAACTGGGTTACAGCGTTTACGCCTTGCGTGAAGGGCTGGATGGTCTGCCGGCGGTGCAACGCGATGCACTGCTCTGCGAAAGCGGTGCTGGGTATCTGGCGCGTTCCGGCGGGCGTACCGAGCGCAGTCGTTGAGCAGCGCTGGCTCTGGGGCAAGCGTAGCCCGGATGAAAGCCGGGGATTGCAGGCGCATGCGTCCCGGATCGCATCCGGGCTACGAGGGCGTCGGCCATTGATCGCTGACCAGAAAGATCCGCTCGACTTCTCGCCAGTCTCCCGCCCGATCCTCTTCCAGGCGTACCAATAATTGCGCCTGGGCCTCGTGCCGTAACAGGCTCAGCCATTGCTGGAACATTGCTACGGACCAGACCTCGTCAGTCTTCAGCAGCGCCGGGGCCAGCCAGGTCAGCCTTGGCAGCGGTTGCCAGCGGGCATCCGGCCTCGCCGCGGCGAAGGCGTCCCAGTCGCGCCGATGCAGCCAGCCGCCCCGACAATGTCCAGGCATCGCGCCGCGAGGCGCTGGGCAACTGCCGGGCCAGGGATAGAACAGATAGCCGCCAAGCCAGAAGGCCGGGCGGGCCTCGCTCACTTGCAGCTCGTTCAGCGGTCCCCTGGCTTCGCGCCGCGACGACAGGGGCAATTGGTGATGCGCCAGATGGCTCAGTTTCAGGTCGAGTCGATCATGGCTGCCAGGCCCGAGCCAATCGGCGGCATCACTGCTGGCGGTACCCAGATAGAACTTCACCGCCAGCTCCAGATGATGTTCGCCTTCCTCGTCGCGCAACAGCAGATCCAGCTCGCCGAGGGTGCGACCGCCGTGGCGGATCGGCACATTGGCGGCAATCACTTCGACGTCCGTTGCGGCATGCAGGGTGAACTGCCATAGGCGCTCGTAATAAAGGCCCAAACGCCGTAGCGGTTTTACCGCCAGCCAGGCGTGCAGGGCGCCGGCATCGCGGTCCTGTTGCACAAGCCAGTCTGCCAGGCGCTGCGGCTGCCGACTCCAGACACTGGCTTGCAGGGGATGACGCTGGACTTTCGTGGTCTCACCCAGCAGAGGCGGTGAGAGCAGTGCCCAGGCCAGGTCGCGTACCGCTGGGGTGCGCAGGCCGGGCAGCAGGTCATGCAGCGTGACGGAAACATTCATGGCCCGAGCATAGCGCAGTCGCAGGGCTGGTTTGCTGCGGTGCGGGCCTTTGGCCGATAATCACCCATCGTTTATCTGTCTGGCGGGAGTCCCATGGAGCAATTTCGCAATGTCGGCATCATCGGGCGCCTGGGGAGCACGCGGGTTCTGGATACCGTGCGCCGCCTCAAGCGCTTTCTGATTGACCGCCACCTGCATGTGATTCTCGAGGACACCATCGCCGATTTGCTGCCGGGGCATGGCCTGCAGACGTCTTCGCGCAAGATGCTCGGCGAGGTTTGCGACCTGGTGATCGTCGTCGGTGGCGACGGCAGCATGCTCGGTGCGGCGCGTGCCTTGGCGCGGCACAAGGTCCCGGTGCTGGGGATCAACCGCGGCAGCCTGGGCTTTCTCACCGACATCCGCCCCGACGAGCTGGAATTGAAGGTAGCCCAGGTGCTCGAAGGCCAGTACCTGACCGAGAACCGCTTCCTGCTCGAAGCCGAGGTGCGCCGCCAGGGCGAAGCCATCGGCCAGGGCGATGCGCTCAACGATGTCGTGCTGCATCCCGGCAAATCGACGCGGATGATCGAGTTCGAGCTGTATATCGATGGCCAGTTCGTCTGCAGCCAGAAGGCCGACGGCCTGATCGTCGCCACGCCTACCGGCTCGACCGCTTATGCGTTGTCCGCTGGCGGGCCGATCATGCATCCCAAGCTCGATGCCATCGTGGTGGTGCCGATGTACCCGCACACCCTGTCCAGCCGGCCCATCGTGGTCGACGGCAACAGCGAGCTGAAGGTGGTGGTGTCGCCGGACATGACCATCTATCCGCAGGTGTCCTGCGACGGCCAGAACCATTTCACCTGCGCGCCGGGCGACACCCTGCATGTGGCCAAGAAGGCGCAGAAGCTGCGCCTGATCCATCCGCTGGATCACAACTACTACGAGGTCTGCCGCACCAAGCTCGGTTGGGGCAGCCGCCTGGGAGGACAGGACTGAATGTCCCTCGACCCCCATCGTGGCTATGACCTGATCGGTGATATCCACGGTTGTGCGCGCACACTGGAACGCCTGCTCGAACGCCTGGGTTACAGCCGGCAGAGCGGCGTGTGGCGCCACCCAACGCGTATGGCGATCTTCCTCGGTGATCTGGTCGACCGCGGCCCTGGTATTCGCCAAGCCCTGCACCTTGTGCACGACATGGTGCGTGCCGGCCAGGCGCTGTGCATCATGGGCAATCACGAGTTCAACGCCCTGGGCTGGAGCACGCCGGCGCCACCGGGCAGTGGTCGCCAGTACGTGCGTGAACACAGCCCGCGCCACCAGCGCCTGATGCGCGAGACATTGGCTCAGTTCGAGGATCATCCGCAGGAATGGCGCGAATTTCTCCAGTGGTTCTACGAGATGCCGCTGTTCCTCGATGCCGGGCATTTTCGCGTCGTGCATGCCTGCTGGGACGCCGAGCTGATCGCGCCGCTCCAGGCACAGTTCCCCGATGGCTGTATCGACGAGCACTTCCTGCAGGCCTCGGCCGTGCCCGGCAGTTTCGCCAACATGGCGCTCGATCGTCTGCTGCGCGGCACCGATATGCGCCTGCCGCATGGCCTGACGCTGACCAGCGGTGATGGTTTCACCCGTTCCTATTTCCGCACCAAGTTCTGGGAGGAGGACCCACAGACCTACGGCGATATCGTCTTCCAGCCCGATGCCTTGCCGGAACTGGCGGCGCAAACACCCCTGACCGAACTGCAGAAGGATGCGCTGCTCAGGTATGGAGCGCACGAGCCGCTGCTGTTCGTCGGCCACTACTGGCGGCGTGGCAAGCCGGCACCGATTCGAGCGAACCTGGCCTGCCTGGACTACAGCGCGGTGGTCGGAGGTCGTCTGGTGGCTTACCGCCTGGATCAGGAAACGCGTCTGGATGCGGGTAAATTCGTCTGGGTCGATGTCGACCCGCAGGAGGCGCCGCGATGACGGCCGTGGTCGTACTGCGTTTGCCGCTGGACGCTGATTTGAGCGGTTTCGTCGCGTTGCTGCAGCGCCTGCGCGTGCCGCACCGGGTGGCGGAAGAGGGCGGACAGCAGGTGCTCTGGGTGCCGGGGCAGGAGCTCGCCGAACAGGTGCGCGAACTTTACGCACGTCACCCGCAGGGCGATGCGGCGGCGCAAATGCCGCCCAGCCCGCTACCGGCGCGCGAGGGTTTCCTTGCCCAGTTGCGGCGTAGCCCGGTGACGGCCCTGGTGCTGCTGAGCACCTTTATCGTGTTCGCCGTGACGCTGGCGGGCGAGAATTTTTCCACCATTCGCTGGCTGAGCTTCGTCGACTTTCGTATCGACGGCGAGCACATCTATCTCACCTATCTGGACGCCACGCTCGACAGCGGTCAGTGGTGGCGATTGATCTCACCGATGCTGATCCACTTCGGCTGGCTGCACCTGGCGATGAACAGCCTGTGGTACTGGGAGCTGGGCCGGCGCATCGAGTTTCGCCAGGGCGCGATCGGCCTGCTTGGCCTGACCCTGCTGTTCGGCCTGGCCTCGAATTTCGCTCAATACTGGTGGGCCGGGCCTTCGCTGTTCGGTGGCCTGTCCGGCGTGCTTTACGGCCTGCTCGGGCATTGCTGGATCTACCAGCGCCTGGCGCCGAATCCGGCGTATCGCCTGCCGCCCGGCGTGCTGGTGATGATGCTGGCCTGGCTGGCGATCTGCATGACCGGCATCTTCGAGCTGCTGCAATTCGGCGCCATTGCCAACGCCGCGCATGTTGGCGGCCTGCTCGCCGGCTGCGTGACCGGGCTGCTTGGCGGTATGCTGGCCAGACGCTGATATGAACGCCTGTTTCGCTGTAGGCGGGGTAGCCCGCCGCAGCAGTGTTTTTGCGGGTTTCACCCGCCCTACGATTGACCTGGAGACCCGTATGTCATCCTTTCTCGATGCGATTGAAAACATCACCCCGGAAATCTACGAGAGCCTCAAGCTGGCCGTGGAGATCGGCAAATGGCCCGATGGCCGCAAGCTGACCCAGGAGCAGAAGGAACTGAGCCTGCAGGCAATGATCGCCTGGGAAATGCAGAACCTGCCCGAGGAAGAGCGCACCGGCTATATGGGTGAGCAAGCGTGCAAGTCCAAGTCCGAGCCGGTCCCCAACCTGCTGTTCAGCTCATCGGAAACCCTTCACTGATGACTGAGCTTGGACGAGGCTCGCTGAGCAAGATGAAGGCGCACCTGGATGCGCCGGTGCAATACGCCTTCCGTCTTGGCGACGAAGAAGTACCGGTCAACCCGCTGGTGGGCAAGCACCTGCGCCTGGAGTATCTCGGCGCCATCCATTGCAGCCATTGCGGGCGCAGAACCAAGACCAGCTTCAGCCAGGGCTACTGCTACCCCTGCATGCAGAAGCTGGCGCAGTGCGACATCTGCATCATGAGCCCGGAGAAATGTCACTACGACGCCGGCACCTGCCGCGAGCCGAACTGGGGCGAGCAGTTCTGCATGACCGACCATATCGTCTACCTGGCCAACTCCAGTGGCGTGAAGGTGGGTATCACCCGCGCCACTCAGGTGCCGACGCGCTGGATCGACCAGGGCGCGACTCAAGCGCTGCCCATTCTGCGTGTGGCGACTCGGCAGCAGTCAGGCTTCGTCGAAGATCTATTGCGTAGCCAGGTGGCGGACAAGACCAACTGGCGCGCATTGCTCAAGGGCGATGCCGCCCCGGTCGACCTGCTGGCGATTCGTGAGCAGTTGTTCGATAGCTGCGGCGCGGGCATCAGCGAGCTGCAGCAGCGCTTCGGCCTGCAGGCCATTCAGCCGCTGTCCGCCGCCGAGGTGCTGGAAATTCGTTACCCCATCGAGGCCTACCCGGCCAAGATCACCAGCTTCAATCTGGACAAGCAGCCCCTGGCCGAGGGTACCCTGCTCGGTATCAAGGGCCAGTACCTGATGTTCGACACCGGCGTGATCAATATCCGCAAGTACACTGCCTACCAGTTGGCCATCCACGAGATCGCCGCCTGACCCCCGATTGCCACCGGCGCCCGAGGCGCCGCAGACGAGAGGCCAAGAGCCATGCGCACCGAACAATCCAAGACTATTTACCTGAAGGACTATCAGGTTCCCGATTACCTGATCGACGAGACCCACCTGACCTTCGAGCTGTTCGAGGATCACAGTCTGGTGCACGCGCAGCTCGTCATGCGCCGCAATCCCGAGGCGGGTGCCGGCCTGCCCAGGCTGGTGCTCGATGGCCAGCAGCTTGAGCTGTTGCATCTCAAGCTGGATGACCGCGAACTGGGCGCGGCCGATTACACCCTGACCGACAGCCACCTGACCCTGCAGCCGACCCAGGAGCGCTTCGTGGTCGACAGCAGCGTGCGCATCCACCCGGAGAGCAACACCGCGCTGGAAGGCCTGTACAAGTCCGGCAAGATGTTCTGCACCCAGTGCGAGGCCGAGGGGTTCCGCAAGATCACCTTCTACCTCGACCGCCCGGACGTGATGAGCACATTCACCACCACGGTCAGCGCCGAGCAGCATGCCTACCCGGTGCTCTTGTCCAACGGCAACCCGATTGCCAGTGGCAGCGAAGAGGGCGGCCGGCACTGGGCAACCTGGGAAGACCCGTTCAAGAAGCCGGCCTACCTGTTCGCCCTGGTCGCCGGTGACCTCTGGTGTGTGGAAGACAGCTTCACCACCATGAGCAAGCGTGAAGTGGCGCTGCGTATCTACGTCGAGCCGGAGAACATCGACAAGGTGCAGCACGCCATGGACAGCCTCAAGCGCTCGATGAAGTGGGACGAGGAGGTCTACGGCCGCGAGTACGACCTGGACATCTTCATGATCGTTGCGGTCAACGACTTCAACATGGGCGCCATGGAGAACAAGGGCCTCAACATCTTCAATTCCAGTTGCGTGCTGGCCAAGGCCGAGACGGCCACTGACGCCGCCCATCAGCGCGTCGAGGCGGTGGTGGCGCACGAGTACTTCCACAACTGGTCGGGCAACCGCGTGACCTGCCGCGACTGGTTCCAGTTGTCGCTCAAGGAAGGCTTCACCGTATTCCGCGACAGCGAGTTCTCCGCCGATACCCACTCGCGCACCGTCAAACGCATCGAAGACGTGGCCTACCTGCGTACCCACCAGTTCGCCGAGGACGCCGGCCCCATGGCCCACCCGGTGCGCCCGGATGCGTACATGGAAATCTCCAACTTCTACACCCTGACCATCTACGAGAAGGGTTCGGAAGTGCTGCGCATGATCCACACCCTGCTCGGCCCGGAACTGTTCCGCAAGGGCTCGGACCTGTACTTCGAGCGTCACGACGGCCAGGCCGTGACCTGCGACGATTTCGTCAAGGCCATGGAGGATGCCAGCGGTATCGACCTGACCCAGTTCAAGCGCTGGTACACCCAGGCCGGCACGCCGCGTCTGGAGGTCAGTGAGGCTTATGACGCCGCCGCGCAGACCTACAGCCTGACCTTCCGCCAGAGCTGCCCGGCTACGCCGGGGCAGAGCGAGAAGTTGCCGTTCGTGATTCCAGTTGCGCTTGGCCTGCTCGATGCCCAAGGCGTTGAGCTACCGCTGCGTCTGCAGGGCGAAAGCGCCGCGCAGGGCACCAGCCGCGTATTGTCGGTGACTGAAGCCGAGCAGACCTTCACCTTTGGGGGCATTGTCGAGAAGCCGCTGCCGTCGCTGCTGCGTGGCTTCAGCGCGCCGGTCAAGCTGAGCTTCCCCTACAGCCGTGATCAGCTGATGTTCCTCATGCAGCACGACAGCGATGGATTCAATCGTTGGGAAGCGGGGCAGCAGCTTTCTGTGCAGGTACTGCAGGAACTGATTGGCCAGCACCAGCGTGGCGAAGCCCTGGTGCTGGATCAGCGCCTGGTCACCGCGCTGCGTACCCTGCTTGAAGACGAGTCGCTGGATCAGGCCATGGTCGCCGAGATGCTCTCGCTGCCGGGCGAGGCCTACCTGACCGAGATCAGCGAGGTCGCAGATGTCGAGGCCATCCACGCCGCGCGCGAATTCGCCCGCAAGGAGCTGGCTTCCGCGCTGTTCGCCCCGCTGTGGGCGCGCTACCAAGCCAATCGTGAAGTCTCCAAGGCCACCCCTTACGTGGCCGAGGCCGCGCACTTCGCTCGCCGCAGCCTGCAGAACATCGCGTTGTCCTATCTGATGCTCAGCGAGAAGCCCGAGGTGCTGGCGGCCTGCGTCGACCAGTTCGACAGCGCCGACAACATGACCGAGCGCCTGGCGGCGCTGGCGGTGCTGGTCAACTCCCCGTTCGAGGTTGAGCGCAGCCAAGCGCTGGCGTCCTTCGCCGAGTTCTTCAAGGACAACGCGCTGGTCATGGATCAGTGGTTCAGCGTGCAGGCTGGTTGCCCGCTGCCGGGTGGTCTGGAGCGTGTGCATGCACTGATGCAGCACGAAGCCTTCACCCTGAAGAACCCGAACAAGGTGCGTGCCCTGATCGGTGCCTTCGCTAACCAGAACCTGATCAACTTTCACCGCGCGGACGGGGCGGGCTACCGCTTTCTTGCCGACCAGGTCATCACCCTAAATGCCCTTAACCCGCAGATCGCTTCGCGCCTGCTGGCGCCGCTGACCCGTTGGCGCAAATACGGTGCGGTGCGGCAGGCACTGATGAAGGCCGAACTGGAGCGCATCCTTGCCTCCGGTGAGCTGTCCAGCGATGTCTATGAAGTGGTGAGTAAAAGCCTGGCGTAAGACGGTTTTGGCTTTACAGGAAGTGTTACCGGCCTATGGCTGGTAACACTTTTTTGTTACCCAACGAAATATGCGGGCCGCTGGTTATGTGTTTGTACACTTAAATTCGAGTGTCGGTGCTTGACAATGAGACGTTATTTTTAGCCGCTAACCCATGCATAGCAGGGGGGGATTGGCATAAAGCGTCGGATCGTAGGACAAAGTGCGCCACTTTTTCTCGTCTTTTGGTCAGTGACTGATCAGTCACGAAAAGAAACCACCCAGCGGCTCTCCCACGGCTGTTTGCGCTGATACAACTGTTTGAATTGGCACCATGGTTGCAGTACTGAGCAGGACTTGACCGCGTGCAAGCTCTCGCTGGTCGTTGGAACATGTCGCTACAAAATAAAAACACAAGCCGTCGTCAGTACGGCAATTCGCGACCCGGCTACGGGATCGCCTAAAAGAATGATCTGTCCACGGAGTGAGTCTCGATGGAAATTAAGTCCCGCAAGCCCGTTCTACGTTTTGCCCCGGCCAAGGCCGGCTTTGCGTTCGCTGGCGTTCTGCCGTTGCTGGTCGCCGCCCAGGCTCATGCGGTGGAGTTCAGCTTCGCCGATAACGAAATCACCGGCTCCCTCGATACCACCATCTCCTACGGTCAACTGTGGCGCGTACAAGGCCAGGACAAGACCAACAACGATATCAACATCAACGACGGCAACCGTAATTTCGATACCGGCCTGGTTTCCGAAGTGTTCAAAATTACCTCGGATCTCGAGGCGTCTTACCGTAACTACGGCGTCTTTATCCGTGGTACTGCGTTCTATGACACCCAGATCATGGATAAGCGCAACGACTACTATGACGCCAACACGCCGGCTCAGCCCAGCCAAAGCTATCCGCGGGATAACAGCTTCACTCGCGAAACCCGCCACAAGGCAGGTCGCGATGCGCAGATTCTTGACGCCTACGTCTATGGCAACTGGGACGTGGCCAACATGCCTGTCTCTGGTCGTTTCGGTAAGCAGGTATTCAACTGGGGTGAAGGTTTGTACTACCGTGGTGGGGTGAACACCACCAACCCGGTCGATGCTGCCAAGTTCCGCCTTCCAGGCTCCGAAGTGAAAGAAGTATTGGTGCCGGTCGAGGCTTTGAGCTTCAACATCGGTTTGACCGATAACTTGTCGATGGAAGCGTTCTACCAGTTCAACTGGAAAGAGTCTGCTATCGATCCGGTCGGTACCTATTTCTCGGAGACCGACTTGTTCGCTGATGGCGGCCATACCGCTTATAACGAAAGTGGTGCGCTAGCTGGGGCCCTGACACCGAACCCGCTGCTCGGTGGTCTTTCGCTTTATCAAGCCTCCGTATTGAACCCTGCTTATGGGCTGAATGGGAGTTCATTTGCCACGTCTGACGCTTTCAAGGTCGCCTCTATCAAGAGCGACCTTAACGCCAAGAATGATGGGCAATTTGGCGTTGCATTCCGCTATATCGCCGAAGAGCTCAACTCGACAGAGTTTGGCTTCTACTTCGTGAATTACCACGCGAAAGAGCCATCCATCTATGCTCAGCTCGATGACTCTTACGCTGGGCTAACGCCTGTACAGTTTGGTGCGCTGGTCGGTAGCACTCCGGTACAAGGGGCGGCCGGCGGTGATGCTGCACTTGCGCAGCAAATTGCCGGTGGCTTGGTCTCGGTTGACGTAGCTAATCAGATCCAGGCAAGCCGTCAGTACGCTGAAGACATTCGAATGATGGGTCTGAGCTTCAACACCACCGTGGGCAATGCGTCGGTATTCGGCGAATTTTCCTATCGTCCCAACCTGCCAATCGGTATCGCGACTACCAACGACCTTCTTGGGCAGGTACTTGAGCAAGCACCGCAGATCGCTCTGGGACAGCAGGTTCAGGTCGGTGGCCAAACGGTAAGTTTGGGCAACCGTCGTTTGAGCAACTACGAGCGCGTAGAAGCGTTCAATACCTCCTTGGGCACCATCTATAACTTCGGCCCGAGGCTCGGATTCGACTCCTTGTTTGGTGTGGCGGAGCTCGGCTCCGAACACATTCGCGGCAGCAGCCTCAAGTACACGGACTTCCAGGGGAACGTGCGTTATTACTCTGGTCGTGCAAATGGATCCTACATCTCCGGCTACGATCGCGACGATCAGATCAACAAGAACGCCTATGGCTACACTCTGGTGCTCTCCGGCACCTGGAACGACGTTTACGCCGGCGTAAATCTGTCGCCCTTCGCCGTGTTCAAGCACGACTTCGAAGGCAACTCGCACCAGACCGGCAACTTCATCGAAGGTCGTAAGGCGTACACCGTCGGTATGCGCGCTAGCTACCTGAACAGCCTGGAAGCCGAGATTCAGTACACCGAGTTCTATGGCGCTGGCCAGAACAACGTTGCGCGTGATCGCGACAACATCGGTCTGAACGTCAAGTACTCCTTCTAATAACCAAAATCGGAAAGAACGCCGGGCGCTTGCGGGCGCCCGTCACGACTCTTCATGGAGAATTACCCATGCTGAACAAGCACAGGCTGATGGCCGTAGCCGTTGCGCTGGCATTTTCCGCCAGCTCCGCGCTGGCTGCCGTTTCCCCGCAGGAAGCCGCCAAGCTCGGCGATACCCTGACCCCCTTCGGCGCCGAAAAAGCCGGCAACGCTGCCGGCACCATTCCGGCCTGGACCGGCGGCATCACCCAGGCGCCGGCTGGCTACACCCGTTCGGGCCAGCACCACGTCAACCCGTTCCCGGAAGACAAGCCGCTGTTCACCATCACCGCGGCCAACCTGAGCCAGTACGAGGCCAACCTGACTCCGGGTCAGATCGCCATGTTCAAGGCCTATCCGGAAACCTATCAGATGCCGGTGTACCAGACCCGCCGCTCCGGCTCCGCGCCGCAGTGGGTCTATGACAACACCATCAAGAACGCCACCAGCGCCAAGCTGGCCGATGGCGGCAACGGTTTCACCAACGCCTATGGCGGTATTCCGTTCCCGATTCCGCAGAGCGGCGTCGAAGCTCTGTGGAACCACATCGCCCGCTACCGCGGCACCTACATCGTGCGTCGCGCCTCGGAAGTGGCGGTGCAGCGCAACGGCTCCTACTCGCTGGTCACCTCGCAGCAGGAAGCGCTGTTCAAGTACTACCTGCAGAACGGCTCCTTCGCCGACCTGAACAACATCATGTTCTATTACCTGTCGTTCACCACCAGCCCGGCTCGTCTGGCCGGTGGCGCGACCCTGGTTCACGAGACCCTGGATCAGGTCAAGGAGCCGCGTCAGGCCTGGGGCTACAACGCCGGCCAACGCCGCGTGCGTCGTGCGCCGAACCTGGCTTACGACACGCCGATCGCTGCTGCTGACGGCCTGCGTACCGCCGATGACACCGACATGTTCAACGGTGCTCCGGATCGCTACGACTGGAAGCTGGTGGGCAAGAAGGAAATCTACATCCCGTACAACAACTACCAGGTCACCAGCCCTGACGTTAAGTACAAGGATCTGCTGCAGGTCGGTCACCTCAACCCGGCACTGACCCGCAACGAGCTGCACCGCGTATGGGTGGTCGAAGGCACGCTGAAGTCCGGCGCCCGCCACATCTACTCCAAGCGCACTCTGTTCCTCGACGAGGACAGCTGGCAGGCCGCGGTAGTGGATCAGTACGACGGCCGTGGTGAGCTGTGGCGCGTTTCCATCGCCTATCTGAAGAACTACTACGACCTGCCGACCACCTGGTCCGCACTCGATGTGTTCCACGACCTGCAGGCGCGTCGTTACCACGTGCAGAATCTGGACAACGAAGAGAACAACACCATCGACTTCACCCAGGCGGTTCCAGACGACGGTTATTTCAAACCGGCTGCCCTGCGTCGCCGCGGCACTCGATAATAGTTGTGTAGCTTCAAGCGAAGGCCGCTACAGTAGTAGCGGCCTTTTCGTATCAATATGGCGAATAGGCTTCTATCACGCGGGTTCGGCCTTAACAAAACATAACGTCGCGCCAATTGTCAGGGCTTTCCGAAGCTCGCTAGGATGGGCGGGATCAGTAGTACCGCCTATAACAAGAAAGGGGGAAGGTATATGAGTGAGCCCGTCATGCGGCGCACCCAGTCCGGTCTGGCGCCCAATCCGGTGCGCAAGTCGGCGCTCCGTGTCCATTCGCCGCTGGCTAAAGCGCTCTCGCTGTGCAGTGTGCTTTCCGTTCTGGCTTTCGGCGCCGCGCCCTTGCAGGCCGAGACCACGGCTGCAACTGACGCCGGCTTCGCCATCGAGTCGCCCAAAGCCGTGCACAGTCTGCTGCTCGATGTCGCCAACACCGGCGAACGCCTGGTAGCCGTTGGTGACCGTGGCCACATTCTTTACTCCAACGACCAGGGGCAAAGCTGGCAGCAGGCCAAGGTGCCGACCCGGCAGATGCTGACCTCCCTGTTCTTCGTCGATGCCAAGCATGGCTGGGTGGTCGGCCACGATTCGCAGATTCTCGCCACGACCGATGGCGGGCTGACCTGGACCAGCCAGTTCGAAGACCTCGAGCGCGAAGCGCCGCTGCTGGATATCTGGTTCAAGGACCTGCAGACCGGTTATGCCGTAGGAGCCTACGGCGCGCTGCTGGAAACCACCGACGGTGGCCAGAACTGGGAAGACGTCAGCGACCGTCTCGACAACGAAGACGCCTATCACCTCAACGCCATCACCGCGGTGAAGGGCGCCGGGCTGTTCGTTGTCGGCGAGCTGGGTGGCATGTTCCGTTCGCGCGACTGGGGCGAAACCTGGGAGACCGTCGAAGACAAACCCTACGAGGGCTCGCTGTTCGGCGCGCTGGGCACCGACGAAGCCGGCACGCTGCTGGTTTACGGCCTGCGCGGCCACCTGTTCCGCTCCACCGATTTCGGTGACAGCTGGCAGCAGATCTCCCTCAACACACCGAACAATGGTCCGCTGGAATTCGGTCTCGCCGATGGCACGCTGCTCGGCGATGGTAGCGTCGCGGTGGTGGGGCATGGCGGTACGGTGCTGCGCAGCACGGATCACGGCCAGACGTTCAGCCTGATCAATCGTCCCGACCGCCTTTCGCTGGCCGGGGTAACTGCACTGGATAACGGCAACCTGATCCTGGTGGGGCAGGGCGGCGTTCACCTCGCCGCTTCGACCGGCGCCGATCTGGGCCAACAATAACAAGCCGGGAGCCTTTGCATGACCAAGCATCAACAACAGCCCGCGTCCTTCCTCGAGCGGCTGATTTTCAACAATCGCCCGGCGGTGATCCTGATCTGCCTGCTGATCAGCATCTTCCTGTTCTATCAGGCTGCGCAGGTACGCCCGCAGACCAGCTTCGAGAAGATGATCCCGCTGGGCCATCCGTACATCCAGAAGATGCTCGAACACCGTAACGACCTGGCCAACCTGGGCAACACGGTGCGTATCTCGGTGGAAGCCACCGATGGCGACATTTTCAGCAAGGATTACATGGAAACGCTGCGGCAGATCCATGACGAGGCCTTCTACATCCCCGGCGTCGACCGCTCCGGTCTGAAGTCGTTGTGGAGCCCCAGCGTGCGCTGGACCGAAGTGACCGAGGAAGGCTTCGCCGGTGGCGAGGTGATCCCGCAGACCTACGACGGTTCCACCGACAGCCTCGAGGATCTGCGTAGCAACATCCTCAAGTCCGGGCAGATCGGTCGTCTGGTGGCGAATAACTTCAAGTCCACCATCGTCGATATCCCGCTGCTGGAGTCCTATCCGGACCCGAACGACCAGAGCAAGCTGATCAAACTGGACTATCAGAAGTTCTCCCACGAGCTGGAAGAGAAGATTCGCGACAAGTACGAAGCGCAGAATCCCAATGTCCAGGTGCACATCATCGGCTTCGCCAAGAAGGTCGGTGACCTGATCGACGGCCTGGTGGGCGTGGCACTGTTCTTCGCCGTGGCCATCGGCATCACCTTCGTGCTGCTGCTGTGGTTCACCCATTGCTTCAAGAGCACCCTGGCAGTGGTCATCACCACGCTGATCGCGGTGATCTGGCAGCTGGGCCTGCTGCATACCCTGGGCTTCGGCCTCGACCCCTACTCGATGCTGGTGCCGTTCCTGGTATTTGCCATCGGTATTTCCCACGGTGTGCAGAAGATCAACGGCATCGCCATGGCGTCCGGCGAGGCGACTGACGCCTTGTCTGCTGCGCGCATGGCGTTCCGTCAGCTGTTCATTCCCGGGCTGGTGGCGCTGCTGTCCGATGCGGTCGGCTTCGTGACCCTGCTGCTGATCGATATCGGCGTGATTCGCGAACTGGCCATCGGCGCGTCGATGGGCGTTGCGGTGATCATCCTGACCAACCTGATCCTGCTGCCGGTGATGATTTCCTACATCGGTATCAGCCAGAAGGCGGTTAAGATCAGCCGCGAAGAGGCTGCCAAGGACCACCCGTTCTGGCGTGCCATTTCCAATTGCGCCCATCCGATGGTCGCGCCCATTTCCGTCGTGGTTGCCGTGGTGGCGCTGGCTTGCGGTGTCTGGTACGGGCAGAACCTGAAGATCGGCGACCTCGATCAGGGTGCGCCGGAACTGCACCCGGACTCGCGTTACAACCTGGATAACGACTTCGTCATCCGCAACTACTCGACCAGCTCCGACGTGCTGGTGGTGATGATCAAGACGCCCACCGAGGGCTGCTCCACCTACGAAGCGCTGTCCGCCATGGATGAGCTGATGTGGAAGATGGAGAACACCGCAGGCGTGCAGTCGGCCATCTCCATGGTCACCGTGTCCAAGCAGGTGATCAAGGGCATGAACGAGGGCAACCTGAAATGGGAAACCCTGTCGCGCAACCAGGACGTGCTGAACAACTCCATCGCCCGTGCTGAAGGCCTGTACAACGCAGACTGCTCGGTTGCGCCGGTGCTGATCTTCCTTGAGGACCACAAGGCCGAAACCCTGTCGCGCGCCGTGGCCGCTGCCGAAGAGTTCGCCGCGCAGCACAGCACCGACGAGCTGCAGGTGGTACTGGCAGCGGGTAACGCCGGTATCGAGGCTGCCACCAACGAGGTGATCGCGGCGTCCGAGACCACCATGCTGATCGCGGTCTACGCGGCGGTGAGCATCATGTGCCTGCTGACCTTCCGTTCGCTGGCGGCGACCCTCTGCGTGATCCTGCCGCTGGTGCTGACTTCGGTGCTGGGCAACGCGCTGATGGCCTTCATGGGCATCGGCGTGAAGGTCGCCACCCTGCCGGTGATCGCCCTGGGTGTGGGGATCGGTGTCGACTACGGCATCTACATCTACAGCCGTCTGGAGACCTACCTGCGTCAGGGCATGCCGCTGCAGGAAGCCTACTACGAGACCCTGAAGTCCACCGGTAAGGCGGTGCTGTTCACCGGCGTCTGCCTGGCCATCGGCGTGGCGACCTGGATCTTCTCGGCGATCAAGTTCCAGGCCGACATGGGCCTGATGCTGACCTTCATGTTCCTGTGGAACATGATCGGCGCAATCTGGCTGCTGCCGGCACTGGCCCGCTTCCTGATCAACCCAGAGAAGCTGCGCGCCAAGGAGTGATGCCTGTGGCGTAGAACGAAAACCGCGGCCCTCGGGCCGCGGTTTTTGTTTTAAGGCTTTGCAGTGACAAGACGGTCTCGCTCAAAGGCTGCATAGCCTGCCCGAGCCAACTGGTAGCCCGGATGAAACCCGGGCCTTCGCCGGCAATTATGCCGACAAGGCCAGGGTCAGGCTGCGTGAGTGAGTTCACGGCTATCGACCAGGCGAATGCTCGATTGCCGGCCAGGGCGCCTCCCTGAGGGGCACAGCACCGTGATCGATCGTTCCCACGCTCTGCGTGGAGGTGCAGCCCAGGACGCTTCGCGTCCGCTACGGTCTGTATGACATCCCGTGCTGCCAAGCACGACGCGCAGCGTGCCAAAAACAGGTGCCCACGCAGAGCGTGGTTACTATCTCCATAGATCCATGCGGCCTACTACGTACCTGTAGGAGCGGATTTATCCGCGATCCTTGCCAGCCCATACGAGTCACTCGCACCGGCAAGCGCTTGAAACAATCGACAAGACTGCACGCGCTTACCCGCTAGCGCGGGTACAGCGGCGGCAGTGCACTGTTGTCCTGCGGCGCAGCGCTTGGTTCCTGCGTGGCAGGCAGGTTGCGAATCGCTTTCCACAGCTCCTCGCCTTGCCACTTCTGGCCCGTTTCGCTGTACAGCGCGCCATTGAGGCCGTCCAGTGCGTCCGACAGCGGCACGTAGCGCGCCGCCATGTCGGCGAGCGTCTCCGGTTGCTGTCGCGCCCAGGCATCGAGGGCATGGCGGGTCGCCTGGGCGTCGCCAGCCTGACAGGCACGCTTGAGGTCGTCGAGCAGCGTGCGCGGGCTCGGGCCGGCCTGCGCTGCGCGCTGGATCGCCGGTTGCCGGCGCGCGTGCCACCACAGGCCGAAGCCGAGCAGGGTGGTCAGGCCCAGCAGGGCGCAGGCCAGTTGCCAGGGCCAGAGTTCCGGCCCCTCGATCACCTGCGTCGTCACCATCGGCGTGTTGGGTTGCTCGTCGTTCTGCAACTGCGGGTTCTCCGCAACCTGCAGGGTACGGGCAGAAAGTGTGGTGCGTTCCAGCGTGTCGGTCTGGGTGTTCCACCACAACACTTCCAGCGGTGGCAGGTCGAAACTGCCGGCACGGCTGGGCACCAGCGCTTCGCGTTCTTCGCGGGTGCCGATGATGCCGTTCTCGCTTTTCTGATCGTCTATCTGCGGCTGATCCGGATAACGCCGCAGGCCGTCGACCTGCGTCGCTGGCAGCGGCGGCAGCTGGGCGCTGGACAGGCCGTCGACCTTGAGGATCAGGCGGCGGGTCAGCGAGTCGCCGACCTGGCTCTGCTCTGGCTGCGGGTTCCAGGTTTCCGCCAGGCCCAGGGCCCGCGCCGGTAGCCAGGGCGCGTCGGCGGGATAGTCGGCGGGCTTGGGTTTGACCTGCAGGGGGATGTCCGGCGATTTGACCCGCGTGACCTTGCCGGAGCGCGGCCCGAAGGGCAGGAAGTCATTATTGCGCGAGCGGTCGACCAGCGTGGCGCTGAAGGTCTGCCCGGGGATCAGCAGTTGGCCACTGCGTTGTGGATAGATGGCGTACTGCAGTTCGATCACGCCGTGCAGCACGCCACCGATGCTCTTCTCGTAGGTGCGCGGCTCGCCCAGTTGTTCGGCGCGTGCGTCCTCGATGCGCAGAGGCGTCAGGTTGCTGTCGTCATACATCGAAACCGAGTGATAGATGCGCAGGGTCAGCACCGCCTGAGCCTGTACGTAGACGTTTGGCTGATCGAGGCTGGCATCGATGAACACCGGCGCCAGCTTGTCGCCATCGCCAGCGCTGACGGCCTCCTCGACATTCAGCGTGATGGGCAGGGTTTCGGCATCCTCCAGGCGAATC
This sequence comes from Pseudomonas sp. Marseille-Q0931, assembly GCF_940789645.1. Lineage (NCBI taxonomy): Bacteria > Pseudomonadati > Pseudomonadota > Gammaproteobacteria > Pseudomonadales > Pseudomonadaceae > Pseudomonas > Pseudomonas sp. Marseille-Q0931. The sequence continues at coordinate 65,913 of NZ_CALNWT010000006.1, read as the reverse complement.
GCCGGGATGATCACCTCGCCGCTGTGGCGCGGTTGCAGGGTGAGGATCCAGCGGGTGCTGGCACGTGGCGTATCGCCAATGCTGCTCAGGCGGTTGACCTGGCGGCTGCCGAGTACCTCGAAATCCTTGTCCAGCGGGCTCAGGTCGGGGCGACCGAAGCGGGTCGGGTCGGTGGACTCCAGCGTCAGCACCACGGTCTCGCCTTCGCTCAGGCGGGCGCGATCGACGCTGGCGAAAAAGCCTTCGGCACAAGCCTGCCCGGCGAGCAGTAGAAGAAGCAGGGAGAGCAGATGCTTCATCGGTTGGAGTCCTGACGCTGTTGCTGTTCATACCAGAATTTGCGCCGCAGCAGCTCGGCCGGGTCGTCCGGGATTTGCCGCAGCCATTGTTCCAGCGCTTGTCGACGTTCGGCCGCGGTGCCCAGGTCGATTTCCGCCCGGGGTTGCGCAACGGGCTCGGCGGCGTCCAGGGTTTCATTGTCGTTGCCTGGCTGGGCGTCGTCTTCGCCGGCACCGTTAGCGCTGCCCGGCGTTTCGCTGCTTTCACTGTTCTCGCCGATGCTGCCCGCTTGGGCCGGCTGCGCGGTAGCGCCCTCGGCGGGCTGGCCGGCCGAAGATTCATTCGCCTGCAGCTGCTCGTCGGCAGGCTCCTGTTGCTCGTCCGCATCGCCATTGCCGCTCTGCTGCTGATTGTCGCGTTGGCGCAGGGCTTCTTCCACCAGTGCCTTATTGTACTGCGCGGCGGCCAGCTCCGGCTGGCGCTCCAGCGCCTGCTCGTAGGCATCCAGCGCTGCCTCCAGCTCGCCGGCCTTGGCCAGGGCGTTTCCGCGGTTGTAATGGTCGGCAGCGCTGTCGCCCTTGGCGAAACGCTCTGCAGCGGCTGAGTAATCTGCAGCCTCGTAGAGCGCCTTGCCTTGCCACTGTGGATCGACGAAGCGTTGCGCGGCCTCGGCCGGACGTTGAGCCTGCAGCAGGCGCTGGCCCTGTTGATCGGGACGCAGCCAGAGGTCGTCGGACTCGAAAGCCTGGCTGCTTTGCGGTGGCAGCATCAGCAACAGCGGCAGGCAGAACAGCCAGCCGCGGCGCCCGGCGCAGGCGGCCAGCAACAGCAGCGGCAGCAATAGCCAGTAGCCCTGGTCGATACGGCTGTCGAGCCGTGTCGGCTCCCCGGCGGCGCGCATGGCCTGCGGGCCGTCGAGTAGGCCCAGGCGGCGTAGGTCTTCGTCGTCCAGGCGGATCGGCGCATAGCGGCCACCATGAGCCTCGGCGGCTTCCCGCAGGCCACGTGCATCGAGGCGCGGGATCAGGATGGCGCCGCGCGAGTCCTTGAGAAAGCTGCCGTCCTCCTGCATCACCGGAGCGCCTTCACGGCTGCCCACGCCGAGCACCAGCAGCGGTACCGAGCGCTTTGCCAGCGTTTGCTGAATGCTGCTGCGTTCCTCGTCATCCAGGGCGCTGGTGATCAGCAGCAGGCGACCCTGACCCAGTTGTGCCTGGTCGAGCAGTTGCAGTGCGCGCACCACTGCAAGGTCGGCGCGACGGCCCGGCTCGGGCATCAGCGAGGGTTTCAGCGCCTCGAGCAGGTTGCGGCTGGTGGCCAGGTCATCGGACAACGGCACCAGGCTGTGCGCACTGCCGGCATAGACGATGATCGCCGTCTGCGCATCGCGGCGCGCCTCGAGCAGATCGAGCAGCTTGCGCCGGGTCTGTTCCAGGCGATTGGGGCGGCCGTCGGTGGCGAGCATTTGCGGGGTCAGTTCGAGCAGAATCACCAACGGATCGGCGGGCTTCTGGTTGCTTTGCTCGACGCGCTGCCAGCTGGGGCCGAGCAGCGCCAGCACCGCCAGCAGCCAGGCCAGGCCGAGTGCCAGCCAGGGCAATTTGCTGGAGCGACCACTGCCGCCCTTGAGCAGCGCCTGATGGAACGCCGCCGGCAACAACAGTTGCCAGCGCCCGCTCTGGCGCTCGCGATGCCACAGGCGCCAGAGCAACCAGGCCAGCACGGGTACGGCCAGCAGCCACAATGGGCGCAGCCATTCCGGCCAGAGCATGCTCATGTCCGTCTCCTTAGCCGCAGCAGCAAGTCAGGCCAGAGCACCTGGCCGACCAGCAGCAGCGAGCCCAGCAGCGCCAGCGTCAGTGGCCAGGCGTAAAGCGCCTGGGCAGGGCGGGCGAGGGTGGGTTGCTGGGCGACCGGCTCGAGGCGGTCGAGGGTCAGCTCGATCTGCTGCAGCTCGGCCTGATTGCGTGCGCGGAAATACTCGCCGCCGGTGGTGTCGCTGATCGCACGCAGGCTGGTCTCATCCAGGTCCAGCGCGCTGAAGCCGAAGCTGCCGTACGCGCCGCTTTGTTGTGGATCGGCGCCGATGCCGATGGTGTAGATGCGCACACCTTCATCGGCGGCGAGTTGCGCGGCGACCAGCGGATCGATTTCGCCGCCGTTGTTCGCGCCGTCGGTGATCAGCACCAGCACCCGGCTTTGCGCCGGACGTTGGCGCAGGCGCTTGACTGCCAGGCCGATGGCGTCGCCGATGGCGGTGTTCTTGCCGGCGATGCCGATCAGGGCCTCGTCCAGCCAGGTGCGCACCGTATGACGGTCGAAGGTCAGCGGTGCTTGCAGATAGGCCTGGCTGCCAAACAGGATCAGGCCGACGCGGTCCCCACGGCGACCTTCGATAAAGTCGCCGAGCAAGCGTTTGACCAGATCCAGGCGGCTGATCGGCTCGTCGTCCCACTGCATGTCGGCGTAATCCATGGAGCCGGAGACATCGACCGCGAGCAGCAAATCACGGCCGCTGGCTGGCAGCGGCAGCGGCTCGCCGACCCATTGCGGCCGCGCCGCGGCGCACAACAGCAGGCACCAGAGCAGCACCAGCGGCGCTTGCTGGCGCCAACTGGGCAAGGCCGCACGGGCGCGGCGACCGCTGAGTGCCTGCAGTTCGTCCAAAAAACCGACCCGCAGCGCCGCATCACCACTGTCGGCTGCGGGCAGCAGCAGACGCAGCAGCCAGGGCAGTGGCGCGAGCAGAAAGACCCAGGGCCAGGCGAACTCAAACATGCTTGCGAATCCAGGTGGCGACGGCCTGATCGAGTTCTACGATGGCTTTGTCGCTCAGCGTGCATTGCGGCCTGTAGCTGCCGTCGACGAGGATCATCCAGCGGGTGAGGCCGGCAGCCGGGCAGCGGTTGTCGAGAAACGCCAGCCAGGCGCGGCTGCTCAGGGTGTGGCTGGCGCTGTCCGGGTAGCGTTCGCGGCACAGGCGCTTGAGCAGGGCATTGAGCTGCTGCAGCCAGGGGCCGGCAGGTGCTCCGTCGTAGGGTTTGCGCAAGCTGGCCAGCTCGTCGAGTGCCGCCTGGCGCAGTGGCTCTAGCGCCTGCTGTGTCGTCATCTTGGGCGGACGACGTCGCCAGTTGCGCAGCGCGCGCCAGAGTCCCCAGACCAGCAGCGGCAGCAGCACGGCAAGCAACCACCAGCCCGGCGCAGGCGGCCACCAGGGCACTGGCGGCGGGTCGATCAGCGGTTGCAACTGGTCGATGGGGTTCATAGGGATCTTCTCGGATGCAGGCTGCTGAGCTGTTCCTGCAACTGCTCGACCAATTCGAACTGTGTGCTCAGCGGTAGCAGCGGCACGCCGAGCTTCTGCGACAAGCGCTGCCAGCGCGCCTCGCGAGCTTGGGACTGAGCCCGATAAGCCTGGCGCAGGTCGCCGTTATGACTGTCGAGTTCCAGCTGCGCGCCGTTTTGGGTGAAGCGCAGTAAACCTGCGGCTGGCAGAGCATGATCGAGCGGGTCGGACAACGGCAGCAGCAACAGATCGGTGTGGCGGGCGAGCAGCGTCAGCTGCTGTTCGGCGTTGTCGCTCAAGGCACGCTCATCGCACAGTACGATCACCAGGCTGCCCGGGCGCAGCACTTCGCGGGCGCGACGCAGGGCCAGGCCGAAGTTGTCGCGGCTCGTACTTGCCTGGCTCTCTGGCCCCAGCGCCTGGTTGGCGCGGGCCAGCAGGTTGAGCAGTTGCAGCAGGCTCTGCTTGCTGCGCCGCGGTTTGACCTCGTGATGCTCGTTGTCGGCGAATACCAGACCGCCGATGCGGTCGTTGTGGCCCAGTGCGGCCCAGCCGATCAGCGCCGCGGCGCGTGCGGCCAGCACCGACTTGAAGCACAGGCCGGAGCCGAAGAACAGGCGTTGGCTCTGCTCGCTGATGATGAAGATGGGGCGCTCGCGCTCCTCATGGAACAGCTTGGTGTGCGGCTCCTGGGTGCGCGCGGTGACGCGCCAGTCGATGGTGCGCACGTCGTCGCCCGGTTGGTAGACGCGCACTTGGTCGAAGTCCACGCCGCGCCCACGCAGCTTGGAGTGATGCAGGCCGGTCAGCGGGCTGCGCCGCGCCGGAGTGGAGAACAGCGGCACTTCATGCACCTTGTGGCGCATGTCGATGAGCTCGCCGAGGACGATATGGATGCCGGGTGTCGGGGTTGAGCTGGACATGCTTCAGTCCGTAGCCCGGATGCAAACCGGGGAAGACACGCGAGCGGTCCCGGATTGCATCCGGGCTACGCAAGACAAGCGCGGAGCGCGCGGCTGCATCAAGCCACCGCCACCACGTCGAGGATGCGCTGGATCACGCGATCCTGGTCGACGCCCGAGGCTTCGGCTTCGAAGGACAGGATGACGCGGTGGCGCAGCACGTCGAACAGCACCGCCTGGATGTCCTCGGGGCTGACGAAGTCGCGTCCGGCCAGCCAGGCATGGGCGCGTGCGCAGCGGTCGAGGGCGATGGAACCGCGCGGGCTGGCGCCATAGGCGATCCAGTCGGCCAGCTCGGCGTCGAACTTGGCCGGGGTGCGGCTGGCCATCACCAGTTGCACCAGGTACTCCTCCACCGCATCGGCCATGTACAGGCCGAGAATTTCCTTACGTGCGGCGAACACCGCCTGCTGGCTGACCCGGTGCTCGGGTTTGGCCTCGCCATTGAGCGCATCGCCACGGGCCTGGGCGAGAATCTTGCGCTCCACGGCCGCATCGGGAAAACCGATCTTCACGTGCATCAGGAAGCGGTCGAGCTGGGCCTCGGGCAGCGGGTAGGTGCCTTCCTGCTCGATGGGGTTCTGCGTGGCCATGACCAGAAACAGCGGCGACAGGTCGTAGGTCGAGCGGCCGACCGAAACCTGGCGCTCGGCCATGGCTTCGAGCAGCGCCGACTGCACCTTGGCCGGGGCACGGTTGATCTCGTCGGCCAGCACCAGGTTGTGGAAGATCGGACCCTGCTGGAACACGAAGCTCCCGGTTTCCGGACGGTAGATCTCGGTGCCGGTGATGTCCGCAGGCAGCAGGTCCGGGGTGAACTGGATGCGATGGAACTCGCCTTCGATGCCTTCGGCCAGCTCCTTGATCGCCTTGGTCTTGGCCAGGCCGGGGGCGCCTTCGACCAGCAGGTGGCCGTCGGCGAGCAGGGCGATCAGCAGGCGCTCGATGAGCTTGTCCTGGCCGAGAATCTGGGTAGAGAGAAATTGGCGTAACGCGACCAGCGCTTCACGGTGTTCCATCGTCGGGCTCTTCTGGCGGATGAGCGGGCTTTCGAAGCCGCGCGTGCAGACCGCCGACTTTAATGCATTTGCCGCTTCAGCCGCTATCTGCCGCGCGGGTCATGAACGCTCTGGCAACAGAAATGCGAGGCAGGTCGCCAGCGCTGAAATGCCCCGCCGTCGTCCATGGCGGGGCAGGCCCGACCTTATTGCCACTGCGCCAGTAACCGGCGCTGGGCAAGCTGTGCATTGTCCTGCGTGGTGGGCGTCAGGTGCAGCGTCTGGCCCGGTAGGCATTGAGCCAGCCGCGCCACGGCCTGCGGCGTCAGTGCGCCCAGGCGCGGGTAGCCGCCAATGGTCTGGCGGTCGTTGAGCAGGATGATGGGCTGGCCATCCGGCGGCACCTGCACTGCGCCCAAAGGGATGCCCTCGGAAATCATCGAGCCACGCTGGCACTGCAGCTGCGGACCGTTGAGACGGATACCCATGCGGTCGGCTCGCTGGTCGATCAGCCACTCGCTGTTGAAGGCATCGAACAGGCTCTGCCCGCGAAAATCGCCGATCTGTGCGCCCAGCACCAGCTGCAGGCGGGGCGTGGTCTGGTACTCGGGAATGAACTCGGCGGGCATCTGCCGCGTTGCATCGGCATTGCCACCCCAGCCCAGAGCATCGCCGACAGCAATGGCGCGGCCATCGCCGTGCAGACCCCCCAGGCCTTCACGCAGCATGCTCGCGCAACTGCCAAGCACCACTGGCGCCTGGAATCCACCCGGCGCAGCCAGGTAGGCACGCGCGCCCTGGCGCGGCTGGGCGAAGCTCAGGCGCTGGCCCTTGCGCACCTCGAAGCTGCGCCAGGGAGATAGCGGCTGATCGTCCAGCCGTGCGCCAAGGTCGGCGCCGGTCAGCGCCAGGGTCGCGTCACGGCTGCATTCGAACTCGGCATTGCCCAGGGTGATCTCCACCACAGCGGCAGTCAGCGGGTTACCCAGCAGCCAGTTGGCCCAGCGATGGGCGATCCAGTCCAGGGCGCCGCACTGGGTCACACCAAGATGACGCACACCGAAGCGGCCACCATCCTGCAGTTGAATGAAAGGGCTGCTGCGCAATACGCGCAGGCCGGCATCGATAGCACTCATTGGCTGGCCTCCAGCGGGCTATCGTCGCCGCCGAGGCGGATGAATTCGGCGCGGTCGATGGGCACGAAGCGCACCCGGTCACCCGGTTGCAGCAGGCTGTAGCCTTCGATATCGCTGCCGAACAGGCGGCAGGGCGTGCGGCCGATCAGGTTCCAGCCGCCGGGCGATACCACCGGGTACGCGGCCGTCTGCCGTTCGGCGATGCCGACGCTGCCGGCGGCGATGCGCTTGCGCGGCGTGCTCAGGCGTGGCGCGGCGAGGATGTCCTCGACCAGGCCCATGAAGGCGAAGCCGGGGGCGAAGCCCAGGGCGAATACCTGATAGGCATGGCCGCTGTGTCGGGCGATCACTTCGGCTTCGCTCAGCCCGCTGCGGCGCGCCAGCAGTTGCAGCTCCGGGCCGACGCTGCGGTCGTACCAGGTGGGCAACTGGTGCTCGCGACCGCCGTGCAGATCGGCAGGCTGCAAGTCATATAGCGCCCCGGCGATCTTCGCTCGCGCCTGCTCGCTGTCTAGCTGGCACAGGTCGTACTGCAGCAGCAGCGTGGTGTAGGAGGGCACCAGGTCGATCAGCGCGTTGCCGAACGCCTCCTGCAGGCGTGCACGCGCGGCCAGCATCCACGGCATGTTGGCTTCATCGATATGGTCGAACAGGCGCAGGATCAGGCTGTCGATGCCGGCGACCTCCAGCCGTGCGTTGGGCGACCTCATGCCTGTGCCAGGCCGTCGAAGGCCTGCCGGATACGTTGCACGGCGGCGACCGAGCTGGCGTTGTCGCCATGCACGCACAAGGTCTGCGCGTTCAGGTGCAGTGCGCTGCCGTCGCTGGCCTGCAGAGCCTCGCCACGTGCCAGGGTGACCGCCTGGCTGACGATCACTTCGCTGTCGTGATGCACGGCCCCCGGCAGGCTGCGGCTGACCAGAAAACCTGCGGCATCGTAAGCGCGGTCGGCGAAGGCTTCGAACCACAGGGTCAGGCCGAATTCGTCGCCCAGCGCCTGCGCCGCGCTGTTATCGCGGGTGCACATCAGCATCAGCGGCAGCTGGCGGTTGTATTTCGCGACTGCACTCATCACCGCGCGCAGGGTGGCGGGCTTGCGCATCATGTCCTGGTACAGCGCGCCGTGTGGCTTGACGTAGCTGACAACGGTGCCCTGGCTGCGGCAGAGGCCTTCCAGCGCGCCGATCTGGTAGAGCATCAGGTCTTCGACTTCCTGCGGTGTGCAGTCCATCGAACGGCGGCCGAAACCGACCAGGTCCTGATAGGCCGTGTGCGCACCGATGCGTACGTCGTGAGCCACGGCCAGGGCCACGGTCTTGCGCATCACGCTGGGGTCGGAGGCGTGGAAGCCGCAGGCGATGTTGGCGCAGTCGATATAGGGCATGACCTCGGCGTCCAGGCCCATGGTCCAGGCGCCGAAGCTTTCACCGATGTCGCAATTCAAAAGCAGGCTGTTCAAGTGAGCATCCTAATCATGAGGTGCATGGATAGGGTCCGACAGCTTTGAGCTGTTCTGGCAGTGGCTTCATTTTTCCGACGCCGCCTGGGGGCGTCCAACTAATAAAAACATCCGCCGGAGATAGGAAAAGCTGATGGTGTCGGGCATCGGATTTTCCGATCGCCAGGCGCCGGTTTTTCCCGTTGGACAGTGGCGGCCGTCGCGCTCGACAGTGAATTGGGTGAACGCTCCCTGGCGCCGTTCTGGCGCACCCCCGGTGTGTCCCGCACCCGGGGGCTTTTGCGTTCCTTTCGAGTCGACTCAGTACCTGGCCACCAGTCTACGGGGGAATCCCAGTGAAGACCGCACCCTGTCTGTCCGCGTTCTGCGCGTTGCTTGTCGCTTTACCCATGGCTTTACCCGTTTACGGCAGCGAACGCTGGTCGATGTCGGTGGAGCAGCCAGCCGGCAATTTCATCAGTCGCGTGGCGGTGGAGTTTGCCAGGAATGTTCGCCAGGCGACCAACGGCCAGCTGAACATTCGCGTTCACCCCAACTCCACGCTGTACCGCCGCCCTGAGGTGAAGGCAGCGGTGACCCGTGGTGATATTCAGCTTGGCGACGTGTTCATGTCTGCGCTGGGCAATGAGGATCCGATTTTCGAGCTGGACAGCCTGCCGTTTCTCGCCAGCGACTACGAGCAGGCCCGCAAGCTCTGGGCGGTAAGCCGTGAGGCGGTGGAGCGGCGCCTGCTGGCCGATGGCGTGCGCCTGGTTTACGCCGTGCCGTGGCCGGCACAGAGCCTGTTCAGCAATCGCCCGCTGCAGGCCGTCGAGGATGTTCGCGACCTGCGCTTTCGCAGCTACAACCCGACCATCTCGCGCCTGGCCCATTTGCTCCATGCCCAGCCGACGACCATCAACACCGAGGATGTGCCGCAGGCGTTTCGCGATGGCCTGGTGGATATCATGCTGACCTCCAGCGCCACGGGCATGGACCTGCGCGCCTGGGACTTCGTCTCGCACTTCTACGACGTGCGCGCCTTCATCCCGAAGAACATCGTCATCGTCAACGAGCGTGCCTTCCAGCGTCTACCCGAGGCACAGCGTCGCGCATTGCTGCATGCCGGTGAGCGTGCCGAGCGGGCAGGGTGGGAATTGTCCTGGGCATTGACCGGCTATCAGACGCGGATGCTCGCCAGGCGCGGCATGACCGTGGTGCAGGACATCGACCCGCAACTGCGTCGGGAGTTGACTGAGGTTGGGCAGCAGATCACCGAGGAATGGTTGGCGCGTGCCGGCGAGGAACACGCGCAGATCATCGCGGCGTATCTCGATGAGCAGCCACGCTAGTCATGTAAACATGAATGCCCGGCCGGCGGTATACCGGCCGGGCGCTCGTCTCACTCAGGCCAGGCGGAACTGACTGGCGCTGCGCCCCAAAGCATCGACCTGCGATGACAGCCCCTCGGTGTGATCACCCAGGGTATGGCGAAGATCCTTGCTTTGCCCGGTATGCACGTGGATGGTTTCCATCTTGTCGGCGATGTCCTCGGTGGTGGTCGAGACCTCCTCGATGGCCACCACGACCTGGTTCATTTCGCCTGTCAGTCGCTCCATCGCCGAGGTGATGGAGGTGATCGCATCGGCCACCTGAGCGGCATGTCGTTCGCTGTCGGCGGCCAGGTTCAGCCCGTTGCTCATCAACTGGTGCATGTGCCGGGTCTGCTGCTGGAACTCACCGACGATGGCGCTGATATCGGTGGTCGCCGCGACGGTCTTCTGCGCCAGGGAGCGCACCTCATCGGCGACCACCGAGAAGCCTCGACCGGCCTCGCCGGCACGGGCAGCCTCGATGGCCGCGTTGAGCGCGAGCAGGTTGGTCTGATCGGCGAGGCTGTTGATCACGTCGACGATGCCATTGACCCGTGCGCTGCTCTGGCCGAGGGCGTCGACCTGGCTATGGGTGTCCTGAATCAGCTGCGCCAGGCGACTCATGCTGTCGACGCTGGCGGCGATCACCTCGCCGCCGTTGCGCGCGGCATCGTAGGCGCTGGTGGTGGCGCTACCGACTTCGGCCGTACGTTGCGCCATGTCGTTGAGAGTGGCGCTGATCTGGTGCGAGGCCGAGGCAGCCTGCTCGGTCTGCATTTCCACCTGGGTGCTGTTGTCGCCCAACTGGCGCATGGCGTCGCCCAGGTGGTTATGCAGGCGGCTCAGTTCGCCATTGGCTCGCACCACTTCGGCAACGATGCCGCCGATGCCTTGAATCATGCGATTGGCAGCGTCGGCCAACTGGTTGAATTCGTCGCGCGGGTTGCTGCCCACCGGCAATTTGCCAGTGAGATCGCCGGAGGCGACCTGGCTGAGCAACTGAATGACGTTACGCAGCCGAGAGACCAGGGTGCGTGAGGCCTGAAGCAGGGTGAAGCAGAGCAGGGCGGCGACGGCGAGGAAGCTCAGCCCCATCATCCAAAGTGCCGACAGGCGCGCCTGTTCGGCCTCCTGCGTACGGCGCAGCAACAGGCCGCTTTGCAGCGCCTGCGCCTGCTCATCGATACGCGCCTGCAGTTGCTCGCCGAGCTGGCGCAGGTGCTGATTGGTCGCATTGATGCGCTCGATGCTGCCGTTGGCATCGGCGAAGGCCTGCGCGTAGCCCTGCACGTTCTTGCCGATCGGCGTGTCCTGCCATTCCAGGTCAGCGATCTGCTCCTGCAGCTTGCCGATGGCCGTCAGGGCGATCTGCGCGAACGCCGGGTCGAAGGTCGACAGATAGTCGCGCTGGCCGCTCAGGGCGCCGGTAATGAAGGGTTTGATCAGGTCGAAACTGATTGCCTCCAGAGCCTTGCCTTTCTCGCTCAGCACTTTGCGCTGGCCTTCAAAAGGCGTCAGCCCCAGCGCCTGGTTGAGGCTCAGCCATTGGCGCTGCTGGGCCAGCTCTTCCAGCAGCACGGACTGAATCTGCTGGGCATGCTGCAAGTTGGCGTCGTCTTCCAGCGCTTGCGCCTGTGTCAACAGTTGTCCGACGAGTTCCTGCAGTTCACCGAGGCCCTCATCGAAGGCTTGCTGCCGCTCTGGGGTGATCTGCTGGCGCAACGCGTTCTGCCGCCACCAGCGGTTCATCAGCTCGGTACTGGCGCTGGCGTAGGCGGCTGCCTGTTCCCTTGCCTGTAATGCACTGCTGACGCTATGGCTGGCCCACAGGGAGGCAATGGCCATGAGCATCAGGCTGATCAGGGTGAGCGCGATAAGGGCGCGGAATTTTTGTTGCCAGGACAGTAAAAAGCTCACGATAACGCCTCGCCATCTTCTTCAGGATGATTCTCAGGAATCGGCAAGTTGTCATACAACTTTATTAAAAGTCTATGGCCTTCTTGCTTTCCGAGAAATGCGAACGGGGCCGCGAGGGCCCCGTCATCGGTTGAGTGCTTACCAAAGCGGCAGGGTATAGCTGAGAATCAGGCGATTCTCGTCGAGATCGTTGGCGAAATTGGAGCGAACGGTGGCGTTACGCCATTTCAGCCCCAGATTCTTCAGCGGGCCGTTCTGCACCACATAGGCGATATCGGTATTGCGTTCCCATTCCTTGCCTTCACTGCTGCGGCCGGCGACTTCGACGTTGTCACCGTAGATATAGCGGGTCATGAAGGTCAGACCGGGTATGCCGATGCTGGCGAAGTTGTAGTCGTAGCGGACCTGCCAGGAGCGTTCCTCGACGTTGGCGAAGTCGTTGATCTGCACGAAGTTGACCAGGAACGGGTCGCTGCTGGCGATGTACGGGAACGGGTCGTCACCGCTCATGCGCTGGTAACCCGCGCCGAAGGCATGACCGCCCAGGCTGTAGGTGAACATGGCACCGAAGGCCTTGTTGTCGAGGTCGCGGAAGTTGCCGTCCTCGCGGCTTTGCGAATAGCGCAGGTCGCTCTTGAACGACTGGCCATCGCCCAGCGGCAATACATGCACCAGAGTGCCGTAGTACTGCTGGTAGATGTCCTCCAGGGTGCCGTAATGCAGGCCGGCGGTAAGCTGCGGAGTGATCTTGTACTCGCCGCCGCCGAACACGAAGGAGTCGCTGCTGCCGCCGATGCGGTTGCCGGTCATCTCGGTGTAGTCGGTGGAGCTGTTGGCCTTGATGCGGTTGATCTTGCCGCCCTGCAGGGTCAGGTTGTCGATCTCCTGAACGTTGAGCAGCGCGCCCTGGAAAGTCTGCGGCAGCAGGCGCGAGTCGTTGGCCGAGACGATCGGGCTGCGAAAGTGCAGGGCGCCAGCTTTCAGCGTGCTGTTGGAGACCTTCACTTTAGCGGTCAGGCCGAGCTTGGAATACTCGTCCTGCGAACCGCCGGAACGGTCGGCCGGGAGCAGGCCGCTGCCAGCGGTGCCGTCGCCGGAATCGAGTTTCAGGCCGAGCATCCCCAATGCATCGATACCGAAACCGACGGTGCCTTCGGTGTAGCCCGACTCCATGCGCAGCAGAAAGCCCTGCGCCCATTCCTCGGCCTTGTCACGGGCGCCGCTCTGGCGGAAATCACGATTGAAATAGAAGTTGCGCAGCTCGACGCTGGCTTTGCTGTCAGCGATGAAATCGGCATGCGCGAGGGTTGGCAGGCCGCCGCCGAGCAGCAGTGCGGATGCCAATGGGTAATGGGGTTTCATGGTGCAGTGTCTCCTGTTGGGAGCGCGCAGCCGACGTGAGCGGCTGCTTGGCAGAGCGCGTTTTGAATGATGTTGTTGTGGTCTGCGCAGAGCGCGGCGCCATTCTTCAAAGCGTTGTTCGGCGGCGTCCAACGAGAAAAAACAGGGGGCCAGCGATAGGAAAATTCATCGGCTGGGCGAAAAACCTCTGGCATACAACCTGCTACGCCTGAGGCAGCGTGGGCGCTGCCAATCAGCCCCTGAGAAGAACATTGCGAAGAGGCGTTGCGGCATGAACCTGAGATTTCTCGAAACCTTCGTTTGGGTGGCACGGCTCAAGAGTTTCCGCCTGACAGCCGAGAAGCTGTTCAGCACCCAGGCGTCCATTTCCAGCCGTATCGCTGCGCTCGAGGATGAACTCGGTACCCGCCTTTTCCTGCGCGACTCAAAGGGCGTATCGCTGACTCCGGAAGGGCAGAAGGTGCTCGAATATGCCGAGCGCATGATCGACACCATGCAGGCTCTGAAGCAGTCGATCAGCGACACCGGCAACATCCAGGGGCGCATACGTGTCGGCGCGATGGATACCGTCATTCACACCTGGTTGAGTCCGTTCGTAACACGGGTGATGGAGCGCTACCCCGCGGTGGAGATCGAACTGACGGCCGACACCGCGCGCAACCTCAACGAGCAATTGCTCAAGGGCTATCTGGATATCGTGTTCCAGACCGACATGGTCAACGGCGACAGCGTGCGCAATCTGGAGCTGGCTGCCTTTCCGGTGCGCTGGATCGTGCCGACCGGCTCGCTGTACCACCGCAGCTATGCCTCGATGGAGGAACTGGCCCGCGAGCGCATCATCACCTTCTCGAAGAATTCGCGACCGCATCAGGACATTCTCAACCTGCTGCATGCCGGCAGCGTCAGTGCGCCACGCATCAACTGCGTCAATTCCATCGCCGCGATGACCCGTCTTATCCGTGATGGTTTCGGCATCGGCGCGCTGCCGCCGGCGCTGGTGCATGACGAACTCAAGCAGGGGCTGCTGACCATTCTCGATGAGGTACCCGAGCCGCCGCCCTTGCCGGTAGTCGCCACCTGGCGCACGGGCGTGGGCCTGGAGCTCAGTGAAGACATCATCGCCCTGGCTTGCGAAGCACTCGATGTCTACGCCGAGGAAATGGGCGAGGCCTGCATGGCGCGAGTCGCGCCAGCGCCTGAGCAGCAGAGCGCCTGAACACCTTCATCGAACTGCTGCGGGCCCGGAAACGGTTGCCCGCTGCTGGTGCATTCGCAGCAGAAATGCCCCCTTTCATCCCATAACGATTTCCGATCATGCGCCTCCGGTTTTTCTAGTTGGACAGGGTAGGGCGATGCGCTGAGACTCGAAATCGTCTTCCAGCCGCGCCATGCGGCGCACAAAAAACAATGAACAGGAGAGCACCATGAAAAGCATCGCATCGCGTTTCGCCATGACCGCCCTGGCTTGCGCACTGGGCTTCGGCGCCCAGGCCGCCGAACGCTGGAACATGACCGCCGAGAACCCCGACGGCAATTTCATCACCACCGTGGCCAAGGAGTTCGCCCAGGATGTGGAGAAGGCCAGCAATGGCGAGCTGCAGATTCGTGTGCACGGCAACTCGGTGCTGTTCAAGCGTCCGGAGGTCAAGCGCGCCGTGCAGACCGGCCAGGTGCAGGTGGGTGACGTGCTGATGTCGGTGCTGGGCAACGAAGATCCGATCTTCGAGATCGACAGCGTGCCGTTCCTGGTGCGCAACTACGAGCAGGCCCAGGCCCTGTGGGCGGCGAGCCGCCCGGCGGTGGAAGAGCGCTTGAACAAGCAGGGCATCAAGCTGTTGTACGCCATGCCCTGGTCGCCGCAGAGCATCTTCACCAAAACACCGGTGACCAGCATGGATGACTTCAAGGGTATGAAATTCCGTGCCTACAACCCGGCCACCTCGCGCATGACCGAGCTGATGGGAGCCGTGCCGACGGTCATCCAGACCGGCGAAATCCCGCAGGCCTTCAGCACCGGCATGATCAACGGCATGCTCACGTCGCCGACCACTGGCGTGGACTCCCAGGCCTGGGATTTCTCCTCCTACTACTATGACGTCAAGGCCTTCATTCCGAAGAACTTCGTCATCGTCAACGCCCGTGCCTTCGCCCGCCTGCCTGAAGCGACCCAGACAGCGGTGCTGGAGGCGGCCAAGCGTGCCGAGGAACGTGGCTGGGCGATTGCCCAGGAGAAGACCGGTGAGCTGGTCAAGACCCTGGCCGACAATGGCATGCAGGTGGCCGAGCAGGCGCCCGCGGCGGTGGAGAGCGGCTTCGAGCAGATCGGCCAGACCATGACCGAAGAGTGGCTCAAGCGCGCCGGAGCCGATGGCAAGGCGATTCTCGATAGCTACCAGCGTTGATCCTGCCGCCCGCTGCGCTGATTGCGGCGGGCTTTTCTTGTGGCTTGCCCAGGGAGCCCGTAGTTCATGACCCCACTGCACAAGCTCTACACCCTGTCCGGATGGTTGTCCGGCGTGTTTCTCGTCCTGATCTGCCTGCTCGTCGTGGCGCAGATCGTCGCCCGCCAGCTGGGCACCATGGTGCCCGCTGCCGATGAGTTCGCCGCCTACGCGATGGCTGCGTCGGGCTTTCTCGCTTTGCCCTACGCGCTACAGCGCGGCGCGCACATCCGTGTGGAACTGATGTTGCGGCTGTTGCCTGCTGGCGGCCGGCGCGTGATCGATGTGCTGGCCACGTTGGTTGGTCTGGGTATCGCCGGCTATATGGCCTGGTACTGCGCGTTGTTCGTTCTGGAGTCCTACGAGTTCAAGGAGGTGTCTTCCGGTCTGTTGCCGATTCCCATGTGGTTACCGCAGCTGCCGATGTTGCTTGGCACGCTGATTCTGGTGGTGGCGATGGCCGAGCGCCTGGTGCTGACCTGCCAGGGCAAGCGCTTCGAAGCTGCCGAAGCCGGCACGGCGATGAGCGAGTGAGCCTGCGCGCTCGACCTTTAATTGCGGCCATCGCCGCACTGCATTCGTGAGTGAACCCGTGGACTACACAATCATTACAATCACCCTGCTGCTGGCGCTGTTCGTGCTGCTTGGCGGTGGCGTCTGGGTTGCCCTGTCGTTGCTTGGCGTCGGCATCATCGGCATGGAGCTGTTCGGTGGTGCGCCGGCCGGCTCGATTCTCGCTTCCACCAGTTGGGCTTCCAGCGCCAGCTGGACATTGACGGCACTGCCGCTGTTCATCTGGATGGGCGAGATTCTCTATCGCACCCGACTTTCCGAAGACATGTTTAACGGTCTGGCGCCCTGGATGCGTGGGCTACCGGGGCGGTTGCTGCACGTCAACGTGTTCGGCTGCGGCATGTTCGCGGCGGTCAGCGGCTCTTCCGCAGCGACGGCGGCCACCATCGGCCGTATCTCCCTGCCGGAGCTGAAGTCGCGCGGCTACCCCGAGTCCATCGCCATGGGCTCGCTGGCCGGTGCCGGCACGCTCGGCCTGCTGATCCCGCCTTCGATCATGATGATCGTCTACGGTGTGGCGGCGCAGGTCTCGATCTCGCGCCTGTTCGTCGCGGGCATCCTGCCGGGGCTGTTGCTGCTGGCCATCTTCAGCGGCTACCTGATGCTCTGGGCCGCCTGCAATCGCAGCAAGCTGCCGGAAGAGGACGAACGCCTGCCGTTCATGGACAAACTGCGTCGGGCCAAACTGCTGATTCCGGTATTGGGCCTGATCGTCGCGGTGATCGGATCGATCTACGGTGGCATCGCCACGGCCACCGAGGCGGCTGCAGTCGGCGTGGTTGGCGCGCTGCTGATCGCGCTTTGCTCAGGTGCGCTGACTCGTGAAACCTTCATGGCCAGCCTGATGGGGGCGGTGTCCACGTCGTGCATGATCTTCTTCATCCTGCTCGGTGCGGCGTACCTGACCTCGGCCATGAGTTTCACCGGCCTGCCGGCGGCGCTGGCTGACTGGATCATCGCCAAGCAGCTTTCGCCTTACCTGTTGCTGCTGGCGCTGACGCTGTTCTTCATCGCCCTGGGCTGCTTCCTTGACGGCATCTCCATCATCCTGCTCACCACTGCAGTGATTCTGCCGGCGGTGCAGGCCGCGGGGATCGACCTGCTGTGGTTCGGCATCTTCGTCATCCTGGTGGTGGAAATGGCGCAGATCACCCCGCCAGTGGGGTTCAACCTGTTCGTCATCCAGAACCTGACCGGGCGCAACCTGGGCGCCGTTGCGCGCGCCAGTTTTCCGTTCTTCCTGCTGCTGGTGCTGGCGGCAATCCTCATCACCCTGTTCCCGCAGATCGTGCTGGCGCTGCCCGAAGCCATGCGCGGCGCCTGACCGCTCGCCATGGCTCGTTCGCTCTCCGGTGGCGGGCCATGGCTTTTCTTTTTGCACCGTATCGGTGCAGCCTTGAAAGAAAATGTCGCAGCGCCGCAAGCGGCCTTCCGGTGTCCCTCGTTAAGCTCGTCGGCTATATGTGACCAGTCGGTCGCTCCCTTCGCCGGTCCGCATGCGACTCGCAAGTGTCATTGTCGCTTCATGGACTAACGTTGAACTAACACCCAGCGGCAGCGATCCAGACGTCCTGTCGAACCACCAGCCCAATGGAGCAAAACCATGGCGTTCTTTACGGCGGCCAGCAAAGCCGACTTCCAGCACCAACTGCAAGCGGCCCTGGCACAGCACGTGAGTGAGCAGGCGTTACCTCAAGTCGTCCTTTTCGCCGAACAGTTCTTCGGCATCGTCGCCCTCGAGGAGCTGACCCAGCGGCGGCTGTCCGATCTGGTCGGTTCCACCTTGTCGGCCTGGCGCATGCTGGAACAGTTCGATCACGCCAAGCCGCAGGTGCGCGCCTTCAACCCCGATTACGAGAAGCACGGCTGGCAGTCCACCCATACTGCGGTGGAAATCCTGCATGGCGACATTCCGTTCCTGGTCGACTCGGTGCGCATGGAGCTCAACCGCCACGGCTACAGCATTCACACGCTGCAGAACAGCGTATTCAGCGTGCGACGTGACCAGAACGGTCAGTTGCTGGAAATTCTGCCGCGCGGCACCCAGGGCGAGGGCGTGCTGCAGGAAGCGCTGATGTTCCTGGAGATCGACCGCTGCTCCAGCGCTGCCGAGCTGAAAACCCTGGAGAAAGCCATCCATGAGGTCTTCGGCGACGTGCGCATGAGCGTCGCCGACTTCCAGCCGATGAAGGCCAAGGCACGCGAGCTGCTGGCCTGGCTGGATCGCGCCAAGCTCAATGTGGACAAAACCGAGCTGGATGAAATCAAGGTCTACCTCAACTGGCTGCTGGACAACCACTTCACCTTCCTCGGTTACGAAGAGTTCACCGTCGCGCCGACCGCCGATGGCGGCACCATGGTCTATGACGAGAAATCCCTGCTCGGCCTGTCCAAGCGCCTGCGCACCGGATTGTCCGCCGAGGAACTGCATATCGAACCGGAAGCGGTGGCCTACCTGCGTGAACCGCAGCTGCTGTCGTTCGCCAAGGCTGCGGTGCCCAGCCGCGTGCATCGCCCGGCCTACCCGGATTTCGTCTCCATTCGCGAACTCGATGCCAAGGGCAACGTGGTCAAGGAATGCCGCTTCATGGGCTTGTACACCTCGGCGGTCTACGCCGAGAGCGTGTGGAACATCCCCTACATCCGCCGTAAGGTGGACGTGATCAAGCAGCGCTCGGGCTTCGACAGCAGTGCCCACCTCGGCAAGGAACTGGCCCAGGTGCTGGAAGTGCTGCCGCGCGACGATCTGTTCCAGACGCCAGTGGACGACCTGTTCAACACCGCCCTGGCCATCGTGCAGATCCAGGAGCGCAACAAGATCCGCGTGTTCCTGCGCCGCGACCCGTACGGCCGTTTCTGCTACTGCCTGGCCTACGTGCCGCGTGACGTGTACTCCACCGAAACGCGGATGAAGATCCAGCAGGTGCTGATGGAGCGCCTGCAGGCCACCGATTGCGAGTTCTGGACCTTCTTCTCCGAGTCGGTGCTGGCGCGGGTGCAGTTCATCCTGCGCGTCGACCCGAAGAACAAGACCCAGATCGACCCGGTGCGTCTGGAGAAGGAAGTCGTTCAGGCCTGCCGTTCGTGGAAAGACGACTACGCCGGCCTGATGGTGGAAAGCCTCGGCGAAGCCCAGGGCACCAGTGTATTGGCCGATTTCCCCGGCGGCTTCCCGGCCGGCTATCGCGAGCGTTTCGCCCCGCATTCGGCCGTGGTGGACATGCAGCACCTGCTCAGCCTGAGCAACGACAAGCCGCTGGTGATGAGCTTTTACCAGCCGCTGGCGCAGGGCGACCAGCAACTGCACTGCAAGCTGTATCACGCCGACACGCCGCTGCCGCTCTCCGACGTGCTGCCGATTCTGGAGAACCTCGGCCTGCGTGTGCTCGGCGAGTTCCCCTACAAGCTGCGCCGCGCCGATGGACGCGAGTTCTGGATTCATGACTTCGCCTTCACCTACGCCGAAGGCCTCGACGTCGACATCCAGCAGCTCAACGACACCCTGCAGGACGCCTTCATCCATATCGTCGGCGGCGATGCCGAGAACGATGCGTTCAACCGCCTGGTGCTCACCGCCGCCATGCCCTGGCGCGAGGTGGCGCTGCTGCGCGCCTATGCCCGCTATCTCAAGCAGATTCGCCTGGGCTTCGATCTGAGCTACATCGCCTCGACCCTGATCAACCACGCCGATATCGCCAAGGAGCTGGTGCGTCTGTTCCGCACCCGTTTCTACCTCGCGCGCAAGCTCACCGCCGAGGACCTGGAAGACAAACAGCAGAAGCTCGAGCAGGCCATCCTGGCTGCGCTGGACAACGTCGCCGTGCTCAACGAAGACCGCATCCTGCGTCGCTACCTGGACCTGATCAAGGCGACCCTGCGCACCAACTTCTTCCAGGCCGATGCCAGTGGCGCGGCCAAGTCCTATTTCAGCTTCAAGCTCAGCCCGCGCCTGATTCCGGAAATCCCGCGGCCGGTGCCGAAGTTCGAGATTTTCGTCTACAGCCCGCGCGTCGAGGGTGTGCACCTGCGTTTCGGCGACGTTGCTCGCGGCGGCCTGCGCTGGTCGGACCGCGAAGAGGACTTCCGTACCGAAGTACTCGGCCTGGTCAAGGCGCAGCAGGTGAAGAACGCGGTGATCGTACCCATGGGCGCCAAGGGCGGCTTCGTGCCGCGCCGTATGCCGGTCGGCGGTTCGCGTGACGAGGTGATGGCCGAGGGCATCGCCTGCTACCGCATCTTCATCAGCGGCCTGCTGGACATCACCGACAATCTCAAGGAAGGCGAAGTGGTGCCGCCGCAGAATGTGGTGCGTCACGACGCTGACGACCCCTACCTGGTGGTGGCGGCGGACAAGGGCACCGCGACCTTCTCCGACATTGCCAACGGCATCGCTGCCGAGTACGGCTTCTGGCTGGGCGACGCGTTTGCCTCAGGCGGCTCGGCCGGTTACGACCACAAGGGCATGGGCATCACCGCCAAGGGCGGTTGGGTTTCGGTGCAGCGTCACTTCCGCGAGCGCGGCATCGACGTGCAGAAGGACAACGTCACCGTGATCGGCATCGGCGACATGGCCGGCGACGTGTTCGGTAACGGCCTGTTGCTGTCGCAAAGCCTCCAGCTGGTGGCGGCGTTCAACCACCTGCACATCTTCATCGACCCGAACCCGGACGCAGCTAAAAGCTTCGCCGAGCGCAAGCGCCTGTTCGAGCTGCCGCGTTCGAGCTGGGCCGACTACGACAGCAAGCTGATCTCCGAAGGCGGCGGCATCTTCCTGCGCAGCGCCAAGAGCATCGCCATCACCCCGCAGATGAAGGCGCGCTTCGACATCACGGCCGACAAGCTGGCGCCCACCGAGCTGCTCAACGCGCTGCTCAAGGCACCGGTCGACCTGCTGTGGAACGGCGGTATCGGCACCTACGTCAAATCCAGCAAGGAAAGCCACGCCGACGTCGGCGACAAGGCCAACGATGCGCTGCGCGTGGACGGTCGCGAACTGCGTGCCAAGGTGGTGGGCGAGGGCGGCAATCTGGGCATGACCCAGCTCGGCCGCGTCGAGTTCGGCCTGCATGGCGGCGCCAGCAACACCGACTTCATCGACAATGCCGGCGGCGTGGACTGCTCCGACCATGAAGTGAACATCAAGATCCTGCTGGGTGAGATCGTTTCGGGCGGCGACATGACCGAGAAGCAGCGCAACAAGCTGCTGGCCGAGATGACCGATGATGTGTCCGAGCTGGTGCTGGGCAACAACTACAAGCAGACCCAGGCGCTGTCACTGGCCGAGCGTCGCGCCCGCGAGCGCGTCGGCGAGTACAAGCGCCTGATGAATGCGCTGGAAAGCGCCGGCAAGCTCGACCGCGCCCTGGAGTTCCTGCCCTCGGACGAGGAGCTGAACGAGCGCGCCACCAATGGCCAGGGCCTGACCCGTCCGGAGCTATCGGTGCTGATCTCCTACAGCAAGATCGACCTCAAGGAATCCTTGCTCAAGTCCCTGGTGCCGGACGACGACTACCTGGCGCGCGAGATGGAGACCGCCTTCCCGGAAATCCTCACCGAGAAATTCGGCGACGCCATGCGCCGTCATCGCCTCAAGCGCGAGATCGTCAGCACGCAGATCGCCAACGATCTGGTCAACCACATGGGCATCACCTTCGTGCAGCGCCTGAAGGAGTCCACCGGCATGAGCGCGGCCAACGTCGCTGGCGCCTACGTCATCGTGCGTGACCTGTTCCGCCTGCCGCACTGGTGGGCACAGATCGAGGCGCTGGACTACAAGGTGCCGGCCGAGCTGCAGCTGCAACTGATGGACGAGCTGATGCGCCTAGGCCGCCGCGCGACGCGCTGGTTCCTGCGCAGCCGCCGTAACGAGCTGGACGCGGCCCGCGATGTGGCGCACTTCGCACCGCGTATCGAAGCGCTGGTCGGTCGTCTGGACGAACTGCTCGAAGGCCCGGCCCGTGAGCAGTGGCTGGCGCGCTACCAGAGCTTCGTCGAGGCCGGCACGCCGGATGAGCTGGCGCGCTTGGTCGCCGGCACCAGCCACCTGTATACGCTGCTGCCGATCATTGAAGCGGCGGATGTCACCGGCAAGGACACCAGTGAAGTGGCGACGGCGTACTTCGCCGTTGGCGGTGCGCTGGAGCTGTCCTGGTACCTGCAGCAGATCACCAATCTGCCGGTGGAGAACAACTGGCAGGCCCTGGCTCGCGAAGCCTTCCGTGACGATCTGGACTGGCAGCAGCGAGCGATCACCGTGTCGGTGCTGCAGATGGCCGAGGGGCCGCAGGAGATCGAGGCGCGCGTTGCCCTGTGGCTCGATCAGCATCAACGCCTGGTCGACCGCTGGAAGGCGATGCTGGCCGAGCTGCGCTCGGCAACCGGCACCGACTACGCCATGTATGCGGTTGCCAACCGTGAGTTGATGGACCTGGCGCAAAGCGCCTGAGGCGTCCGCTGAAATGAAAGAGCCCCGCCAAGTGCGGGGCTTCTTTTTGTGGGGGAGAAAGCTGTGGTCCGCTGACGCTAAGGGCGGGTTTGTAGCCGCAGCCTTGTGGGAACAGGCGGCGAGGGCGGGCTCTGTGGGAGCGGACTTGTCCGCGAACAGGGTGCAGAAGAAATATCGCGGCCGAGGCCGCTCCCACAGTTTCGTAGCCGGATTAATCCGGGGATTTCCGACCGTTGCCCCGGATTGCATCCGTGCTATCCGCTTCCTTCAGTTTGGGGATGAGCTTGTCGTGCGCTGAATGTGAGGGCGGGTTTGTAGCTGCAGCCTGTGGAACAGGTTGCGAGGACGGGCTCTGTGGGAGCGGACTTGTCCGCGAACGGGGTGCAGAAGAAACATCGCGGCCAAGGCCGCTCCCACAGTTTCGTAGCCGGATCCATCCGGGGATTTCCGACCATTGCCCCGGATTGCATCCGTGCTACCCGCTTCTTTCAGTTTTGGGATGAGCCTGTCGTGCGCTGAATGTGAGGGCGGGTTTGTAGCTGCAGCCTTGTGGAACAGGTTGCGAGGACGGGCTCTGTGGGAGCGGACTTGTCCGCGAACGGGGGTGAAGAAAACATCGCGGCCAAGGCCGCTCCCACAGTTTCGTAGCCGGATCCATCCGGGGTCAGGCTCAAGACCGCCCCCGGATTTCATCCGGGCTACGCACCCAAGCTCAACGCAGCATCTGCTCGACCAGGCGTTTCTCCTCGGCGAGTTCGCGTTGCCGCGCATCGATGCGCGAGGCCAGCTGGAAGTTGTTGCTGGCGCGGCGCTTGGCGAAGTCGAGTTGCTCGATGGCCTGGTTGTAATCGCCGACCAGGGCGAAGAACTCCGCGCGTGCCTGGTGCAGGCCGATGGTGTTGCCGCTCAGGCCGCGTACCTCGGCGACCTGATACCAGATGTCCGGGTCCTTGGTGCGGCTCTTGAGCAGATCGTCCAGGGCGCGTTCGGCGTCGGCGATGCGCCGTTGCTTGAGCAGCAGGTCGATTTGCGTCTGCTGCAGCGGGTAGTTGCTCGGGTAGAGGGCGAGCAGGCGTTTTTGCCGGCGCTCGGCGGCATCCAGGCGATTGGCCGCCATGTCCAGCTCGATCTGCGCCAGGTTGTAGGTGATGTCGTCCGGGGCCTTGCTCAGCAGCGGTGCCAGGGTTTCGCCGGCCTCGGCGAGCTGGCCGGTTTTCATCTGCGCCAGTACCAGACCGTAGCGAGCGGCATCGAGGCCGGGGTTCTCGTCGAGCATGGCGCGAAAGCGCTTGGCGGCGACGCCCGGGGTTTCCTCGTAGGTCAGTTGTACGCGGGCGCGCATCAGCTGGTAGCGCAGGCTGTCTTCACGCCCCTGGGCCGGGTACTGTTCGGCACGGTTGCGGGTATCGGCGATGCGCGACTCCGACACCGGGTGAGTCAGCAGAAATTCCGGCGGCTTGGCGTCGTAGCGGTATTGACGCATCAGCCGTTCGAACATCATCGGCATGGCACGCGGGTCGTAACCGGCTTTTTCCAGGTTGACCAGGCCGATGCGGTCGGCCTCCTGCTCGTTCTGTCGGGAGAAGCGCCGTTGCTCCTGGATGGCCGCGGCCTGGGTCGACATGATGGTGGCGATACCGGCGTCACCCGCACCTGCCGCCGCGGCGACGATGCCCGCGAGCATCGCGGCCATCAGCGGCAACTGCATGCGTTGCTGGGCCTCGACGCCACGGGCGAAGTGGCGTTGCGACAAGTGCGCCAGTTCGTGCGCCATCACCGAGGCGTACTCGGCTTCGGTCTGCGCATAAAGGAACAGGCCGCCGTTGACCCCGACGATCCCGCCGGGTGCGGCAAAGGCGTTCAACTGGGGGCTGTTGAGCAGCACGAACTCCAGGCGGCGGTCCTGCAACTGGCTGGTTTCCGACAGGCGATAGACGCTGGACTCGACGAAGTCCTTGAGTTGTGGGTCGTCCAGTTGCGAAACCTGACCACGCAGCAGGCCGAGCCAGGCGCGGCCTAGCTGGTGTTCTTGCTGCGGCGAGACGATCGAGGAGCTGGCGTCGCCAAGCGACGGCAGATCACTGGCGCCCGTATGGGCGGCGAACAGGCAGGCCAGCGTCAGCAGGGTGGGGCGCAGAAAAGTCATGCACTCAGGGCTCTCGAGACAAAGTCGTTACTGTAGCCGGCCAGCTACCGCGCTGGCCAGGGTTGCGGCGCCTTGGTTATCCTAGCCGGCCGATCAGGAGTAGATGATGACAGACGTACCGGCCTTCGATGCCGAACTCGATGCCTGCGGGCTGAACTGCCCGCTGCCTTTGCTCAAAGCCAAGCTCGAGCTCAATCGCCTGGCCAGCGGCGCCGTACTCAAGGTCAGCGCCACCGATGCCGGCTCGCAGCGTGATTTTCGCGCCTTCGCCAGTCTCGCCGGGCATGCGCTGCTGCATGAAGAGGTCGAGGCGGGTATTTATCGTTACTGGTTGCGTAAGGCCTGACCCGCGCTCGGTGCAGCAGGCTAGAAGATAGCGAGCGCTCTTTTGCAGATTTAAGGATTGTTGATGGTCAAGGTTATTCGCGACTGGTTGTACCGCTACTTCTCCGATGAGCAGGCCGTGGTGCTGGCGGTGCTACTGGTGTTGGGCTTTGCGGTGGTGCTGACGCTGGGCGGCATGCTCGCGCCAGTGCTGACCGGCCTGGTGCTGGCTTTCCTCATGCAGGGTCTGGTCAACGGCCTGGAACGTCTCAAGGTGCCGCAGGTGCTGGCGGTCTGGCTGGTGTTCACCCTGTTCATGGGCGGTCTGGCGGTGTTCTTGCTGGTGCTGATGCCGCTGCTGTGGCAGCAATTGAGCACGCTGTTCAATGAACTGCCGCGCATGGCCGCCGAATGGCAGGCGGTATTCCTGCTGCTGCCGGAGCGTTACCCGAACCTGATCACTGATGCGCAAGTTGTGCAACTGATCGACAGCACGCGTGGTGAAGCCGGCAAGTTTGGCCAGTGGGCGCTGTCGTTCTCCCTGTCCAGCCTGCCGGTGCTGGTCAGCGTGATGATCTATCTGGTGCTGGTGCCGATTCTGGTGTTCTTCTTCCTCAAGGACCGCGAGCAGATCGGCCAGTGGTTCCGCGGCTACCTGCCGCGCGAGCGTGCGCTGATCACTCAGGTGGCGCAGGAGATGAACCAGCAGATCGCCAACTACATCCGCGGCAAGTTCATCGAGATCATCATCTGTGGCGTGGTCACCTACATCGCTTTCGCCTACCTGGGGCTCAACTATGCGGCGCTGTTGGCCTTGCTGGTCGGGCTGTCGGTGGTGGTGCCTTATATCGGCGCTGTGGTGGTGACGGTGCCGGTGGCGCTGATCGGCCTGTTCCAATGGGGCTGGAGCGACCAGTTTCTCTACCTGATGGTGGTCTACGGCATCATCCAGGCGCTCGACGGCAACGTACTGGTGCCGCTGCTGTTCTCCGAGGCCGTCAACCTGCATCCGGTGGCGATCATCTGCGCGGTGCTGCTGTTCGGCGGGCTGTGGGGCTTCTGGGGCGTATTCTTCGCCATTCCGCTGGCGACCCTGTTCAAGGCCGTGATCAACGCCTGGCCGCGTACCGAGCTGGTGGCTGTCGAGTAAAGGGGCAATACGCAGATAGAAAGAAGGCCGCAATAGCGGCCTTTTTTCGATAGCGGCGAGGGTCAGGCCTTGTTCAGGGCCTCGGCCGCTGCCAGCACCTTGTCGACATGGCCGGCGACCTTGAGGTTGCGCCACTCCTGACGCAGCACGCCGTCCTTGTCGATGAGGAAGGTGCTGCGCACGATGCCCATGTATTCCTTGCCGTAGTTCTTCTTCAACTGATACACGCCAAACAGGTCGCACAGCTGGTGCTCCTCGTCGCTGATCAGCTCGAAGGGGAAGGCCTGCTTACACTTGAAGCTCTCGTGCTTCTTCAGGCTATCCATCGACACGCCGAAGATCAGCGTGTTGGCTGCCTTGAACTGCTCGAAGCGGGCACTGAAGTCCATCCCTTCGGTGGTGCAGCCTGGGGTGGCGTCCTTCGGGTAGAAATACAGCACGACCTGTTGGCCCTTGAGGTCGGACAGCTTGACCTGCTGGCCGCTGGTGGCCTCGGCCTGGAAGTCGGCAACGGGTTTGTCGAGTTCAACGGACATGGAAGCTCCTTCATTCATACGTCAACGGCGATCTCGCGAGCCAGAGCCATGCAATATCGACGGCGGCCCCGAAGCCGGTGAGGGCCACTCGGCGTCACGCTCGACTCTGCGAGTTGTAATGAGCACGCCGAGCCTGTTGCTAACGCAGCAGGGCCGGCGCGCAGCAGGGCGTCAGGGATTCTGCGGGCGCCAGGGTTCGATCAGTGCATCCAGGTTCAGCGCGTCGGCGAAGTCGAGGAACTGATCTCGCAGCCAACTGATCTGCGTGCCGGCCGGCAGCGTCACGGTCAGGGTGGCGTTGAGCATGGTGCCGCCGGTCTGTGGCGCCTGGTAAGTGTCGCAGGTCAGGCTTTCCAGCTCGACGCGGTGATCGATGAAGAACTGGCACAACTCGTTGAGAATGTCCGGGCGGTACACGGCGCTGACGTAGGCCACATAAGGCAGCGCCTGCGGGCGCACTTCAGCGGCGGCGCTGCGAACCAGGTCCACGGTGAAGTCATGCTTCTTGGCCAGTAGCGGCAGGCTCGACTCCAGGCGCGCCAGTGCATCCCAGCTGCCCGACACCTGCAGCACCAGGGCGCTGAATTCACCGTGACGGCTCAGACGGGTGCCGATCACCGCGCAACGGTTCTCGTGGCTGGTGCGGCTGAGCAGATTGGTCAGGGCCATGGCATCGCGGCCGAGAGCACTGATGACGAGGAATTGTTCGCGAACGGGGGGGGTGGACATGCAGCCTTCCTAAAGCGATGAACGATCCGCGCACGAGTAGCCGCAGATCAAAGGCAGCAGGTTAGCGAAAAGCGTCGCCAAGGGGAATGGCACCGCCATGTCCATCGGACGACGGCCAGCATCTATAAGGCCTGTCCGTTGCTTGTGCCGGACTGGTGGCCCCAGTACCATTACGGCTCAATTTTTCCGGCAGGAGCGGTTGCATGATTGCGGGCAGTATGGTGGCACTGGTCACGCCCATGGATGCGCAGGGTGGTCTGGATTGGGAGGCCCTGAGCAAATTGGTGGATTTCCACCTTCAGGAGGGCACCAATGCCATCGTCGCGGTCGGCACCACTGGTGAGTCCGCCACGCTGGACGTGGGTGAACACATCGACGTGATCAAGCGCGTGGTCAAGCAGGTCGCCGGTCGTGTCCCGGTGATCGCCGGTACCGGCGGCAATTCCACCCGCGAGTCGGTCGAGCTGACCCGTGCCGCCCAGGAAGTCGGCGCCGACGCGGCCCTGCTGGTCACCCCGTACTACAACAAGCCGACTCAGGAAGGCCTGTACCTGCACTTCCGCCATATCGCCGAAGCCGTATCCATCCCGCAGATCCTCTACAACGTGCCGGGTCGCACCGTGTGCGACATGCTGCCGGAGACCGTCGAGCGCCTGTCGAAGATCGACAACATCATCGGCATCAAGGAAGCCACCGGCGATCTGCAACGCGCCCAGGATGTACTGGATCGCGTCAGCAAGGATTTCCTCGTCTACTCCGGTGACGACGCCACCGCTGTCGAGCTGATGCTGCTGGGCGGCAAGGGCAACATCTCGGTTACCGCCAACGTTGCGCCGCGCGCCATGAGCGACCTGTGCGCGGCTGCCATGCGTGGCGAGGCGGCCATCGCCCGCGCCATCAATGACCGTCTGATGCCGCTGCACAAGGCGCTATTCCTCGAATCCAACCCGATTCCGGTGAAATGGGCGCTGCACGAAATGGGCTTGATGGGCGACGGTATTCGCCTGCCGCTGACCTGGCTCAGCCCGCGCTGTCACGAACCGCTGCGCCAGGCCATGCGCCAGTGCGGTGTATTGGCTTAACTCAAGGATTCTACGCATGAAGCGACTGGCCGGATTCTCCGCCCTTGCTCTGATCGTCTCCAGCACCAGCGGTTGCGGCTGGCTCTGGGGTGAAAATGGCTACTTCCGTGATCGCGGCAGCGACTACCTGGAAGCGCGCCAGACTGCACCGATGCAATTGCCGGCCGACGTCCAGGCCAAGCGCCTCGATCCGCTGCTGCCAGTGCCTGCCCAGGTTGCCAGCAGCACCGAAACCTCCGGCAAGTTCGACGTACCACGCCCGCAAGGCCTGCAGGTACGTGCCGACGAGCGCGAGTTCAGCCTGCAGCGCAGCGGCGACTCGCGTTGGGTGGTGGCCCAGCGTGTGCCGGCCGAAGTCTGGCCGCTGGCGCGTCAGTTCTTCGAAGACAACGGCTTCCGCATCGCCAACGAGCGCCCGCAGGTCGGTGAGTTCACCACCTCCTGGCAGCGTTTCGACGAACTCGCCACTGGCATGGCCAGCCGCCTGAGCAGCCGCGTTTCCGGTGTTGCGCCGGATGCGGAAACCCGCGTGCGGGTACGCATCGAGCCGGGCGTGCAACGCAATACCAGCGAAGTCTTCGTCACCAGCGCCGAGCGTCCTGCTGGCAGCACGGCCGATGTCGATTTCGCATCGCGTAGCGGCAATGCCAGCCTCGAAGCGGCACTGCTCGACGAAATGCTGGTGAGCATGGCCCGTGGCGTGGAGCAGGGCGGTTCCGTATCGCTGCTCGCCGCGCGCGACTTCGATGCACCCAGCCGCGTCAGTCTGAGCGAAGACGGTAACGGCAACCCGGTTCTCAACCTGGGCGCCGATTTCGATCGCGCCTGGTCCGGTGTCGGTCGCTCGCTGGAGCTTGGCGACGTACGCGTCGACGACCTCAACCGCAGCCTCGGCCTGTACTACATCAACATGGCCGAAGGCGCCCAGGTCAACGAGGAGAAGCCCGGCTTCTTCGGTCGCCTGTTCGGCAGCGCGCCGAGCAAGGAAGAGATCGAAGCCCGCGCCGAGCGCTATCAGGTGCGCCTGACTCCGGTAGGTGATGGCGTCCAGGTCACTGTGGAAAAAGATCTCAACACCATTGCCCCGGCCGATGTATCGCGCCGCGTGCTGAGCCTGATTCAGGATAATCTTGGCTGATCGGGTGCAACGCGCCTCCAGCCGTTAATCGATGGGCGAAACCCTACAAGGTTTCGCCTGTTTTGTTTGCCAGAAACGGAAATGCCGACATGAGCACACCCACCACCCTGAGCCTGAAGAAGATCTACTCGGGCAAGGTCCGCGACCTCTACGAAATCGACGACAAGCGCATGCTGATGGTGGCCACCGATCGTCTGTCGGCATTCGACGTCATCCTCGAACAGCCGATCCCGGAGAAGGGCAAGATCCTCACCGCGATTTCCAACTTCTGGTTCGACAAGCTGGCTGACGTGGTGCCCAACCACTTCACCGGTGACAAGGTCGAAGACGTCGTATCAGCTGCCGAGCTGCCACTGGTCGAAGGCCGCGCGGTCGTCGCCAAGCGCCTTAAACCCGTCGCCGTGGAGGCCATCGTGCGTGGCTACATCGTCGGTTCCGGTTGGAAGGAATACCAGAAGAGCGGCACCGTCTGCGGCATCGTGCTGCCGGCTGGCCTGAAGGAAGCGGCCAAGCTGCCGCAACCGATCTTCACCCCCTCGACCAAGGCCGCCGTGGGCGACCATGACGAGAACATCAGCTTCGAACAGTGCGAAGCCATCATCGGCGCCGAACTGGCCGCCAAGGTGCGTGACACGGCGATCAAGCTGTACACCACGGCAGTGGAATACGCCGCTACCCGCGGCATCATCATCGCCGATACCAAGTTCGAATTCGGCCTGGACGAAGACGGCACCCTGACCCTGATGGACGAAGTGCTGACCCCGGATTCCAGCCGCTTCTGGCCGGCTGACAGCTATGCCGAAGGCAGCAACCCGCCGAGCTTCGACAAGCAGTTCGTGCGCGACTGGCTGGAGTCCACCGGCTGGAACAAGCAGGCCCCGGCCCCGGCCGTACCGGCAGACGTGGCGCAGAAAACCGCTGACAAGTACCGCGAAGCGCTGACTCGCCTGACGGCCTGAGGCTGAAGCCATCAACTGAAAAGGCCGAGCACTGCTCGGTTTTTTCACAAGCGCCTGATAGAACAAGAAAAATTTTAAAAATAAGCTTCGCCAAAGCGTAATCAGCTGTTATCATGCGCGCCGCTTGGGAAGATGCCGGAGTGGTCGAACGGGACGGATTCGAAATCCGTTGTGTCAGCAATGGCACCTAGGGTTCAAATCCCTATCTTCCCGCCACATCAAAAGCCCCGAACCGTAATACGGTTCGGGGCTTTTTCGTGTCTGGGAATCAGCAGCCTTTGTTCCGGTGCTTTCCCGTATCAGTTGTTAATCCAAATCAGCAGGCTGATGCCGTTCGGGCACTTGCTCTGATTGGTCGCCCCATGTGCGATTGACGCGGCGGCCGCGTTGTACGGCTTCGCGTTTGGCGATCTCTTCGGCCCAGCGCAGTACGTGCGGGTATTCATGAACAGCGAGGAACTCCGCTGCCGAGTAGACGTTGTTCCTGACCACTTCGCCGTACCAGGGCCATACGGCGATATCGGCGATGGTATAGGTGTCGCCGGCCAGGTAGCGGTTATTGGCGAGGCGCTGGTTAAGCACGTCGAGCTGACGCTTGGCTTCCATGGTGAAGCGGTTGATGGCGTATTCGAACTTCTCCGGGGCATAGACGTAAAAGTGCCCGAAGCCGCCGCCCAGGTAGGGCGCCGAGCCCATTTGCCAGAACAGCCAGTTGAGGGCTTCGGTGCGGCCTGCCGGATCTGTTGGCAGAAAGGCGCCGAATTTCTCCGCTAGGTAGAGCAGGATCGAGCCGGATTCGAACACGCGGATCGGTGTAGCTGTGCTGCGGTCGAGCAGGGCGGGGATCTTCGAGTTTGGATTGACTCCGACGAAGCCGCTGGAGAACTGGTCGCCCTCGCCAATGCGGATGAGCCAGGCATCGTATTCGGCACCGCTGTGTCCCTGCGCGAGCAGCTCTTCCAGCAGGATGGTCACCTTCACGCCGTTAGGGGTGGCCAGGGAGTAGAGCTGCAGCGAGTGCTTGCCGACCGGCAGTTCCTTCTCGTGGGTGGCGCCTGCGACAGGGCGGTTGATCTTGGAGAACTGGCCGCCGGACGCTTCCAGATGTTGCCAGACCTTCGGCGGTACGTAGGTGGATTGGGTCATCGCTGCCTCGCTTTGTCGACGTGTGAGGGGTGCTGCCGCAGCCAAGACTATCTGGATTGCGCCCGACATTTGAATGCTGTCGGTGCATTTGAATCATCGGCTTGGTGATAGCGCATGTCGGCATAGATATCAGCAGGCGTTGGCAATCGCGGCTAGGCAGGAAAATGGCCGCGCGTTCGACCTGATCGGCTTCGGATCCTGTATGCGCAGCTGCTGCAGGAGTTTTGTGTTGCGCAGAGCAGTTTCAAGCTTCTCTCGACAGGCTTCGCCCCAAAGACATTGGCACAATGCCGCCGTCTGGACTAATCTCTGGTCAACCGGGCTAACGAAGTGGCCTACAGGCAGGACGCCGACCCCACACACTTCGTTAGCTCGGTGTTCATTGCTTGCGCTGGCCGATGTGAGGCGAGCGGAAAAACAAAGCCCTCCGAGAGAGGGCTTTGTCGTTTCTGCGATGCGCATCGTGTTGATAAAGCATCCCTGCTGCTTTTCCATTCCCGCCCTTAACCGTCATTGCTGATTAGCTTAGGCGATATCTGGCGTTTTGCCGTCTATCGTATGGCGGCATCAATCGGTGCGTTGCAGGTGCGACTTTCCCTCGCCACGGGCAATGAGATGTTCGGGCAGGTCGAGCAGGTCGGTGTCGTAGCTCTCCAGCGGTGGCGGGCGGCGTTCGAAGCGGGCACCCAGTACCAAGAGGCAGGGTGTCAGCAGCAGGGTCAGCACCGTGGCGAAGGCCAGGCCGCCGGCGATGGCGCTCGACAGTTGCGTCCACCACTGAGTCGAGGGGGCACCAAAGCCAAGGCTTGGGGTTACCAGGTCGACGTTGATGCTGAGCACCATCGGCATCAGGCCGAGGATGGTGGTCACCGCGGTGAGCAGCACCGGGCGCAGGCGCAGGCAGCCGGTTTCCAGCGCCGCTTCGCGCGGCTGCAGGCCCTGAAGGCGTAGCTGGTTGTAAGTGTCGATCAGGATGATGTTGTTGTTCACCACGATGCCGGCCAGGGCGATCAGGCCCATGCCGACCATGACGATGCCGAACGACTGGCCGTTGACCAGCAGCCCCATCAGCACGCCGGCGGTGGACAGGACGATGGCCGACAGTACCAGCGCCGCCTGGTAGAGACTGTTGAACTGGGTCACCAGGATGATCGCCATGAGGAAGATGGCGACGACGAAGGCGGTCATCAGGAAGGTGGCGGCCTCACGCTGGTCGGCATCTTCGCCGGCAAATTGCACCTTGACCTCGGCCGGTACATCGCCAAGTGCTTCGCGCAGCGCCCTGAGACGTTCGTCGAGGCGGGCGCCTTCAGCCAGATCGGCCTGCAGGGTGATGGTGCGATCGCCATCGACGCGGCGCAGAGTGCCGACCTTGGGTGCCGGCTGCAGGTCGACGAAGTTGCTCAGCGGCACCTGGCCGGAAGGCGTGTTGAGCGTCAGGCGGCCGAGTTGGTCGAGCGAACGCCAGTTGCCGGGCAGGCGCACGCGGATGTCGACCTCATCGGTGGCATCTTCAGGCCGGTAGGTGGCCAGCTTCAGGCCGTTGGTGATCATCTGCACCGCGTTGCCGACGCTGAGCACATCGGCGCCGAAGCGCGCGGCGGCCTCGCGATCGACCTTGATGCGCCACTCGATGCCGGGCAGGGCGCGGTCGTCCTCGATATCGACGAAACCGCCGAGACGCTGCATTTCGCCGCGGATGCGTTCGACCCATTGCTCGCCCAGCGCCGGGTCCAGCGAGCTGATCTGCAGCTTCACCGGCTTGCCCTCCGTGGGCCCCTGTTCCTGCTTGCGAAATTCCAGAATGACGCCAGGAATACCTGCGGTGCGCTGGCTCATTTCGGCGAGAATCTCCTTGGCTGGCCGGCGCTGGTGCCAGTCGACGAACTGGAACTGCAGGGTGCCGATCACGTCGGCGCCGAGCTGGCCCTGCTGGCCTTCCGGCTGGGCCAGAGAGCGTGCATACAGCGCCTTGACCTCACGCATGCCGATTACCTGTTTTTCCACCTGCTGGAGCAGGGCGTCCTTCTCCTGCACCGACAGATCACCGCGGGCGCGCAGCCAGATCTGCGCGCTTTCCGGCTCGACGTCGGGGAAGAACTCCACGCCATGGTTGAAACGCCCGTAGCCGACATAGATCAGGGCGATCAGCGCCAGCATGCCGAGTAGGGTCAGGCCTGGGCGCTTGAGCAGCGTCGCAAGCAGGTTACGGTAGGCGTTACCGGCGCGGTTGGCGGCGGGGGCTTGTGGACGCGCCTGGCCGCCAGTGACGGCACCGAGCACCGGCAGGAACACCAGCGCCATGGCCAGCGATGCCAGCAGGCAAAGAATTACCGTCGCCGGCAGGTACTTCATGAACTGGCCGACCACGCCGGGCCAGAACAGCAGCGGCAGGAACACCACCAGGGTGGTGGCGGTGGAAGCGATTACCGGCCAGGCCATCCGAGTGGCCGCGTTGGCCCAGGCCTGGCGCGGTGTCTGGCCCTGTTGCAGATAGCGGTCGGCCAGCTCGGAAACGACGATGGCGCCATCCACCAGCATGCCCGCCACCAGAATCAGGCTGAACAGCACGACGATATTTAGGGTGAAGCCGAGCATCCAGATCAGCAGGATGCCGCTGAGGAAGGCGCCGGGAATGGTCAGGCCGACCAGCAGCGCCGAGCGCATACCCATGCTCGCCACGACCAGAATCAGCACCAGAACGATGGCGGTCAGCACGTTGTTGAGGAGGTCGCCGAGCATGCTCTGCACCTCCTGCGACTGGTCCATGATGTAGCTGACTTCCACGCCCGGCGGCAGCAGGGGTTTGGCCTGTTCCATCAGCGCCTTGACCTGGTCGATGGTCTCGATGATGTTGGCGCCGCTGCGCTTGGCCACTTCCAGCACGATGGCCGGCTGGCCGTTGATGCGGGCGAAGCCGGTGGGGTCCTTGAAGGTGCGGCGGATGGTGGCGACGTCGGCAAAGGTGACCACGCTGGTGCCGACCACCTTGATGGGCATGCGCATCACGTCTTCGAGGTCTTCGATGACGCCGGGTACCTTCATGCTCATGCGCCCGGCGCCGGTATCCAGGCTGCCGGCGGCGACCAGACGGTTGTTGCGGCTGACCAGATTGAACAGCTCGTTGTAGTCGATGCCGTAGCTGTCCAGCACCTGCGGGTCGACGACGATTTCCAGCAGGTCTTCGCGGTCGCCACCGATTTCCACCGACAGCACCTCGGCGATGCCCTCGATGTTCTCCTTCAGGCGCCGGGCGATGTACACCAGTTCGGTTTCGGCAATCGGCCCGGACAAGCCCACCGACAGCACCGGGAACAGCGCCACGTTGACCTCGGTGACGGTCGGCTCGTCGGCCTCCTCGGGCAGCTTGCTGCGCGCGGTGTCGACCTTCTCGCGCACGTCGGCCAGCGCCACCTTGGCGTCGAAGCCGGCATCGAACTCCAGGATCACCGAGGCGTGACCCTCGCTGGACATCGAGCGCATTTCCTTGACCCCTTCCAGGCTGCGCAGCTCCTGCTCCAGCGGGCGCACCAGCAGGCGCTCGCCATCTTCCGGGCTGATGCCTTCGAGGGTCACCGAGACGTAGATCATCGGGATGGTGACGTCGGGATTGGATTCCTTGGGCATGGCGACGTAGGCCACCAGCCCGCCGCAGAGCAGGAACAATAGGATCAGGATGGTGGTGCGGCTGCGGTCGAGCGCGGCGGCGATCAGTGCGTGCATTTCAACTGCCCTCTGCCGCGAGTTGCGCATTCACCTGCTGGCCGGGCTGGACGAAGCCCTGGCCAAGGGTGATCAACGCCACCTTGGACGGCAGGCCGCTGACCCAGGCGCCCTGGTTGTCGACGCTGATCAGCTCGACCGGGGTGAACTCCACGCGCTGTGCATCGTTGACCCACTTGACGCCGTGGCGGCCGTTTTCGTCCAGGCTGAGCAGGGCGGGGGAAAGACGATGAGCCATGGCTTCGCCGGTCTGGATATGCAGGGTGGCGCTGGCCCCGGCCAGCCGCAGGCCGTCCGGGTTGTCCACCTTGACCTCGATGCGGAAGCTGCGCGAGCCCGGGTCGGCGGCGGCAGCGATGAAGTGCAGTTCGCCCTGCAGCGTGCGGCCATCAAGCAGCTCCACTTTCACCGGCTGGCCCAATTCGAGCTGGGTCACCTGCTGCTGGGCGATCTGCGCGCTGACCTTGAGGCGGTCGATGTCCACCAGGGTCAGCAGGCTCTGGCCGGGTTGAACGAAGTCGCCCAGCTCGACCATGCGCTGGTCGTAGATGCCGGCGAACGGTGCCCTGATCTTGGTGTTGCGTTGCTGCAAGCGGGCGCTGTCGAGTTCGGCGCGGGCCTTGGCCAGCTCGCTCTCCAGGCGCATCAGTTCGTTGGCCGAAACCAGGCTGCGCTCACGCAGGCGTTTGGCCGCGGTGACGTCGCTTTGCCGCTGACGAACATCGGCCTCGCTGCGCGCGACCTGGGCCGGACGGTCATCAGGCGAGAGGCTGAGCAGCACCTGGTCGGCGGCGACGCGGTTGCCCTTGTCCTGATCCAGATTCTGCACGCTGCCGCTGACCTGGGCGCGCAGTTCCACGCGGCGCCAAGCCTCGATCTGTCCCTGCACCACATGCTGGCGCTGCATGGGCTGAGCTGCCAGCCACGTCACTTCTACACGGGCCGGTTCGGCGCTCGTGGCCGGTTTATCGGGGTCGGCCTGTACCTCGTCGCGCGCGACGAAGCGGTCGCCGCTGAGCAGCCAGAGCAGCAGCACGATGGCGATAATGACGGCGATGATCCAGGGACGTTTGCTGAGTTGCGCGAACATGGCGATGGCTTACTCGTTGGTGGCGGGCGCTGCCAGCAGCGCGGCAGCCTGGCCCTGCAGGCCGGCGATGATGAAGTCGGTAACGCGGTCGAAGTACGCGCCCAGTTCGATGTATTCGGCCCAGTGCGCGAAACCGCCGGAGGCGATGCGCGTCATGACGCCGTTAACGCAGGCCTCCACGCCCCACAAAAGGTGTTGGCAGTGCGCGGGGGAGAGCTGCAGGTCGCTGAAGCTGTCTTGCAGAAGGCCGCTGAACAGCTTCATGTAAAGGCCTTCCAACTCGACGAACTGGGCGCGGTAGGGCGCTTCCAGGCGCTCCTGAAAGGCCGGGCGGTCACACAGCAGGCAAAGCTGCGCCTGCAGCGGGTCTGCCTGCAGCAATTCGAAGGCGCGGCGAATGACCCGGCGCATGGCAGTTTCTGTGGGCGCGTTGCGGGCGATGTCCTGCAGCTCGGCCAGATGCTGGCGCGAACAATCCAGCACCAGGCGCGCATAGAGCGCTTCCTTGCTGGAGAAGTGCTTGTAAACGGTGCCCTTGCCGATGCCGGCATGGCGCGCCACCTCGGCAATAGTGACGCGATCCCAGGAGTGATTCTGGAACAGCTGGCGGGCGGCTTCGAGCAGAGCGCTTTCGCGTTGCTGGAAGAGTTGATCCTGGTAGCGCATGGGCTTTCCACCAAAGATTGTGACCGGTGGTCATGCTATGACTGTTGGTCACGATGCGGCAAGGTGGGAGTTGTAACAAGGAAATTGCGGCTAGCGAATCAAACGCTTTCGTGTAGGAACCCGCCTCGGGGCGAAGTTGTGGTTTTGCGGGGTATTGCCGAACGCTTCGCAGCGGGGCGCCGGTTCCACACGTCAGTGGCGCCTGCGCTGTTCTTGTGTGGCAGTCCCGCCAAGGGGCGGATGCAGCTTTTCATCGGCGTGAACCAGCGTTCTGCCTAGCTGGCTCAGCGCGCCACGCTGACACCCTCAAGGCTGGCGAAGGAGGTGTCCTTGGCGGTCAGCAGGAAGTCGCGCATGAAGGGCGCGTCGAGCATGTCGCTGCGGATCGCCGCGTACAGCGTGCAGTACAGGCCTTTTTCGCCCAGACGCTTGGCGCTGACGTAGCCCCGCGAGCTGTATTCGTGCAGCGCCCAGTTGGGTAGGCCGCAGACGCCACGGCCGCTGGCCACCAGTTGCATCATCATCACCGTCAGCTCGGAGGTACGAACCTGCGCCGGCTCGACGTCGGCTGGTTCGAGAAAGCGGGTGAAGATGTCCAGGCGGTCGCGCTCGATGGGGTAGGTGATCAGGGTTTCACTGGCCAGGTCCTCGGGCTGGATAAAGGCCCTGGAGGCCAGGCGATGCTGATTGGCGACCGCCAGCTGGGCTTCGTAGGTGAACAGCGGCACGTATGTGATGCCGGCCAGCTCGATCGGATCTGAGGTCACCACCAGATCCAGGTCGCCACGGGCCAATGCCGGTAGCGGGGCGAAGGAGAAACCCGAGGCCAGGTCCAGCTCCACTTCCGGCCAGGCATCGCGAAACTGATCGATGGTCGGCATCAGCCACTGGAAGCAGCTGTGGCATTCGATGGCCATATGCAGGCGGCCGGCAGTGCCGCCGGCCAGACGCGCCAGGTCGCGTTCGGCGCCGCGCAGCAGGGGCAGGGTAGCGTCGGCCAGCTGCAGCAGGCGCAGGCCGGCACTGGTGAAGCGCACCGGCTTGGTCTTGCGCACGAACAACTGCAGGCCAAGGCGCTCCTCCAGCTCCTTGAACTGGTGTGACAGTGCCGACTGGGTCAGATGCAAGCGCTCGGCTGCCTCTACCAGGCTGTCGGTTTCGCGCAGGGCGTGCAGGGTCTTCAGGTGGCGTAGCTCGAGCATGGCGGTCTCTGTGAAGGTTTCACTCATCCAGCTTCGGAACTGGATGAATATGCTTCATACAGCCTACATGAGTAAATCTATAGATCAAGGCGAAAATCTTGAGTTTGTCTCACTCATGGCCGATGCCGAAAATGGCGCCATCTCGATTCATTGTGGAGCGTCAAGTCATGGCCCTGTCTCATTCCCTCGGTTTCCCGCGCATCGGTCGTGACCGTGAACTGAAAAAAGCTCTCGAAGCGCACTGGCAAGGCGAGCTGGATGAAGCCGGGCTGCGTGCGGTCGGTCAGCGCCTGCGCGCCGAGCACTGGCAGTTGCAAAAGGACGCCGGCATCGACCTGTTGCCGGTGGGCGACTTTGCCTGGTACGACCAGGTGCTCGGTCATTCGCTGGCTTTCGGCGTGATTCCCGAGCGCTTCCGTCCGGCGGACGGCAAGCCGACACTGGAGACGCTGTTCGCCATGGCCCGCGGCGTCACAAACAGCTGCTGCGGCGGCGCTCATGCGCAGGAGCTGACCAAGTGGTTCGACACCAACTACCACTACCTGGTACCGGAATTCAGCGCTGACCAGCAGTTCGCCTTGAGCTGGGAGCAGTTGTTCGAAGAGGTGGAGGAGGCGCATGCCCTTGGCCATCGGGTCAAACCGATACTCATCGGCCCGCTGACCTATTTATGGCTGGGCAAGGCCAAAGGCGCTGATTTTGACAAGCTGGAGCTGCTCGAGCGTCTGCTGCCGGTGTATGGCGAGATTCTCCAGCGCCTGGCTGCGCAAGGCGTGGAGTGGGTGCAGATCGACGAACCGATTCTGGTGCTGGATTTGCCGCAGGACTGGAAGAACGCCTTCGAGCGCGCCTACAACCTGATCCAGCGCGAACCCTGCAAGAAGCTGATCGCCACCTATTTCGGCGGCCTGGAAGACAACCTCGGCCTGGCAGCCAACCTCCCGGTGGATGGCCTGCATATCGACCTGGTGCGGGCGCCGGAGCAGTACCCGACCATTCTCGATCGCCTGCCGGCCTACAAGGTGCTGTCGCTGGGCGTAGTCAACGGCCGCAATGTCTGGCGCTGCGATCTGGACAAGGCCCTGGAGGTGTTGCGTCACGCTCACGAACGTCTGGGCGGGCGGTTGTGGGTGGCGCCGTCCTGCTCGCTGCTGCACAGCCCGGTGGACCTGGCGCGCGAGGATCAACTCGACGCCGAACTGAAGGGCTGGCTCGCCTTCGCCGTACAGAAATGCGCGGAGGTTGCCGTGCTCGGCAGGGCACTGGAGGCGCCGGATGATGCCTCTGTACAGGCTGCACTGGAGGCCAGCCGTGCGGTACAGGCTGCTCGCGCTGCATCGACGCGCATTCACAAGCCCGAGGTTCAGGCGCGTTTGGCGGCGACTCGCCCGCGTCATGCCCAGCGTCAGTCGCCATTCGCCGAGCGTATCGGCAAACAGCGCGAGCGCCTGCAGTTGCCGGTGCTGCCGACTACCAGCATCGGCTCCTTCCCGCAGACTTCGGCCATCCGCCTGGCACGCCAGGCGTTCAGGCAGGGCAAACTCGGCGCCGCCGATTACCTTGACGCCATGCACGGCGAAATACGTGAAGCCGTGAGTGTGCAGGAACGCCTTGGCCTGGATGTTCTGGTGCACGGCGAGGCCGAGCGCAATGACATGGTCGAGTACTTCGCCGAGCAGCTCGACGGCTACGCCTTCACCCGCTTCGGCTGGGTGCAGAGCTATGGCTCGCGTTGCGTCAAGCCGGCGGTCATCGTCGGCGACCTGAGTCGTCCGCAGGCGATGACCGTGGAATGGATTCGCTATGCCCAGAGCCTGACCGACAAGGTGGTGAAGGCCATGTTGACCGGCCCGGTGACCATGCTGATGTGGTCCTTCCCGCGCGAGGACGTATCCCGCGAAGTGCAGGCCAGGCAACTGGCGCTGGCGATTCGCGACGAGGTGGTGGATCTGGAGGCCGCGGGCATCAGGATCATCCAGATCGACGAAGCTGCGTTCCGCGAAGGCCTGCCGCTGCGCAAGGCCGCCTGGCAGCATTACCTGGACTGGGCCACCGAAGCCTTTCGCTTGACCGCCAGTGGCGTGCGTGACGAAACCCAGATCCACACTCACATGTGCTACAGCGAGTTCAACGACGTGATCGAGTCCATCGCGGCGATGGATGCCGACGTGATCACCATCGAGACGTCACGTTCGGACATGGAGTTGCTGGAGGCCTTCGAGCGCTTCGATTATCCCAACGAGATCGGCCCGGGCGTCTATGACATTCACTCGCCACGTGTGCCAGACAGCACTGAGATGCTCGGCCTGCTGCGCAAGGCGGCGCAGCGCATTCCACTGGAGCGGTTGTGGGTCAACCCCGATTGCGGCCTGAAAACCCGCGCCTGGCCGGAGACCGAGGCAGCACTGGTGAATATGGTCGCGGCGGCCAGGCAATTGCGTGCCGAGCTGGCCTGATGTTCCAGGTTGCCGTGGCTGAAGCTCCTCCCGCGTAGCGAGGGGCTTCATGGCGCGACGCTATGGCCGGCCGCTGTCGTCACCTGGCCGCCGACCGTTCGTCCTCCTTCATCAAACTGTCATGCTTGTGTGGCAGCGCAGTCGAACAACTTTCACCAGAATCGCGTTCCAGTGGGGTTCTGCGTTTCTGGTGTTTTCATGCGTGCATTCATTTTTTTGGTCGCGATGCTGTGCGGCCTGCCGTCTTTTGCGGCCAACCGTTGTGATATTTCCGGGCCAACCCGGTATGCCGACGTCGGCGACGTGCGCCTGGCCTACCAGAGTGTCGGTAGCGAGCGCGACCCGACGCTGCTGCTGGTCATGGGCCTGGGCGGACAGCTGATCCACTGGCCTGACGAAGTGGTCGAGCGCCTGTGTCAGCAGGGCTTTCGCGTCGTGCGTTTCGACAACCGCGATGTGGGGCTGAGCAGCTGGCGCAAGCCAGCACCGAGCATCAACCTGCCTTACGAAGTGCTGCGTTACCGTCTGGGGCTGTCGCTCGGCGCGCCTTATCACCTGCGTGACATGGCGGGCGATGCCCTGGCGTTGATGGATAGTCTCGGTGTCGATGCCTTTCACGTCCTGGGCGCGAGCATGGGCGGAATGATCGCCCAGCACCTGGCCGATCTGTCGCCGCAGCGCGTCCTCAGCCTGACGTTGGTGATGACCAGTTCGGGCGCGCAAGGCTTGCCGGCGCCCAGCGATGCCCTGGTGGCCCTGCTGGCGCGGCGTGAGGCGGGCAGTCGTGAGGCCGCTCTGCAGCAGCAGGCCGATCTGCTCGCGGCGCTCGGCAGTCCTTCGGTACATGATGATCGCGCCTTGCTGCTGCACCAGGCCGAAGTGGCCTATGACCGGTCGTTCAATCCCGAAGGCGTGCAACGTCAGTTGCTGGCGATTCTCGCCGAGTCGAGCCGGGTCGAGTTGCTAAATCGTCTGAAAGTGCCGACGCTGGTGGTGCATGGTACGGCCGACCCGCTGTTGCCGGTGATGCATGGCGTGCATGTGGCGGCGCATATCAAGGGCGCCGAACTCAAGCTGATTCCGGGTTTGGCGCATCGCTTTCAGGATGCCTTCAAGGAGCCACTGCTGGCCGCGGTGCTGCCGCATCTTGCGGCGCATCGGGAAGATCTGGGGCTGGCACGTTTGTAGCGATCGAGCGTTCAGAGCTCCTGATTGTGCTTGATCGCTTCGCGGCGCTGCAGGTTGTCGATGTGTTCGCTGCTGTGGCGCAGCAGCTTGTCGGACATGGCCATGCGCTCGATATAGCGCGTGATGCTCTGCTCTGCATCGTGTCGGGAGAGAAATGGACCTTCCAGCGTGCCTTCGCGGGTGGCAAAGAAATACTGGCCATTGACGGCGCTGACGCGAGAACTGCGGTAATGCGTGCCGGGTTGCGAGTCAGCGATACGTTGGCCGAACATGATGAAAGCTCCATCTGAGGGGCTGGATGATTCAAGCCTAATACAAGCGAAACGGCGCGCTTGGCAAAACGACAAATGGTCGATTTTGGCCGCATTTTTTTGCAGATTTAAGCGATTTTTTTGGATATTTGGCGCCAACCTGCCGGCAGGTCTGAATCTTGGGCAGTACAGTTGGGCTCGTCTGCCAGGCCGAACTGTTGCTGTGTC
Source organism: Pseudomonas sp. Marseille-Q0931 (assembly GCF_940789645.1). NCBI lineage: Bacteria > Pseudomonadati > Pseudomonadota > Gammaproteobacteria > Pseudomonadales > Pseudomonadaceae > Pseudomonas > Pseudomonas sp. Marseille-Q0931. The sequence goes on along the minus strand of NZ_CALNWT010000006.1, from coordinate 23,689 downwards.
GATAACCTCACCTCTCCTAGAATGGTCGGCTGCGGACGACGTGCTCTGTCGACCGCTTGCCTGAGGTCACCATGCACATTTCCTCCGGCCGTTGGATGTACGGCCTGCTGCTCGCCCTGATCACTTCCGTGCTCTGGGGCATCCTGCCAATCAAGCTCAAAGAAGTTCTCCAGGTGATGGACCCGGTAACCGTCACCTGGTATCGCCTGGCCGTGGCGGGCTCCTTGTTGTTCGCCTATCTGGCTGCGACTCGGCGCTTACCGCGTTTTCGCCCGCTCGGGCGCAAGGGCGGCTGGCTGCTGGCGCTGGCCGTCGGTGGGCTGACGTGCAACTACGTGCTGTATCTGGTCGGGCTCAATCTGCTGAGTCCAGGAACCACGCAGCTGGTGATTCAGGTGGCGCCGATCCTGTTGCTGATCAGCAGTCTGTTCGTCTTTCGCGAGCGTTTCAGTCTGGGCCAGGCGCTGGGCCTGATGGTGATGCTGCTGGGCTTCGGTCTGTTCTTCAATCAGCGCCTGGGTGAGCTGCTGACCTCGCTCACGACCTACACCACCGGCGTGCTGACCGTGCTGGCTGCGGCCTTCGTCTGGACCTTCTATGGCCTGGCACAGAAGCAACTGCTCACCTCGTGGAGCTCCGTGCAGGTGATGATGGTCATCTACCTGGCCTGCGCGCTGCTGCTGACGCCCTGGGCGCATCCCTTGCAAGTGCTGGAGCTGAGCCCGCTGCAGGGGTGGCTGCTGCTGGCCTGCTGCCTGAATACTCTGGTGGCTTATGGCGCCTTCGCCGAAGCATTGGCGCACTGGGAGGCTTCAAGAGTCAGCGCGACCCTGGCGCTGACCCCGCTGGTGACTTTCGTTTCCGTAGCCCTGGCTTCGACCTGGTGGCCGGACCATGTGCTGCCCGAACAGGTCAACTGGATCGCCTATGCCGGTGCGGTGGTGGTCGTGCTCGGCTCGGCACTCACCGCGCTTGGCCCGTCGCTGATGGCGGCTCTGCGGGCGCGCAAGGCCAGGTCCTGACGACGTTTAAACGCTGCTTCCCAGCGTTTCAGCCTTGCGCAGCCAGCTCTGACGCTGCTCTTCGCCGGACGGGCGCACCGGGGCGAACTCGTTCAGGCGGCGGGTCTTGATACCGCAGAAACCGAGGATGGTGCGCACCATCTGCCGATGCGCCGGGGCACCGTAGATCCAGCGGAAGTACCAGCGTGGCGTGTCCATGGTCACCAGCAGGTCGGCGCTGCGGCCGCTGAGCAGCTTGTCCCAGAGCTGCGAGCGGTTGCGGTACTTGAAGGCGAAACCGGGCAGGAATACCCGGTCGAAGAAGCCCTTGAGCAAGGCCGGTATGCCGCCCCACCACACCGGGTAGACGAATACCAGATGTTCGGCCCAGTGGATCAGGCGCTGTGCTTCGAGCAGGTCCGGCTCCAGGTTCTGGCTCTGTTCGTAACCGTCGCGCAGTATCGGGTCGAACTGCATTTCACCCAGCCTCAACTGGCGGACTACATGGCCCTTGCTGCGTGCGCCGTGGGTATAGGCCTCAGCCAGGGCATGGCAGAGGCTGTTCTTTTTCGGCGTGCCGAGAATCAGCAGGATTCGTTTGCCATCGCCTTCCAGCGGTGTGGCGCCGCTCTTGCCCTCACTCATGCCGCCCGGCTCCGAGCATGTCTTGCGGCCTGACCCATTGGTCGAATTCCTCTTCATTCAGATAACCGAGTTGCAGTGCTGCCTGGCGCAACGTGCTGCCTTCGGCATAGGCTTTCTTGGCGATCTCAGCGGCTTTGTCGTAGCCGATGTGGGGATTGAGCGCTGTCACCAGCATCAGGCCGTTTTCCAGATGCGCGGCCATCTGTGCAGCATCCGGCTGCAGGTCGGCCACACAGTGCTGCTGGAAGTTACGGCAGCCGTCGGCAAGCAGGCGGATCGACTGCAGCAGGTTATGGATGATCACTGGCTTGAACACGTTGAGCTGCAAGTGCCCCTGGCTGGCGGCGAAGCTGATGGTGGCGTCGTTGCCCAGCACCTGGCAGGCGAGCATCGACAGCGCTTCGCACTGGGTCGGGTTGACCTTGCCGGGCATGATCGAACTGCCCGGCTCGTTGGCCGGCAGGCGTACCTCGGCGAAGCCGGCGCGCGGGCCCGAGCCGAGCAGGCGCAGGTCGTTGGCCAGTTTCATCAAGGCCACGGCGAGGGTTTTCAGTGCGCCGGAGAGCTGCACCAGCGGCTCATGCCCGGACAGTGCGGCGAACTTGTTCGGTGCGCTGGTCAGCGGCAGGCCGGAGAGGGCCGCCAATTCGGCGGCGATGGCCTCGGCAAAACCGGCCGGCGCATTCAAACCCGTGCCGACGGCGGTGCCACCCTGGGCCAGTTCACAGACGGCGGGCAGGGCGGCGCGAATTGCCGCTTCGGCATGCCCGAGCTGGGCGACGAAGGCAGACAGCTCCTGACCGAAGGTGATTGGCGTGGCGTCCATCATATGGGTGCGCCCGGTCTTGACCAGGTTGGCGTGGCGCTGCGCCTGCTCCTGCAGACCGTCACGCAGCTCGGCCAGCGCCGGCAGCAGGCAATGGCGAACGCCCTGGACGGCGGCAATATGCATGGCCGTGGGGAAGCAGTCGTTGGAGCTCTGCGCGCGGTTGACGTGGTCGTTGGGGTGGACCGGAGTCTTGCCGCCGCGCTGGCCACCAGCCAATTCGTTGGCGCGGCCGGCGATCACCTCGTTGACGTTCATGTTGCTCTGCGTGCCGCTGCCGGTCTGCCAGACCACCAGGGGGAACTGCGAGTCGTGCTGGCCTTCGAGCACTTCGTCGGCGGCCTGCTCGATAAGCCGGGCGATATCGGCCGGCAGCTCTCCGCTGCGGCTGTTGACCCGTGCAGCGGCTTTCTTGATCAGCGCCAGCGCGTGCAGCACAGCCAGCGGCATGCGCTCCTGGCCGATGGCGAAGTTGATCAGCGAACGTTGGGTCTGTGCGCCCCAATAGGCGTCGTTGGGGACTTCGATGGGGCCGATGCTGTCAGTTTCGGTGCGGCTCATGGCGTTCTCCGGGCATGTTCGAGGTTGCTGGCAGTTTAGGTCGCGCCGCCGGAGACTGGTTCCGCAACTTATCTATCGCGCCGATTACCAGCGGGCGTGGGTTTCGCCCAGCCAGCCCAGCGCGCCATCTACCGGAACACGCTCGCCCTTCGGGCCGCGCAGCACACCATCATAGTGGCCGAAGCGCTGTGCGGTGTTGGCGCGGAAGGGGCCAAACTTGGGACAGGCTCTATGTAACTGGCGAGGGGTGAAGCGCAGGGACACGCGGTCGTCTTCGCTGTCCAGGCGCCAGGGGGCCAGCGGCGCCTGCGAGCTGCGGACGATATGCAGCGGGCTGTCGAGCAGCTGTACTTCACCGCCGAACCACAGGGCGTTTTCCGACAGGCCGCTGTGATCCAGCCAGCCCGTACCGAAATTGCCGGCGATACCGCCCGCGGCGGCGAAAGCGGCTCGCTGCCAGTGACTGTGCAGCGGCCAGACGCCACGACCGAAATCCAGCGCGGCGAAGCTCTGGCCAGGCACGCAGCTGTAATGCTTGTTTCCCAGTTGCAGGCTGCCGGCGGTGGGCAGCCCAAGGTGGCGACTGGTGGCATGGAAACCACCATTTTTCAGTGGCGCCACCAGATTGACCGATTGCAGGTGCGCAGGTCGCTGAATGTCCAGGGCGATCTGCAGCGGTTGGCCGCCGATATCGGGCGCTGATGCGGTAAGACGCAAACGCCCGGGATGTTCGTCGGCACGCAGCTGCAGACGAGAGTGGTTGAAGGCGTGACTCTCCTGCGGCAGGTCGGGCAGTTGGCAGCCCAGGGCGAAAAGGCGGAACCGAGCGTGGGCGACCGACTGGCCGGACTCCAGATCGAGAAAATAGGCGGCGCCGTAACCAAGGTAGTCAAGGTCGGCCAGGGTCAGCGCGAGCATCCATTGCGGAGTGGTGATGCACCAGTGGTTCCAGCGTTTGCGCCGTCCCAGATGGCCGCGTAGGGCGCAGTCCACTTGCGGGCGGCTGGACCAGCCGATGGCCTCGTCCAGCAAGCGGCCCTTGCTGTCGCAGAGTGGCTGGCGCGGAAGCGGCTCATGTGAGGTGAGACTGGTCATCGGGCACGTCCATGTTTGTGCGCAGGCTGGCTATCAATTGCCGAGTCCGGGGAGTGCGCACACCTTGATAAGAATGGTGAATATCACGCAGGATGCCGAGCTCGCCCAAGCATGAGCAAGTACTGGCATTTTGGCAACTGACCAGCGGGTGCGCCGGTCTGCATGGCTGCTGTGAGCCAGTGCACAACTCGCATCGCTTGAGGGTTTTGGGCGCAGGGCACAAAATGCCGCCACCGCAGTCTACCCAGACTCATTCATAACCCTGGACGCCTCCCATGCTCCGTTTCTCCACACTCTGCACCGCCATACTGCTCAGCGCGAGCGCATCCCTGGCCATGGCCGATGCCGCCAGCCACGCCGCCGATGCCGAGCGTTTTCTCAAGCTGGCCCATGCCGACAAGCTGACCGTGCCCGTGTACGGCCAGGTGCAGCAGATGTTCGCCCAGCGTTTCGCCGAGGCGCCGGACGGCAAGAAGGCGGTGCTGGAGAGCTATCAGGCCAAGGCCAATGCCGCGCTGGACAAGGCGGTAGGCTGGGACAAGCTGAAGCCGGACATGGTCAAGCTCTACACCAGCAACTTCAACGAGCAGGAGCTCAAGGATCTGATTGCCTTTTACGAGTCGCCGCTGGGGCAGAAGGTGCTGCAGAAGATGCCGACTTTGACCGCGCAATCCGCGCAGATCACCCAGAGCAAGCTGGAAGCCGCGGTGCCTGAGGTGAACAAGCTGCTGGCCGACATGAGCGGCGAGCTCGGACTGCCGAAACAACCCTGATGGAGCTCAAGATGTCCAAGCAAGACCTGATCACCGCTGCCCTCGCTGCGCTGGAGCCCGAGCATCTCGAGGTGCTGGACGAGAGCCATATGCACAGCCGCGGCCTGGAAACCCACTACAAGGCGGTGATCGTCAGCCCGGCGTTTGCCGGGCTCAATGCGGTCAAGCGACATCAGAAGGTCTATGCCACCGTCGGCGAGCTTATGGAGCAGATCCACGCGCTGGCGCTGCACACCTACACGCCGCAGGAGTGGGCAGCGCAAGGCGTGGCACCGGCCTCGCCGACCTGCCGTGGTGGTCATTGAGGTAGCCCGGATGAAATCCGGGGAAACCCATCGGCAGTTCCCGGATCGCATCCGGGCTACGTGACAGGCTGTCGCGCCTTGTCGCCAACCCGCCCCGGCGATTCTCTGCTTTGTTACAATCCCTCCGCGCCGGCCATGCCGGCGTTTTTCATGTCACGCCAGTCCGCCCTTTACGTGGGCGACTACTGAGAGAATATTCATGACCGACAAGATCGTCGTCGCGGCGCTGTATAAATTCGTCTCCCTGCCGGATTACCAGGCGCTGCGCGAGCCTTTGCTGCAAACCCTCATCGACAATGGCATCAAGGGCACGCTGTTGCTCGCCGAAGAAGGCATCAACGGCACCGTGTCCGGCAGCCGCGCCGGCATCGATGCGCTGCTCGCCTGGTTCCACCTGGATGCTCGCCTGGCCGATATCGACCACAAGGAATCCTATTGCGATGAACAGCCGTTCTATCGCACCAAGGTCAAGCTGAAGAAGGAAATCGTCACCCTCGGCGTGCCGGGCGTTGACCCCAACCAGCGCGTCGGCACCTACGTCGAACCACAGGACTGGAACGCTCTGATCAGCGACCCGGAAGTATTGCTGATCGATACGCGTAACGACTACGAGGTAGCCATCGGTACCTTCGAGGGTGCCATCGACCCCAGGACCAAGTCGTTCCGCGAGTTCCCCGAGTACATCAAGGCCCACTTCGACCCGAGCAAACACAAGAAGGTGGCGATGTTCTGCACCGGCGGTATCCGCTGCGAGAAAGCCTCCAGCTACATGCTCGGCGAAGGCTTCGAGGAGGTCTATCACCTCAAGGGCGGCATCCTCAAGTACCTCGAGGAAGTGCCGCAGGATCAGACCAAGTGGCAAGGCGACTGCTTCGTCTTCGACAACCGTGTGACCGTGCGCCACGACCTGTCCGAAGGCGACTACGATCAGTGTCATGCCTGTCGCACCCCGATCTCCGTTGAGGACCGCCAGTCCGAGTTCTACAGCCCCGGCGTCAGTTGCCCGCACTGCTGGGATTCGCTGCCGGAAAAGACCCGCGAGAGCGCCCGCGAGCGGCAGAAGCAGATCGAACTGGCGCGCCAGCGAAACCAGCCGCATCCCATCGGCCGTGATCCCCGCCAACTGAACGAGGCCTGACCCATGGCGAGCCGCCTGCTCTACGTAATGGACCCGATGTGCTCCTGGTGCTGGGGCTTCGCACCTGTGGTCGAGGAACTGGCGGAGCAGGCGGCGGCAGCCGGCGTGCCGTTGCAGATCGTGGTGGGCGGCCTGCGCCGCGATCAGGTGGCGATCGATGCCGCCGCGCGCGTGCGTTACCTGGGTTATTGGCAGGCGGTGAATGCCAGCACCGGGCAGCTGTTCGATTTCGACCGAGGCCTGCCCGAGGGGCTGGTGTATGACACCGAGCCGGCCTGCCGCGCGCTGGTCACTGCACGCAACCTCGATACGCCCAGCGCCTGGACCCTGCTCAAGCTGATCCAGCGTGCCTTTTACACCGAGGGCGCCGACGTCACCCAGGCCAGCGTGCTGGTACAGCTGGCCGAGCAGGCCGGGATTCCGCGCATCGAGTTCGCCGAGGCCTTCGACAGCCAGGCCATGCATGAGGCCACGGCCGCGGACTTCAGCTGGGTGCAGGATCTGGGCATCGCCGGTTTCCCTACCTTGCTGGCCGAGCGCGACGGTCAGCTGGCGCTGCTGACCAATGGCTACCAGCCACTCGATGCCTTGTCTCCGCTGCTGGGCCGCTGGCTGGAGCGCGCCGCCAATGCCTGATCGGTTGAGCTGGGCAGAAATCCGTCGCCTGGCCCTGCGTCACAAGAAAGCGCTGATTCTGGCCAACCTGGTCGCCGTGCTGGCGACCTTGTGCAGCGTGCCGATCCCGTTGCTGTTGCCGTTGCTGGTGGACGAAGTGCTGCTGCACGACGGCGATGCGGCGCTCAAGGTGATGGACAACTTCCTGCCCGCCGACTGGGAAACGGCCGCCGGCTATATCGGTCTGATGCTGTTGCTGACCCTGCTGCTGCGCGGCTCGGCGCTGATCTTCAACGTGCTGCAGGCACGCCTGTTCGCCAGGCTGTCAAAGGACATTGTCTACCGCATCCGCATGCGCCTGATCGAACGGCTCAAGCGCATCTCCCTCGGCGAATACGAGAGTTTGGGCGGCGGCACGGTGACCACTCACTTGGTTACCGATCTGGATACCCTCGACAAGTTCGTCGGCGAGACCCTGAGCCGCTTTCTGGTGGCGATCCTGACCCTGGTCGGCACCTCGGCCATCCTGATCTGGATGCACTGGCAACTGGCCCTGCTGATCCTGCTGTTCAACCCGCTGGTGATCTACGCCACCGTGCTGCTGGGCAAGAAGGTCAAGCACCTGAAGAAGCTGGAGAATGACAGCACCTCGCGCTTCACCCAGGCGCTGACTGAGACCCTAGAAGCGATCCAGGAAGTGCGTGCCGGCAACCGCCAGGGCTATTTCCTCGGTCGCCTTGGCGGTCGGGCGCGTGAGGTGCGCGATTACGCCGTAGCCTCGCAATGGAAGAGCGACGCGTCGAACCGTGCCAGCGGCCTGCTGTTCCAGTTCGGCATCGATGTGTTCCGCGCCGCGGCGATGCTCACCGTGCTGTTCTCTGACCTGTCCATCGGCCAGATGCTCGCGGTGTTCAGCTACCTGTGGTTCATGATCGGCCCGGTGGAGCAACTGCTCAGCCTGCAGTACGCCTTCTATGCAGCCGGTGGTGCGCTGACGCGGATCAACGAGCTGCTGGCGCGCAAGGATGAGCCGCAGTACGAAGGGCGCGTCGATCCCTTCAAGGGCCGTGACACGGTGGGCATCGAGGTGCGCGGGCTGACCTTCGGCTATGGCGACGAGCCGGTGCTGGATCGTCTCGACCTGTCCATTGGCCCAGGCGAGAAGGTCGCCATCGTTGGCGCATCGGGCGGCGGCAAGAGCACGTTGGTGCAACTGCTGTTGGGGCTGTATACGCCGCAGGCCGGCAGCATCCGCTTCGGCGGCAGCAGGCTGGAGGAGATCGGCCTGGACGGTGTGCGTGACAACGTTGCGGTGGTGCTGCAGCACCCGGCGCTGTTCAACGACACGGTGCGCGCCAACCTCACCATGGGCCGCGAGCGCAGCGACGAGGCCTGCTGGCAGGCGCTGCGCATCGCCCAGTTGCACGACACCATTGCGCAACTGCCGCAGGGGCTGGACAGCGTTGTCGGACGCAGTGGCGTGCGCTTGTCCGGCGGCCAGCGCCAGCGCCTGGCCATCGCCCGCATGGTGCTCGCAGAACCCAAGGTGGTGATCCTCGACGAAGCCACTTCGGCGCTGGATGCGGCGACCGAGTACGCCCTGCACGAAGCGCTGGCGCAATTTCTCGAAGGCCGCACCACGCTGATCATCGCCCACCGCCTGAGTGCGGTGAAGCAGGCCGATCGGGTATTGGTGTTCGATGGCGGCAGCGTTGCCGAGGATGGCGACCATCAGCAACTGATCGCCGAAGGCGGGCTGTACGCCAAGCTGTATGGGCATTTGCAGCAGGGGTGAGTTGCTACTTCGCGGTTGAATCGGAATGACGCTCGGCCGTTCCAAGGAATGACAGTTGTAGGGCGGGTGCAACCCGCCATCAGCGGCCTGGCGGGTTGCACCCGCCCTACGGGCCTTCTACGGGATAGGTAGGGGCGGCTTCAGCCGCGATGCTCTTTTGCGCAACCAATGTCCCCGGATTGCATCCGGGCTACGCAGCTTCCTGGACAGTCGCGGCTAAAGCCCCTCCCACAAGATTCCACCGCTACAACGACTGCCTCTCCTGCTCTGTGGGAGGCGCTTTAGCGGCGACGTTCCGCCTCAGCTATCGCTCATCAACGCTTCGCTCAACTCCTCGAACAGCGTCTGCACCGAGCGCAACGCCCGGCAGTCGGGGCGGGTCAGCAGCCAAAGTTCGGTGTCGCAGCCGGCCAGGGGCGGGCCGAGTGCCTTGAGCTCCGGATGGGCACGCAGCACGAAGTCGGGCAGGGCAGCAACGCCCAAGCCGGCGCGCGCCAGTTGTGCTACGGCGTACATGCTGCTGCAGCGGTAATTGGGCGTGACGCCTGGCAATTCGCGCAGGCGCCACAGTACCGTGGCGTGATCCGGCATCGCCTCGTCCGGGGCGATCCAGATCTGACGGGCCAGGTCGCTGCGATCCTGACCATCATCGCGCGCACAAACCAGATAGGACACCTTGGCCAGACGCCGGCCCACCAGGTGCTCCGGTGGCTCGTTGGTCAGGCGTAGGGCAAGGTCGGCGTCGCGCCGGCTGAGGTTGGCGAAGTCATTAGACGTTACCAACTCCAGCGCCAGGGCCGGGTAATTGGGCATGAAACGCGCCATGGCCGGTAGCAGCAGGCTGCTCAGTACGGCGTCGGTGCAGGTCAGGCGCACCGTGCCACTGACCACCTGCTTGCCCAGCTCCAGCGCCACTCGCGCGGCATCCAGCGCCTGTTCGGCGCGTTCGGCCTGTTCCGCCAGGGCGCGTGCGGTTTCGCTGGGTTCGTAGCCGCGCCGACTCTTTTCAAACAGCGCCACACCCAATGCGGCTTCCAGCCGGCGTACGGCGCGAAATACGGTGGAGACGTCCACCTGCAGCAGTTCTGCGGCCCGCGCCAGGGAGCGGCCGCGCACCAGAGCGAGTACCAGCGAGAGGTCGGTGTGGTCAATTTGATATTGCATGGCTGCAATCTCTGCTTGTCTATTCGCCAATTATTATTGCGCGAGCGCCATCTTATAGTGGCAAGGAGGCTGCCATGCAAGTTGGAGGGAAAGCGTATGTACAGCAAGTGTCGAGTCAGGGTTGCGCTGGTCGGTGATTACGATCCGGCGATCACCGCGCACCGGGCCATCCCCGAGGCGTTGCGCCTGGCCAGTGAAGCCCTGGGAGTGGCGGTCGAGCATGATTGGCTGGCCACTGACGGCATTCTCGAGGATGCCGCCCTGATGGCCTATGACGGCATCTGGTGCGTGCCTGGCAGCCCCTATGTCGCGACCGAGGGCGCGCTACGCGCCATTAATTTTGCCCGCGAGCAGGGGGTGCCATTCCTCGGCACCTGTGGCGGCTTCCAGCACGCGCTGCTCGAATACGCGCGTAACCGCCTGGGTTGGGTCGATGCCGAGCACGCCGAACTGTCGCCGCAGGCGCAGACTCAGCTGATCGCGCCGCTGACTTGTGCACTGCTGGACGTCAGCGAGCATGTGCACCTGGTTTCTGGTTCTCGCATCGCCGAGTTGTACGGCGTGCGCGAGATCAGTGAGCAGTATCTGTGCCGCTACGGCTTGAGTGACGCTTTCGTCGAGCCGCTGATGGCGCAGGCGCTGAAGGCCTCCGGGCATGACGAAGCGGGCGCAGTACGCGCCATCGAGCTTGAGGATCATCCTTTCTTCATCGCGACCCTGTTCCAGCCCGAGCGTGCGGCGTTGGAAGGCCGTCTGCCGCCGGTTGTGGCCGGTTTGGTCGGCGCCTGTGCGGTGCAGTCGGTGCACGAAGCCCATCTGGCCGTGGCCTCGTGATCGCCGCTACGCCGGAGCCATCCTATTACGTGGTGATCTTCACCTCCCAGCGCACGGAGATGGACACCGGCTACGCCGAGGCCGCGCAACGCATGCTGGAACTGGCCGCGCAACAACCCGGTTTTCTCGGCGTGGAGTCGGCGCGCAGCGATGGCCTGGGTATCACCCTGTCCTATTGGCAGAGCGAGGAGGCAATCCGCGCCTGGCGTGAGCATGCCGAGCACAGCATTGTGCGTGAACAGGGGCGAGCCGATTGGTACGCCGCTTTCGCCACACGCGTGGCCAAGGTCGAACGCGCCTACACCTTCTCACGTTCTGGCTGAGTGCCAGCGGCAAGCCGGCAGACCGGTGTGTAAGGTTTCCTTTACGCCAAGCGGGGCGATGTCTGCATGAATGGCCTGGCGTAACGAAAATTTGCCGGTGCTGCGCTTGGCTACTGTGTCGAAGTGTCGCAAGCCATCTTGAGAGCGGGTCTGCGCTCGGTTGTCATGAGGTTGTCCGCAGCGCATTCGTGCGTTCGCCATAACAATGACAATCAGGAGGCAAGATGAACGCCGTGAACAAGATCGAGCAGCACAATCCCATCGGCACCGACGGCTTCGAGTTCGTTGAATTCACCGCACCGACTGCCGAAGGCATCGAGCAACTGCGCGGGTTGTTCACCGCCATGGGCTTTACCGAAACTGCCAAGCACCGCTCCAAAGAGGTGTGGCTGTTCCAGCAGAACGACATCAACATCGTGCTTAATGGCAGCCCCACCGGGCATGTGCGTGCCTTTGGCGAGAAGCACGGCCCCAGCGCCTGCGCCATGGCCTTCCGGGTCAAGAACGCCGCGCAGGCCGCTGCTTACGTCGAGCAGCAGGGCGCCAAACTGGTGGGCAGCCACGCCAACTTCGGCGAGCTGAACATTCCCTGCGTCGAAGGCATCGGCGGCTCGCTGCTGTATCTCGTCGATCGCTATGGCGACAAGACCATCTACGACGTCGACTTCGAGTACGTCGAAGGCCGCAGCCCCAACGACAACGCCGTCGGCCTGCAGTGCATCGACCACCTGACCCACAACGTGCGCCGTGGGCAGATGGATGTCTGGTCCGGTTTCTACGAGCGTATCGCCAACTTCCGCGAGATCCGCTACTTCGACATCGAAGGCAAGCTCACCGGCCTGTTCTCCCGCGCCATGACCGCGCCGTGCGGCAAGATCCGCATCCCGATCAACGAGTCGGCCGACGACAAATCGCAGATCGAGGAATTCATCCGTGAATACCACGGTGAAGGCATCCAGCATATAGCGCTGTCCACCGACGACATCTACGCCACCGTTCGCCAGCTGCGTGCCAATGGCGTCGACTTCATGACCACCCCGGACACTTACTACGAGAAGGTTGATACCCGCGTCGCCGGGCATGGCGAGCCGACCGACGTATTGCGCGAGCTGAACATCCTGATAGATGGCGCGCCTGGCGATGACGGCATCCTGCTGCAAATCTTCACCAACACGGTGATCGGCCCGATCTTCTTCGAGATCATCCAGCGCAAGGGCAACCAGGGCTTCGGCGAGGGCAACTTCAAGGCGCTGTTCGAGTCGATCGAGGAAGACCAGCTGCGTCGCGGTGTGATCTCCGAGGAGTGATGCCATGAGCCGTCAATGGATCCGCTTTCCCCTGCGTGAAGGCGAGTGCTCACGCCAGGCGCACTGCGATCTGCCGCAGGGCACCTACGAGCGCGAAATGGGCCGCGAGGGCTTCTTCGGCCCCACCGCGCACCTGCACCACAAGCATCCGCCCACCGGCTGGATCGACTGGCAAGGCCCGCTGCGCCCGCACGCGTTCAACTTCAACGACATCCCCAGCGAGCGCGATTGCCCGCTGGCGGCGCCGCTGACGCTGCACAACGCCGACGTCAAGCTGCGCGTCTGGCGCACCCACGGCGCCATGCGCCATCTGGTGCGCAATGCCGACGGCGACGAGCTGCTGTTCGTCCATGAAGGCAGTGGGCATTTCTATTGCGACTTCGGCCACCTGGAGTATCGCGACGGCGACTACCTGCTGATCCCCCGCGGCACCGCCTGGCGTATCGAAGCCAGCACGCCGAGTTACTTCCTGCTGATCGAGAACACCGACGGCGCCTACCAGTTGCCGGACAAGGGTCTGCTCGGCCCGCAGGCAATCTTCGACCTGGCGGTGCTGGAGCATCCGCATATCGATGACGCCTTCAAGGCGCAGCAGGACGAAAACACCTGGCAGATTCGCATCAAGCGGCGCGGCCAGATCAGTACCGTGACCTATCCCTACAATCCACTGGACGTGGTCGGCTGGCACGGCGACAACACCGTGGTGCGCCTGAACTGGCGCGACATTCGTCCGCTGATCAGCCATCGCTACCACCTGCCGCCCTCGGTGCACACCACCTTCGTCGCCAATGGCTTCGTGATCTGCACCTTCACCCCGCGGCCGGTGGAATCCGACCCCGGCGCGCTCAAGGTGCCGTTCTTTCACAACAACGACGACTACGACGAAGTGCTGTTCTACCACCGTGGCAACTTCTTCAGCCGCGACAACATCGAGCAGGGCATGGTTACCCTGCACCCCTGTGGCTTCCCACACGGTCCGCATCCCAAGGCGTTGAAGAAGAGTCAGGAGGACCCGGCCACCTTCATCGACGAGGTGGCGGTGATGATCGACACCCGCCGCGCCCTGGAGGTGGCCGATGCCGCCGGTGCGGTGGATGTCGCCGAGTACGTCAATTCCTGGCGCGCGCCGGGGCTGTAGGGTTAAACAAACCTGTAGTAGCGAGCTCTGCTCGCGAAGCTTTTTATTCGGTCCGGGTTCGCGAGCAGAGCTCGCTCCTACCTCAGAATTCGAAGGATTACCGATGAAACTCGCATCACTGAACCAAGGCCGCGATGGCGTGCTGATCGTGGTTTCCCGCGATCTGACCCGCGCCGTGCTTGCGCCGCAGATCGCCATCACCCTGCAGGCCGCGCTGGACGACTGGGCTGTCGCTCGGCCCAGGCTGGAGGCGGTCTATCAGCGCCTCAACGATGGCCTGGAGGAGGGCGCGTTCGCTTTCGATCAGGCGGCCTGCCACAGCCCCCTGCCACGCGCCTACCATTGGGCCGACGGCAGCGCCTACGTCAATCACGTCGAGCTGGTGCGCAAGGCCCGTGGCGCCGAGATGCCCGAATCCTTCTGGCACGACCCGCTGATGTATCAGGGCGGCGCCGATGCCTTCATCCCGCCGCATAGCCCGATCTGCCTGGCTGACGAAGCCTGGGGCATCGACCTGGAGGCAGAGCTGGCGGTGATCACCGATGACGTGCCGATGGGCGCCACGCCAGCCGAGGCGGGCGGACACATCCGTCTGCTGATGCTGGTCAACGACGTTTCGCTGCGCAACCTGATCCCTGGCGAGCTGGCCAAGGGCTTTGGGTTCTACCAGAGCAAGCCGTCGTCGAGCTTCTCCCCGGTCGCCATCACCCCGGACGAGCTGGGTGAGAGCTGGAAGGACGGCAAGGTGCACCGGCCGCTGGTCTCGCATATCAACGGCGCGCTGTTCGGCCAGCCGGATGCTGGCGTGGACATGACCTTCAACTTCCCGACCCTCGTGGCGCACGCCGCCAAGACCCGCCCGCTGGGCGCCGGCACCATCATCGGTTCGGGCACCGTGTCCAACTATGACCGTAGCGCCGGCTCCAGCTGCCTGGCGGAGAAACGCATGCTGGAAATCGTCGAGCAGGGCGAGGCGAAAACGCCGTTCCTCAAGTTCGGCGACCGGGTGCGCATCGAGATGTTCGACGCAGCTGGCCAGAGCATTTTCGGCGCCATCGACCAGGTGGTGGAACGTTATGAGCCATAAGCTGCAAGCCACAAGCTGCAAGCGGTGTGCGCGCAGGCTTTTGCTTGAGGCTTGTCGCTTGCAGCTTGCCGCTGGAGGCGCAGCCTCATGTTGAAACTCTACGGCTACTGGCGCTCCAGCGCCGCCTACCGTGTGCGCATCGCCCTGAACCTCAAGGGCCTGGCCTTCGAACAAGTGCCGGTGCATCTGGTAAAGGATGGCGGCCAGCAGCATGGCGCCGACTACCGCACGCTGAACCCGCAGGGCCTGCTACCGCTTTTGCTGGACGAGAAAAACGGTGGCGTACGCATCGCCCAGTCCCTGGCGATCATCGAGTACCTTGAGGAAATCTTCCCGGTGCCGGCGCTGTTGCCGGCCGATCCGGCCGAGCGTGCGCAGGTACGGGCGCTGGCGCTGCATCTGGCCTGCGACGTGCACCCGCTGAACAACCTGCGCGTGCTGCAGTACTTGTCCAGTGAACTGGGCGCCTCCGACGAGGCGAAGAGCGCCTGGTATCAGCACTGGGTCGCGCTCGGTCTTACAGCGGTGGAGGAGGGCCTGGCCGTATTCGACGGCCGCCTGTCGCTCGGCGAGCGCCCCGGATATCTGGAAGCCTGTCTGGTTCCGCAGCTGTATAATGCGCGGCGTTTTAACTGTGACCTTGCCGCGTATCCACGCATTGTCGCCATGGCGGCGCGCTGCGAACTCCTGGAGGCCTTCCAACTGGCCGCGCCGGAGGTGCAAGCCGACGCCCAGTGACATCTCCGGCTTCAACCCAAGCCTTGCATTCCGCTGCGCCACGAGCGCGGCGGGTCCGATTCCGTCACAGATAAAAACAAGCAGGTGACGCATGACTCGTGAAAAACCGAAGAACCTCTGGCTCTCGCGCTGGGGCTTCATTCTCGCAGCAACCGGCTCGGCCGTTGGCCTGGGCAATATCTGGAAATTCCCCTACATCACCGGTGAGTACGGCGGCGGCGCCTTCGTGCTGATGTACCTGGCGTGCATCCTGGCCATCGGTATTCCGGTGATGATGACCGAGATCGCCATTGGCCGTCGTGGCCGTGGCAGCCCGATCGACGCCATTGGCCGCGTGGTCCGCGAGAACGGTGGCAACCCGTTGTGGAAGGCCGTCGGCGGCATGGCCATGCTCGCCGGCTTCATGATCCTGTGCTTCTACGTGGTCGTCGCCGGCTGGGCATTCGCCTACACCTGGAAGATGCTCGACGGCTCACTGGCTGCCACCAGCGTCGAGGCCCTCGGTGGGGTGTTCGAGGCGCACAATGCCAACCCCTGGCAACTCGGTGGCTGGAGCGTGCTGGTGGCGTTGCTGACCCTGTGGATCGTGGCCAAGGGTGTACAGAAGGGCATCGAGAACGCGGTGCGCTGGATGATGCCGGGCCTGGCCCTGATGCTCATCGTACTGGTCGGCTACGCCTTCACCAGCGGCAGTTTCAAGGCCGGTTTCGATTTCCTGTTCCATTTCGATGCCTCGAAGATCACCGGCGAGGCGCTGCTGGCCGCATTGGGGCATGCCTTCTTCACCCTGAGTCTGGCGTCGGGTGCCATCCTTACATACGGCTCGTACATTCCCGATGGCCAGTCCATCGCTCGCACGACTTTCCTGGTGGCGATCTGCGACACCTGCGTGGCCTTGCTCGCCGGCCTGGCGATTTTCCCGATCATCTTCGCCAACGGCATGAGCCCCGGGGCAGGACCAGGTTTGATCTTCATGAGCCTGCCGCTTGCCTTCCAGCAGATGCCATTGGGTACCGCGTTCGGCGTGCTGTTCTTCGCCATGGTGTCGATCGCCGCGCTGACCTCGGCCATCTCGATGATCGAAGCCACGGTCGCCTATCTGAATGAGAAACACGGCATCAGCCGTCTGCGTGCCGCCCTGGCTTCCGGCGCTGTGCTGCTGGTGATCAGCCTGCTGGCGATGCTGTCGTTCAACCTGCTGTCGGGCTGGACGCCTTTGGGCAAGAACCTCTTCGACTGGCTGGACTACCTCACCTCGCGCTGGATGATGCCGCTGGGTGGCATCCTCATCGTGCTGCTGGCCGGCTACGCGCTGCGCAGCGAAATCATGCGCGAGGAACTGGACCTGCCGCCGGCTGGCTACGCCCTGTGGCTGTTCATGGCGCGCTACGTCAGCCCGGTGCTGATCATGGTGGTGTTCCTGCATGCGCTGGGCTGGCTGCTGTTCGACCCGGTCGCGCAGTGGTACTGGATCGCGGGTGCCATCGGCCTGCTGACTGTGGCCGGGGAAATGCTGCGACCGCGGGTGGTGCCAGTGCTCGCCGGACGTTGATGCACAGCGAGTCGATAAAGGCGCAGTTTCGTCAGAAGCTGCGCTTTTTTCTGGATTAAGGATTGCCTCAGCCATCGGCGGTTAATCGCCAGCAATTGGGCATCGATAAGCGGATAATTGCCGAATATTCCTTTTTCCATGTAAGACATTGGCTATGCGGCCAGTAATTTATTGGCGAATTGCCAGCACTCAAGCGGCTCCCACTTCCTGCCGATAGGCTGTATGCGCAATGGCACAGCTGTTGCCTAGTCAGTCGAATAAAGTCGAGCCCACGAGGCGCGGCTGCAATAAGAAGAACTCGGAGCTATCCCCTTATGTTCACGTCTGCCACACGCTTTTTCGCCAACCTTGCCGTGGGCAAGAAGCTTTTCATCGGTTTCGGTTTGGTCCTGTTGCTTACCGCTGCCATGACGGTCATTGGCTATCTGGCCGTGCAGGCGGTGTTGAAGGGGCACGAGCAGGTCGGACAACTGGCCCAGGTAAACCAGGAAATTCTCCAGGCACGTCGCCTCGAGCGCAGTTTCGCCATCGAGCAGACTCAGGAGAGCGCGGCGCAAGTGCGCGAAAGCCTGCTCAAGGTGCAAGGCATGCTGGAGCGCCTGAGTCAGAATGCGGCCGAAGGTACGCGCGTAAAGACCATGCAGCAGGCCACGGCCGAGTACCTGAAACAGTTCGACAATTATGTCGAGCAGCAGGACAAGGCGCGCGAAGCCCGTCAGGACATGCGCACCGCCGCAGCAGAAACCCGTGACCAGTTCGAGGTGATCGAGCTGGACATGTACGACGCCGTGCGTGAGCTGCGCCTGCAGGGTGACAACCTGCGCGGCAGCGACCCGCTGACTCTGGCGGAAACCGCCTCCGGCCTGAGCAAGCGCATGCTCGACCTGCGAGGCCACGAGAGCCTGTACATCATCGACGGCTCCGCTGAAGCGCTGGAAGAGTGGGAATACGTCAGCGAAGACCTGCAAACCGTTGCCGGCAGCCTGAAGGTCTGGCTCGACGATGATCAGAAAGCCGCCATCGACACCGCCTTGCAGGCGCTGACCCTGTATCAGCGCTCCTTCCTCTACTACCAGCAGCTTCGTGAGCAGAACCAGGCAACCGAAAAAGCCATGATCGAGCGCGCGCGCTCGGTGGTCGACCTGGCCGAGTCGGCTGAAGCCAGCGCCGACGAACACATGCTCGTCGACACGCGGCGTGCGCTGGTAATGCTCGGCATCATGGGCGCTGCGGCAGTGGTGCTGGGCTTGTGCGCCGCATTGTTGATCACCCGCCTGATCGTCGCACCGCTGCGCCAGACCGTGACCTTTGCCCAGCGTATCGCCGCCGGCGATCTCAGCCAGGACATACCGCTGGATCGCCGCGACGAAGTCGGGCAACTGCTCGCCGCCATGCAGGACATGACCGTCAGCCTGCGCAATCTGGTCAGTCGCATTGGTGGCGGCGTCGGGCAGATCGCCGCGGCTGCCGAGCAGTTGTCAGCGATCACCGCGCAGACCAGTGCCGGTGTGCAGACGCAGAAACTGGAGACCGAACAAACCGCCACGGCCATGCACCAGATGGCGGCCACCGTGCAGGAAGTGGCGCAGAACGCCGAGCAGGCCTCGCTGGCGGCGCGTGATGCCGACCTCGAGGCACAGCAGGGCAACCGCGTGGTGCAACAGGCCGTGGATCAGATCGACAGCCTGGCCAGCGAAGTGGAGCAGTCGGCCAAGGCCATTGCCGACCTGAATCAGGAGAGCGTGTGTATCGGTACCGTGCTGGAGGTGATTCGCAACGTTGCCGAGCAGACCAACCTGCTGGCGCTCAATGCGGCCATCGAAGCGGCGCGGGCGGGCGAGCAGGGTCGCGGTTTTGCCGTGGTCGCCGATGAGGTACGGGCACTGGCCAAGCGCGCTCAGGACAGCACCGAGGAGATCGAAAGCCTGATTGCCGGCCTGCAGCGCATGGCCAAGGGCGCGGTGCAGCAGATGGACAGCAGCCGCGATCTGACCCGCCGCACTGTCGAGCTTGCCGGTGAGGCAGGCGATGCGCTCGGCCGTATCACCCAGGCGGTCAGCACCATCGAACAGATGAATCAGCAGATTGCCGCTGCCGCCGAAGAGCAAAGCGCAGTAGCCGAGGCGATCAACGAAAGCGTGACCCGTGTGCGTGACATCGGCGAACAGAGCGCTACCGCCAGCGAGCAGACTGCCGCTTCCAGCGCCGAGCTGGCGCGCCTGGGTGTGGAGTTGCAGGGGTTGGTGCGACAGTTCCGCACCTGACCCTCAGCCCAGGTGAAAACCGCCGTCGATGGGGATGATGGCGCCGGTCATGTAGGCGCCGGCGCTGCCGGCCAGGCTCAGCGCCAGGGCGGCCATTTCCTCTTCACGGCCCCAACGCCTCATCGGAATCACCGCGGTGTCGGCGGCCAGCGCGGCTTCGTCCTCGGCGATGAAGCGGGTCATCTTGCTCGGGAAGCGCCCCGGTGCGATCACATTGACGTTGATGTGTTCGCTCACCAGCTCCTTGGCCAGCATGCGCGACAGCTGATGCAGTGCGGCCTTGCTGGGGCCGTATGCGTAGGCCTGTTCGCCCATGGCGCTAAATGCCGGCTACCGAGCCGATATTGATTACACGCGCCGGGCATTGCGTAGAGCCTGCCTTGCGCAGCAGCGGTAGCAACTGCTGGATGCAGCCGAACACCGAGGTGACGTTGAGCTGCATGACTTTATCCCAGCCCTTGGCCGGATAGCTTTCCAGCGGCGCGCCCCAGGTGGTGCCGGCGTTGTTGACCAGAATATCCAGCTGATCGATGCGCCCGGTCAGTTCGGCAGCCAGCGCCTGCACACCTTCCTCGCTGGCCAGGTTGGCTGCTATGCCGGTGCATTGGCCCAGCGCCGACAGCTCGCTGGCGGTTTGCGCGCAGGCTTCGCCGTCACGGGCACAAACATAGACATGAGCGCCTGCCTCGACGAAAGCCTTGGCGATCATCAGGCCAATACCGCGGGTGCCGCCAGTGACCAGGGCGGTGCGGCCGACAAGGGAAAAATACGGATGCATGAGAAGGCCTCGATGAATGTGAGGTCTTCACCCTAGGGCCTGGCTCCGAGGAAAGCAGGCATCATTGCCGGCCGAAATGACGCTTCATGCGCTCAGTTGGCTGTAGCCAATTGCATATCCAGTACGCGGATGTGCCCTGGCTCCGGGTAATGCCAGTGCACGTCCAGATCCCAGAAGCGCGCGCCGTAGCGTCGTTCGGGTTGCGGTTGCTGATAGGCCGGGCGCGGGTCCTGCGCCAGGCATTGCTCTATCAGTTCCACCAGGGGCTCGGCCAGACGCAGCGCATGCTGACGCGCCAACGCTAGCGCATCTTCCTGCCAGTCCACCGCGATCAGCGGTGGCGGCGCCTCGGCCATGTGATTGCGTGCATCGGCCACGGCATCGGCGTAGGGCACATAGGGCTTGATATCCAGCACCGGCGTGCCGTCGAGCAGATCGATACCGGACAGGTGCAGGCGGCCCGGCTCCACGCGCTCCAGGCGCACCACCGACTGGCCGATGCCGTTGGGCCGATGGGTTGCACGGGTGCTGAACACGCCAACCGACTGATTGCCGCCCAGGCGCGGCGGACGCACCTTCAGACGCGGCTTGTCTTCCAGCGCCTGGTGGAACAAAAACAGCAGCCAGATATGGCTGACCTGCTCAAGCCCCTGAACGGCTTCGCCCTGATCGAAGGGCGGCAGCAGTTCC
Source organism: Pseudomonas sp. Marseille-Q0931 (assembly GCF_940789645.1). Taxonomy (NCBI): domain Bacteria; kingdom Pseudomonadati; phylum Pseudomonadota; class Gammaproteobacteria; order Pseudomonadales; family Pseudomonadaceae; genus Pseudomonas; species Pseudomonas sp. Marseille-Q0931. Next base: position 3,060 of record NZ_CALNWT010000006.1, on the reverse strand, counting down.
AGCACGCCACGCGCGGCGGGAGCGAGATGCGGCTGGCGGGGAATGGCGAACTTTTCCTTGAAACAGGAACGGACGATACCGACCGGGGAGACCAGATGCTGCATGGCGTCCTGCTTAGCGGCGGTTGACGGGCGCGTCGTGTGCCACCCGGCAACCGGCGTCGCGGAACGGGCCGGTGAAACGAATCCAGCCTTCGCCAGGGCTGGTCTGGGCGCAGGTCAGGTGGCCGTCGACCTTGCTCTGCCAGAGAAAGAAGGGCGCTGGCGCGGCGAGGCTCGGCAGGCTCATGGCGAGGAGGGCGGTAAGGAGCAGGGTGCGCATGATGGTGGTCTCGAGAGCGTGGCGGGCACAGCCTAACACGGCCTTAGAATCGTTCCTTCTCACCCAGATAGCGCCATTGCCCGGACGGTAGCTTGGCCATCGGCACGCCGCCGATACGGATGCGCTTCATGCCCAGCACTTTCAGGCCCAGTGCCGTGCAGATCTGCCGCAGCAGGTCGGGTGCCGGGTTCTTCAGGGCGAAGCGCAGACGCTGTTCGCTCTGCCAACTGGCCTTGCACGGTGGAAACTGCGTGCCCTTGTGGATCAGGCCCTTCTTCAGGCGCTCGAAGGTGCTGGCTGGCAGTTCGCCGGTGACATCGACCAGGTATTCCTGCTCCAACTTGGCGCCGTCTTCACGCAGCTTGCGCTGGGCGCGCCAATCCTGGCTGAGCACCACCAGGCCGCTGGCGCCGTTCTGTAGCGGCAAGCTCTGTTCCTGACGCAGGAAGTGACCATGCAGAATGCGCTGGGCGTGCGGATCGTCCTCCCAGTGCCGCTCGCGCACGAGCAGGTGCTGCAGTTGCGCGGCGCTGCTACCGGCCGGGCAATGCACCAGCAGGGTGACCGGGTCTACCGGCTCGAGGCTGGCGCCGGGCAGCAGTTCGACACGCTGATCCTCGACCTTGAACTGGGGCGCCTCGACCACTTCGCCATCCACCGTGACCCAGCCACCAGTGATGTACAGGTCAGCCTCGCGTCGGGAGCAGCCGAACAGTTCGATGACGCGTTTGGACAGGCGGGTGGGTTCGCTCATAGGCTGGCTCGGCAGGAAAAGGAGGCCATTGTACCGGTGATGGTGCAGGCTGGGGGTGAGAAAGCTGCGTCCGGAGTGTGACATCCGGAGGAGTGGCTTCAGCCACGAACAGGCGCACCATGAATTTCGCGGCTGAAGCCAGTGCGGTGCATCGGTTTTTTGTGGGAGGGACTTTAGCCGCGATCAGTGGTGTTACCGCTGAAAAAAGCTCGCCACTGAAGCGTCTCCCACAGGTGCCGTAGCCAGTCGGTTCAGCGGTTATCAGAATGCTGCGCTGGACAAAAAAGCCCCGCACTGACGGTAATGCTGTTCACATAAGAATGGGTTGAACGCAATCAGTCCCCTCGCCCCTCTGGGGAGAGGGTTAGGGCGGGCCGCGTTCGGCGAGGGGGAAATGGCAGTCTCGCGGTGTTTTCGGCCCTCTCCCCCAACCCTTTCCTATAAATGGGAGAGGGGAGCGAAGCGTGTGCAACCTTAAGTGAACAGCATTACCGCACTGAGCGGGGCTCCTGCAAGGCGTGGTCGATCAGACCAGCTCGCCCCACATGTCGTACTCGTCGGCATCGACGATACGCACGCGCACCTTGTCGCCCGGCTTGACGCTGGTGGAGTCGATGAACACGCTGCCGTCGATTTCCGGGGCATCGGCCCAGGAGCGGGCCACGGCGCCTTCGCCGTCTACTTCGTCGACCAATACGTCCATTTCCAGGCCGATCTTGGCCTGCAGGCGCGCCGAGCTGATCGCCTGTTGGTGCGCCATAAAGCGCTCCCAGCGTTCCTGCTTGACGTCCTCCGGCACCGGCTCCAGGCCCAGGTCGTTGGCCGGTGCACCTTCTACCGGGGAATACTGGAAGCAGCCGACGCGGTCGAGCTGGGCTTCGGTCAGCCAGTCCAGCAGGTACTGGAAGTCTTCTTCGGTCTCGCCCGGGAAGCCGACGATGAATGTAGAGCGAATGGTCAGCTCAGGGCAGATTTCGCGCCATTTCTTGATGCGTGCCAGGGTCTTGTCTTCGAAGGCGGGACGCTTCATCGACTTGAGCACTTTCGGGCTGGCGTGCTGGAAGGGGATGTCCAGATATGGCAGCAGCTTGCCGGCGGCCATCAGCGGGATCACGTCGTCGACGTTGGGGTAGGGGTAGACGTAGTGCAGACGTACCCAGACGCCCATCGACGACAGCGCCTCGCACAGCTCGAGCATGCGCGTCTTCACTGGCTGGCCGTTCCAGAAGTCGAGTTTGTATTTCATGTCGACGCCGTAGGCGCTGGTGTCCTGGCTGATCACCAACAGCTCTTTCACGCCGGCCTTGACCAGACGCTCGGCTTCGCTGAGCACGTCGCCCACCGGGCGGCTGACCAGCTTGCCGCGCATCGACGGGATGATGCAGAAGCTGCAGGTATGGTTGCAGCCTTCGGAAATCTTCAGGTAGGCGTAGTGACGCGGGGTCAGCTTGATGCCCTGCGGCGGCACCAGATCGATCAGCGGGTTGTGCTCGGTCTTCGGTGGAATCACCTCGTGCACAGCGCTGACCACTTGCTCGTACTGCTGCGGGCCGGTGACGGCCAGCACGCTCGGGTGCACGTCGCGGATGCTGTCCTCGGCCACGCCCATGCAGCCGGTGACGATCACCTTGCCGTTCTCGGCCAGCGCCTCACCAATGGCGTCCAGCGACTCGGCCTTGGCGCTGTCGATAAAGCCGCAGGTATTGACCACCACTACGTCGGCATCCTGGTAGGTCGGTACGATCTCGTAACCTTCCATGCGCAGCTGGGTCAGGATGCGTTCGGAGTCGACAGTTGCTTTCGGGCAACCAAGGCTGACGAATCCGACTTTCGGGGTGGCGGTGGACATGCGGGCTAACCTCTAAGGGCGCCTGGGTGGCGCCTCTGATCAAAAAGTGCGCAATTCTAGCGATGGATCATACGCTTGACCAGTGCTGGTCAACGGGCGCAAACGAAAAAGGCCACTCGTTTGAGTGGCCTTTTTC
>NZ_CALNWT010000005.1:0-148580 GCF_940789645.1 Pseudomonas sp. Marseille-Q0931 | reverse complement strand
TGAAGGTGGTTGCGGGAGCAGGATTTGAACCTACGACCTTCGGGTTATGAGCCCGACGAGCTACCAGACTGCTCCATCCCGCGGCGGCCATTCTACTCAGGGAGAGAGTGTTGTCAATCGGTTTGTTGCTTTTAATCGAAAATACTAATCGGCTAGGCAAACAAAAAGGCCACTCGCTTGAGTGGCCTTTTCTGAAGGTGGTTGCGGGAGCAGGATTTGAACCTACGACCTTCGGGTTATGAGCCCGACGAGCTACCAGACTGCTCCATCCCGCGGCGGCCATTCTACTCAGGGAGAGAGTGTTGTCAATCGGTTTGTTACTTTTAATCGAAAATACTAATCGGCAGGCAAACAAAAAGGCCACTCGTTTGAGTGGCCTTTTCTGAAGGTGGTTGCGGGAGCAGGATTTGAACCTACGACCTTCGGGTTATGAGCCCGACGAGCTACCAGACTGCTCCATCCCGCGGCGACCATTCTACCGGCAGAGAGCTTTTCGTCAACTATTATCTTCAAAAACTGTTTTCAACTCAGATGCTTAGCATCAAACAGCTGTTAGACTGCAGTGCTCCAGGCCAGGCCGGGCGAGGCTTCCGAGGATGTTGTGCGCAAGATAATCCACGTTGACTGCGACTGCTTTTACGCCGCCATCGAGATGCGTGACGATCCGAGCCTGGCCAATCGTCCGCTGGCCGTAGGCGGTTCGGCGGAGCGTCGCGGGGTGATCGCCACCTGTAATTACGAGGCGCGTGCCTATGGGGTGCGTTCGGCGATGTCCTCGCGGCATGCGCTGAAACTGTGTCCGGACCTGCTGATCGTCAAGCCGCGCTTCGAGGTCTACCGCAGCGTCTCGCGTGAGATCCACGGCATCTTTCGCCAGTTCACCGATCTGATCGAGCCGCTGTCGCTGGACGAAGCCTATCTCGATGTCAGCGACTCGCCGCATTTTTCCGGCAGCGCCACGCGCATTGCCCAGGAAATTCGCCGTCGCGTGGCGCAGGAGCTGCACATCACAGTGTCAGCCGGTGTGGCGCCGAACAAGTTTCTGGCCAAGATCGCCAGCGACTGGCGCAAACCCAATGGGTTGTTCGTCATCACCCCGGATCAGGTCGATGCTTTCGTTGCCGAGTTGCCGGTGAACAAGCTGCACGGGGTCGGCAAGGTCACGGCCGACAAGCTGACGCTCATGGGCATTCGTACCTGCCTGGATCTGCGCGACTGGAACAAGCTGGCGCTGGTGCGCGAGTTCGGCAGTTTCGGTGAGCGCCTGTGGCGCCTGGCCCAGGGCATCGACGAACGCGAAGTGAAGGTGGACAGCCGTCGCCAGTCGCTGAGCGTGGAGCACACCTATGATCAGGATCTGCCCGATCTGGACGCCTGCCTGGAAAAATTGCCAGCGCTGCTGGAAGAGATGAACGGCCGTCTGCAGCGCCTGGACGCCAGCTATCGGCCGGACAAGCCCTTCGTCAAGGTCAAGTTCCACGACTTCACCCAGACCACGCTGGAGCAGGCGGGGGCGAGCCGGGATCTGGAAAGCTATCGAGTATTGCTGAGCAACGCCTTTGCCCGCGGCGACAAGCCGGTGCGCCTGCTGGGCGTTGGGGTCAGGCTGCATGACCTGCGTGGGCGGCAGGAGCAGTTGGAGCTGTTTGCGTAACGCGGATGCAATCGCAAGCGTTCTGCGTTATCTGTTGATGTGCCGATTTGACTGGGTAGGGAGGGCGCCGCACCGCTTCCGGCTCATTTCGCGGATAAATCCGCTCCTACAACAGACCTACCTGACTGCAGTACGCCCTTGTAGGAGCGGATTTATCCGCGATTTCTTTGCCAGAGTGGGGCACCAATTGGGTGACCCCGGATTGCATCCGGACTACCTTCTTATTCCGCCCATAGGCGGATCGGCTTGCCGCTGGCCGGCCACAGCTGCAGCTGGCCGATACCATTGAAGTCCCAGCGCTGCACCTCGCCGAGCGCTGCGAGGAAGCGCTGCTCCTGTTCCATCAGCGCCGGTGCGCACATCTTGCGGGTGCTGCCCGGTGCCTCGAAACGGATCGCGTCATCCTTGAGCGAATAACCGGCGAACCAGTGATTGCAGCCGGCATGCCCGTGCGCCCGGCCGTCGGCGGCGAAGGTGATGGTCAGGTGGCTGCGATCGATCAACGGGCGCTCGCCGATCCACTCCACGCGATAGCTGCGTTCGGTTTCCAGTTGCGGCGTGTCGCTGGCGCAGCCGGCCAGTGTGGCGGCGAGCAGGGCAAGGGGCAGGGCGCGGTGCATGGGGTCAGGCCTCCTGGCAGGTACGGCACAGATGACGACCGGCGTCGTTGCGCCAGCCCAGTTCGGCTATGCGGGCCTCGGCAGCCGGTGCTTGCGCGGCTTTGCCGAGGGCGGCATCGACGGCGAATTCGAAATCCAGCTGTTTGCCGCAGCCGTCGCAGTTCACCTGCCAGTTATGGATGGCCAACTCCTTGAACTGCGGCCCTTTGCACACCGCCAGCCACTGGCCGGGCGGGTTGATCAGGTGGCGAACCTTTTCCACATCCAGGCGCATGTGCAGGTCGCGGCTACCTTTGAGAGTGACCAGCAGCGTGTCGCTGGGCTGGATCGAGCCGCCGTTGCCGGTGACCTGGTAGCGGCCCGGTGCAAGAGCGCGGCATTCGGTAAGGGTGTGCTGCGGGTTGAGCAGGGAATAACGGAAATCGTGTTCGGCCATGGGTCCTCCGGTTCAGCCGGCATGCTATCACGCGGGGCTGCGCGCTATGGCGTCTGCTAGGTGCGGATTTATTCGCGATATTCGCGCTGCAATCGCGAATAAATTCGCGCCTATAAAAGCTGCGTAACCCGGATACCCTGGACTGCATCCGGGCTACAGCTCTGGCTTTACGCGCTCTGGGCAGCTGCTTCGGTCAGGCGTGCAATGGCGTCGTCCAGCTCGTCCAGCGCGCGTTGAGCCTCGGGATCATCCTGCTTGAGCAGCGTCTCGCTGCGCTGGCAGGCGGCGCGCAGCTGTGGCACACCACAATAGCGGGTGGCGCCGTGCAGCCGATGAACCCGCTCGATCAATGCGGTGCGCTCGCCGGCGTCGCGTGCCTGACGGATGGCCTGGCGGTCGCCCGGCAGGCCGGCCAGCAACATGCTCAGCATGTCCGCCGCAAGGTCGGCTTTGCCCGCGGCCAGGCGCAAGCCTTCCTCGGCGTCGAGCACCTTGGAATGCAGCTGGGGCGGCGCAGGTGGCGCGACCTTGTAGCTCGGCTGGTTGCGCAGGTTCAGGCCGGTCCACTTGAGCACCACCTGGGCCAGTTGGCGCTCATTGATCGGCTTGGTCAGATAATCGTCCATACCGCTTTGCAGCAGGGCGCGCTTCTCATTGGCCAGGGCGTGGGCGGTCAGGGCGATGATCGGCGTGGCGCTGCGGGCTTCTTCGCTTTCCCACAGACGAATCGCTTCGGTGGCTTCACGGCCATCCATGCCGGGCATCTGCACGTCCATGAATACCAGGTCGAAGCTGCCTTGCTGGACGGCTTCTATTGCGGCGTACCCGCTATCCACAGCCTTGACCTGGGCGCCCAGATCATCGAGCAGGGTTTGCACCAGCAGCAGATTGGCCGGGTTGTCATCGACGCAGAGAATCTGCGGTCGGCGCGTGTCGCCGATGGCGACCGGCTCGCTGGCCGAGCGTTGCGGGCTGACCATTTCCACCAGCGCCTTGTGCAGTTTGCGCGTGCAGGGAGGCTTGGCCTGCAGTTGGGTGTAGGCGTCGGGCAGCGACTCGTGGAACAGCCCCAGCTCGGTGGTCGGGCACAGCACCAGGGCCTTGCAGCCGAGGTGGTCGAGCTCATGGATACGCTGGCCGAGGACATCGGGCGGCATCTGGCTGGCGGTGATGCCCAGCACCGCCAGGCTCAGCGGCGGTTGGCCATGCTGCTGGGCGTGCACGGCCTCGAAGAGCTGGCCAGGGTCGGCGAAGCTTTGCACTTCCAGGCCGCAGTCCTCGAGCTGGTGGGCCAGTGCCTGACGCGCCAGCTCGTGGCTTTCCAATACGGCCACGCGACGGCCCTGCAGGGCAGTGCGCGGCAGGTCTTCGGCGTCGTCGCGGGCCTTGGGCAGGGTCAGGGTGATCCAGAATTCGGACCCTTCGCCCGGGGTGCTGTCGACGCCGATCTCGCCGCCCATCTGCTCGATCAGGCGCTTGGAAATCACCAGACCAAGGCCGGTGCCGCCGGCCTGGCGGCTGAGCGAGTTGTCGGCCTGGCTGAAGGCCTGGAACAGCGCGCGCAGGTCTTCATCCGACAGGCCGATGCCGGTGTCCATCACGTTGATGCGCAGCTGCGCGGTGTCGGCGCTTTCATCCTCGACCATGGCACGCATGACGATGGTGCCTTCGCGGGTGAACTTGATCGCGTTGCTCACCAGGTTGGTCAGCACCTGCTTCAGGCGCTGCGGATCGCCGCGCAGGGCCAGGGGGGTGTCGCGGTAGATCAGGCTGACCAGCTCCAGCTGCTTTTCATGGGCGGCGGGGGCGAGGATGGTCAGGGTGTCCTGCAACAGGTCGCGCAGGTTGAAGGGAATGGACTCGAGCACCAGCTTGCCGGCCTCGATCTTGGAGAAGTCGAGCACCTCGTTGATGATGCCGAGCAGGCTGTCGGCGGATTTTTCGATGGTCGACAGGTAATCGTGCTGGCGCGGGCTGAGCTCGCTTTTCTGCAGCAGGTTGGTGAAGCCGAGAATGCCGTTGAGCGGGGTGCGAATCTCATGGCTCATGTTGGCCAGGAATTCGGACTTGATGCGGCTGGCCTCCAGTGCCTCCTTGCGCGCGAAGTCCAGCTCGATGTTCTGGATCTCGATGGTCTCAAGGTTCTGGCGCACGTCCTCGGTGGCCTGTTCGATGCTGTGCTGCAGTTCTTCGTGGGCGTTCTGCAGGGCTTCGGCCATGCGGTTGATGCCGCCGGCCAACTCGTCCATTTCATGACTGCCCAGCGGCGGCAGACGGGTTTCAAGGCGGCCGTCCTTGAGCAGGGCGACGCCGGCTTTGATCTCGCGCAGCGGGCCGTTGATGCTGCGGCTCATGCGCAAGGCGAGCAGGGCAGTGACGGCAAGGCCGCCGACGATCAGCAGCAGGCTGGCGAACAGACTGCGATAACCGCTGAGCAGCGTGCCCTGGTGCGAGAGCTCCAGCTCGACCCAGCCGAGCAGCTCCAGCGTGCGCTCATCATCCAGGCTGTCGCTGAGCACCAGGTGCTGGTCGTAGACCGGCAGCAGAAAGCGCGTGGCGTCCTGTCCACTGAGCAGGCTGACGCCCGGTTGGCCGGTGGGCGACGGGTTGAGCATGCTCGGCCCGGCATGCGCCAGTAACGCACGCTCGGGGGCGAGAAAACCGACCGCGCGAACGTCCGGATGCTCCAGCGCCTGCCGGGCGATGCGTTCGAGTTTTTTCACGTCGTTCTGTTCCAGCGCCGGGGCAGCCAACGGCGCCAGGTGTTCGACCAGCATCTCGCCACGCTGCAACAGCTGCGTCTGCAGACCCGACAACTGCACCCAGGTGAAATAGCCGCCCAGCACCAGCGCCAGCAGGCTGGTGGGCAGCAGGGTGAGCAGCAATACGCGCCCCTTGATGCTGAGATCCTTGAACACGATCTTCCTCCTTCAGAACATCTGGGCAGTGTAGCGATTCGGCACGCCGGAATCTGTAGGTGAGCGATTGTCGTTTAGTAGGTAGAATTGTTCTCATTCTGCCTGTTCGGTTTTTCGCCATGATGACCTCCACTCCTGCCTCGGCTCGAATCCTTGCGGTCGAGGACGATCCCCTGCTTGCCAGCCATCTGCAGTCCCACCTCATGGGCTGCGGCTTCGATGTGACGCTCAGCCATGACGGCAGCGAAGGCCTGCAGTTGGCCGAAAACGAGGATTTCGACCTGATCCTGATGGATATTCTGCTACCCGGCACCAACGGTCTCGAAGTGTTGCAGCGCCTGCGTCGGCAGCGCAGCGTGCCGGTGTTGCTGATGTCGGCGCTGGGCGATGAGCAGAATCGCATCGCCGGTTTCAGTCAGGGCGCCGACGACTATCTACCCAAACCCTTCAGTCTGGGCGAACTTAGCGTGCGGGTGGAGGCCATTCTGCGGCGTGTCGCCTATGAGCGTCGCGAGCCGCAGCCGAGCACCGAGGGCAGTGGCTTGCAGTTCGACGAAGGGCGTAGCGACGTCGCCTTCCGTGGCAACTGGGTTGGCCTGACGCCCAGCGAATACCGCGTACTGGAGCTGCTTTGGCGGCACAAGGACGAGGCCCTGAGCAAACCCTTCCTTTATCAGCAGGCGCTACGCCGCGCCTACGCCCAGCACGATCGCAGCCTGGACATGCACGTCAGTCATATCCGCCGCAAGCTGCAGGCTGTCGGTCACGAGGCCACGCGCGTCGATACCGTGTGGGGCAAGGGATACATCCTGGCGCAGGCCGGCGCATGAGTCTGCCAGGGAAGCACTCGCTGCTGTGGCGCCTGGCTGGTGCGCTGGCACTGTTCTGCCTGCTGCTGGTCAGCCTGCATGTGGATGTCGGGCGCGAGCTGATCGATGCGACGTCCTACCTGTCCGAGTCGACCCGCAAGACGCTCAAGGGCTATGCCCAGGAGGCGGAAACCAGCTGGCGTGAGCAGGGTGCGCCTGGCGTCGATGAGTTTCTCCAGAAGCTGCAGGCGCGCGAACAGATCTGGGCCGTGGTGGTCGACGCGCACAAGGATTCGCTGTCCTCGCAGCCCTTGACCGGCGAGCAGGCGCAGCGCCTGGATTTCGTCCGCAGGCTGGAGTTTCCCGTGGGGCGACCGGGTGGTACGCCGACCTTCTATATCCCCTTCGCCGACAGCGATGCCCGCCTGGTAATGGAGTTGCCGCAGCGCCTGAACCCGCGAAGGTACAACGAGCTATGGGAGTTGCTACTGCAGCGCGTACTGCCGGCGATCCTGGCGGTGGTCGTGGCGCTGCTGCTGTACCGCCTGCTGATTGCGCCGCTGGCGATCCTCAGGCGTCAGGCTACTGCACTCAGCGCAGGCGACCTGTCCGCCCGGCTCGGGCCGCAAGTGACGCGACGCAAGGATGAGCTGGGTGAACTGGCGCGCACCTTCGATCATATGGCCGAGCGGCTGGATCGCACCGTGGCGTTCCAGCGTCAGCTGCTGCGCGACCTGTCCCACGAACTGCGCACGCCGCTGGCCCGCCTGCGCGTGGCCGGGGAGAGTGAGCAGGACATCGAGGCCCTACGCCAACGCCTGGCGCGTGAGGTGGCGGAAATGGAAAAGCTGGTCGGTGATGCGCTGGAGCTGGTCTGGCTGGATACCGAGCGGCCCAGCTTGCCGCTCGAGGAAGTGGACATCGTCAGGCTCTGGGACGTGCTGCGGGAGAACGCCGGCTTCGAGACGGGCTGGCCGATCGAGCGCATGCCCTGCGAGCTGCCGGCCGATTGCCGGGTGCTGGGCAATCTCAATGGCCTGGCGCAGGCGCTGGAAAACATCCTGCGTAATGCCATTCGCCACTCGCCGGAAGGCGGGGTGGTGCGCCTGGCTGGGCGGCGCGAAGATGACCAGTGGTTGCTATGGATCGAGGACCAGGGGGCGGGTGTCGCCGAAGGCGAGCTGGAGACCATCTTCCGACCCTTTACCCGCCTCAGTGCTGCCCGTCCGGGTGGGGATGGCTTCGGCCTTGGGTTGGCCATCGCACGCAGCATGATCGCCACCCAGGGCGGGCGCCTGTGGGCAGAGAATGCCCGGCCCGGTCTGCGGCTCAAGCTCTGCCTGCAAAGTGTATAGTTCGTAAATTAGATTTACTCTCAAATGTAAATTCTTACTATTTGCGCCTGACCCGAAAGGGCCGGCAAATAGTGGCGTTCCCTTTTTCAGGTGCGCTCGCTCCCGATGGTGCATCTGGCCGTCCGTGGCTTTGTCAGGCCCCTTTCGTTTGGTTGCGGTCATCGCCGCTGGCTGTTGCCGCTTGTCGTGGTGACGCCTGCGTTGCTGGTTCGCACGGGTCTGCCAGCCCAGCCTGTGTCCGGGGGCGTGCAGGGATTCGAGTTCCTGTTCGGAAGGCTGCTGGCGACCCAGCCGACAACTCGACTCACCTCGATCACTGGGAGCCACTACATGTCACTCAACACGCGACGTCTCGTTGCCTCGTCTCGACCTCGATTCGAGAAAACTTTGCTGGCCGTCACGCTGGCCTCGTTGGCCTGTTCGGCGGTAGCCGAGGAAAAGGCCGAGCAACTGGAACTCGGAGCGGTAGTCGTCACCGCCACGGGCTTCGAGCAAAGCGTCAAGGATGCGCCTGCCGCCATCACCGTCATCTCTGCCGAGGAGTTGAAGAAGCGCTCCTACACCGATGTGACCGATGCACTGAAGAATGTGGCCGGGGTGCAGATTGCCGGTGGCGGGGTGGAGCGCTCGATCCAGATCCGCGGCATGACGTCCGGCTACACGCTGTTTCTGATCGACGGAAGGCCGATGCAGGGCAACGATGCCTTCGGCCTGAACGGTACCCAGAACGGTACGCCGATCAACTTCCTGCCGCCCATCGAGGCCATCGAGCGCATCGAAGTCATCCGCGGCCCGGCGTCCTCGCTGTATGGCTCCGACGCCATGGGCGGGGTGGTCAACATCATCACCAAGAAGGTCCGCAACGAGTTCAGCGGCAGTATCACCGGCGAATATTCGCTGGCCGACAGCGCCAACAAGGTCAACGAGGACGGCTACCAGACCAGCGCGTACCTCAATGCGCCGCTGATCCGTGACGTGCTCTCCCTGCAGCTCAACGGCTCCTTTCTGAATCAGGACGAAAGCCACCTTGCCGGCCTGGACGACAGCGGCGCCACCGACCCGCGCTACAGAAGAAGCAACGCCGGCGGCAAGCTGGGCTGGAACATCAATGAGCAGAACCTCGTCACCCTGTACTACAACGAGGGGCGCCAGCGGCGCTGGGCCAATCCCGGCAGGAGCCTGCCGCAGGCCGATGAGCCGAGCTTCGCCGACTCCATCCAGCGGACCTATGCGCTCACCCATGAAGGCCGCTACGACAACCTGCTCACCGACAGCTACATCAACTACGACCACTCGGAAAACCTCAGTCGCCTCAACGCGACCACCGGCAACGGCATCGAATACGGCGTGCTGACCGCCAACACCCAGGCGACCTACTTCATTGGCTCGCACGCTCTGACCGGCGGCCTGACCCACAAGTACGAGAAACTGGAGGACGGCGCCAGCAGTGGTTTGCGCGAGCCCGTGGTGGCCGATGCCAACGCCGTTGTGGAGATGGACCGCTACCAGAACTCCCTGTTTCTGGAGGACAACTGGAGCCTGACCGACGACCTGACCCTGACTCTCAGCGGCCGCTTCGACGACAACCAGGCCTACGGCAGCGAGTTCAGCCCCAAGGCGTATGCGGTCTACCGAATCAACGACAACTTCACCCTCAAGGGTGGCGTGACGTCCGGCTACAAGGCGCCGAGCCTGCGTCAGGCCGCAACCGATTTCGGCTCCACCTCCCGCGGCGGCGTGATCATCGGCAACCCCGATCTCACGCCGGAAACCAGCCTCAACCGCGAGCTCGGCATCGGTTACGAGAACTTCGATCTGGGCCTCAACACCACGTTGACCGTCTACCAGACCGACTACAAGGACAAGATCAACCGCACTGGCCGAATCTGCGAGCCGAACGTGCCCTGCGTCTACAACGGCACCAACTACCCGGCACACCAGTTCGGCTACACCGCCTACGAGAACGTGGACAAGGCCGAGCTCCGGGGCGTCGAGTTCACCCTGGATTACCAGCTTCTCGACAACCTGATGTACCGCCACAGCTACACCTACACCAGCACGGAGCAGAAGTCCGGCCAGTACAAGGGCGAGCCGCTCAACGACATGGCCAAGCACATGTTCAACGTGTCGCTGGACTGGCAGGCGACGGAGAAGCTGAACCTCTGGACCCAGGTCAACTACCGGGGCGAGACGTCCGGGCGCTGGCAGACCGGCACCAGCGGTGCCTCCAGCAACGGCGTGACCTACCCGTCCTACACCTTCGCCGACGTCGGCCTGGTGTACCGGCCAACCCGGGATCTCAGCCTGAAGTTCGGCGTTTACAACGTCACCAACAAGGAAGTCACCACCGACGATGACTACGCCTACAACCTCGACGGCAGGCGCTACGTGTTCGGTGTGACCCAGAGCTTCTGACCCCTGCGCATTGGCCAGGTCGCCGATGCTGGCGGCCTTTTGCAACTCGTTTCCGGCGCTGGCACGGCGTCGGACATGACCCCCATCGAGAAAAACGAGGAAAGCGATATGACGCTATTCAAGCGTACCCTGACGAACCTGCTGCACCTTGGCGCGCTGATGTGCGCCGTATCGGCCCACGCCGCCTACCCGCTGGCCATTGAACATGGCCAGGGCAGCCTGACGCTGGACGAGGCGCCCAAGCGCGTCGCCGTATTCGATCTGGGCGTGCTCGACACGCTCGACGCCCTGGGCATCGCTGCCGCCGGCGTGCCGCAGATGGCCGGGCCGGCTTACCTGAAAGCGCAATACGCCGGGCGCGAGACCGTCAACATCGGCACCCTGTTCGAGCCGAACCAGGCCGCGCTGGAAGCGCTCAAACCTGACCTGATCATCATTGGCGGCCGCTCCAGCAATCAGTTCGAGACGCTCTCGGCGCTGGCGCCGACCATCGACCTGAGCATCGCGCCGGACCAGTTCCTGGCGGGTGTGCGGAGCAATATAAAGGTGCTGGGCGAGATATTCGACAAGCAGGAGCAGGCTGCGCAGCTCGAGGCGCAACTGGGCAAGGAACTGGCTGCGGTTCATGCCAAGACTGCCGGCCAGAGCTCTCTGACCCTGTTCACCATCAACGATGCGCTGATGCTGCACGCGCCGGGCGAGCGATTCGGCATGCTCAACGAAGTGCTGGGTACTCGTCCGGTGGTCGAGGCGGTCGACCCGGCGAGCGTCGCGCAGGGGCGCCCAGCGCCGGATTCGCCCGAGGCCAGGCAATTGCGTGAGCGGCAGAAGGTGCGTCTGGATGCAGCGTTGAAAGAGCAGCCGCAGCGGCTGGTGGTGCTCGACCGTGGTGCGGCCACCGGTGGTGAAGGCAAGGGCGCCGAAACCCTGGGCAAACATGCAGGTGTCGCGGCCAGCACGGCCTGGCAGCAGGACAAGGTGTTCTATCTCGAGCCGGCTACCTGGTACATCGCCACTGGTGGCTACCAGGGGCTGATGAACACCCTGAAGGATTTTGCCGCCGTGCAATAAGGACGTGGCTTTACTCGACTGCGGTTGGCAGTGCTCGGTCACTGCCAACTGCAGCCGGGCTAAGGTCCGATCACGCCCTGAAACCGATCATGGCGTGATGAAGCCCTGGGTTCGGCGTATCATGACGCCCCTTCGCGTCAGTCTGGATTCGAGCGACCCATGACCCTGCAATTTCCTACCATTGCCGACTGCATTGGCAATACCCCCCTGGTACGCCTGCAACGCCTGGGCGGCGACACCAGCAACACCCTGCTGGTCAAGCTGGAAGGCAACAACCCGGCCGGTTCGGTCAAGGACCGCCCGGCGTTGTCGATGATCGATCGCGCCGAACTGCGTGGTGCCATCGTGCCCGGCGATACCCTGATCGAGGCGACCAGCGGCAACACCGGCATCGCCCTGGCCATGGCCGCGGCGATCAAGGGTTACAAGATGATCCTGATCATGCCGGACAACTCCACCGCCGAGCGCAAGTGGGCGATGACCGCCTATGGCGCCGAGCTGATCCTGGTCAGCAAGGAGGAGGGCATGGAAGGTGCGCGCGATCTGGCCGAAAAACTGCAGGCCGAAGGCCGCGGCAAGGTGCTCGACCAGTTCGCCAACGGCGACAACCCCGAGGCGCACTACAGCGGTACCGGCCCGGAGATCTGGCGCCAGACCGGCGGCACCATCACCCATTTCATTAGTTCCATGGGCACCACCGGTACCATCATGGGCACCTCGCGCTATCTCAAGGAGCAGAACCCGGCGATCCAGATCGTCGGCCTGCAGCCGCAGGAAGGCTCGGCCATTCCCGGCATCCGCCGCTGGCCCGAGGAATATCTGCCGAAGATCTATCAGGCCGAACGGGTCGACCAGGTGATGGACATGGGCCAGGCTGAGGCCGAGCACGTCATGCGTCGTCTGGCACGGGAAGAGGGCATCTTCTGCGGCGTGTCCTCCGGCGGCTCGGTGGCCGGCATGCTGCGCCTGTCGCAGCAGGTGGAAAACGCGGTGCTGGTGGCGATCATCTGCGACCGCGGCGACCGCTACCTGTCCACCGGCATTTACCAAGAACCGGCGCACTGATGGCCAGACGCAGCTCCAACCTGCGCTTTCAGCCCAGCGGCGGCAGTCGCGCGGCGCAGGTTCCGGTCGGCAAGAAGCAGAAGCTCGCCATTGAGCGTCTGGCCGGCGACGGCCGCGGTATCGCCTTCGAAGGCGGGCGCACCTGGTTCGTCAGCGGCGCCCTGGCCGGTGAGCAGGTCGAGGCGCGGGTGCTCAGCGCCCGCAGCCAAACCATCGAAGCGCGCGCCGAACGCATCATTACCGCCAGTAGCGAGCGCCGAGAGGCGCCTTGCATTCATGCCGACCGCTGCGGCGGTTGCAACCTCCAGCACATGCCGCATGCCGAGCAGCTTGCCCTGAAACAGCGCACGCTGGCCGAGCAGCTGTCCCGTCTGGGCGGTATCCAACCAGACGAGTGGGCAGCGCCGTTGACGGGCCCAGAGCTGGGTTACCGCCGCCGTGCGCGCGTCGCCGTGCGCTGGGATGCCAAGGCGCGCCAGCTGCAGGTTGGCTTCCGTGCTGAAGCCAGCCAGGACATCGTCGCCATCGATGAGTGCCCTGTGCTGGTACAGCCCTTGCAGCCTATTTTTAACGCCTTGCCGGCGTTGCTGCGCAGCCTGGAAAAACCACAGGCAGTTGGCCACGTCGAGCTATTCAGCGGCACGGCCGAAGCGTTGCTGCTGCGCCACACCATCGCGCTGATAGAGGCTGATCTGAACCGCCTGCGCATGTTCTGCCTTGAGCACCGCGCGCAGCTGTGGCTGCAGGGCGAAGGCCAGCCCGAGCCGGACGATCCGTCCGCCGAGTTGGGCTTCGAGTTGCAGCGCTGGCAACTGCAACTGGCCTACCGTCCGGGTGATTTCGTACAGGTCAATGGTCTGGTCAACGAGGCCATGGTCGCTCAGGCGCTAGACTGGTTGGCAGTGCAGCCTGGCGAGCGGGTGCTGGATCTGTTCTGCGGCCTGGGCAACTTCGCCCTGCCGTTGGCCCGTCAGGCGGCTGAAGTGGTGGCCGTGGAAGGCGTCGAGGCGATGGTTCAGCGCGCGGCAGCCAACGCGCGAAACAATGGTTTGGGCAATGCGCACTTTTATCGTGCCGACCTGTCCAACCCGCTGGCCAATGAGGCCTGGGCGCGTGGTGGTTTCGCTGCGGTGCTGCTCGACCCGCCGCGCGACGGGGCGCTGGAGGTGGTACGTGGGATGGGTGAGCTGGGCGCGCGGCGTCTGGTCTATGTATCCTGCAACCCGACCACGCTGGCGCGCGACGCCGCCGAGTTGGCGCAGCAGGGCTATCGCCTGCGCCGTGCCGGGATTCTCGACATGTTCGCGCAAACGGCGCATGTCGAGGCGATGGCACTGTTCGAGAAACCCGAGGCTTAGGTCTGGGCAAAGCGGTACGTTCGGTACCGCAGGGGTGTGCAGGATGCGCATCCTTTCAGTTAATCCGACCGGCTCAGAGAAGGCCGGCGACTGCTCGGTGTGATCTATACGCACCGTAGGGAAGGTAAGACGATGGTTCAGGTGAGAGCGCATCAGCCGATCAACGATGACGGCAGCATCAACCTCGAGGCCTGGTTGGATCATGTCACCCGCGTCGATCCGGCGTTGGATCGTCAGGCCCTGCACGAGGCCTGTGAATTCGCCCGCGATCTGGAGCAGCAGGCCAACACCACCGAGCATCACTGGAGCGAGGGCGCGTCGACATTCCGCGCCGGCCTCGACATCGCGGAAATTCTCGCCGATCTCAAGCTCGATCAGGATTCGCTGGTTGCGGCGATCATTTATCGCGGCGTACGCGAGGGCAAGATCACCCTGGCCGCGGTGCACCAGCGTTTCGGCCCGGTGGTGGCCAAGCTGATCGAAGGCGTGCTGCGCATGGCGGCGATCAGCGCCAGTATCAACCCGCGCGAGTCGGTAGTGGTCGGCTCGCAGACGCAGGTGGAGAACCTGCGCAAGATGCTCGTGGCCATGGTCGACGACGTGCGTGTGGCACTGATCAAGCTGGCCGAGCGCACCTGTGCCATCCGCGCGGTCAAGGAAGCCGACGAAGAGAAGCGCCAGCGCGTCGCGCGCGAGGTGTTCGACATTTATGCGCCGCTGGCCCACCGCCTTGGCATCGGCCATATCAAGTGGGAGCTGGAGGACCTGTCCTTCCGCTACCTGGAGCCGGAGCAGTACAAGCAGATCGCCAAGCTGCTGCACGAGCGTCGCCTGGACCGCGAGCAGTACATCAACGACGCCATGGACCATTTGCGCCAGGAGCTGGAAGCCACCGGCATCAAGGCCGACATCAGCGGCCGGGCGAAACACATCTATTCGATCTGGCGCAAGATGCAGCGCAAGGGCCTGCAGTTCAGCCAGATCTACGACGTACGCGCGGTGCGTGTGCTGGTGCCGGAGGTGCGCGACTGCTACACCACCCTGGGTATCGTGCACACCCTGTGGCGGCACATTCCCAAGGAGTTCGACGACTACATCGCCAACCCCAAGGAGAACGGCTACCGCTCGCTGCACACCGCCGTGCTCGGCCCGGAAGGCAAGGTGCTGGAAGTGCAGATCCGCACCCACGCCATGCACGAAGAGGCCGAGCTGGGCGTCTGTGCGCACTGGCGCTACAAGGGCACCGACGTCAAATCCGGCTCCAACCACTACGAAGAAAAGATTTCCTGGCTGCGCCAGGTCATCGAGTGGCACGAGGAACTGGGCGATATCGGCGGCCTGGCCGAGCAGCTGCGCGTCGATATCGAGCCCGACCGGGTCTACGTCTTCACCCCCGACGGCCACGCCATCGACTTGCCCAAAGGCGCGACGCCGCTGGATTTCGCCTACCGCGTGCACACCGAGATCGGCCACAACTGCCGTGGCGCCAAGATCAACGGGCGTATCGTACCGCTGACCTACAGCCTGCAGACCGGCGAGCAGGTGGAGATCATCACCAGCAAGCAGGGCTCGCCAAGCCGCGACTGGCTCAACCCCAACCTGGGCTACGTCACCACCAGCCGCGCGCGGGCCAAGATCGTCCACTGGTTCAAGCTGCAGGATCGCGACCAGAACGTCGCCGCCGGCAAACAGCTGCTCGAGCGCGAGCTGGCGCGCATGGCTCTGGTGGGTGCTGACTTCGACAAGCTGGCCGAGAAGGCCAACCTGAAGACTGCCGAAGACCTGTTCGCGGCCCTGGGCGCTGGCGACGTGCGCCTGGCCCATGCGGTCAACCTGGCGCAGCAACTGGTCGAGCCGGAGCGCGGCAACGAGCAGCTCGAGTTGATCCCGCGCAAGGCGCAGGGCTTCAAGCCGGGCAAACGTGGCGATATCCAGATCCAGGGCGTCGGCAACCTGCTGACGCAGATGGCCGGCTGCTGCCAGCCGCTGCCGGGCGACCCTATCGTCGGTTACATCACCCTTGGTCGGGGCGTCACCATTCACCGTCAGGATTGCCCCACGGCACTGCAGCAGACCGCGCGCGAGCCGGAGCGGATGATCCAGGTGAGCTGGGGGCCGGTGCCGGTGCAGACCTACCCGGTGGAGATCGTCATCAAGGCCTACGACCGTTCCGGCCTGCTGCGTGACGTCACCCAGGTGCTGCTCAATGAGAAGCTCAACGTGCTGGCGGTCAATACGCGTTCTGACAAGGAGGACAACACCGCCTCCATGTCGATCACCGTGGAGATTCCCGGCCTCGATGCGCTCGGCCGTCTGCTGGCGCGTATCGGCCAGTTGCCCAATATCATCGAGGCGCGTCGCCACCGCGTCAGTTGAACGGCAAGCAATCGTAGCCCGGATGCAATCCGGGGCGTGTGACGAGGCATTCCCTACCTCTCCAAGGAGTTCCATGTACCAACTCGATGACCTGCTGCACCTGATGGCACGCCTGCGCGATCCGCAACACGGCTGCCCGTGGGACCTCAAGCAGAGCTACGCGAGCATCGTGCCCTACACCCTGGAGGAGGCTTACGAAGTCGCCGATGCCATCGAACGCGGCGATTTCGATCACCTGCCCGGCGAGCTGGGGGACCTGCTGTTCCAAGTGGTCTATTACAGCCAACTGGCCCGCGAGGAGGGGCGCTTCGACTTCGCCAAGGTGGTCGACGGCATCACCGCCAAGCTGATCCGCCGCCACCCGCACGTATTTCCCGACGGTGATCTGTACGGCGCACCGGATGCGGCAAAGCTGGAGGAGGCCGCGGTCAAGCAGCGCTGGGAAGAACTCAAGGCGCAGGAGCGCGCCGACAAGGCCGCGGTCCCTGAGCAGCTGTCCCTGCTAGACGATGTACCCAGCGCACTGCCGGCGCTTTCGCGCGCCGCCAAGTTGCAAAAGCGCGCAGCCCAGGTCGGCTTCGACTGGCCTGAGGCGCTGCCGGTGGTGGACAAGGTGCGCGAAGAGTTGGACGAAGTGCTCGAAGCCATGAGCGAGAACGATGCCGAGGCGGTGGCCGAGGAAATTGGCGATCTGCTGTTCGTGGTGACCAACCTGGCGCGGCACCTGAAAGTCGACCCGGAAGCCGCGCTGCGCGCAGCCAATGGCAAGTTCGAACGACGTTTTCGCTTCATCGAGCAAGGCGTGCGTGAGGCCGGGCGCAGCCTGGACAGCTGCTCGCTGGAGGAGCTTGACGCCCTCTGGGGCGAGGCGAAGAAGCAGGAGAAGATGTAGCCCGGATGAAATCCGGGAAATGGCTGGCTAGTCGCTCCCGAATTTCATCCGGGCTACGAGGGCCGCATCGTGCCCCGATTCGGGCTGGAGCCGCTGCGCCTTAGCCCTTATGCTGGGCGCCTTGGACTGGCAGCGCGAATCTGCGTGGCTGCCGCAACAACATCATGTTCGGGATCTTTAGTCATGGGTCTTTCCCTGCGCGACCAGCTGCTCAAAGCCGGCCTGGTCAACGAAAAACAGGCCAAGCAGGTTGGCAAACAGCAGCAGAAGCAGAAGCGTCTGGCGCACAAGGGGCAGGCCGAACTGGACGACAGCGCGCGCCAGGCGGCGCTGCAGGCCCAGGCCGAGAAGGCTGCACGCGACCAGGAACTGAACCGCCAGCAGCAGGAAAAGGCCGAGCAGAAAGCCCGTATGGCGCAGATCAAGCAACTGATCGAGCGTTCGCGCCTGCCCAAGCTCGATGGCGAGGACTACTACAACTTCGTCGACGACAAGAAGGTCAAGCGCCTGCCGGTCAACACCATGGTGCGCAACAAGCTGTCCAACGGCTGGCTGGCCATCGTTCGCCATGGTGGCGGTTATGAAATTATTCCGCGCGAGGCGGCGTTGAAGATCCAGGAACGCGATGCCTCGCGCATCGTCCTGCTCAATACCCATGTCGAAGAGCCGGATGCCGACGATCCTTACGCGGCCTATCAGATCCCTGACGACCTGATGTGGTGACGCTGCGTTACTGAGCGCTGCGCTGCATGCACCGCAACTGATCGTGGTGCGTCGCGCTCAGCAGCGCTTGCCGCCCAATAGCACCCGGCCGAAGCTGGCGCCGGCGTCCTGTGGGGTGATCGCCAGCAGGCGATCCATGCGCAGGCGCTGTTGGCCATCGCTCGTGTGCACCAAAAGAAACTCCTCCTTGCTCGCCGTGGTTTCCGTGGACAGGGCCTGGCCCTGCAGGTGGGAACCGTCGACCAGTTCGATATCCAGTTGATAGCGGTGCATGCAGGCGATCTCGAGATAGTCGTAGAGGTCGCAGGCCAGGGGTTGGTAGTCGTCCATCGAGTTATCCTCCGAGATCGTTAGAGCCTAGCCGACTGTTTTTCGGATAGACAAAAAACGCCGCAACCCGGTACCGGTGTTGCGGCGCTTTATTTTCGGCGTGGAGCTTACATCAGCGGGATGGTGTAGCTGACGATCAGACGGTTTTCGTCCAGGTCGCCGATGCTCGCATTTGAGCGCACCATTGCGTTACGCCAGCGCACACCCAGGTTCTTCAGTGGGCCTTCCTGGATGATGTAGCTGATATCGACGTCGCGTTCCCATTCCTTGCCGCTGGCGCCACCTACGCCATCGAAGCCGTCGCCGGTGACGTAGCGTACGAAAGCCGTCAGGCCTGGGATGCCATAGCTGGCGAAGTTGACGTCATAACGTGCCTGCCAGGATTTCTCGTCCTTGCGGGTGAAGTCGAGAATCTGCAGGTAGTTGACGATGTAGGGGTCGGTTTCGGCCAGGAAGGGGAAGGCATTGTCGCCACCGACCTTCTGATAGCCCACGCGGAAGGTGTGCGCGCCAATGCCGGCCCAGAGGTTGACCGAGGTGAGATCGTTATCGAGATTGCCGCCGAGTTTGCGACCGTTGTCCTGGGAGTCGAAATAAGCCAGGTTGGCGCCCAGTTTCCAGTCGCCGATCGGCTGTACATGGATCAGGTTGTACAGTTTCTGATCGTAGATGTCTTCCAGCTCGCCGTACCACAGGCCGACGGTGGTGTTGCCGCCGTTGAACTTGTAGTCGCCGCCGGCGAAATTGTAGCGATCGCTCTCGCCGCCGACGTTGGTGGCGGTGATGTCCTGGCTATTGGTGGAATTGCGGAAATTCACTTCGCGCAGTTGGCCGCCGTTGAGCGTCAAGCCGTCGATTTCCTGCGAGGTGATCATGCCGCCGTTGAATACTTGCGGCAGCAGGCGCGAGTCGCCTGAGGAGACGACCGGCAGCTTGGGCATCAAGCCGCCGACTTTGCCCACGGTCTTGGACAGGCGCACCTTGACCGCGCCGGTGGCTTCGGAGTACTCGTCAGGCCCTTCGTTGCCGAAACCATTGGGCAGCAGGTTGGTACCGGCGCGCTCGTCCGAGGAGTCGAGTTTCAACCCCAGGCCGGCATAGGCATCCAGACCAAAACCCACGGTGCCTTCGGTAAAGCCGGACTCGGCCTTGAAAATGAAGCCCTGCGCCCATTCCTCGCGCTTGGACTGGGCGACGCCCGGGTCGCGCAGATCGCGATTCATATAGAAGTTGCGCAGTTCCAGAGTGGCTTTGCTGTCGCCAATGAAATCAGCCTGTGCCAGGGTTGGCAGGGTCAGGCTGGCGCCCAGCGTGGCGAGGGCCACGGCGCGGGCGAGGGGAGTCTTGCTCATTATTGTTGTCTCCTCGTTGTTATTAGCAGGCTGGCCACAATGTGACCGGCCAGTTACGGCGCGATGAAATAAAGCATCTGGATTGCGAGTCGACTGTAAGACTTTAGTCTGGCGCGTTTGCAAGCGAAGCCGTGGCCTGGCAGACCTACGCTCTAGGACGTGGCTTTGGGGGTTATCGGCTGGTGGCCATCGATCGGAAAAATAAGCGCTCGCGGCCAATGAGACTGAGAAAAAACGGCAGCCGTTGGTCGATAAAGGTTAAAGCTAGTCTTCTTTCGGCCGTTAAGTTCGGCAGATAACCTATTCGGGTACCTAGCCATGAATCTTCTGAGCTCACTCAATTCCGCCGCGTCCCGCGCTGCGCAATCCGGCCAGTCCATGGCGGCGCGCAACAATGCTGCCGACGCCCAGGCCACCCTGGCCAACCGCCTTGCCGAGAAGCTGGGCGTGCCGCCGGGTTCGCTCTCCGGATCACGTGATGACTACACCCCGGAGAAAGTAGCCGGGCGGATCATCGACTTCATCGAGCAGCGCCTGCAGAGCGAGGCGGCCGCTGGCGCTGATCCGGCCAAGCTGGACAAGCTGCTGTCCCAGGCGCGCGACGGTGTGGAGAAGGGCTTCGCCGAGGCGCGCAAGATCATCGATGGCATGGGCGCGCTCAAGGGCCAGGTGGCCAGCGATATCGACGATACCTACAAGCGCATTCAGGACGGCCTTGGCGATCTCGACAAGCGCTTCGGCAGTGCGGCTTCTTCCGCTTCCGACAAGGTTGCCCTGGCGGGTTACAGCGAGCGCTTCAGCGCAGTGGCCGAGACGTTCGACCTGTCCGTCACCACACGCGATGGCGATCGTCTGCGCATTTCCGTGGCGCAGGCTTCGGCCAATTGGTCGCAGAGCAGCTTCGCTGCCGCCAGCGATGGCAATTCCACGACGGTCTCCGGTAGCAGCCAGTCCGGAAGCATGCGCATCGGCGGCTGGCAAGTGGAAGTCGAGGGCGAGCTGGATGATGACGAGGTCAAGGCGCTGGAGAAACTCTTCAGTCAGGTGCAGGACCTCTCCGACAAGTTCTATGCGGGTGATCTGGCTGGCGCCTTCGACCGCGCCATGGCGCTGGATATCGACAGCGAGCAATTGGCGTCGATGTCCCTGCGTCTGACCCAGACCAGCGTGCGTCAGGCCACCGATGCCTACGGTGCGGTGGCCGGGCAGGGCGCCAGCGCGGTCAATGGTGGGCTGCAGGAATATGCCCAGGGGCTGCTCGATGCGCTGCGCAGTGCCGACGGCCTGAGCAAGGATGCCGGTGGCCTGCTCAAGGATCTGCTCAAGGGCGGCTTCTCGCTCGATGATCGCTTCGACCAGGCGCGTCTGGACAAGGCCGACAGCCTCAACCGCAGCCTGCTGGACGGCTTGCAATCGCTGCTCGCCGATCAGGCCGGCAAGGATGTCGACGCGAGCTGATCCAGGCCGGTGCTAAACTGCGCACCTTGCTGACAGTGAGGTGCGCTTATGACACCGGAATGCCAACTTTTCGGAACCCTGGGATGTCACCTCTGCGAGGTGGCCGAGGCGTTGTTGATGCCCTTCGTCGAGAATGGCCTGCTGGTCGAGTTGATCGACATTGCCGAGCACGAAGGGATGGTCGAGCAGTACGGTTTGCGTATTCCGGTACTGCGCCGTTGCGATACCGGCAGCGAGCTGAACTGGCCATTCGATGCCGAGCAGGTGGTGGTCTTTCTGAGCTGAAAGGCCGATGCCGACAAATCGCAGGCAATAAAAAACCCGCCGGTTAAGGCGGGTTTTTGATTTGGTCGGAGAGACAGGATTCGAACCTGCGACCTTCTCGTCCCGAACGAGACGCGCTACCAAGCTGCGCTACACTCCGAATGAGGCGTATTCTACCGAAAAACTTTTATTGCACAAGGGGTTAGCCTGAAAAAATCTGTAGGCCAATCATCCCTTTTTGCAACCGGGGCGAGCCCCGGTGTCTGTCAGCAGTGCCTCAGGTCCGGGCTCAGAGATCCTTGACGGTCTGCACCTGATCCTTGTTGATCGTGGCGCGCTTGCCGTCGAGTTGCTCGAATTCGTAGAAGCCGGAGTCTTCATCGAACTTCGGCTTGTCCACGGTCTGGATCTCACGCCCGTCGTTCAGCGTGATCACCGACGGCGTAGAACAGCCGGCCAGTGCAGCGAGGCCGATAGTCATCAGCAGGGCGGGGATGATCCGTTTGGTCATGGTCTGTCTCCTTGCATTCAAATAAGTGCCATACCCTCGCTCTGACGTAAAACTGTCGTATGAGTTCCGCTTAGGGCGTTGCGCTTCAATTGGGGGCTGCGTTTTCCGCGAGCGTTTCCGGTGTGTTCAGGTTGGCTAGCCGGAGGTCGTCCAGGGCGCAGTCGATCGCCACGGGCGACAGCCTGCCGAACCAGCGTTGCGGGCTGCGTTCGCCTGCGTGCCAGGCTTGTTCCAGGTCATCCTTAAATCGTGTCGGCAGCAGGCAGAAAAGTGGTTGCCAATAGCTGCCCTGGCGAATCACCACCGGCCGGCTGCCGGCGTGGGCGAGAAGCGATTCGATCAGTGCGCGGTCCACCAGCGGCGCATCGCAGGGCAGCACCAGCATCTGCTCGTGGCGCGCCGCGGCCATGCCGGCGCGAATGCCGGCTAGCGGCCCTTGAAAGTCCTGGTGCGCATCGGCGACCAGTTGGTCGGCATAGGCTGCGTAGCGCTCGGTGTTGCGATTGCAGGAAATGATCAAGTCGTCGCTCAACGGCCTGGTCAGGTCGTGCAGCCAGGCTATTAGCGGCTGGCCTCGCCATTCGATCAGCCCCTTGTCGCGTCCGCCCATGCGCTGGCCGCGGCCGCCGGAAAGCAGTAACACCGAGCAGGCGGGAAGGGTGGTGGATGCGTGCATGCGACAGTCTCCGAAGTCAGGCTGTGTGATATAACAGCGCCCATTCTCTCTCAATTGGAAGCCTGCCATGAACCACAAGGCCGATGCGGTTTTCGTGCCGCTGAACATTGCCGTGCTGACCGTCAGCGACACGCGCACGCTGGAGACCGATACCTCGGGGCAACTGTTGGCCGATCGCCTGACCGCTGCCGGGCACCAACTGGCGGCGCGCGTCCTGCTCCAGGACGATCTGTACAAGATTCGCGCCCAGGTCGCGACCTGGATTGCCGAGGATCAGGTGCAGGTCGTGGTGATCACCGGCGGTACCGGCTTCACCGGGCGCGACAGCACGCCGGAGGCGGTCGCCTGCCTGCTGGACAAGCAGGTCGATGGTTTTGGCGAGCTGTTCCGGCAGATCTCCGTGGCCGACATCGGCACTTCCACCGTCCAGTCGCGCGCGCTGGCCGGCCTGGCCAACGGCACGCTGGTGTGCTGCCTGCCGGGTTCGACCAATGCCTGCCGCACGGCCTGGGACGGAATTCTCGCTGAACAACTGGATGCACGGCATCGCCCCTGCAATTTCGTGCCGCACCTGAAACCGATGGGTGCCTGCGAGTCGCGCGGATGAGTTGTTGCGATCATCCCGGCCTGCTGCCCATGGAGGCGGCGCTGGAGCGTCTGCTGGCATTGGCCGATGCTGCGCCCATCGAACAGACCGAGCAGGTTGCGCTGGCCGATGCCGATGGCCGGGTGCTGGCCGAGCCGCTGATCGCGGCGCTGGATCTGCCGCCCTGGGCCAACAGCGCCATGGACGGTTATGCCCTGCGGCTGGCCGACTGGAGCGGCCTGCCATTACCGGTCAGTCAGCGCGTCCAGGCCGGCACTGCGCCCACGCCACTGCAGCCGGGAACCTGCGCGCGCATTTTCACTGGTGCGCCGCTGCCGGAAGGCGCCGACACCGTGGAGATGCAGGAGAACGTCGAGGTCGATGAAGCTGGGCGCGTGGATTTCCGCGAGCGGCTGAAGGTCGGGCAGAACGTTCGCGCCCAGGGCCAGGAAACCCGCACAGGTGAATGCGTGCTGCCCGCGGGTACGCGCCTGGGGCCCATCGAGCTTGGGCTGGCCGCGTCTCTGGGGGCGGCGCAGCTGTTGGTACGTCGGCGCCTGCGTGTTGCGGTTCTGTCCACTGGCGACGAGTTGGTCGAGCCGGGGCAGTCACTTGGCCCGGGCCAGATCTATAACAGCAACCGGCGCCTGCTGATCGCCTGGCTGCAGCGTCTGGGCTGCGCGGTGGTGGATGCGGGGATATTGCCCGATGACCTGCAGCGTACTCGTGAGGCGCTGGGCGCCTTGAGCGAGGTGGATCTGATTCTTTCCACGGGCGGTGTTTCGGTGGGTGAGGCGGATTACCTTGGCCTGGCGCTGCGCGAGGCGGGCGAGCTGGCGTTGTGGAAGCTGGCGATCAAACCGGGCAAGCCGCTGACCTTCGGTCATTACCAGGGCGTTCCGGTGATAGGTCTGCCGGGCAATCCGGCTTCGACGCTGGTCACCTTCGGTTTGCTGGCGCGTCCGTACATGTTGCGTCGCCTCGGCGCGCAGCGAGTGGAGCCGCTGGGTTTCGCCATGCCGGCAGGGTTCACCTGGGGCAAGCCGGGCATGCGTCGTGAGTACCTGCGCGCGCGCCTGGAGAATGGCCGCGTAGTGCCGTACGCCAACCAGAGTTCGGGTGTTTTGCGAAGCGCCGCGTGGGCCGAAGGGCTGGCAGAAGTAATGGAAGGTAGCACGCTGGCCGAAGGGGATATGCTGCGCTTCATCCCCTTGAGCGAGATTCTCGGCTAGCGCCCTGAAGCGCCCGGTTGTGCGAATGGTCGGGCGCTTTAGATGGCGCGGTGAAACCACTGGGTCACATTTCCGTCGATAGAATTTGCAAATGGGCTTTATAGAGGGCATAGTCGCGCACTTATAAATTCAATCGACACGGTCGTGCCCATGCTAAAACGCTTCGCACCCCTCGTGCCTCTTGCACTTACAGTCTTTCTCGCTGCCTGCGCCGGCCACTCGCCGCAACCGCAGGTCAGCGAAGCCACGGTCGAGCCCGTTGTTCGTCCGCTGTCTCAGCAGGCCGAGCCTGCCGATGATGAAATCAACGCGCTGATCGACGACGAACCCTATGAAATGCCGCAGCTGGCCGACAGCCTGCTCGATCTCGGGCGTTCGCTGATCGGTACGCGCTATCGCTACGGCGGCACCTCGGTACAGTCCGGTTTCGATTGCAGCGGTTTCGTCGGTTACCTGTTCCGTGAGGAAGTCGGCCTGGAGCTACCACGCTCCACTCGCGAGCTGATCAATCTCGACGCGCCCAAGGTGGCGCGCGCCGATCTGGAGCCTGGCGACCTGATCCTGTTCAATGACCGCGGTCGTGGTCGTGTCAGCCACGCCGGCATCTACCTGGGTGATGACCAGTTCATCCATTCCAGCAGCAGCCGCAGCGGTGGCGTGCGCATCGACAGCCTCGATGACAGCTACTGGAACCGCAGCTACCTGCAGGCCAAGCGCGTCCTTGCGCTGGCTCCGGTGGAAGAGCAAGTCGCGGCCAAGCGCCACAATTGATGTGTCACGGCGTAACTCCAGGGTTGCGCCGTTTGCCTGCAAGCGGCAGAGTAGAGCGCATTCAGGCCCTGGATCGCCTCGCTTATGCCTTTCACGACCCGTGTCGTCCTCGTTTCTCTCGCACTGCTGCTGACTGCCTGTAGCAGCCGCGCTCCCGCCCCCCAGCCCATCTACCATCCGCCGGTTTCTTCGTCCTCCTATCAGGGTGGCGCGCAGGACGTGTTGTTCCGTGCGCTGGGACTGGTCGGTACGCCGTATCGCTATGGTGGCAACACGCCGGAAGGTGGTTTCGACTGCAGCGGCCTGATCGGCTATGTCTACCGCGATGCTGCCGGTATTAGCCTGCCACGCTCGACCCGCGAGTTGAGCGCGATGCGCACTCCTGACGTTCGCCGTGATGCGCTGCAGAGCGGTGACTTGGTGTTCTTCGCCACCAACGGCGGGCGCGCCGTGAGCCATGCCGGCATCTATGTCGGCGAAGGGCGCTTCGTGCATGCGCCATCCAGTGGCGGCACCGTGCGCCTGGACAGCCTCGACAACGTCTACTGGCAGCGCGTCTATCTCGATGCCAAGCGTGTGATCACGCCCGAGCTTGCGCGCAACCCCTGATTCGCCATGGCCGAGCCCATCCGCCTGCCGCCCCAGCCCGAGGTCTGCGAGCTTTGCGCGCGGCCTGTGGCACTCACTCGTCACCATCTGATTCCCAAGGCGCTGCACGACAAGGCCTACGTGCAGAAGCGCTTTGCCCGTCATGAGCGCATTACCGCCACGCTCTGGGTCTGCCGGGCCTGCCACAACCAGATTCACCGGCTGTTCAGTGAAAAGGAGCTGGCCCTGACCTACAACAGTCGCGAGGCGCTGTTGGCGGACGAGCGCTTGCGGACCTTCGTCGAGTGGCTGGCGAGCAAGCCGCCGGGGTTCACACCCAGGCATTAGTGCGGCGGCGTTGACGGGCAGGGCTGCCAGCCTCTACCCTGCGCGCCTTGCTTCAGGTGCCCCAAGTCGTCATGAATGACCACGCCAGGGTGAAACAGGGAAGCCGGTTCCAATGCCGGCGCTGCCCCCGCAACGGTAGGTGAGTCAAACGCTGTTTCAGGCCACTGTGCAATGCACGGGAAGGCGCAGCGTCGAACCTTCGGGTTCGCTCACAAGCCCGGAGACCGGCCTGTCGCAGTTTCACGGCATCGCGGAGGGCGCTGCCCGGCCAACGCTCCGGTTCCACCGGGGCGTTCGTGTTGTCTGTCTTCCGCTCGCCTGATCAGCCATTGGTGCCTGGATGAGGACGCGCAGCGCATCGCGATCTCTTCATTACCGTTCGCACTGCTCATGCAGGCAACGAGGGCGCCTGACTTGCAGGAGCACAGCATGAGTGAGTCCACCGAACGCGACGTCCGCCACAAGGCGCGTATGCAGCGCAAGAAAGCTCTTATCGATGAAAAGATCGCCCAGGCCCAGGATGAATACGGTCTGCTGCTGGTACACAGCGGCAATGGCAAGGGCAAGAGCAGCAGCGCCTTCGGCATGGTCGCGCGTGCCCTCGGTCATGGCCTCAAGGTGGGCGTGGTGCAGTTCATCAAGGGCGCGGCCAGTACCGGTGAAGAAGCCTTCTTCCGCCGCTTTCCCGAGGAAGTCAGCTACCACGTGATGGGCGAGGGCTTCACCTGGGAAACTCAGGATCGCCAGCGTGATATCGCCAAGGCGCAGGAAGCCTGGGCCGTGGCTCAGCGCCTGCTCAGCGACGAATCTGTCGGCCTGGTGGTGCTGGATGAGCTGAACATCGCCCTCAAGCATGGCTACCTCGAGCTGGAGGCGGTCCTGGCCGATATCGAAGCCCGGCCGCTGCTGCAGCATGTGGTGGTGACCGGCCGTGGCGCCTTGCCGGGAATGATCGAGGCGGCCGATACGGTCACCGAGATGAGCCTGGTCAAGCACGCGTTCAAGTCCGGGGTGAAGGCGCAAAAGGGCATCGAATTCTGATGAATGCACGTCACTGCCCGGCGCTGCTGATCGCCGCCCCGGCGTCTGGTCAGGGCAAGACCACCGTCACCGCCGCGCTGGCGCGCCTGCATACGCGCCAGGGCCGGCGGGTGCGTGTCTTCAAATGTGGGCCGGACTTTCTCGACCCGATGATCCACGCCCGTGCCAGTGGCGCGCCGGTGTACCAGCTCGACCTGGCCATGGTCGGCGAGGCCGAGAGCCGGCGGCTGTTGTGGCAGGCGGCGGGCGAGGCTGATCTGATCCTTATCGAAGGGGTCATGGGCCTGTTCGACGGCAAGCCCTCGGCGGCCGACCTGGCCCGCCATTTCGGCGTGCCCGTACTGGGGGTGATCGACGGTGCGGCCATGGCGCAGACCTTTGGCGCACTGGCCCATGGCCTGGCCACTTTCCAGCCGGACTTGCCCTTTGCCGGCGTACTCGGCAATCGCGTCGCCAGCACCCGCCACGGCGATATCCTGCGTGATGCCTTGCCGCCCAGCATCCACTGGTTCGGCGCCTTGCCGCGCAGCGCAGCAGTGGAGTTGCCGAGTCGGCATCTGGGCCTGGTGCAGGCTGCCGAGCTCGCGGATCTGGATGCGCGCCTGGATGCTGCGGCCGATGCGCTGGTAGCTACCGCCGATGTGGACCTGCCGCCGGCAGTGAGTTTTGCCGCGCCGGTGATTGAGCCGCCACCTGAGCTGCTGGCCGGAGTTCGTATCGGCGTGGCGCGTGATGCCGCGTTCGCCTTCCTTTATCAGGCCAACCTTGATCTGCTGCAGGCCCTCGGCGCAGAGCTGCGTTACTTTTCGCCGCTGGCCGATAGCGAGCTGCCCGAGGTGGATAGCCTTTATCTGCCTGGTGGTTACCCCGAGTTGTACCTGTCCGAGCTGGAGAGTAATCAGGCCATGGCCGATGCGATTCGCGCCCATCACCAGGCCGGCAAACCGCTGCTCGCCGAATGTGGTGGCATGCTCTATCTGCTCGATGAGCTGCGCTACAAACATGGCGCCAGCGGGCGCATGCTTGGTCTGCTGGCGGGCAGCGCCGCGTTGCAGCCGCGCCTGACCGCACTGGCCCTGCAGGAAGTGACGCTCCCGGAAGGTGAGCTGCGCGGTCACACCTACCATCACTCGCGGCTGGAAAGCCCGCTCGATCCACTGGCACTGGGTCGCTGCCCTAACGGCAAGCCGGTGGCCGAAGCGGTGTATCGCCTGGGGCGGCTAACTGCCAGCTACATCCACTTCTATCTGCCGTCCAACCCGGAGGCGGCCGCCGCGCTGTTGCGTCCATGAGCGAGCACGCCTTCAGCCCCGAAGAGCGCGCGGCGGTGTACCGCGCCATCGCCGAGCGTCGCGACATGCGTCACTTCGCCGGCGGCGAGGTGCCGCCCGAAGTGCTGGCGCGTCTGCTCGAAGCGGCGCATCACGCCCCCAGCGTCGGCCTGATGCAGCCCTGGCGTTTCCTGCGTATCAGTGACCGGCAACTGCGCGAGGCCGCCCACGGGTTGGTGGAGGCTGAGCGGGTGCGCACCGCCGAGGCCCTGGGCGAGCGTAGCGACGAGTTCATGCGGCTCAAGGTCGAGGGCGTTCGTGACTGCGCCGAACTGCTGGCCGTGGCGCTGATGGAGGGGCGCGAAGCGCATGTCTTCGGGCGACGCACGCTGCCGGAAATGGATATGGCCTCGGTCGCCTGCGCCATTCAGAATTTGTGGCTGGCTGCGCGCGCCGAAGGCCTTGGGCTCGGCTGGGTATCGTTGTTCGACCCCGAGGCGCTGGCCGAGCTGCTGGGTATGCCGGCCGGCAGCAAGCCGGTGGCGCTGCTGTGTCTGGGGCCGGTGGACGCCTTCTATGAGAAACCGATGCTGGTTGAAGAGGGCTGGGCCACGCCTCGACCGCTGAGCGAGTTGCTATTCGAGAATCGATGGGGAGTGCAGGGTGACTGAACGATGAGCCTGGCGCTGATCACCTGTGCCGGCGTGGCGCTGGATGCCGTGCTGGGCGAGCCGCGTCGCGCGCACCCGCTGGTGGCCTTTGGGCGCCTGGCCGATCGCCTGGAGCAACGCTTCAATCCCGCCGGCGGCGGCTGGCGCAGCCACGGTGTCACTGCCTGGTGCCTGGCGGTGCTGCCGCTGACCCTGCTCACCTGGCTGCTGGTACAGATCAGCGGGTTGGGCTGGGCGGTGGAGATCTTCGCCCTGTACTTCGCCCTTGGCCTGCGCAGCCTTTACGAGCATGCGCAACCGGTAGCGCGCGCACTGCGCCTGGGCGATCTGCCGCTCGCCCGTGAGCGCGTCGGCTGGATGGTCAGCCGCAACACCGCCGAGCTGGACGCCACCGGCGTGGCCCGCGCCGGTACCGAGTCGGTGCTGGAGAACGGTTCCGATGCGGTATTCGCCGCCTTGTTCTGGTTCGTTGTCGCCGGTGCGCCTGGCGTCGTGCTGTATCGCCTGAGCAACACCCTGGACGCCATGTGGGGCTATCGCAACGAGCGCTTCGAGCGCTTCGGCTGGGCGGCCGCGAAAATCGATGACGTACTCAATTACGTGCCGGCGCGCCTGGTGGCGCTGACTTATGCACTGCTCGGGCGTACCTGGCTGGCGTTGCGCTGCTGGCGCAGGCAGGCGCCGTTATGGGACAGTCCCAATGCTGGCCCGGTGATGGCGGCCGGTGCCGGCAGCCTGGGAGTGAGTCTGGGCGGCGCCGCCGAATACCACGGTGAGCTGCATGAGCGCCCGCAGCTAGGCGAGGGCCCGGCGCCGCGCGCGCGGGATATCGAGCGGGCAATGAACAGAGTCGTTGCCGGCGTTGGCCTGTGGCTGCTGTGCCTGATGATCTGGGAGGTGCTGGGTGCTTGAACACGGAGGTCGACTGCGCGCCGCGGCGCAGCGCTACGGCATTCCCCTGGAAGACTGGCTGGACCTGTCCACCGGTGTCGCGCCCTACGGTTGGGAGCTTCCGCCGGTTCCGGCTGCCGCCTGGGCGCGGTTACCCGAGGTCAACGACGGCCTGGAGGCGGTCGCGCGCGATTACTACGGCGCCGCCAGCCTGTTGCCGGTGGCCGGCTCGCAGGCGGCGATCCAGGCGCTGCCACGTCTGCACGGGCACAGCAGCGTGGGCATCCTCACGCCGACCTATGCCGAGCATGCAGCGGCCTGGCGCCGCGAAGGTCATCGCATCACCAAGCTCAGCGAGGGTTCGGTGCATCGAGCCCTGCCACAGCTCGACGTATTGCTGGTGGTCAATCCCAACAATCCGACTGGCCGCCTGATCGAGCCGGCGCGCCTGCTCGACTGGCACGATGAGCTGGCCGAGCGCGGCGGCTGGCTGGTGGTCGACGAAGCGTTCATGGACTGCACGCCGGAGCACAGTCTGGCTGCCTACAGCGATATGCCCGGGCTGATCGTGCTGCGCTCGTTCGGCAAATTCTTCGGCCTGGCCGGCCTGCGTCTGGGCTTCGTCCTGGCCGCCCAGGCACTGCTGGATGAGCTGGAGGTGCTGCTCGGGCCCTGGGCCGTCAGCGGTCCGGCGCGTAGCGTGGCGTTGAGTCTGCTGGCCGACCGTGATGGGCAGCGCCGCCAGCGCGAGCGCCTGCTGGCCGACGGCGAGCGCCTGGCGGCACTGCTGCGTGATTGCGGCATGCCGGTCACCGGTAGCTCGGCGCTGTTCCAGTTCTGCTGCACCCGTCGTGCGGTGCCCTGCATGGAGCTGTTGGCGAGGCGCGGCATCCTGGTACGCCTGTTCGCTGAGCTGGACAGCCTGCGTTTCGGCCTGCCGGCAGACGAGGCCGGCTGGCTGCGGCTGCAGCAGGGCTTGCTGGAGTGCGCGCCGATCCTCGCCAGTCTTGAGGAAACCTCCTGATGCCGACCCTGATGGTGCAGGGCACCACCTCCGATGCCGGCAAGAGCACCCTGGTAACGGCGCTGTGTCGCTGGGCGCGCCGCCAGGGCGTGTCCGTGGTGCCATTCAAGCCGCAGAACATGGCGCTCAATTCGGCGGTGACCGAAGATGGCGGCGAGATCGGCCGTGCCCAGGCGGTGCAGGCGCAGGCGGCTGGCCTGGCGCCGCACACCGATATGAACCCGGTGCTGCTCAAGCCCAACAGCGACATGGGTGCCCAGGTGATCATCCATGGCCGGGCCATCGGCAATATGCAGGCACTGACCTACCACGGCTATAAGCCGGTGGCGATGGCGGCGGTTCTGGAGTCCCACGCTCGTCTGCTGGAGAGCCACCAACTGGTGCTGGTCGAAGGCGCCGGCTCGCCGGCCGAGATCAACCTGCGCGCCGGCGACATCGCCAACATGGGCTTTGCCGAGGCAGTCGATTGCCCGGTGATACTGATCGCCGATATCGACAAGGGCGGCGTGTTCGCCCATCTGGTCGGCACCCTGGAGCTGCTCAGCCCCAGCGAACAGGCGCGCGTGAAGGGGTTCGTGATCAACCGCTTTCGCGGTGATATCGCCCTGCTCAAGCCGGGCCTGGACTGGCTGGAGCAGCGCACCGGCAAGCCGGTGCTTGGCGTGTTGCCGTACCTGATGGATTTCCACCTGGAGGCCGAGGACGCCGTCGATACCCGTCAGCAGGCCAAGGAAGAACAGGCGTTGCGCGTGGTGGTGCCGGTGCTGCCGCGTATCAGTAACCATACCGATTTCGACCCGCTGCGCCTGCATCCTCGGGTACAGCTGACCTTCGTCGGACCGGGTCAGGCCATCCCACCTGCGGATCTGATCATCCTGCCCGGCTCCAAGAGCGTGCGCGCTGATCTCGCGCGTCTGCGCGAGCAGGGCTGGGATGCAGCTATCGCCCGCCATCTGCGTTACGGCGGCAAGGTCCTGGGCATCTGCGGCGGCCTGCAGATGCTGGGGCGGCAGATTCATGACCCGCATGGCCTGGAGGGCGCTGTTGGTACCAGCGAAGGCCTGGGCCTGCTGGATTTCGAGACGGTACTGGAGCCGGAGAAACAGCTACGCAACGTGCACGGCCAGCTCTGCCTGGAACAAGCGGATGTCAGCGGCTACGAGATTCATGCCGGCGTCAGTCGCGGGCCGGGTCTCAATGGCGCAGTGCGGCTCGCCGACGGCCGCAGCGACGGCGGCTTCAGCGCCGATGGCCAGGTGCTCGGCACCTACCTGCATGGCCTGTTCGAACAGCCTCCAGCGTTCGCTGCGCTGCTGCGTTGGGCTGGCTTGGACGAGGTGCAGCACGTGGATTATCAGGCCTTGCGCGAACGCGATATCGAGCGCCTGGCCGATCAGGTGGAGTTGCACCTGGATAGCGAAAAACTCAGAGCGCTGTGCGGCCTATCGGTAGAAACGAATGTGGATTGAATCATGCTTGAACTGATCCTCGGCGGTGCCCGTTCCGGCAAGAGCCGCCTGGCCGAGAAGCTTGCCGACGAATCCGGATTGGACGTGGTGTATATCGCCACCAGCGAACCGCTCGATGGCGAGATGAGCGCCCGTGTCGCACAGCATCGCACGCGGCGTCCGGCGCATTGGGCGCTGATCGAAGAGCCGCTGGCGCTGGCTCGCGTGCTGCGCGAACAGGCAGCCCCCGGGCGTTGCCTGCTGGTGGATTGCCTGACCCTGTGGCTGACCAACCTGCTGATGCTGGAAGACCCGCAGCGCCTGGATGCCGAGCGCGAGGCGCTGCTGAACTGCGTGGCCGAGTTGCCGGGGCGCATCCTGCTGGTCAGCAACGAAACCGGGCTGGGGGTGGTGCCGCTGGGCGAACTGACGCGCCGTTATGTCGATGAGGCTGGCTGGCTGCATCAGGCGCTGGCCGAACGCAGCCAGCGCGTGGTGTTCACCGTCGCCGGGCTGCCGATGACCCTCAAGGGAAATGCCCTATGAGTCTGCAATGGTGGCAGGGGTCGTGTCAGCCGCTCGATCATGTTGCCCAGTCCAAGGCTGAAACCCGTCAGCAGCAATTGACCAAGCCGGCCGGCTCGCTCGGCCGACTGGAGGCGCTGGCCATTCATCTGGCGGCGCTGCAGGGGCGCGAGCGGCCCAGCCTGGACAAGTTGTGGATCGCCATTTTCGCCGGCGACCACGGTGTGGTGGCCGAGGGTATTTCCGCCTACCCGCAGTCCGTGACCGGGCAGATGCTGGCCAACTTCGTCAGCGGCGGCGCGGCCATCAGCGTGCTGGCGCGTCAGTTGGATGCCGCGCTGGAGGTGATCGACCTGGGTACTGCCGAGCCGCTGCCGCTGCTGCCTGGGGTAAGACATTTGCAGGTTGGCGCCGGTACACAGAATTTCGTCCGTGATCCGGCCATGACTCTGGCCCAGGCGATGATCTGTCTGGAAGCGGGACGCGACAGTATCCAGCGCGCCCGCGCCGCCGGCTGCGATCTGTTCGTCGGTGGCGAGATGGGTATTGGCAATACCACGGCAGCGGCAGCGCTGGCCTGCTGGCTGCTGAACTGTCCGGCGAGCGATCTGGCTGGCCCCGGCACCGGCCTGGACGGCGCGGGCGTGGCGCACAAAGCGCGGGTCATCGATGCGGCGCTGGCATTGCATCGGGCACAGATCGATGAACCCTTGCAGGCGCTCGTCCACCTTGGCGGCTTCGAGATCGCGGCCCTCGTTGGCGCCTACCTGGCCGCTGCACAGCAGGGCGTCGCGGTACTGGTCGACGGCTTTATCTGCAGCGTTGCGGCCTTGCTCGCCGTGCGCCTGAATCCTGGTTGCCGTGACTGGCTGCTGTTCGCCCACCACGGAGCCGAGCCAGGCCACGTGCGTGTGTTGCAGGCGCTGGAGGCCGAGCCGCTGCTGGAGCTGGGTTTGCGCCTGGGCGAGGGCAGCGGCGCTGCCCTGGCCGTACCCTTGCTGCGTCTGGCTTGTGCGCTGCACGGCCAGATGGCGACCTTCGCCGAGGCTGCTGTGGCAGAGAGGCCGAGCTAATGCTGCATCTGGAGTTGCTGCGTCACGGTGAGACGGAGCAGGGCGGTGGTTTGCGCGGCAGCCTGGACGATGCGTTGACCGAGCAGGGCTGGGCGCAGTTGCGCGTCGCCGTGCAGGGCGCTGGGCCCTGGGATCGATTGATCAGCTCGCCGCTGCAGCGCTGCGCGCGTTTCGCCGAGGAAGTGGCCGCAGCTCATGGGTTGCCGCTGCACTACGAGCCAGGCCTGCAGGAATTGCATTTCGGTGACTGGGAAGGACGCAGCGCCGCGCAGCTGATGGACAGCGATGCCGAAGCGCTGGGGCGTTTCTGGGCCGACCCTTATGCCTTCACGCCGCCCAATGGCGAGCCGCTGCTGCAGTTCGAGGCCCGCGTGCTCGCCGCCTTGCAGGGGCTGGCGAGGGCGCATGCCGGCCAGCGTCTGCTGCTGGTCACTCACGGCGGCGTGATGCGCCTGCTGCTGGCGCGGGCACGTGAGCTGCCGCGCCAGGATCTGCTGCAGGTCAACGTCGGCTACGCCGAACGCTTTCGCCTGAGCCTGGATGCCGACGGGCGCCTGACGGAGTTGCCATGATTGCGCTGCTGATCGCCCTGCAGTTCCTCACCCGTCTGCCGGTCAGTCTGCCGGGCATGCCGACGCCCGAGCAGATGGGGCGCTCGCTGCTCTGGTATCCCGCGGTAGGGCTGTTGCTCGGCCTGTTGCTATGGCTTGCACATCTGCTGCTGGGGCAGACTTCGGCTCTGTTGCAGGCCGCGATCATCCTGGCACTGTGGGTTGGCCTGAGCGGCGGATTGCATCTGGATGGCCTCGCCGACGCCGCGGACGCCTGGGTGGGCGGCTTTGGCGACCGCGAGCGCACCCTGACGATCATGAAGGATCCACGCAGCGGGCCGATCGCCGTGGTGGTGCTGGTGCTGCTGCTGTTGCTCAAGTTCGCTGCGCTGCTGACGCTGTTGCAAACCGGAAAGGGCGCCTGCCTGATACTGCTACCCTGGCTGGGGCGCAGCCTGCTGCCGCTGTTGTTGGCAAGCACGCCATACGTGCGCGCCGGTGGCCTGGGCCAGGCG
Source organism: Pseudomonas sp. Marseille-Q0931 (assembly GCF_940789645.1). NCBI lineage: Bacteria > Pseudomonadati > Pseudomonadota > Gammaproteobacteria > Pseudomonadales > Pseudomonadaceae > Pseudomonas > Pseudomonas sp. Marseille-Q0931. The sequence goes on along the minus strand of NZ_CALNWT010000005.1, from coordinate 113,762 downwards.
CTGGTCGATCATCTGCCGCGCCAGCAGTTGCCCTGGGTGCTCGGCGGGCATCTGCTGGGCATGCTGCTGTTCGGCTGGCCCGCATTGCTGGCTCTGGCGACGGCATTGCTGTTGTTCGTGTGGCTGCGCCGCGCGCTGTTGCGGCGCCTGGGCGGCACCACGGGCGATACCGCTGGAGCGCTGGTCGAACTGGCCGAATGCGGCGCGCTGCTGGCGTTGGCATTGAGCCTCTGAAGCAACTGTTATGGTGACGCGCTACGTAACTGTATGAGTGTGAATCGCCGATGCGGGTATATACCTGCATTTATGTTGCCGACTTCCTGTCTTTGTACCCAACTGCGCCGCGCCAGCCGTGGCGTGACCCGACGCTACGACGACGCGCTGGCCGCCGTCGGCCTTGGGGCTGCCCAGTTTTCCTTGCTGCGCCATGTTCAGCGGCTCGGCCAGCCGAGCATATCCGTGCTGGCCGAAGCCATGGGGCTGGATCGCAGTACTCTGGGGCGCAATCTGCGGGTGCTGGAAGAACAGGGGCTGGTGCAACTGGGGGAAGGGCGCGATTTGCGCGCTCGCGAGGTACGGCTCACAGAGGCCGGCCTGCAACGTGTCGAACAGGCGCTGCCGCTGTGGGAACAGGTGCAGTGTGCGCTGAACGCTCGGCTGGGTGAGAGTCGCCGCGCCGAGTTGATGAAGCTGCTCGACGAACTGGCCTGATGGCCGTATTACTGCCTACGCGGTCGCAGGCGGCCGTACGCTGGAGACAATAATGACAACTGCTTGGCGTTCAACCACCTGGCTGCTGCTCGGCGCCTCGCTGATCCTGGCGCTGTCGCTTGGCACTCGCCATGGCTTCGGCCTGTTCCTGCCGCCGATGAGTGCGGAGTTCGGTTGGGGGCGCGAGGTGTACGCCTTCGCCATCGCGCTGCAGAACCTGATCTGGGGCCTGGCGCAGCCGATCACTGGCGCACTGGCCGACCGTTTTGGTGCGCGCAAGGCCATCGTCATCGGCGGCGTGCTTTATGTGCTGGGGCTGCTGTGCATGGGCATGGCGGACTCGCCGCTGTCATTGTCGCTGAGCGCCGGCCTGCTGATCGGTATCGGCCTGTCCGGCACCTCGTTCTCGGTCATTCTCGGCGTGGTCGGGCGCGCCGTGCCGGTAGAGAAGCGCAGCATGGCCATGGGTATCGCAGCGGCCGCCGGCTCGTTCGGCCAGTTCGCCATGTTGCCGGGTACGCTGGGCCTGATCGCTTGGTTGGGCTGGTCGGCGGCGCTGTTGGCGCTGGGCCTGCTGGTGGCGCTGATCGTGCCGCTGGCCGCGATGATCAACGAGACGCCGCCACCGGCGAGCTATGGCCCGCAGCAAACCCTGGGTGAGGCGTTGCGTGAGGCCGCCAGTCATTCCGGCTTCTGGCTGCTGGCGCTGGGCTTCTTCGTCTGTGGCTTTCAGGTGGTGTTCGTCGCCGTGCACCTGCCGGCGTATCTGGTCGACCACCACCTGCCGGCACTCACCGGCACTACGGTGCTGGCACTGGTCGGGTTGTTCAATATCTTCGGTACCTACATCGCCGGCTGGCTCGGCGGGCGCATGGCCAAGCCGCGTCTGCTCAGCATTCTTTACCTGTTGCGTGGCGTGGTGATCACGCTGTTCCTGGTGGCGCCGTTGACGCAGTGGAGCGCCTACCTGTTCGGTATCGCCATGGGCCTGCTGTGGCTGTCGACGGTGCCGCTGACCAACGGCACCGTGGCGACCCTGTTTGGTGTGCGCAACCTTTCGATGCTCGGCGGTATCGTCTTCCTGTTCCACCAGCTCGGCTCCTTCCTCGGCGGCTGGCTGGGCGGTTATCTCTACGACACCACCGGCAGCTACGATCTGGTCTGGCAGATTTCCATCGGCCTGAGCCTGATGGCCGCGGCGCTCAACTGGCCCGTGCGCGAGGTACCGGTGGCGCGCCTGCAGGGGGCGCCCGCGTGAGCCGCAAGGCGCTGACGTTCGGTGCCGTGGCGCTGGGCTTCGCTTCGCTGCTGGCGCTGGCCTGGTGGGGTTGGCGCCAGGGCGGGCTGGCTTTGCTGCAGTTGGGCGTCGGTATCTGCTAGTTGCCTGCGGGCGGACCTGCGAGTAGCGTGGCGAGATCGCTTTATCGCTCGAGGTTAATCGTCATGTCTTTCCGCCGTTTTGCCTGCTTCCTGCTGCTCTCCAGTTTGGCGCTGCCGGTGCTGGCCGCCGAATGTCCGGCGATGCTGCAGGGCGAGCTGCCCAAGCTGCGCACCAAGGGCGAGAACATCGAACTCTGCCAGTACAGCGGCAAGCCGCTTGTGGTGGTCAATACTGCCAGCTTCTGCGGCTTTACCCCGCAATTCAAAGGGCTCGAAGCGCTCTATCAGCGTTTCAAGGATCAGGGCCTGGAAGTGTTGGGCGTGCCGTCCGACGACTTTCGTCAGGAGTCTGCTGACAGCAAGGAAACGGCTACGGTCTGCTACGTCAATTACGGCGTGACCTTCGCTATGACCGAGCCGCAAGCGGTGTCAGGCGATGACGCCATTCCGCTGTTCAAGGGCCTGGCCGAACAGAGCCGGCAGCCGCGCTGGAATTTCTTCAAATATGTGGTCGACCGCCAGGGCAAGGTGGTGGCCAGCTTCTCCAGCCTGACCAAGCCGGATGATCCCGAGTTGATCGCCGCTGTGGAAAAGGCCATCGCCTCGCAGCCCTGATCCTCAGCGGTTGGAGGTAGCTCACGCAGCCGTCCCTGGCCGCGTGCGTGACGCCGATCAGAAACGGTAGCTGAGCGACGCCCCCAGGCCATGCGCGCTGTTCTTGTAGCGGGCGCTGTAGGCGCCGCGAGTGGCGCTGACGTGATCGACGTCTACCGACTCTTCGCGCAGGTAGGAGTAGGCCAGGTCGATGGTCATGTCCTCGCTCGGGCTCCAGCCGGCACCGACGCTGAAGATGGTGCGGTCGCCGGACGGCACGCGCGGCGAACGGTCGACGTTGTTGGTCGGCGACTGGTCGATGGCGACGCCGGTACGCAGCGTCCACTGTGGGTTGAGCTTGTACGACAGGCCGACCGCATGGGCCCAGGTGTCGTGCCAGTTCTGCTCTTCGACGATGGTGGCCAGCGGCGGCGGCAGCGTCGAGGTTTCGTTCTCGATGCGGATTTCCTGGAAGCGGCTCCAGCGCGTCCAGGTGCTGCCGGCGTACAGGGTCCAGCGGTCGTCGAGTTCGTGGGTGAGCGAAAGGTCCACGGATTCGGGAGTGGTCACGTCGAGCGAGGCATCGTACTTGCCGGCCAGGCCTGCCAGTGCGCCACCGACCTGTACCCGGGTGTCGCCTTCCAGCTCGTACTTCACGCGCGAATGGTAGGTCAGACCGAGGCGGGTCTGCGGGGTGAATTCGTACAGCACGCCGACGTTGAAGCCGACCGCCGTATCATCGCCCTTGACCTTCACCTTGCCGTCTTCGGTGCCGGCATTCAGCGACGAGGAGAGCTCGCCCTCGATATGGTTGAAGGTGGGGCCGAAGCCTACCGACAGCTTGTCGTTGAAACGATAGCTGAGCGTCGGCTGGACAGTGATGACGCGCACATAGCTCTTGTCGGCGTAGTAGCGGCCCTGGTAGCCGCTTTCGTAGTCGGTCATCAGACCGAATGGCACGTAGATACCGAGGCCGAAGGCGACCTTGTCGTCCAGCGGCTTGACGTAATAACCCATGGGCACGCCTGTGACCGGCACCATGTCGCCGTCATTGCTGCCGGCTACAGGGCCGAAGGCGGAGCTGGCTGTGGCATGGCTGATATCGCTCTTGGCATAGATGGCAGCGGCGCCAACGCTGATTTCCTCGCGCTTGAGGCGGGACATGCCGGCCGGGTTGCCGAACACGGTGCTGGCGTCATCGGCGGACGATGAGCGGCCGGCAAACGACGTACCCATGCCGGAAATGCTTTGTTCGTTAAGGGCGAAGCCGGCGGCGAAGCCATGGCTGGAAGTGGCAGTGATAGCGACGGCAAGGCCGGTCTTGAGAAGGCGTTTGCTCACGGGGAAGCTCCTGTGGTGAGGCGAGGGGGCGCACGCTACAGTTTTTCCTGACCGCTGCCAAGGCGCTGAAGTTCCCGAAATAGAGCGCATTGTCGGACAATTGGTGAGATTTGGCGCGTATCTCCCTCAGGTTTTTTCTGACGGCTTGGTCAGGCGACCTGGCTCACCGGCTCGATACAGCGCTGCCAGGCTTCGAGAAAGTCGTGCTGGCGGCCTTGAGGTTGAAAAACCTTGCACCAAATTCGGCCCAAGGCCATCAGGTCATTGGCGGCTGGCAGCTGCAGTTTTTCGGCTTCCACCAGTAGCCAGGCGATGGCCGTGGCGTAGCGCAGGTTGACGGTCAGTTCCATATGCGGGGCTTCGAGAAAGGCGTGCTGGCTGGCGAGACCACGGACGCGGCTGGCCAGTTCGGGGTCGAAGGCCAAATGCTGATCCCAGAGCGTCTGGTGACGCTGCCCGCTGATGCGGTAAAGGCCATGGCCTTGCGGGGTGTCCAGCGCGCTGCCGAGTGCCGATTGGCAGGCTGCAGCCCCCAGCAGCAGGGCTTCGGCCGTGGCGCTATGACACTTCAGATAGAGAAGGGTAGGGCGGATCACGTGCTGGCTGAGATCGCAGGCGGCAATTCCCATGGCATCCTCGCGGAGAGTGCCGGTGGGGCCGGGCGCGTGGCAGCTTTTCTAGTGGCTCTTCGATAAAGGCCCCACCGGGAGCGGGGTTAGCCGCTCAATTTCAAGTCTAGCGCGATATTTCAGCTGTAAAGGACTGTTTTTAAATTGATTCCAGATTTGAGTTATTGCGCATATTTCGATTGGTACTTAAAACCCGGTCATTCTCCGGTGGCAACCGGACGCGCCGGGTCGGTGATCCATTCGCTCCATGAGCCGGCGTACAGCGGTGCCAGCGGATAACCGGCCAGGCTCATTGCGAACAGGTTGTGGCAGGCCGTAACCCCGGAGCCACAGTAGGCCACCAGGTTTTCCAGTGGGCGATCGCCGCGTAGTTGGTCGAAGCGATCGCGCAGCGCTTGTGCCGGCAGGAACCGGCCATCGGCCCCGAGGTTGTCGGTGAATGCCGCGCATTGCGCGCCGGGAATGTGTCCGGCGACTGGGTCGAGTGGCTCGACCTCGCCGCGAAAGCGCGGCAACGCTCTGGCGTCGAGCAGGGTGAGATCCGGATTGCCCAGGCGCAGGGTCAGTTGCTCGGCACTCAGCAGCAGGTCGCTGTCGGGTTGCGCCGAGAAATCACCGGGTGCGTTCTCCGGCGGGGCAATGCTCAGTTCCTGGCCGGCCTCGCGCCACGCCTTCAAGCCGCCATCGAGCAGGTAGAGGCCATCGCGCTTGCCCAGCCAAAGCAGCAACCACCATGCCCGAGCCGCGAAGGCGCCGGGGCCGTCGTCGTACAGCACCACCTGGCTGTCCGCCCGCAGGCCGCAGCTGCGCAAACGTTCGACCAGTGAGCTTGGGTCCGGTAGCGGGTGGCGACCGGTTACGCCCTTGATCACCGGGGCAGACAGGTCTTGTTCGAGATCGAGGAAGTGGGCACCGGGAATATGCCCGTCAAGGTAACTGCGACGGCCATAGGCCGGGTCTTCGAGGGCGAAGCGGCAATCCAGGATCAGCAGGTTGTCCTGGCCCTGGCGACTTTGAAGCTGTTCCGTGCTGATCAGTTGAGCGAATGGCATGGTACCTCCTGTGTCGTAGACGCGTTTGTCGGCATCATACCGCCTAGCCAATGCGCTGCACCCGGATCAACCTCCCGATAAGTAAGGAGCCATTTCATGCTGAGACTGCAACCCATCGCGCACAGCGCGAATCTGGCTCGTCGTGCCGGTGTGGTGTTGTGCACGCTTGGCGTGACGCTGCATTTCTGCCTGCTGGTGATTGGCCGGGCCGCGGTAGGGCGGTTGCGCCGCGAGCACGTCGATGGTTATACCCGTGCCTGGTCTGCAACATTGCTGCGTTTGGTGCGCATGCATATGACGGTGCAGGGCCAGTGTCCGGACTTCAATGACGGTCGGCGTTACCTGATCCTCAGCACGCATTCCAGCCATTACGACATTCCGGCCAGCTTCGTTGCCATGCCGGGTTCGATTCGCATGCTGGCCAAGAGCGAGTTGTACCGCATTCCATTTCTCGGCCGCGCCATGCGCGCTGCAGAATTTCCCTCAGTGGCCCGGCACAATCCGCAGCAGGCCCGACGTGATCTACAGCGCGCCCGTCAGATGATGGAAAGCGGCATCGTGCTGTGGGCCGCGCCGGAGGGGACGCGCTCGGTCGATGGCCGGCTGCAGCCGTTCAAGAAAGGTTGCTTCCACCTGGCGCTGGATACCGATGCGGTGATCGTGCCGGTCGCCATCCGCGGCATTCAGCATGTGCTGCCGGCGCGTACCTGGCGCCTTAATCTCGATCAACCGGTACAGCTGGCGATCGGCGCTGCGATCGATGCCAGTCGCTATGACCGCGATAGCCTCGCCACCCTGATGGCCGATACGCGGCAGAGCATGGAGGCGCTGCTGCTGGGCGCTGAAGGCGCACCGATAGCGGACCTCGAGATGACGGCGGTGATCGAAAACTGTGCGCAGTAGGACGGATTTTGGTGCGCGCGTGAACGGGCGTGAACGGCTTTAAAGCGGGCCATTTGGCCATGCGCCCGGGTTAATGCACTAAAAAGTTTCACTAAAGCGACATTTTGATCTGTTTTGGTGCTTTGCCGCCTGATAGAGTGCCGGCCACTTTTGTCTTTGTGGTGTCGAGGTGCCGCATGTCGTTGTCCGTCGATTCTTTCCTGGCGCGCCTGAAACAGCGCGATCCCGATCAGCCGGAATTTCACCAGGCGGTGGAGGAGGTCGTACGCAGTCTGTGGCCCTTCCTTGAAGCCAACCCGCGCTATCGCGATGCCGGTATTCTCGAACGCATGGTCGAGCCGGAGCGCGCCATCCTGTTCCGTGTGCCGTGGGTCGACGACCGCGGCCAGGTGCAGGTCAACCGTGGCTACCGCATCCAGATGAGCAGCGCCATCGGTCCGTACAAGGGCGGCCTGCGCTTCCATCCTTCGGTGAACCTGGGCGTGCTCAAGTTCCTGGCCTTCGAACAGGTGTTCAAGAACTCGCTGACCTCGCTGCCGATGGGCGGTGGCAAAGGCGGTTCGGACTTCGATCCCAAGGGCAAGAGCGAGGGCGAAGTAATGCGCTTCTGCCAGTCGTTCATGAGCGAGCTGTACCGCCATATCGGTGCCGACCTGGACGTACCAGCCGGTGACATCGGCGTCGGTGGCCGCGAGATCGGTTATATGTTCGGCCAGTACAAGCGTCTGTCCAACCAGTTCACCTCGGTGCTGACCGGCAAGGGCCTGAGTTACGGCGGTAGCCTGATCCGCCCGGAAGCGACCGGTTACGGTTGCGTGTATTTCGCTCAGGAGATGCTCAAACGCATCGGTAAGGGCTTCGAAGACAAGCGCGTGGCCATCTCCGGTTCCGGCAACGTCGCCCAGTATGCGGCGCAGAAGGTCATGGAACTGGGCGGTCGCGTCATCTCGCTGTCCGACTCCGAGGGCACTCTGCATATCGAGAGCGGCCTGAGCGATGAGCAGTGGCTGTACCTGATGGATCTGAAGAACGTGCGCCGTGGCCGTCTGCGCGAAATGGCCGAGCACTACGGTCTGCAGTTCCTCGCCGGCCAGCGCCCCTGGGACCTGCCGTGCGACATCGCGCTGCCCTGCGCGACGCAGAACGAGCTGGACGGCGACAACGCCCGCACGCTGCTGAAGAACGGCTGCATCTGTGTGGCCGAGGGCGCCAACATGCCCTCGACCCTGGAAGCGGTTGACCTGTTCGTCGACGCCGGCATCTGCTACGCACCGGGCAAGGCGTCCAACGCCGGCGGTGTGGCTACCAGCGGTCTGGAAATGAGCCAGAACGCCATGCGTCTGCACTGGAGCGCCGGCGAGGTGGACGAGCGTCTGCACGGCATCATGCAGAACATTCACCATGCCTGCGTGCACCACGGCGAAGAGAATGGCCGCATCAACTACGTCAAGGGCGCCAATATTGCCGGCTTCGTCAAGGTCGCCGATGCGATGCTGGCGCAGGGCGTGGTCTGAGAATTGCGCAAAGTCTGACTTTGACCAGGCTCTGAAAGCAGCGCCGCTGTGACCTCGAGGCCACGCGTGTGAACGCGGGGCCTCGTCATTTCTGGCGCGTGGCTGTGTTGCCCGAGCGATTCAGGCATGCTGCCTGCCCTCACGCTCGCTACACAGGTCCTTGCCACGTATGAAACGTTTTGTCCTGCTCGACACCGCTCCGATCCCGGGTACGAATGGTGCGTTGAACCTGTTCGAATACGGAGAGGATTTCGTCATCAAGATCGCCGGTGGCGATGGCGGGCAGTTGATGAATACGCGTATGCACGGCTCGGAAGATGCCCTGGCGGCGATTCCCTGCAAACAGATTGCCGGTCGTCCACAGGTGCGGGTGCTGATCGGTGGTCTGGGCATGGGCTTCACCCTGGCTTCGGCACTCCAACACCTGGGCGCGGATGCCGAGGTGGCGGTGGCCGAGCTGGTGCCTGGCGTGGTCGAGTGGAACCGTGGCCCGTTGGGGGCGAAAGCCGGTTACCCATTGAACGATCCGCGTGCGCTGATCATTCAGGACGACGTCGCCAAGGTGCTGCAGGCTGCCGAGCAGTGCTACGACGCGATCATGCTGGACGTCGACAACGGTCCCGAGGGTTTGACCCAGAAGGGCAATGACTGGCTGTACAGCATGGACGGCCTGCGCCAATGTGCCAAAGCGCTGAGGCCCAAGGGCATGCTGGCGGTCTGGTCATCCAGCGCTGACCGGGCGTTCTCCGAGAAAGTGCGCAAGGCCGGTTTCAAGGGCGAGGCGGTGCAAGTCTATGCCCACGGCAACCGCGGCACGCGGCATACCATCTGGATTGCCCAGAAGGTCTGAGTCCACCCTTTCGATTTGGTGGGCTGAAGCCCGCCCTACGATAGGGTAGGCCGGGCGGCGATCCGCTTCAGCCCACCAACTTGGGCACGACTGCGAATGACCGCTTTGCCTTTTTGTTGTCATTCGCAGGTGGACTCTGGTCGAACGATCGTGGGCAGACTCTTAGTGAATCTGCAGTTTGCCGATGCGGTCGTTGTCGAGGCTGCCGAAGTACAGGTAATCACCCACCGGCTTCACCGAGGTGACCATGCGCAGATGCGTGCCGCTGGTGTCGTGCAGGCTGCGGACGATGTTGCCCTGTTCATCGAGCGCGATGGCGAAGCCATAGGGAATCGCCTTCGGCCACAGCGCGCGCGGCAGCTTGGCCAGTTGCGCCTTGAGCCAGGGGTGGCGATGGAGGAAATCGGCGTCGGCCTTGCGCGGGGTGGGCAGCGCCACCCAGAAGGTGCCCTTGCGGTCGCCCTGCAGGTTATCCGGCAGCCCTGGCAGGTTATCGATGAAGATGTCGTGCTGGCCGGCCTTATCGCCCTTGAGCCAGTAGCGGGTGATGCGGTAGCGATAGGTCTCGTTGACCAGCACGAAGTCCTCGTTCGCCGACAGCGCCACGCCGTTGGCGAAGTACAGGCCATCGAGCAGTACGCGGGTTTCGCCGCTGGCCGGGTTGTAGCTCAGCAGACGCCCATGCGGGCGGGCTTCGAGCAGGTCGAGCAGGTAGTCCGGCTGTTCGAAGCGCGAGGAGGCGTCGCTGAAGTAGATGGTGCCGTCGCTGGCAATATCCAGATCATCGGTGAAGGCGAAGGGCAGGCCGTCGGCCTCGGTGGTCAGCACCTTGATCGCACCCTGTGGGTCGATGCTCAACAGGCCCTTGTAGGCGTCGGCGACAATCAGGTTGCCATCGGCATCGAAGTTCATGCCCAGCGGGCGGCCGCCAGTGTCGACGAATGTTTCCAGGCTGTCGTCCTCCTGAACACGCACGATGCGCCCGTCATGCAGGCCGGCGTACACCCGGCCCTGGCCATCGACCGCGGTGTCTTCCGGGCCGTGAACCTGACCGCGCGCCAGCAGTTCAGCCTTCATCAGGGTGTCGTTGGGTTCCAGCACGCCGGTCATCTCCGGGGCCGGCGCGGCGTCCCAGGGCAGCGGATCGATCGGGCTGGGGGTCAGGGCCAGGTAACCGGCCGCTGCGGCCAGCAGCATGACGAGCAGGGCAAGCAGTTTCTTCAGCATTGTCGTTCTTCCGTGGCGGAGGTGGTGCGCGGCACAGATTACACAGTTCCTGTTGCCGACGGCAGGCCGCACCCCGTGGGATCGCCTAGGCATATATACTGCGCGGCATTGTTCATGGGAGAGCCGCGTGGCTAACGACATTCACTGGATTCTCGACGACGCCGGCCTGGCCGAGCATTGCGCTGCCTGGCAGGCGCTGCCTTTCGTCGCGCTGGACACCGAGTTCATGCGCGTCGACACCTTCTACCCCATCGCCGGGCTGCTGCAGGTCAGCGCTGGCGAGGGTGCCTATCTGATCGACCCCTTGGGTATCAGCGACTGGCGACCGTTCGCTGCACTGCTTGAAGCGCCGGGCGTGGTCAAGGTGCTGCATTCGTGCAGTGAAGATCTGGAGGTGTTCCTGCGCCTGACCGGCAGCCTGCCGGCGCCGCTGTTCGATACGCAACTGGCGGCCGGTTATCTCAACCTCGGTTTCTCCATGGGCTACTCGCGCCTGGTGCAGGCGCTGCTCGATATCGAACTGCCCAAGGGCGAGACCCGCTCCGACTGGCTGCAGCGGCCGCTGTCCGAGCTGCAGGTGCGTTACGCCGCCGAAGACGTGCTGCATCTGGTCGAGGTGTACCGTGCGCTGATGGCTCGCCTGGCGCCGCAGAAGGTCGAGTGGGTGCTGGAGGACGGCGCCGAACTGGTGGCCAACCTGAGCCGTGAAGTGGCGCCAGAGGACGCCTGGCGCGATGCCAAGCTGGCCTGGAAACTGTCGCGTCAGCAGCAAGCGGTGCTGCGCGCGCTGTGCGCCTGGCGCGAGCGCGAGGCGCGGTCGCGCAATCAGCCGCGTAATCGCGTGCTGCGCGAGCATTCGCTGTGGCCGCTGGCGCGCACCCAGCCGGATAACCTGGTGGCGCTGGCGCGTATCGAGGACATGCACCCGAAGACCGTGCGCCAGGATGGCGAAACCCTGCTCAAGCTGATTCGCGAGGCCGCAGCATTGCCGCCCGAGCAATGGCCGGAAGCCTTGCCCGAACCGCTGCCAATCGAAGCCTCGGCGCTGCTGAAGAAACTACGTGCCGTCGGCCAGCGTGAGGGCGAGCGCCTGGATATCGTGCCCGAGCTGATGCTGCGCAAGAAAACCCTGGAAGCCCTGCTGAAAAGCGGCTTTCCCAATGGCCCGTACCAATTGCCCGACTCCCTGCGGGGCTGGCGCCGGGAGTTGATGGGTCAGGCGCTTCTGAACTGCCTGGCCGCTGAAGGAGAATCCGCGTGAAACGCATCTGTTCCATCTACAAGAGCCCGCGCAAGAACGAGATGTACCTCTACGTACTCAAGGCCGAGGCCCTGACCCGCGTGCCCGAGGGCCTGCTCGCGGTATTCGGCCCGCCCGCGCACGCCTTCGACCTGGTGCTCAGCCCGGAGCGCCAGTTGGCGCGGGAAGACATCGCCACGGTGCTGGAGAATCTCGAAAAGCAGGGTTATCACCTGCAGATGCCGCCGCCCGAAGAAGACTACATTCAGCACTTGCCCGACGAGTTGCTGTGCCGTAACGACCCGGTCTGAAGCATGCGCCTGCTGATCGCAGAAGATGACCACGTTCTCTATGCCGAGCGTATTCGTAGTGCCTGCCCTGAGCTGCAGCTGGTAGCCAGCTCGCAGTCCGAACAGCTGCGTACGCTCGCCGGCGAATGCGAGCTGTGGCTGGGTCAGCCCGACCTGCTCGCCCCCTTGCTGCGCGAAGGGCTGCGCCCGCAGTGGCTGCAGTCGACCTGGGCAGGCATCACGCCGCTGCTGGCGGCCGGCCTGCCGCGTGATTATCGCCTAAGCCGCGCCGTCGGCGTCTTTGGCCAGGTAATGGCCGAATACGTGCTCGGCCATATGCTGGCCCATGAGCGGCGCCTGTTCGCTCGGCTGGCAGCGCAGGTCGAGCAGCGTTGGGATCACAGCTTGCCGCGCAGCCTGCGTGGGCGCCGGGTGCTGGTGGTCGGTTGCGGCGATATCGGACAGGCCGTGGCCACTTTTCTGCAGCCCTTCGCTGTGGAACTGCGTGGCGTTGCCAGCCACGCCCGAGAGCAGGCGCCTTTTGCCGAAGTGGCGGCCATGGACGACTTGCCTCGGCTGATCGCCTGGGCCGATTACGTGATCAACCTGCTGCCGGACACGCCGGCAACCCGCGATCTGTACGATGCCGATCTATTGGCTCATTTCCGTGAAGAGACCGTGTTGATCAATGCTGGGCGCGGTGTCGCCGTGGTCGATGCCGATCTGGTCGCCGCGCTTGAGCGCAACCAGTTGGCCGGCGCGGTGATCGACGTCTGTCGCGAAGAGCCACTGCCGCCAGGCCACCCGTTCTGGACGGCGCCGCGCCTGCTGCTCACCGGTCACAGCTCGGCGCCCACCGACCCGGCACTGATGAGTGAGCTGTTCATCGATAACCTGGCGCGCTGGCAAGCCGGAGAGCCGCTGCGTGGTGAAGTGGATTTCGCTCGCGGTTATTGAGGCACTTGGCGGGTTGCGCCCGCCCTACGGGTGCAGATCTGTAGGGCGGGTGCACCCCGCCAGCGGCGATGACCGGCTCGTACAATCAATCCCTGATGGCGCCATTCGGCATGCGCCGCTTGGCCAGGGCTGGGGCTCAAGCTAGACTGCCGCGCTTTTTTCACCTGAGTCCATACTGCTCCATGACCGCCAACCTCGAACCCTTCTGGAAACGCAAGACGCTCGCCGAGCTCGATCCGGGTGAGTGGGAGTCGCTGTGCGACGGCTGCGGCCTGTGCTGCCTGCAGAAGCTCGAGGACGAGGATGACGGCGCCGTCTATTACACGCGTATCGCCTGCAAACTGCTGGACCTGCAGAGCTGCCGGTGCAGCGACTATCCCAATCGAGTCAAGCATGTGCCCGATTGCATCCAGCTCACGCCGGCGCAGGCCGATCAGTTCCAATGGCTGCCGCCGACCTGCGCCTATCGTCTGGTCAGTGAGGGCAAGGATCTGCCGCACTGGCATCACCTGGTGAGCGGCGATGCGGATGCGGTGCATGCCGAGCGGATTTCCCAGTCGGGACGTATGCTGAGCGAGAACAGCGTGGCCGAAGAGGACTGGGAAGATCATCTGATTTTCCGCGCTGGTTGATTGCCGCGCGGCTTCGTGGCAAATCTGTCCCCCGTTCATGGAATTTGCCCTGTGGCACGGCGGTCATATGCCGCCATGTCCCCGCATCAGGAGTGTTGCTCGATGTCCCTTCGCTTGCCGTTGTACGCGTCTCTGCTGCTTCTGAGCCTGCCGGCCTTCGCTGCCACGCAGAAGGTCGATCTGGATTATCACGTGCGCTTTCTGCCCGAGAGCAATCAGGCTGAGGTCAGCATCACGCTGGAGAAGGGCGAGCGCGTGCGCAGTTTCGATTTCAATCTTGGCGAAGATGGGCGCTTCAGTGATTTCAAGGCCGATGGCCAGTGGTCGCAGGAGGTCGCCGGGCGTGGCAAATGGCAGCCGGGCGAGGGCAAGAGCGTGCTCAGCTATCGGGTGCTGATCGACAGCGAGCGCAAGCCTGGCCGTTACGATGCCAGGATGACCGAGGACTGGGCACTGTTTCGCGGTGATGATCTGGTGCCCGCAGCCAGGCTCGATCAGCGTGACAAGACCGACCTGGTGGCGCGCCTGCAGTTCGAGCTGCCCAAGGGCTGGAAGAGCGTGGAAACCGGCTGGCCGCGCATCGGCAAGAATCGTTTTCGTATCGACAACCCGGAGCGCAAGTTCGATCGTCCCACCGGCTGGATGCTCGCCGGCAAGCTGGGCACCCGCCGCACGCGCCTGGGCGATACCGAAGTCGCCATTTCCGCGCCGGTCGGCGAGGGCATGCGGCGTATGGATATCATGACCTTCCTCACCTTCGTCTGGCCGCAGATGCAGCAGGTATTCCCGCGCGATCCGGACAAGCTGCTGATCGTCGGCGCCGGCAACCCGATGTGGCGCGGCGGTCTGTCGGCGGCCAATTCCTACTACATGCATGCCGACCGTCCACTGGTCAGCGAGAACGGCACCAGTTCGCTGGTGCATGAGCTGGTGCATGTATTCGGTCGCATCTATGGTCGTGATCGCAGTGATTGGATCGCTGAAGGTCTGGCCGAGTACTACGCCATCGAGGTGATGCGCCGTGCCGGAGGTATCAGCGAGGACCGCTATCAGAAAATCCGCGAGCAGCTGATTCGCTGGAGCAAACCGGTCAACAGCCTGCGCACCGACAATGCCAGCGGCCAGGTCACCGCGCGCGCCGTGCTGTTGTTGCAGGAGCTGGACCGGGAAATCCGCCAGAAGACCAAGGACAAGGGCAATCTCTCGCTGGACGACGTCACCCGCGGGCTGATGCGCCTGGATCGCGTCAGCACCAGGGACTTCATCGATATCACCGAGAACGTCATCGGCGGTCCGTCGAAGACGCTGGATACGCGCTTGCTGCGTTGAGTCCTGGTGCAATCCCGCAGGAGCGGCTTCAGCCGCGATTCGCGAATGAATTCGCTCCTACGGACCGCGGTTCAGTCCTTTTTAGCGTCCGCCTGGCCCAGCAGTGCGGCCAGGCCGGCCAGCCCCTTGTGCGTGACCTTGCTGCCGGAACCTGCGCTGGCCGCCTCTTCCTTCTGGTAGTGCAGGTCGACCTGACGCTGGTGTTCGTTGTCATGGCAGTACAGACACAGCAGCTCCCAGTTGGAACCGTCTTCCGGGTTGTTGTCGTGATTGTGGTCGCGATGATGCACGGTCAGCTCGCTCAGGCGCTTGCCGCTGAACTCGCGGCCGCAGCGGCCACAGATGTGTGGGTACATGCGCAGCGCCTTTTCCCGATAGCTGGTTTCGCGGCGTTGCTGGGCTTCGGCGAGAATCTTGTCGAGCTTGCTGGTCGGATTCATGGAGCGGTTCGCTGGAACGTTGGTGGGCAGGAGTTGCCAGAATAGAACGAAAGCCAGTCGAGCAGGAGAGCCATCATGCGTATCCCCATTCTCGCCGCGATGATCCTGGCATCCAGCGTCGCCACCCTGACATGGGCGCAGCAGCCCATGCGCATGCCATCAGCCCCGGAGGCCGGGTCGCCGGGAACGGCGACGCCACAGCCCTATGGCCAGCCCTCGAACGCTGTACCGATCAAGCGCCAGGGAACGGCGCCCCTTCTTCCGCCGCCTCAGGGTCAACCCCTGCCCGGTGCGCCTCGCCCCAACGGTGATCAGCCGATCCCGCAACTGGATGAGCAGATACGCCGCAACAGCCAGGGCCTGGAAGGGCAGCGCAAGCAGGACTGAGCGTCGGTTTGTGTAGGAGCGGCTTCAGCCGCGATGCTTGGGGCGTCGCGGCTGAAGCGGAGTGCCGCCCAACCGCTCTTACGAGTGTGCTACGCCGAGTACGCGGAATATGAACGCATATTCCAGCGCCACATCCTTGATGCCCTGATAACGCCCACTCATGCCGCCATGGCCCGCGCCGAGGTCGGTCTTCAGCAGCAGCAGGTTGTCGTCGGTCTTGTCGCGGCGCAATTTGGCCACCCACTTGGCGGCTTCCCAGTACTGCACGCGACTGTCGTTGTAGCCCGCGACGGCGAGAATCGCCGGATATGCCTGGGCGCGGACGTTCTCGTAAGGCGCGTAGGCCTTGATGCGCTCGAAGACCTCGGGCTGGTTCGGGTCGCCCCATTCATCGTACTCGGTCACGGTGAGCGGCAGGTCCGGGTTGAGCATGGTGTTGAGCACGTCGACGAAGGGCACTTCGGCGATGGCAGCGGCGAACAGCTCGGGACGCTGGTTGAGCACGGCGCCGATCAGCAGGCCGCCGGCGCTGCCGCCGCTGATCGCCAGTTGCGAGGCGGTGGTCAAGCCCTCGGCGATCAGGCGTTCGGCGCTGGCGATGAAGTCAACGAAGCTGTTCTGCTTGTGCTCCAGCTTGCCGGCACGGTACCAGGCTTCACCCATCTCGCCGCCACCGCGTATGTGCGCGATGGCGAAGACGAAACCGCGGTCGAGCAGGCTCAGGCGAGCATGAGAGAACCAGGGGTCGAGGCTCGCGCCATAGGCACCATAGCCATAGAGGTAGAGCGGGGCTGGTTGGCCTGCCGCGAACACCTCGCGGCGCGCCACCAGGCTGATGGGGATCTGCGTACCGTCGGCTGTACTGGCCCAGAGGCGGCGGCTCTCATAGACATCGGCATCGAACGGGCCTTCCACCGGCGTCTGCTTAAGCACCTGCTGCTCACCCGTGGCCAGTTCCAGCTGACGTACCTGGGCGGGGCGGTTCAGCGCTTCGTAGCGCAGCCGAATCACCGGGCTGTGAAACTCCAGGCTGTCCTGCACATAGAGGCTGTAGGCCGCATCCGGCAGCTGCACGCGGTATGCCATCTGGCCCTGCGGCTGCACTTCGAGGATCGGCAGGCCACCTTCGCGCAGCGCCAGGACGATGGCGCGCTGGTTCAGCGTGGCGCCTTCTAGCATCACCTGCGGGTCATGTGGACGAATCTGCTGCCAATGCACGCGCTGCGGCTTGCCCTCGGTGGCGCGGTACAGCGCGAAGTTGATACCGCTCTGGTTGCTGCGAATCAGCCAGCACCACTCGCCGTTGAGCATGCCGTGGTCGACGTCGTATTCGTGATCTTCCTCGCGGGGCGCCAGGCAGGTGAAGGCGTCTTGCGGGGTTTGGGCGTCCAGCACCCAGACTTCGCTGGTGGTCTTGCTGCCCAGTTGCAGAATCAACTGGCGCTCGGAGCTGGAACGATAGCAATGCAGGAAGAAACGGCCATCGGCCTCCTCGAATACCGCTTCGGCTGCGGCCTCGCCGAGGCGATGACGATAGAGCTTGTAGGGGCGGTGGGTGTCGTCCAGTTCGGTGAAGAACAGCGTCTGGCTATCGTTCGCCCAGGTCATGCTGCCGTCGCAATCGTCGAAGGGCAGCTCGCTGATCTGGCCGCTGCCCAGCTCCTTGACGAACAGGCGGTAGATCTCGTCGCCGCTGCTGTCGAGGCTGTAGGCCAGGCGTTGCTGGTCGGGGCTGATGCTGAATGCACCCACGGAAAGAAAGCCGCCACCGGCCAGCTCGTTGGGGTCGAGCAGCAGCGTTTCGCTGGCGCTGTCGACCTGCAGCGAACCATCGGCAGGGCGACGGCAGCGATAGTGCCGTGGATATTCGTCACCAGCGGTGGTGCGCTGGTAATAGAGGTAGTCGCCCCAGGGCGTGGGCAGCGACAGGTCGGTCTCGCGGATGCGCCCCTTGATCTCCTCGAACAGCTGCTCGCGCAGCGCCTGCTGTGGTTCCAGCACGCTCTCCAGGTAAGTGTTCTCCGCCTGCAGATGGGCCAGTACTTCCTCGCTGTCGCGGTTCTCCAGCCAGTGATAGGGATCGTTGCCGGCTTCCTGGCGGGCGATGGGGGCAGAGGACATGGCGAAACTCCAGATCGGCCTGGCCGGCAAGAGCGCCGAGCCGGGTAAAAACCGCTATCATAAGCGCCCCTTTGCCAGACCTGCCACGCCGGCGCCTGCTTATGATGAATGAAAACGACTACCTTCTGGCCTGGGCGGCTTACGGCTTCGCTGCCCTGGGTTGCCTGTTGGTATGGATGCGCCTGACCAGCTGGATGTGGCGCTATCTGCGCGAGCCGCTGGCGGTGCTGGTGGCCGTGCTGCTGTTCAGCCCGACCATCGTCGATCCGACGCGCGAGCTGTTCGCGCCTGCATTGGCGGTCACCGCCATGGACGTTTTGCTCAAGGTTGGCAACAACGCCTGGCGGGCCGTGGCCGATCTGGCGCTCTACAGCCTGATCGCTTTTGCCGTTTACCTGCTGTTCGTCGCCATTCGCTGGCCCATCGAGCGCTGGTGGAAGAACCGCCATGGCCAGGTGGCCGCCGAGCCTGACGAAGACCCGCGCACGCTGCGCGAGCGCATGGAAGAGGACGACGATCTGCCGGTTCGCGACTACGAACGCGATCGCAGTGGCCGTATGGAGCCGCGTATCTGATTTGCCCCCTTGCGCCGGCTGGCCCGTGCGTTCAGCATGATGGCCTTGTGCAAGGGAGGCTCGATGGATTGCGTTTTCTGTGCCATTGCCGAGCGGCGGCTACCCGCTCATCGGCTTTACGAGGACGATGACTTCATCGTTCTGCTGGATATCTTTCCCATGCGTCCGGCCCATGTGCTGATCGTCAGCCGCCTGCATGCGCCGTTTCTGCGTGACTTGCCCGTGCCGGTTCGTGAGCGTCTGCTGACCTTGTCGGAGCGCGTGGCCAGTGCGCTGCGTGAGGCCGGTTACGGGGTCAACGGCATCAATATGCTGATCAACGATGGTCCGGACTCCAACCAGCACGTGCCTCATCTTCATCTACACCTGATTCCGCGTCGGCCGGGCGACTTGCCGGCGCTGCTCTGGCGATTGCTGGTGCGTTTTCTGCCAATGGGCCGCAAGCGACTCGAAGCGCGTCTGCAGGACGAAGCCGAGCGTCTGCGCCTGATCCTCGGCAAGGAGAATTGATTCGATGTGCGAATTGCTCGGCATGAGCGCCAATGTCCCCACCGATATCGTCTTCAGCTTTACCGGGCTGATGCAGCGCGGCGGCCGTACCGGGCCGCACCGTGATGGCTGGGGCATCGGTTTCTACGAGGGGCGTGGCCTGCGTCTGTTTCAGGACCCGCGGGCGAGCAGCGAGTCCGAGGTGGCGCAACTGGTACAGCGCTATCCGATCAAGAGCGAGGTGGTGATCGGCCACATCCGCCAGGCCAATGTCGGCCAGGTTTCTCTGGTCAATACCCATCCCTTCAGCCGCGAGTTGTGGGGGCGCAACTGGTGTTTCGCGCACAACGGTCAGTTGGCCGGTTTGCAGGGCTCCACCAGTTTCTATCGGCCGGTGGGCGAGACCGATAGCGAGGCCGCCTTTTGCGACCTGCTCAACCGTGTGCGGCGCGCCTTTCCCGAGCCGGTCTCGGTGGAAATGCTCCTGCCGGTACTGGTCGCAGCCTGCGCCAGCTACCGCCAGCTCGGCGTGTTCAACTGCCTGCTCAGCGATGGCGATTGGCTGTTCAGCTTCTGCTCGACCAAGCTGGCGCATATCACCCGACGCGCGCCGTTCGGCCCGGCGCAGCTCAAGGACGCCGATCTCAAGGTGGACTTCCACTCGGAAACCACACCCAACGATGTGGTGACGGTCATCGCCACCGAACCTCTGACCGACAACGAACAATGGTCGCTGTACCAGCCGGGCGAATGGCGCCTGTGGCGCCGCGGCGAATGCATCACTCACGGCAAGGCCTGATCCTATGCTTAGAAGCTACCTGCGTCTGACGCTGTTCGCCTTCGGCCTGTTGCTTGGCGTACAGGTGCCGGGCTTCATCGATGACTATGCCAAGCGCGTCGAGGCGCATCGTCTGGAGTCGCAACAGAGTCTCAAGGGCTTCCAGGAAACCGCACAGAAATTCTTCAAGGGCGACATGGACGCGCTGGTGGCGCACTACCGCGTCAGCGACGACCCGGTGATGCGCAGCGACGCCAATAGCGTCGGGCATCTGGTGCAGCGTTCGGCTTTGCTCGAGCGCGAGTGGCAGGCCATGCAGGGCCCCTGGTACGCCCAGGCCTGGCACCTGGCGACTGGCGCCGATCACGAGCTGTTCCAGGAAACCTTGCGGGCGTACCGCTATCAGGTGCTGTTCACTCCGGACGCAATTCTCTGGGGAGTAATTAGCGCGTTGCTGCTGGCCTGGCTGGCGGAGCTGCTGGTGCTGATGTTCGGCTTGATATTCGGGGCAGGG
This sequence comes from Pseudomonas sp. Marseille-Q0931, assembly GCF_940789645.1. Lineage (NCBI taxonomy): Bacteria > Pseudomonadati > Pseudomonadota > Gammaproteobacteria > Pseudomonadales > Pseudomonadaceae > Pseudomonas > Pseudomonas sp. Marseille-Q0931. The sequence continues at coordinate 93,809 of NZ_CALNWT010000005.1, read as the reverse complement.
CGGACCAGGCGCGCCCAGCAACGCCACTGGCGGTGAATCGGTAAGCCCTGGGAGCGATACTCCGGGCAAGCCGAGCGGAGCAAAAGGTGCGCTGGTTCGCCAGACGTGTGAGCAGGGTATGTTAATGTAATACCGCGTTACATTTATCTCTTACCCTGTTTCACTGGAGTTTCCATGTCGATCAAGGATTCGATCCTGGCAGCCGCGCTGGCTGCCGTCCTGCCGTTCACCTCCGTTGCGTACGCCAATCCCGAGACCGAGCCAGAAAGCGCTGCGGTCAGCGAGGAGGTCACCGAAGGTGATGATTCGGCGCAGTACATCAGTCCCGAAGAATTCGTCGCCAGCCTGGAGTTCAAGACCGGGCGAGTGGTGCTTGGCAACAACCTGGCTACCCTGAACCTGCCCGATTCGCTGGTGTTCCTCGATGGCGAGAATGCCCAGCGCCTGCTGGTCGACGGTTGGGGCAACCCGCCGGATGACGTACCGCCGCTGGGCATGATCCTGCCGGCCGGTGTGTCGCCGTTGGCCGACGAGTCCTGGGGCGTGACCGTCGAATACGAAGACAGCGGCTATGTGTCCGACGAGGACGCCGCCGATATCGACTATGGCGACATGCTCAAGGACATGCAGGCCGACATGCGCGAGGCCAACACCTGGCGTGAAAAGAACGGCTACGAGCCGGTACAACTGGTCGGCTGGGCCGCTGCGCCACGCTACGATGCTGAAGGTAAGAAACTGCACTGGGCCAAGGAACTGAAGTTCGGCGACAGCGAGATCAACACCCTGAACTACAACATCCGCGTGCTGGGCCGTAAGGGTGTGCTGGTGCTGAATTTCGTCGCCAACATGGACCAGCTGGCTGAAATCGAAGCCAACGTACCGGCCGTGCTGGCAGCTACCGAATTCAACCCTGGCCAGCGCTACGCCGAATTCGACCCGGATCTGGACACCGTCGCCGCTTACGGCCTGGGCGCGCTGGTCGCCGGCAAGGTGGCGGCCAAGACCGGCCTGCTGGCCATGCTGCTGGTACTGCTGAAGAAGTTCTGGTTCATCCCGGTGGTGGTGATCGGCTGGCTGTTCAAGCGTATCGGCCGGAGCAAGAAGGACATGCCGAGCGAAGAAGCGAGTGCGCCGCAAGCGCCGGTAGCCACTGCCGAGAGCAAGCCGGAAGAGCCACTGCAGACCCCGGCCCAGACGGTGATGGACCTTAACAAGCCGGACGACGACAAGCCCTGAGTGCGCGCCTTTCAGGCAAAGGGCCCTTCGGGGTTATGTCGTCAATCAAGGAAAACGCCGCGACTGCTCTGCAGGGGCGCGGCGTTTTTATTTGATCAGGCAGCAGCGACTGCCGCGGCGAGGCAAACTTATCGCGGACAAGTCCGCTCCCACATAGGTCCAGCGTTCGCAGGGCTGGTGCGGTTATTCCTGTGGGAGCGGATTCGTCCGCGAAGCCCTGTCCCCTGGATACCGATTAAACCCGTGGCGTAGCCCTGAACAGCGATGGGTGACAGGCTTTACCCTTTCGTTGCAGCGCTTTCGCTTACTTGGACAGGTACTTCATCCCATCTTCCAGCCCCTGCAGGGTCAGCGGGTACATGCAATCCTCGATCAGTTCGCGCACCAGATGGGTGGAGGCGGTGTAGTTCCAGGTGTCCTTGGGGTAGGGGTTGATCCAGATGATCTTCTTGAACTTCTCGGTGAAGCGCTTCATCCAGACGTAGCCGGCTTCCTCGTTCCAGTGCTCGACGCTGCCACCTGCCTGGGTGATCTCGTAGGGCGCCATGGCCGCATCGCCGACGAACACCACCTTGTAGTCGGCGCCGTACTTGTGCAGCAGGTCCATCGTCGAGGTGCGTTCGCTGGTGCGGCGCATGTTGTTCTTCCACACGCTCTCGTAGATGAAGTTGTGGAAGTAGAAATATTCAAGATGCTTGAACTCGGTCTTGCAGGCGGAAAACAGCTCCTCGCAGACCTTTACGTGGGCGTCCATCGAGCCGCCGATATCCAGCAGCAACAGGAGCTTGACCGTGTTGCGGCGCTCCGGGCGCATCTGGATATTGAGCAGGCCGCCGTCCTTCGCGGTGTGGTCGATGGTGCCGTCCAGGTCCAGCTCTTCGGCTGCGCCCTGGCGGGCGAACTTGCGCAGGCGGCGCAGCGCCACCTTGATGTTGCGCGTGCCCAACTCGACTTGGTCATCAAGATTCTTGTACTCGCGCTGGTCCCACACCTTGGCGGCCTTGCCCTGGCGCTTGCCGGCGTCGCCGACGCGAATGCCTTCCGGGTTGTAGCCGCCGGAGCCGAACGGGCTGGTGCCGCCGGTGCCGATCCACTTGTTGCCGCCGGCGTGCTTCTCTTTTTGCTCCTCGAGGCGCTTCTTGAATTCCTCGATCAGCTTGTCCAGGCCGCCCAGGCTCTGGATCTGCGCCTTTTCCTCGTCGCTCAGCAGGCGCTCGAATTCCTTGCGCAGCCATTCCTCGGGGATCATCGCCTCGATATGTTCGTTGAGGTTTTCCAGACCCTTGAAGTAGGCGCCGAAGGCACGGTCGAACTTGTCGAAGTGGCGTTCGTCTTTGACCAGGATCGCGCGCGCCAGGTAGTAGAACTCGTCCATGTCGGCGAACACGACGTTGTGCTTGAGCGCGTTGATCAGGTCGAGCAGCTCGCGCACCGACACCGGCACCTTGGCCGCGCGCATTTCGTTGAATAAATTGAGCAGCATGGCTGCGCCCTCGTTTATTGGTTGGCTCTGGCACGTTGCGTCAAAGCCTATTGCCGGGGGACGGCTTCTCTGTTGCACGGGGCAAGGGATTGCGAGCTAGAGCCAGGCAAGGCGGAATCAGGTGAGCAAGCGCAGTGTACTTTTGTACATGAGCATTGCGAGCCTGATTCCAACGCAGCATGGCCGACGCGCAGCAGCCCGAATTCCTACCTAGAAGCGCGGCGGGTCATGAAGGCCAGGCGCTCGAGCAGTTGCACATCCTGCTCATTCTTCACCAGAGCACCGGCCAGCGGCGGGATGGCCTTGGTCGGATCGCGTTCGCGCAGCACCGCTTCGCCGATGTTGTCGGCCATCAGCAGCTTGAGCCAGTCCACCAGTTCGCTGGTCGAGGGCTTCTTCTTCAGGCCCGGCACCTTGCGTACGTCGAAGAATACGTCCAACGCCTCGGCCACCAGCTCGCCGCTGATGTTGGGGTAGTGCACGTCGACGATCTTCTTCAGCGTGTCGCGATCCGGGAAGGCGATGTAGTGGAAGAAGCAGCGGCGCAGGAAGGCGTCCGGCAGCTCCTTCTCGTTGTTCGAGGTGATGATGATGATCGGGCGCTGCTTGGCCTTGATCGTCTCATTGGTCTCGTAAACGTAGAACTCCATCTTGTCGAGTTCCTGCAACAGGTCGTTGGGGAACTCGATGTCGGCCTTGTCGATTTCGTCGATCAGCAGGATCACGCGCTCGTCGGACTCGAACGCCTCCCACAGCTTGCCCTTCTTGATGTAGTTGCGAACGTCGTGGACCTTGTCAGAGTCGAGCTGCGAATCGCGCAGGCGGCTGACCGCATCGTATTCGTAGAGGCCCTGGTGCGCCTTGGTGGTGGACTTGATGTGCCAGGTGATCAGGCGGGCAGAGAAGGCATCGGCCAATTGCTCGGCGAGCATGGTCTTGCCGGTGCCCGGCTCACCCTTAACCAGCAGCGGGCGTTGTAGGGTGATGGCGGCATTGACCGCTAGTTTGAGGTCGTCGGTGGCGACGTAGGACTGGGTGCCTTCGAATTTCATCGGGAAGATTCCTCGAACGGGCGCGCGCGGCGCAGCCGGCTGACTTTGTGAATGCGACTATAACGCGCAGCCGGTTCGCCTGTGAACGAAGACGCAGTATTCAGTCACTGAATGGCGGGTCACGCCGATCGAGACCATCTTCAGCGATGATTAGTCTTCACTACCCGGCGGAGCGTTCTCAAAGCGCGCATTGAAGGCTTCGACGAAGCCGTTGCGCAGGATGCCGATGAACGCCTGAAAGGCGCTGATATCCTGCTGACGCGTGCTGCCGCTGAGTTCCACGCGGGTGGCGATCTGGTCTTGGCGCTGGTTCTTCAGCACCTTCTCGCTGCCGCCGACCAACGCCTCCCATATCGAGCGCAGGAAGCCCTTGTCCTGGTCTTCCACATCCTGCTGCCAGTCGAATACCTCGACGTTACGCAGTAGCGGTTTGATATAGCCGCTGAGCTGCGCGTCCTCGGCGTGGGCCTCGATCACCAGGTCGCCATTACCGCTTTTGAAGTCGAACTTGCCATAGGCGTTGGCCAGCTCGTTCAGGCGCGGTAGCTCGATGCCGGTCGCGCGTACGCGGAATTCGAAGTCTTCGAAATTGTGGAAGGGGTCGAACACGGCAGTTGCTTCCAGTGGCGCGTGATCGAGCAGTTGTGCGGTGCCTTCGAACCGGGCGACGCGATCGCCCTGTTCATCGGCCACGTTGGTCAGGTTGTAAAGACTGGCGTCGATAGCGTTGGCGTGCAGCTTCACCGGGGGCGAGGCATTGAAGTTGTAGAAGCCCAGGGTGCCGTCGAGCACGCGCACTTCATTGAGGGTGATTGGCAGCAGCTTGTTCAACTGCTCGCGCCAGTCGACACCTTCACCGGTCTGGGTGTCGTCGCTGTTTTGCCCGTCGACGAAGTTCACCTGCGGCTTGTCGAAGATCACCCTGGCCACCACGGCACGCTCCTGCCACAGGTCGCGCCAGCTCACCGAGATGTCGATGCGCGGAGCATCGACGAAAGGCACCGGTACCTGCTGTTCGGCCTTGACGATGTTCAGGCCATTGATGCGATAGGCGCCGCGCCAGAGTGCGAGGTCGATGTCTTCTATGTGCCCACGGTAATCGCCCATGTCGGCGAGCTTGCCATTGAGGTAGTCGCGAAGGACGTAGGGCAGGGCAACGTGCAGTATCACCAGCAGGGCGAGCAGGCTGAGGCAAATCCACAGCGGCAGGCTGTAACGGCGTTTCATCTGGTGTATCCGTCAGGTCTGTTCACCTCAGGTTGACTGCGCGAGCGGGTGCAGAGTTCGACCTTCCTGATGCTGGACGCCATGGATCATCGGGCATAGGCTGATGGGCTCCGCAACGACAAGGAATCGATGCATCATGAGCCGCATTTTCGCAGATAACGCCCAGACCATCGGCAACACGCCGCTGGTGATGATCAACCGTCTGGGGCCGAAAGGCGTGACCATCCTGGCCAAGATCGAGGGGCGCAACCCGGCGTATTCGGTCAAGTGCCGCATTGGCGCCAGCATGATCTGGGATGCCGAGGAGCGCGGCGTGCTCAAGCCGGGCATGACCATTGTCGAGCCGACCTCCGGCAATACCGGTATCGGCCTGGCCTTCGTCGCTGCCGCACGTGGTTACAAGCTGGTGCTGACCATGCCGGCCTCGATGAGCCTGGAGCGGCGCAAGGTGCTCAAGGCCCTGGGCGCCGAGCTGGTGCTGACCGAGCCGGCCAAGGGCATGAAGGGCGCGATCGAGAAAGCCCACGAGCTGGTCGCCGCCAACCCTGACTACTACCTGCCGCAGCAGTTCGAGAACCCGGCCAACCCGGCCATCCACGAAAAGACCACAGGGCCGGAAATCTGGCGCGACACCGAAGGCGCCATCGACGTGCTGGTCTCCGGCGTCGGCACCGGCGGCACCATCACCGGCGTTTCGCGCTACATCAAGCAGACCCAGGGCAAGCCGATCCTGTCGGTGGCGGTGGAGCCGGTGAGTTCGCCGGTGATCAGCCAGACCCTGGCGGGTGACGAGGTCAAGCCGGCCCCGCACAAGATTCAGGGCATCGGCGCCGGTTTCGTGCCGAAGAACCTCGACCTGGCAATGGTCGATCAGGTCGAGCAGGTCAATGACGATGAAGCCAAGGCCATGGCCCTGCGCCTGATGCGCGAAGAAGGCATTCTCTGCGGGATTTCCTGTGGCGCGGCGATGGCGGCGGCGGTGCGCCTGGCCGAGAAGCCGGAGATGCAGGGCAAGACCATCGTGGTGATCCTGCCTGACTCCGGTGAGCGTTATCTGTCGAGCATGCTGTTCAGCGATCTGTTCACCGAGCAGGAATTGAAGCAGTAAGACCCGCTGCTCGCGATCAAAGCCGCCTTCGGGTTAATGCCGATCAGTTAAGCGCCGACTGGCTACTATTCAGTCCCCTCGCCCCTCTGGGGAGAGGGTTAGGGATAGGGGTAAATGCCCTTTTGCGGTATTTCGGCCCTCTCCCCCAGCCCCTCTCCCGTAAACGGGAGAGGGGAGCCATGCGCTTACAGCCTTAACTGACTGGCATTCGCCTTCGGGCGGCCTTTTCGTAGGGGCGCACCCTACGCCTTGGCTACGCCAGGCCTGACCACCAACCACAGAGCCAGGGCGATCAGTACGCAGCCGGGCAGGTAGTCCCAGCTCAGTGGCTCACCCAGCAGCAGGGCGCCCCACAACACGCCGAACGGCGGGATCAGGAAGGTCGTGGTACTGGCCCTGATTGGCCCGATGTCGGCCAGCAGGCGGAAATACAGCACGTAGGCGAACGCCGTGCAGATCAGACCCAGGCCGGCCAGCGACAGCCAGACTTCCAGACCGCCCCAGCTGGGCGGCGGTTGCAGCGCCAGGCTTCCGATGAACAGCGGTAGCAGGAACAGACTGGCTCCTGCCAGGCTGGCGAAGGCGGTCAGGCGGTTGTCCAGGCCGCCCTGCTGGCCGATCCAGCAGCGGGTAAGAAAGCCCGCGAAGCCGTAGCAGGTGGTGGCCACCAGGCAGGCTCCGGCGCCGAGCAGCAGTTGCAGGTCGAAGGCCACCGGCCCGGTACGGGTCAGCACCGCCACGCCGAGCAGACCGAGAAATACGCCCGCCGCCTTGCTTGGCGTGATGCCCTCATGGAAGAACAGCGCACCGATCAATACGCCCATCAAAGGCGTGGTGGCATTGAAGATCGCCGAGTAGCCGGCCGGCAGGATGAGCGCCGCCAGGCAGTACATGGCCGAAGGCAGGCCGGCGTTGATCACGCCCAAGCCCAGGCAGATGCGCAGCTTGCCGCGAAAGTCCCAATTGCTGCGCAGCAGCACAAGCACGGCGAGCAGCCCGAGTGCGCCGAAGCTGGCGCGAAAGAAGGCGGTCGGCATACTGCCCAGCACCGGTGCGGCAACGCGCATGAAGAGGAAGCTGGCGCCCCAGATGGCAGCGAGCAGCAGCAGGCGAAGCAGATCGGCGGTACGCACGGCGAAGCATCCAACAGGGTGGGTGCGAGAGTGTTGCCGCTGGGCAGGGTTCTGGCAATCCGCGTTGCACTTTTGAACGAGGTTTGTGCAACCCGTAGCCCGGATGCAATCCGGGAAGACGTGGGCGATATTCTCCGGGCTGCATCCGGGCTACGTTAGGCCGGCTTTGCGGCTAAGCTCGCTTCACTCATTACCTTGCGAGACACATGTATGGGGCAACAATGGCCAGCCGGCGAGATCGCTCGCCTGATCCTCGACGGCTTCGACGATTACCGCGAGCACTTTCGCCAGATCACCGATGGCGCCCGTGTGCGCTTCGAGCAGGCGCAGTGGCAGGAGGCGCAGCAGGCCTCGGCGGCGCGGATCAACCTGTACGAAGAGAAAGTGGCGCAGACCCGCGAAGGTCTGCTCGCCGGCTTCGATCAGTCGCTGCTGGAGGTCGGTCAGTGGCCGCTGGTCAAGAGTGCCTATATCGTCCTGATCGATCGGCGTTTTGACGACGAGCTGGCGGAAACCTGGTTCAACTCGATCTTCTGCAGCCTGTTCAGCCATGACCAGATCAGCGACGGCTGCATGTTCATCCATACCACCCGGCCATCGCTGCGCAACCAGCCCGGCGCTGCCCAGACGCGCAGTTACCGGCCCGCCGGCGAGCTGCATGCGACGTTGCAGGCGATCTTCGAGGATTACCGTTTCGACGCGCCCTACGAGGACCTGCCTCGCGATCTGCAGCGCATGGAGGAACAACTGCGCGCCAGCCTGCCGGACTGGGTGTGCAAGGACCCACAGCTATGCATCGAGCTGTTTTCCTCGGTGCTGTATCGCAACAAGGGCGCCTACCTGATCGGACGCATCTACAACCTTGAGGAGCAGTGGCCACTGGCGATCCCGCTGCTGCACCGCGAAGGGCAGGGCATCCAGGCCGATGCGGCGATCACCGACGAGGCGGAGGTGTCGATCATCTTCTCCTTCACCCGCAGCTACTTCATGGTCGACGTGGCGATCCCAGCCGAGTTCGTTGGCTTTCTCAAACGCATCCTGCCGGGCAAGCACATCGCCGAGTTGTACACCTCGATCGGCTTCTACAAGCACGGCAAATCCGAGTTCTACCGGGCGCTGATCGGCCATCTGGCCAGTACCGACGACCGCTTCATCATGGCGCCGGGTGTGCGTGGCATGGTCATGAGCGTGTTCACCCTGCCGGGCTTCAATACCGTGTTCAAGATCATCAAGGACCGCTTCGCCCACGCCAAGACGGTGGACCGCAATACGGTGATCGAGAAGTATCGCCTGGTGAAAAGCGTCGACCGCGTAGGGCGCATGGCCGACACCCAGGAGTTCGCCGACTTCCGTTTCCCCAAGGCCAAGTTCGAGCCCGAGTGCCTGGCGGAGTTGCTGGAAGTGGCGCCGTCGACCGTGGTGGTGGAGGGTGACGCCGTGCTGGTACGCCACTGCTGGACCGAGCGGCGCATGACGCCGCTCAACCTCTACCTGGAAAGTGCCAACGAGGCGCAGGTACGCGAAGCGCTGGACGATTACGGCCTGGCCATCAAGCAACTGGCGGCGGCGAATATCTTCCCCGGCGACATGTTGTTGAAGAACTTCGGTGTCACTCGCCATGGCCGCGTGGTGTTTTACGACTACGACGAGATCTGCTTTCTCACCGAAGTGAACTTCCGGCGCATCCCGCCGCCGCGCTTCCCCGAGGACGAGATGAGCTCCGAACCCTGGTATTCGGTGGGGCCGATGGACGTGTTCCCCGAGGAGTTCCCGCCGTTCCTGTTCGCCGATATCAGGCAGCGCCGGCTGTTCAGCCAGCTGCATGGCAACCTGTATGACGCCGACTACTGGAAACAACTGCAGGAAGCGATTCGTGCAGGCAAGGTGATCGACGTGTTTCCCTATCGGCGCAAGAGCCCGGTGATTTGACCGAGCCGGGTTGAAATCCGCTTTGCCCGGCCTAATCTGATAAGTGAGCCCCTGGCTCTTCCCTTTACTTGGCAGGAGGTCGTACCCATGCTCGCCAAGCTGCAAGAACAACTGCAAGCCGTGCTGCAGGCCCTTGGCCTCGTCCCGCAACCTCAGCCGATTCGTATCAGCGAAGCCGAGCAGGAGCGCCTGCGTCGCGAAGCGCGTCAGCGTCGCTGAAGCTTGTCAGCTGAGCCGATGGGCGTCGAACCAGGCGCCTATCAGTTCGCGCATCCGCTCTCCCGAGAAACTCGCGAAATGCCCGCCATGCACGGTGCGCACGGGCAGTTCGCGCAGGCGCGCCAGACTCTGCGCGTAATCTTCCAGGTTCGAATGGTAGGCGTCCTCGATCAGTGGGCCGTCATAGAGGATGTCGCCGGAAAACAGCGTCTGCGTCTGCTCTTCCCACAGGCTGATGCCGCCCGGTGAATGGCCGGGCGTGTGCAGCACCTGCAATACCCGATTACCCAGATCCAGCACGTCGCCGTCCTCCACCAGGCGCGTGGCCGGCGCTGCCCGTACGCGGTATTCGGCGTAGCACAGCGGGCAATCCGGGTGCGCCTCGAACATGTCGTCACCGACAAAGTCGGTGGCCAGGGTATTGGCGCCATCCGGCGCAGCGAGAATGTCGGCCTCGGCCGGATGCACCAGGCGCTCCTCGAATTCGTGATGCCCGGCGATATGGTCGAAGTGGCAGTGGCTGGCCACGGCCAGCAGCGGCTTTTCGGTCAGCCACGGCAGTTGCTCGCGCAGACTTACCAGCCCGGAACCGGAGTCGATCAGCACGTCATGCTCGCGCCCCTGCACATGCCACATGTTGCAGCGGTAGAAGGGGCGCACGTAGGGCTCGTGGATCAGGCAGATGCCGTCGTGGCGGTGCTCCACCTCGAACCAGCGGTCGCGGCTGACGATTTTCATGGCGGGGATTTGCCTCATTGGCGGGTTGCACCCGCCCTACAGGTTCGTATGGCGGGTAGGGCGGGGGCAACCCGCCACGACTTTCATCACGCTACGCCAGCTGGGCCCGTGGCACCAGCACCCAGCGGCGCAGCACGGCGTAGCTGGCGGCGGTGATCAGGAACACCGGCAGCGAAGCGCCCCAGGCAAGCGGCGAGACCCAGCCCCAGTAGTACGCAAGTACTGCGCCCAGGCCATATGCGATGAAGGCGGCCGGGTTGAAGCCGTTCAGGTAACGATAGCGACCGCCGTCTTCGCTGAGCAGCTCTTCCACTGCGTAGTCACCCCTGTGGATCAGGAAGTAGTCGGCGATCAACACGGCGAACGCGGGGATGAACACGCTGCCGATCACCAGCAGGAAACTCTGGAAGTTGTCGAGGATGCCGGGGATCTGCGAGCCGAGGATCGACATTACGCCGATGGCCAGCGCCGGCTTCCAGAACGGTGTTTTCGGGCTGATGTTGAGGTACGACAGCGAGGCGCTATAAACGCACATGACGTTGGTGGTCATCACCGAGAGGAAGACCACGATGGCCGCCGGCAAGCCGAAGCCGAAACCAGCCAACAGCACGGCCGGGTCGTAGGTCTGCTCCACGCCGGTCAGTACCGAGAAGCCCGACACGGTGGCGCCCAGGCCCATGGCCAGCAGAGTCGCCGCGACATAGCCGACCCAGGTGCCGACCGCCGCCACACCCTGGCTACGGCAGTTACGGTTGTAGTCGGCGGCCAACGGAATCCAGGAGAACGCGGTGGCGATGACGATATCGAAGGCGATACCGGGGGTGATCTCGTTACGCGGTTCGGTTGGCATGGCCAGGAGGCTGGCGAACTCGAACTTCTGCCCCATCACGTAGAACACCGCGCCGGCCAGCAGGAGCATGCCGATGGCGGCCCAGCGTTCGACCCGCTCGATGCCCAGATGGCCGCGCAGGGCGATCAGCAGCACCAGGGTCTCGCAGAGGATGGTGAACAGCGGCAGGTTGGAGTAGCCGGTCAGGTGCTCCACCGCATAGTTGAGGCTCATGCCGGCCAGCAGCGCCTGGATCCAGCTCCAGGCCAGCAGGGTCAACAGGTTGACCAGCGAGGGTAGCTTGGCGCCGCGCGAGCCGTAGCTGCCGCGCGCCAGCACCATGGTGGTCAGGCCCGAACGCTGGCCCATCAGGCCGACCAGCACCAGCGGCAGAATGCCGATACCCGAACCGATCAGCACGATAAGCATGGCCTGGGTGAATTTCAGATCTGGCACTAGCAGCATGCCGGTGAGGATGGTGGTGACCACCACGTTGGCGCCCAACCACAGGGCGATGGTGCCACCGAGACCGAGGCTGCGATGAGCCTTGTCGGTTGGGGCCAGGCCATCCTGGCCGAAATGCTGGCTGAGATTCTTGAACATGGAACGACTCCCCGATACTTGATTATTGGTCTTGGTAGAACGGCAGTCAGTGGTACAGCTGAATCTTGTGGTTATGCCCGTCGCCCGGATGCAATCCGAGGCGGGGATGTCGCGGCTAAAGCCCCTCCCACAGGGGCACCTCGATTTCCGTGGGAGGGGCTTTAGCCGCGATCAATGTTGTCAGGGATGAAAGGGTGCGGCCTCCTGTACTTCGATAATCAAGGGACGATCATGCGGCGCGCCGCGTAGCAGTTCGGTCAGATGCGCATGGTCACGCGCACGTTCGGCCGCGCAGCCAAAGCCACGGGCGATAGCCAGCAGATCTGGCGTGTAGATGTCGACGCCGATCGGCTCGATGTCGCGGCGCTGCATGTAGCGCTTGATCTCGCCGTAGCCGGCGTTGTTCCACAGCAGCACGATGATGCCGACCCGCGCTTCCACGGCGCTGGCCAGCTCGGGCAGGGTGAACTGGATGCCGCCGTCGCCCATCAGGCTGATCACCGGGCGCTGCGGCTCGGCCAGCTTGGCGCCGATGGCAGCCGGCAGGCCGTAGCCGAGGGTGCCGTAGCCGGTGGAGGCGTTGAACCAGCGCCGCGCGCCGTCCAGTTCTACCAGGTGATTGCCGCTGTACACGGTCTGCGTCGAGTCGCCGACGAAGCGGGCATCGGGTAGGGCATCCAGGATGCAGCCGAACAGCTGGCGGTAATGCGCCCAGCCGCTGAAATCCTCATCGAGCCGCGCCTGCACGGCGGCGGTGCGCCGTGCGCCGGGGCTGTCCGCATGGGGTTCGCCGGGGTTGCACTCGGCCAGCAGCATGCGCATGGCTACGCGAGCATCGCCCTGGATCGCCAGATGCGGGGTGAAGTTGCGCTGCAGCTGTTGGGCATCGATGTCGATGCGGATCAGCCGGCCGGGCAGGCGGAAGTCGCCGTCGAACACCACGTCATAGTCGGTCTCGCCCAGCTCGGTGCCGATGGCCAGCACCACATCGGCCTCCAGCGCCAGGTCGCGCACCGGGCGCAGCGACTGGTTGCTGCCCAGCAGCAGTGGGTGGCCTGGCGGCAGCAGACCCTTGGCGTTGATGGTCAGCGCGGTCGGCGCATCCAGCGCGGCGGCCAGGGCCCGCGCTTCGGCTTCGGCGGCGACGCAACCACCACCGAGTAGCAGCAGGGGGCGTTCGGCCTGCTTGAGCAGGCCAGCGGCTTCGCGGATCAGCGTGCGATTCGGTGCCGGGCGGCGCACGGTCGGTCGCGGCGCCACGGCCATATGCGTGGCGTCGGCGGTGATGATGTCGAGCGGCAACTCGATATGCACCGGCCGCGGCCGCTCGCCCTCGAACACGGCGAAGGCGCGGGCCAGCACGGCGGGCAGCTCCTCGACGCTCATCAGGGTATGGCTGAAGGCGGTGACGCCCGCGGTCATTGCACGCTGGTTGGGCAGCTCGTGCAGATAGCCCTTGCCCAGGCCCAGGCGCGCCCGCTCGTTGACGCTGGAGATCACCAGCATCGGGATCGAGTCGGCATAGGCCTGGCCCATGGCGGTGAGGATATTGGTCATCCCTGGGCCGGTGATGATGAAGCACACCCCCGGCTTGCCACAGACGCGGGCATAGCCGTCGGCCATGAAGCCGGCGCCCTGCTCGTGGCGCGGCGTGATATGGCGGATGCCGCTGGCGGGCAGGCCGCGGTAGAGCTCGACGGTGTGCACGCCGGGAATGCCGAACACGGTGTCGACGTCCCAGGCTTCGAGTTGCCTGACGAGAAATTCGCCGCAGGTGGTCATGGTCATTCCTCCTGGCATCAGCCAACGATCCAATGCGCCATCAGCGCGATGATCGGCAGGGTGATCAGGGTGCGGATGGTGAATATGACGAACAGCTCCAGCAGGTTCAGCGGCAGCTTGGCCTTGAGGATCAGCACGCCGACTTCGGACATGTAGATCAGCTGGGTCAGCGACACACAGGCGACCACGAAGCGCGTCAGCTCGCTTTCGATGCCCTTGCCCAGTACCGCCGGCAGGAACATGTCGGCAAAACCCACCAGCATGGCCGGCGCCGCCTTGGCCGCTTCCGGCAACTGCAGCAGCTCGAGCAGGGGCACGAAGGGGTAGGACAGCCAGTTGAAGACTGGCGTGAATTCGGCAATCGCCAGGGACACGGTGCCGATGGCCATCACCAGTGGCAGCAGACCCAGCCAGATGTCGACCACGTTGTGCACGCCGATCTTCACCATCTGCGCCGGCGAGGGGGTGGCGTTGGCGCGCTGGACCGCCTGGGTCAGGCCCCAGCGCAGCAGCGAGGTGCCGGCCGGCACGTCTTCCTGGATCTGCTTGCCGACGCCGGCGACGTATTCGTCCTTTTTCCACGACAGCGGCGGGATGCGCGGGGTGATGATGGCGGCGGCGAGGCCAGCGACCACCACGGTCAGGTAGAAGGGCACGAACAGGTGATCGAGCTTCATGAAACTGGTGATCAGCAGGCTGAAGGCGATCGAGGCGATGGAGAAGTTGGTGGCGATCACCGCGGCTTCCCGCGCGCTATAAAAACCCTTCTGGTACTGCTGGGCGGTGATCAGCACGCCGACGGTGCCGGAGCCGAGCCACGAGGCGATGGCGTCGATGGCCGAGCGGCCCGGCAAACCGAATATCTTGCGAAACACATTACGCACGATGGTGCCGATGAACTCCATCAGACCGTAGTCGGTAAGCAGCGGCAGGATCAGGCCGGCAACCAGGAAGAAGGTGATCAGTACCGGCGCCAGGTCTTTCAGCACCACGCCGCCAGTGTTGGCGCTCCAGATCCATTCCGGGCCGAACTGCCAGAAGGTCATGGCGGCGAACAGCGCGCCGAGCACACGCAGGCCCAGCCACAGCGGGTGCAGCACGAACAGGTCGTGCAGCGGTTGGCGCTCGCTCAGCCAGCGCGGCTTGAGCAGGCTGCCGAGGACGCCCAGCACGGCCGAGAGGATCAGCAGTGCGGTGGCGATAGCCGGCAGATGGTCGTTGACGGCGGCCTTGAGCGCATCGGCCATCACGCCGAGGCCGATGGTTACCTTCTCTTCATAGACGATGGGAGTCAGAAACAGCAGTACGCCGAGCAGCGAGGGGATCAGGAAGATCAAAAGCTGGCGCAGGCTATAGGGCTGTGCGGCAAGGTCGTTGGCTGGCGGCTGCTTGTCCAGCGTTGGAGCAGCGTCTTCTCGATTCATCAGGGCACCCTAATTCTTGTTGTATGAACGTGCCGGGTGCCGCTATGGACACCCGTGCGGGTATAAAAAGCCGTGGGTCAGCGGCGCTGAACCCCCGGCAGCACGCAGAGCATTTCGTAGAGCAGGTTGGCACCGAGCAGCGAGGTGTTGCCCGTGGTGTCGTAGGGCGGCGAGACCTCCACCAGGTCGCCGCCGATCAGGTCCAGGCCCTGGCAACCGCGGATGATCTCCATGGCCTGGATGGTGGTCAGGCCGCCGATTTCCGGGGTGCCGGTGCCGGGCGCCCAGGCCGGGTCGATGCCGTCGATATCGAAGGACAGGTACACCGGGCCGCCGCCGACCTTCTCGCGCACTTCGGCCATCAGCGGCGCCAGCGACTGGTGCCAGCATTCCTCGGCCTGCACCACGCGAAAGCCCTGCTTGCGGCTCCAGTTAAAGTCCTCGGCGGTGTAGCCCTGAGCGCGCAGGCCGATCTGCACCACGCGCTGGCTGTCGAGCAGGCCTTCTTCCTGGGCGCGTCGGAAGGTGGTGCCGTGGGCAATCTTCTCGCCGAACATGTGGTCGTTCACATCGGCGTGGGCATCGACGTGCACCAGGCCGATCTTGCCGTACTTCTTATGCAGCGCGCGCAGGATTGGCAGGGTGATGGTGTGGTCGCCGCCCAGGGTCAGCGGCTTGATATCGAGTTCGACGATCTCGTCGTAGGCCTCTTCGATGATGCGCACGGCGTCGAGCAGGTTGAAGGTGTTGATCGCCACGTCGCCGATATCGGCCACGTTCAGCGAGTCGAAGGGGGCGGCGCCGGTGGCCATGTTGTACGGGCGGATCATCACCGACTGGGCGCGAATCTCGCGCGGGCCGAAGCGGGTGCCGGAGCGCAGCGAGGTGCCGATGTCCAGCGGCACGCCGACGAAGGCAGCATCGAGCTGGCGTTTTTCCTCGGGAGTCTGGATATGGGGCAGGCGCATCATGGTGGCGATGCCGCCGAAGCGGGGCATTTCGTTGCCGCCCAGGGGCTGATGAAAAGCGTTGTCCATGGGAGGGCCTCACGGTTGTTGTGTTTGTAGGAATCGTTGCCGCGGATTCTTGGGCAGCTGTTCATCAGGAAAAATCGATTCAGGCAAAAACTTAGTTCAGAGATTTCTAAACTAACTGTTCGATACTAGACTGATCGACCTCAGCTCCGAAGCGCCGCCGGTAACTGTTAGCCTCAGTACGGCGGCGTGTGGGTATGTTGCGTCTGATACTGAACTTACGGCGAGGAAGCCCGGATGCCGCTAACCGCTTACCGCGCCAATCGTCTCCGCCTTAGGCTGTGCGCATCTCTCACGGTAGGAATGCTGCCGATCGTGCTCGGCCTGATATTTCTGTACGTGCAGGCCGGAATCGTGCTGCGTGATATCAGCCGCACCAGCGCCGCCGACGCCGTGCGCCAGATCGACCTGATGCTCGACAATGCTGGCTTGGCCGCCAGCGAAGTATTGCCGCAGGTTGGCAGACCCTGCGAAGAGGTCGAACTGGTGCTACGCGAACAGGTTGCCACCGTGCCCTTCGTGCGCTCGGTCAACCTGACGGATAACGGACGGCTGTACTGCTCATCGCTGTTCGGCGCATTCGAGGAGCAGATCGACTCCGCCACCTACGTAGCCGGTCGGCTGCGGTTGCTGGCGGGCAACCCGGTCACCCCGAATCATTCATTGCTGGTTTATCGCGACGTCGTGGGCGAGCGCGGCGCGCTGGTGGCGATAGACGGACGTTACCTGGCCAACGTGTTGCAGTCGGTGGATCGCGGGGCCTTCATGCAATTGCTGGTGGGTGAGCAGTGGATGCCGCGCAGCGGGCTGGTGCGAGCGGGGCGCCTGCCCGAATACCCCTTGGCTCAGGTCACGCTGGTTTCTGCGCGCTATCCCTATCAGGTGCGTGCGGCGTTTCCCGGAGGCGCGCGGCTGCGCTACATGGGCGCGCAATATCCGGTGTTGTTCGTGTTGCTGGGGCTGCTGGGCGCGCTGGCCGGCGTTGGCAGCCACTGGTTGCTGGCGCGCTCCAGCTCGCCCAGCATCGAACTGCGCCGTGCGCTGCAGGCCGGGGAGTTCATTCCCTATTTCCAGCCGCTGGTGCGCAGCGGTTCGCAGCAGTGGACAGGCGCCGAGGTGTTGATGCGCTGGCAGCACCCGCGCGAGGGGCTGGTGCGCCCGGATCTGTTCATTCCGTTGGCAGAAAGCTCCGGCCTGATTGTGCCCATGACCCGAGAGCTGATGCGGCAGACGGCCGAGTTGCTGGCGCCGGTGGCAGATCGACTCGGCGGCGGGTTTCACATCGGCATCAACATCGCAGCCGTACATTGCCGTAGCCGTGAACTGGTCGAGGACTGCCGGAGCTTTCTGCAAGCCTTCGTACCGGGTCAGGTGGTGCTGACGCTGGAATTGACCGAGCGCGAACTGCTGGAGCCGGACGCCTTCACCGATCAGTTGTTCGCCGACTTGCACGAGATGGGCGTGAAGATCGCCCTGGACGACTTCGGCACTGGTCACTCCAGCCTGAGTTACTTGCACAAGCTCAAGGTGGACTATCTGAAGATCGACCAGAGTTTCGTTGCCATGATCGGCAAGGATGCGCTGTCGTTGCACATTCTAGATAGCGTGATCGAGCTGTGTGCCAAGCTGCAACTGGAGGTGATCGCCGAAGGGGTGGAGGATGAACAGCAGCTTCGTTACCTGGCCGACCAGAAGGTCGATTATCTCCAGGGTTACCTGATTGGCCGGCCGCTTCCTGCCAGCGAGTTTCTCTCTCGTGCGTGTTCTGACCTGGCTGCAACCAATCCGTCATAACTCTAGACTGCTCAGCATGCTGACTCATTCCTCTTCGCTACCCGATCTCAAACTGCTTCGTGTCTTTGCCTGTGTGGTGCGCCACCAGGGCTTTGCCGCTGCGCAGCAGGAGCTGAACCTGTCCACTTCAGCCATCAGCACCTACATGAGTCAGCTGGAAAGCCAGCTCGGCATCGTGCTTTGCCATCGCGGCCGTGGCGGCTTCAGCCTGACCAGCAAGGGCGAACTCTTCCACCAGGAAACCCTGCGCCTGCTGAGCGAGCTGGAGGATTTCGAACGCTACTCCGCGGCGCTCAAAGGCGAGCTGCGAGGCACGCTCAACCTGGGTGTGCTGGACTCGACCGTCAGCGATCCGGCACTGCCGCTGGCTGACGTGATCGGTGCGTATAGTCAGGAACACCCCGGCGTGCATCTGCATCTGTCGGTAATGAGCCCATACGAACTTCAGCTGGCTGTACTGGACAACCGTCTGGATCTGGCCATCGGCGCTTTTTCCACGCGAATGACCGGCCTGGTCTATCAGCCGCTTTACCGCGAGCAGCACTGGCTCTACTGCAGCGAGCGGCATTCATTGTTCGAGCAGCGCCGTATCCCCGCAGAAGTGATCACCCAGCAACGTATGGTCGGTCGCGGCTACTGGAGCCAGGCGGAGCTTGCTCGTCATGGTTTCAAGCACAGTGCGGCCACCGTGGAGTCGATGGAGGCGCAACTGATTCTGGTGCTCTCCGGCGCTTATATCGGTTACTTGCCAGAGCACTACGCGCACCCGTGGGCCGAGCAACAGCGCCTCAAGGTACTGCTGCCCACGACGTTCGGCTACCAGGCACCGTTCTCCCTGATCCTGCGTCGTGGCCGCTCGCGTGAACCTATGATCCAGACGTTCCGAGATTTGCTCAAGACGCAGCTGAATCAGAACTGAAACAGGGTCGCCTTCTTCTCCGAAAGGCGTACAGCCTAACCCTGGCGCGCTTATTAGGCTGTGCTAGTACTTATTCATACGTCTGTCTCAACTCTAATGCGAACAGGGAAGCCTCGATGCGCCAGAACCTGCCCGTGACTCAGCGGGAAAGAACCTTCCCCGCGGAAGACCGCCTGATTTCCACCACCGACCTCAACAGCAAGATCACCTACTGCAACGATGCATTCGTCGAGATCAGCGGCTTCACGCGTGAGGAGTTGATCGGCCAGCCGCATAACCTCGTGCGACATCCGGACATGCCGCCGGCGGTGTTTGGCCACATGTGGGAGACGATCAAGCAGGGCAAGCCCTGGATGGGGATCGTCAAGAATCGCTCGAAGAATGGCGACTTCTACTGGGTCAGCGCGTACGTCACGCCGATCTATGAGAACGGCCGAATTGCCGGATACGAGTCGGTGCGTTCATTACCGACAGAGGCCCAGAAACGGCGTGCAGAAGCGCTTTATGCGCGCTTGCGTGCGGGCAAACCGCCAGTGCCGAAGCTCGAGTACTGGACTTACGACCTGGTACGGTCATGGCCGCTGATTGTCGCGTCATTACTGATCGTCGCGGCGCACTGGGTGATCTCGGGCTGGCCACTGATGGCCTTCATAATTCTGACCTTGTTCGCTCTGGGCTCCTACCAGCTTCATAGCAAGCGGCAGCTCATTCGACGAACCCTCGCCGAACATCCGAAAGCCTTCACCAGCGGTCTGGTGGCGTTGACGTACAGCGACAATCGCGGCGCCCAGGCGCTGCTGGATATGGCGATGATCAGCGAGGAAGCGCGTTTGCAGACGGCGCTGACGCGATTGGAAGACGCCGGGGAGGGCGTCAAGAAACGCGCATCGCAATCCGCCGAGCTGTCGCGTTCGAGCTCCGAGCTTCTCGACCAGCAACGTGCCGAGACCGACCAGTCGGCAACGGCCATCAACCAGATGGCCGCGACCATTCAGGAGGTCGCGCACAACGTACAGAACACCTCGCATGCTGCCGAGGAAGCCGATCGCCTGGCGCGTGACGGGCGCGACCTGGCGGTCGGCAGTCTCGACTCAATGCGGCAGATGGCCAAGGCCGTCAACGACATTGGCCAGGCGGTCAACGAGCTGGCCAACTCCACCCAGTCCATCGGCAGCGTGGCCGATGTGATTACATCGATCGCCGAGCAGACCAATCTGCTGGCGCTCAATGCCGCCATCGAGGCGGCGCGGGCAGGCGAGCAGGGCCGTGGCTTCGCGGTGGTGGCCGATGAGGTGCGTTCGCTGGCCTCGCGCACGCGCCAGTCCACCGAGCAGATTCACCAGATCATTTCCGACCTGCGTGCCGGGGCCGAGCGTGCGGTGGTGACCGCGGGTAGGGGCGAGGAAATTTCCCGCGGCAGTGTGCAAAGCGTGGAGTCGGTGCGCGATGCGCTGGAGGGTATCAGTTCGGCGGTGACGCGCATCACCGGCATGAGCCAGCAGATGGCGGCCGCGTCCGAAGAACAGAGTCACGTGGCCGAGGATATCAGCCGGCAGATCACCCGCATCGCCCAGCTTTCCGATCACAGCGCCGGTCAGGCGCATCAGGGCGTGGCCATCAGCCGAGAGCTGGAAGAGATGGCCGATTATCTGCACAGCCTGGCTGAGCGCTTCAATCGCTGACCGCGCAACGCGGGTGCGTCCGGAAATTTCGAGTCATTCCCGGATTGCATCCGGGCTACGTGAGCGCGGGGGTATTCTGGCAAACTGCGGCGCATGCCTCGTCCGACCTGTTGCCGTTGTCAGCGCCCCCTCAGCCGTTGTCTCTGCCCGCTGATTCCCGATCTCGATAGCCGTACTCATGTGCTCATCCTGCAGCACCCGAGCGAGGTCGGCCATGCGCTGAATACTGCGCGCCTGGCGGCGTTGGGGTTGCGCAATGCCGAGCTGCGCGTCGGCGAGGTATTCGATGATCTGCCGCAATTGCTCGCTCGGCCTGACTATCGGGCCTGCCTGCTGTTTCCCGGTGAAGAGGCTGTCGCTCTGAGCGCTTATGCGCCTGACGAGAAACCCTTGCTGCTGGTGGTGCCCGATGGCACCTGGCGCAAGGCGCGCAAGCTGCTGCACCTCAACCCGCTGTTAGCGGCATTGCCGCGCGTTAGCCTGGGCACCGTCGCTCCGTCACGCTATCGGCTGCGCAAGGCGCCGCAGGAGGGTGCGCTGTCGACCATCGAAGCGATTGCCGCGGCATTGGATACGCTCGAGGCGCCTCAGGGTTTCGCTGCATTGCTCAGACCCTTCGATGCGTTGATCGAGGGGCAGATCGCGGCGATGGGAAAAGAGGTCTTCATCCGCAATCACCAGCGCTGATGCAGTGCGCACGGCGCACCAGCTTTTGATGAATGCTAGGGTTCGGGCTCGTGACATATGGCGCATCCGGCGATGCCGCGTAGCCCGGATGCAATCCGGGGAGGTTCTACGTCTCGACGATCAATCCCGGATTTCATCTGGGCTACGCAGAGTGCACGGCATGTATTCAGCGCTCGCGCATGGCCTCCGAGCGGGCCTTGAGCACCGGCTTGAGCAAGTACGACAGCACGCTCTTCTCGCCAGTGATGATGTCCACGGTGGCGACCATGCCGGGGATGATCAGCAGGGGGTTCTCCTCGCTGCCCAGGTGGCTTTTGTCCGTGCGCACCTGAATCAGGTAAAAGCTGTTGCCTTCCTCATCGGTGATGGTGTCGGCGCTGATCAGTTCCAGGTTGGCCTTGAGCCCGCCATAGATGGTGTAGTCGTAGGCGGTGAACTTGACCATCGCCTTCTGCCCGGGGTGCAGGAACGCCACGTCCTGCGGGCGTACCTTGGCTTCGATCAGCAGGCTGTCGTCCAGCGGCACAATCTCGACCATGTCGCTGCCCGGCTGCACCACGCCGCCGATGGTGTTGACCTTGAGCTGCTTGATCACCCCGCGCACGGGTGACGTCACGGTGGTGCGGGTCACTTTGTCTTCGATGGCAACACGGGTCGCGGTGATCTTCTGCAGTTCGGTGCGCACCTCGTTGAGTTCCTTGAAAGCATCGGAGCGGAAGCTCAGCTCGGACTCGTCCATCTTGCTCTTGATCTCGCTCATCGCTGCTTCAGCGCGAGGGATGGCCAGGTTGGTGGCTTCCAGCGAGCCACGCACCTCCACCAGGCTGCGGCGCAGGCGCAGCACTTCGACTTGGGAAATCGCGCCCGAGGCCACCAGCGGTTGCGACATGTTCAGCTCCTGCTGCAGCAGGCCCAGGCTGGAACGATACTGCTGGGCCTTGGAGCGAAATTCGGCGAGCTCCTGCTCCTTCTGGCGCAACTGCTCGCCGAGGGTGCGTTGTTCGCTTTGCAGGCGTTGCTGCCGTGAGCGGTACAGGGCCAGTTCATCCTCGGCCAGTTGCGGTGCGCCCTGGAGGACCTCTTCCGGCAGGCTGGGTTCGCGCCCTTCGGCTTCGGCGCCTAGCCTCTCCAGACGAGCCATCAGCGCCAGGCGATCGGCTTCGGTTTCGCCACGATTGGACAGAAAACGTGTGTCATCCAGGCGCAGCAGAGTGTCGCCCTTGTCCACTACCTGGCCTTCGCGAACGAAGATTTCGCTGACGATGCCGCCTTCCAGGTTCTGGATCACCTGAATTTTGCTCGAGGGAATGGCCTTGCCCTCGCCGGTGGTGACTTCCTCCAGCACGGCGAAGTGGGCCCAGGCCATTGCGGTCAGCAGACAGGCGCTGACTGCCCATACCGTGACGCGGCTCAACCAGGGCGAATCCTCGAGAATGGCGCCTTCCACTTCCGGCATGAACTCGGTGTCCTGGCGTTTCTCGCGCAGGCCATCAAGGTAACTGCCGAGGCTCTGTGTGGCTTGCATGGCAGGGCGCTCCTAGAGGCTGGCCGGGCCAACACGGCCCTTGCGCAAGGCTTCGATGACGGCTTCCTTCGGCCCGTCGGCAACGATGCGGCCGTTGTCGAGAACGGCCAGGCGGTCGACCAGGCTGAGCATGGAGGCGCGGTGGGTGATGAGAATCAGGGTCTTGCCCTGCACCCAGTTTTGCAGTCGTTGACGCAGTTGGTCTTCGCTGGTGTTGTCCATGGCGCTGGTGGGCTCGTCGAGCACCAGAATCGGCGGGTCGAGCAACAGTGCGCGGGCCAGCAGCACGGCCTGGCGCTGACCGCCGGAGAGCAGCTGGCCGCGTTCGCCCACCGGACGGTCGAAGCCCTGCGGATGCTGTCGCGCCAAGTCGACCACGCCGGTCAGTTCGGCGACTTCGAGCATGCGCGCATCGCTGATGTAACGCGCGCCCAGGGTCAGGTTGTCGCGCAGGCTGCCGGCCAGCAGCGGCAGATCGTGGGCAACGTAGCCGATCTGGTGGCGCAGGTCGGCCACATCGAGCTGACGCAGGTCGAGATTGTCCAGCAGGATCTGGCCTTCATCGGCGCTGTAGAAGGCCATCAGCAGGCGGGCCAGGGTGCTCTTGCCCGAGCCGCTGCGGCCGATGATGCCGAGGCGCTCGCCAGCCGCCATGCGCAGGCTAACGTTGCTCAGCGCCGGCGCGCTCTGGCCAGGGTAGGTGAAGCTGATCTGGCGCACCTCCAGCGTCCCCTTGAGCTGGGTGCGGTCCAGCGGGCGCTGCTTGTCCTGGCGCTCCTGGGGCAGGGCCATCAGCGCGTCGGTACTGGTCATGGTCAGGCGTGCCTGTTGGTAGCGGGTGATCAGTCCTGCGATCTGTCCCAGCGGCGCGAGAATTCGGCTGCCGAGCATGTAGCAGGCCACCAGCGCACCGACGCTGAGGTTGCCGGCGATGATCAGGTACACCCCGGAAACGATGGTGGCCATGCCGGCGAACTGCTGGAGGAACAGGGTGCCGTTGGTGGCCAGCGAGGCAAGGAACTTGGCATGGCCGTCCAGGCGAGTGAGGGCGCCATGGGTCTGTTCCCACTGATGCTGGCGTTCGCTCTCGGCACCGCAGACCTTGAGCATCTCCAGCCCGCCGAGCGTTTCGATCAGCAGCGCCTGACGTTGTGCGCCGAGTTGCAGGCTCTTCTGCACGGTGTCGCGCAGGCGCACCTGGATGATCCAGGCGAAAAGGATGGTGATGGGGAAGGCCAGCACCGGAATGACCACCAGCGGTCCGCCGATCAGGCCGATCACCAGCAGCATCAGCAGGGAGAAGGGCAGGTCGATCAGGCTGGTCAGGGTGACCGCAGTGAGGAAATCGCGCAGCCCCTGGAAGTCGTGGATGCTCTGGGCAAAGCCGCCGATGGTTGCCGGCCGTGCCTTCATTGACATGCCGGTGATGCGCTCGAACAGGGTAGCCGAAAGCACCACATCGGTCTTCTTGCCGGCGGTATCCAGCAGATGCGCCCGCAGCACCTTGAGCAGCAGTTCGAAGCCGGTGCCGATAAAAAGACCGATGGCCAGTACCCAGAGCGTCGAGGTGGCCTGGTTGGGTACGACGCGGTCGTAGGTCTGCATCACGAACAGCGGCACCATCAGGCCCAGCAGGTTGATCAGCAGGCTGGCCAGCACCGCATCGGTGTAGAGCCAGCGCGACAGCTTGAGGGTGTCGCGGAACCAGGCCTCGATGCGCGGCACCAGCGGTGTACGGGCTTCTTCCAGCTCATGCCGCGGACGTGCGAAGAAGGCCTGGCCGCTGTACGCGGCGGCCAGTTGTTCGCGGCTGACCCACTGTTCGCCGCCATCGGTCTCGCAGGGCAGAATCTGCGCCTGCTGCTTCGGCCCCCATTGGCGCAGCACGGCGCTGCGGCCGTCCTTGAGCAGCAGCAGCACCGGCAGGTTGAGCGGCGAAATGCTGGCGAGATCGCGCTGTAGCAGGCGGCCCTGCAGCCCGGCCCTAGCTGCGGCGCGAGCCAGCAAGTCAGGGCTCAGGCGCTGCGCCGGCAACGGCAGGCCGGCGCTCAGGCTGCCGCGACTGGCGCTGCAGCCATGCAGCCGACAAAGAATCAACAAACCATCCAACAGCGGATCGTCGTGACTGAGCCGTGGATCACTGGCTGGCCCTGGTCGTTCCATGGTGGTCAATTTCTACTACTCCTCAGAGCCTGTGCCAGGTTTGCTGCGCGTCGGCCATGCTGCGTTGAAATCGGGCTCAGAAAGCTGCTCTAGCTAACGCGCTTCAGCGCGGCCCGAAGGGCGAGCGAAGCGAGTAATGCTCATTTACAGCACGTAAACTCCGCTTCTTCGCCCAATTTCGCCTTGCCTGGCTCTAGCTCGCGAAACCTGACTGTGCAATGTCTGCTGCGCCGTCGGCCCAAGTACATTCGCGTGGGCCTTCGAACCGGGATCACTTCATATCCGGCAGGCGTGCTTCGCTTTTCACTTCCGTGAGGGCTACAGCTTCTGCCGGGACCACGACCTGTTGCTGACGCAGCAGATCCCCCATGGCCGCAACGACGCGGTACATGGAGAACTCTTCGCCATAGCGAACCTCGGTGTAGCGGCGATTGGCAGTGAACAATTCGTTTTCGCTGTCGAGCAGGTCGAGCAGGGTGCGTTGGCCCAGGCTGAACTGCTGCTGATAGGCCTCGCGAACGCGAGAGGTGTAGTCCGCGTAATCGCGCGCCTTGGGAGTCTGCAAGCGTGCGTTCTCCATGGCGTTCCAGGCCAGCGAGAGGTTCTCGTTGAGCACCCGCAGCGCGTTGTTGCGGATGTCCATCGACTCGTTGATCTGGTGCGCGGCCGACTGCAGGCGAGCTTTGTCGCGCATGCCGTTGAACAGGTTGTAATTCATCACCACGGCGGCTCGCCAGGTGTTGTAGTGGCCTTCGTCGCCCTGCACGTTGTCATCGGCCGAGGTGGCCAGTTCCAGGTCGAAGCGCGGATAGAAGGGGGACTTGGCAACCTCGTACTGCTTCTCGGCAGCGTTGACGTCGGCTTGCGCCGATTTCAGGAAGGGGTTGTTGTCCATCACCGTTTGCCGGGCGGCCATCAGGTCGGCAGGCATGCTGCTCTTGATCGATGCGGGGGCTTCGAGCTGGTCGGGCAGACGACCGGTGGCACTGAAGAAGTTGGCCTCGGCATCGGCCAGGTTGACCTCTTCGGTGTAGAGGTTGTTCTGCGCCAGGGCCAAACGTGCTTCGGACTGATCCAGGTCCGCGTTGCTGCCTACGCCCTGGCGGCTGCGCAGGCCGATCTGATCGCTGATGCGCTGGTGCGCCTGCAGGTTGTTGCGAGCCAGGGTGACCATCTCGCGGCGCATCAGCAGATCCAGATACACCTCGACGGTACGCAGCGCCAGGCTC
Source organism: Pseudomonas sp. Marseille-Q0931 (assembly GCF_940789645.1). Classification (NCBI taxonomy): domain Bacteria; kingdom Pseudomonadati; phylum Pseudomonadota; class Gammaproteobacteria; order Pseudomonadales; family Pseudomonadaceae; genus Pseudomonas; species Pseudomonas sp. Marseille-Q0931. Next base: position 68,013 of record NZ_CALNWT010000005.1, on the reverse strand, counting down.
TCGGAGGTGCCGAGCAGGCGATAGGCTCGGGAATTGACCACGGCCTGGGTACGCGCCACTTCGTTGGGCGTGTTGAAGCCGTCGAAGAGCATCTGGCGCAAACGCAGCTCGGCGTCACGGTAGTTCAGCGTCTCCTTGTTGTGATCGCCCAGTGCCCGGGTGCTTGGGCTGTCTGTGCGTTCCCGGCCATAGCCGACCAGCAGGTCGACGGTTGGCAGGTAGCCGCCCTTGGCGAACTTCACATCTTCATCCGATGAAAGCCGGCTATTAGCGGCGGCGTGTATCTCCGGGTGGTTGTCCAGCGTGCTCTGGATCGCTTCCGACAAATTCATGGCTTGCGCCTGACTGCAAACAGTCGCCAAAAGCATGGCGCTCCACAGCGGGGTTAAGGTGCGCATTGGCGTTTCTCCTGACTGAAGTTCTTATCCTGTCGCCATAAAAATGGCGTTTTTCCCTGTCAAACCGTTTCAGGCTTGTAACATCAGAGCTAAGAACAACTTTTGAAGGAGATAAGATGATTTTTTCACAAGCTATATTCAGAAAAAATCTTATGAAGTCTGAGAAAAGGAGCACATTGTTTGACCCTGTGAGCTGCCTGGGTCGGCATTTTCCGTGGCCTGTGCAGCTGAAATGGGCAGTCAGACATCAAAAGGGCGGGGATTTCAACTGATGGAGTAGTTCGACGCATGCTGTGGTGACATTTTTCTGTCAGTAGCGTTTTTGGGATTTTGCGCCGTTCCATTTCAATCAGCTGTCCAGGTTCTCTCCTCTGCTTCGAAAAGGTGCTCTGACCCTTTCGCTAGGTACGTGTCGGCGGTGGTCGGCAGCTGTAGTGAGGATGGAATCATGGCTACTCTTATTGGTGTCGTCAGTCAGGTTGTCGGCGAAGTGTTCGCGGTAGCGAGCGACGGATCGCGCCGGCCAATCAGTGAAGGTGATCGGGTCTACGCGGGCGAGCAGCTGGTCACCGGAGCGTCCGGTGCGGTTGCGGTGGCCATGAGCAACGGACAGCAACTGACCCTGGGTCGCGACAGCAGCATCACCCTCGATGCGCAGATGCTCGCTTCTGGCAGCGAGACGCAGCCCCCGAGCGCAGATACACCTCCGAGCACTGCGCCGAGCGATGACGACCTCAGCGATGTCGAGCGCCTGCAAGCGGCCATCGAAGCGGGTGTCGATCCCACCCTGGAAGGCGAGGCCACCGCTGCCGGTCCTGGCGCCGGTGCCGGAGGCGCAGGCGGTGCTGGTGGCGGCAATTCATTCGTGATGCTGAGCGAGGTCGGCGGGGCACTGGATCCGGTCATTGGCTATCCTACCGGACCTCTCGCGGCCGCCCCGCTGTTTCCCGAGGGCGAGGTATTCGCCACCGCCGACTTCAGCCCCGAGCTGACGGTGGTCTTTCTGGATGAGCAGGGCAGCGTGGTCACCGGCCCCGGCGTGGTCGATGAAGCGGCGCTCGATGGTGGTGAGAACGGCGGTGGCCAACCGGGCAGCAACCCCGGTAGCAACGCCGAGAGGACTTCCGGCAGCCTGATCATCAATTCTCCAGATGGCATCGGCCGCATCGAGGTGCTGGATGCGAGCGGCAACTGGGTCAACGTCACGGGCGGCGGCACCGTGCAGGGCGCCTATGGCGTGCTGGTGTTCGACGCTGCCGGCAACTGGACTTACACCCTGACCGACAACAGCCTGAATCACGGTAACCCCAACGCCACTGGGGCCGATGATCAACTGTTCGATAACTTCAGCGTGCGTGTGTTCGACCTCGATGGTGATGTATCGCCGAGCGTGCCACTGACTATCGCCATCAACGACGACGGCCCCAGCGCCAGCCTCGAGTTCTCTCGCGAAGGTGGTGATGTGGTGCTCGACGAGAGCGCCGGCCTGCAGGCGGGCAGCAATGACGTCGCCGGTCCGCTGGCTGTGTTCGATAGCGTCGCCAATGCCTCTTCCGACATGCGCGCTTACGCCCAGGGCACCGCCCCTGCAGTGGTGGCCAGTTATGAATTTGGTGCCGACGAAGGTGGCGCCAGCGCCGTCTATTCCCTGGCGCTGGTCGAAGACCAGGCCAGCGATCTGACCACTACCAGTGGCAGTCCCATCACCCTGACCATCGAGAACGGCCTGGTGGTCGGTCGGGACGCCGACGGCAACGCCGCGTTCGCCGTTGCCATCGACCCGGGCACCGGCGTCATCAGCGTTGCCCAGTACCAGTCCCTGCGTCACCCCGATGGCGACGACGCCAACGACAGTATCGACCTCAATGGCCTGATCCGTGCCGTGCTGACGGTCACCGACGGCGACGGCGACAGGGCTGTGGCCAGCGCCGACATCGGCCAGTTGATCCGCTTCGTCGACGATGGCCCGACCGCCAGCATCCGGACCAACGAAGGCGTGCGCGTCAGCCATGACGAGAGCGCCGGGCTGCAGAATGGCACCGTCACCCCCACGCCCAATGGCGACGCCAACGACAACGATACCGCCTCCGGAGCAGTGGCGAGCCTGTTCAGCGGCGTCGGCAACCCCGGGAGCGATCTCTCCGCCGCCGGTTACGCCACCAGCAACGGCGCAGTGGTGGACATCTCCGGCAGCAGCAGCGGCGAGGACAATGAAGGCGCCACCACCGTGCTCAGCCTGTCCATCGTCGACGGCAACGGCAGCGACTCCGGCCTCACCACCACCGACGGCCAGACCATCCGCCTGTACCTGGAGAACGGCCTGATCGTAGGGCGCGTGGATGGCGGTGAGGCCGGCCCCGGCGCGGCGGCCTTCGCCATCGCCATCGGCCAGGACGGCAGCGTCAGCGTGGCCCAGTACGTCTCGCTGTACCACCCCGACACTGGCAGCCCCGACGACGCCGTGACCCTGGCCGGCAAGGTGCGCGCCGTGGTCACCGTGACCGACGGCGATGGTGACGTGGACAGCGCTCAGGTGGGCATCGGCGACGCCATTCGCTTCGAGGACGACGGCCCCAGCGCCGTCATTGAGCGGCTCGAAGGCGTGCGCGTCACCCACGACGAGAGCGCCGGCCTGCAGAACGCCACCGAGACCCCGGCGCCGCAGGGCGATGCCCTCGACGACGACACCAGTAACCCGGACGTGATCGCCCTGTTCGCCGGCGTGAGCAATGTCGGCACCGACCTCGCGGGCTACGCCACCAGCGCCGGACCGGTGGTCAGCACCGCCGGCAGCAGCAGCGGCGAGGACAACGAAGGCGCCACCACCGTGCTGAGCCTGGCTATCAATGGCGGCGACGGCACCGACTCGGGCCTCACCACCACCGACGGCCAGAGCATCCGCCTGTACCTGGAGAATGGCCTGATCGTTGGCCGTGTGGAAGGGGGCGACAGCGGCCGCGGCTCCGCGGTGTTCGCCGTGGCCATCGGCCAGGACGGTACCATCAGCGTCGCCCAGTACATGTCGCTGAATCACCCGGACACCAGCAGCCGCGATGAAGGCGTCGACCTCGGTGGCCTGGTCCGTGCGGTGGTCACCGTCACCGACGGGGACGGCGATGTCGATGTGGCCTCGGTCAACATCGGCGGCGCCATCCGCTTCGAGGACGACGCCCCCACTGCCAACATCCAGGTGGTGGAAGGCGCTCGCGTCACTCACGACGAAACCCCCGGCCTGCAGAACGGCAGTGCCACCCCGAGCCCGGGCAACGACGCGAACGACAACGACAGCAACAGCCCCAGCGTGATCGCCCTGTTCAGCAGCGTTGCCAATGCCGGCACCGTATTGGCGGCCGGCTACGCCAGCAGCGACGGCCCGGTGGTCGACGCTTCCGGCAGTACCACCGGCGAGGATCAGGAGGGCGCGACTACCGTGCTCAGCCTGGCAGTGCAGGACGCCGACTCGGGCCTCAGCGCCCTGGACGGTTCGCCCATCAGGCTCAGCGAGGAGGGCGGCCTGATCGTCGGCCGCGTGGAAGGTGGCATCTATGATGGCAAGGCTGCCTTCGCCGTGGCCATCGGGACGGACGGCAGCCTCAGCGTCGCCCAGTACCTCCCCCTGCGACACCCGGATAACGCCAGCCATGACGAGGCGCTGAACCTGTCTGGCAAGATCCGCGCCGTGGTCACCGTCACCGACGGGGACGGCGACGTATCGGTGGACTCCGTCGGTATCGGCGGCGCGGTGCGTTTCGAGGACGACGGCCCCACTGCCAGCAACGTGATCGCCAGCAAGGTACTCGATGACGAAGGCCTCAAGGGCGGCATCAATGGCGGGCCCGGCGATGTGAACGATGCCAACACCAGCACCAGCGGTACCCTTGGATATTACTCCGGGGCCGACGGGCTGCAGTCCATCGAGCTTACCGGGCCCAGCATGCTGGGCACAGAAAACGTGACCTCGACCTGGGACACCACCAGCAAAACCCTGACCATCGGCAGCGCCGCTCGCGGCGAACTGGTGACCGTGGTGCTGACTGACCTGGCCAGCGGCGCCTACACCGTCAATTTGCTCAAGCCGCTGATGCATCCGACCAGCGGCATTGAGGACAACGTCACCCTCAACATCGGTTATAAGATCACCGATGGCGACGGCGACACCGCTGATGGCACGCTCAAAATCATCGTCAACGATGACACGCCGACCATTCAGGCCATGCAGCCGGGCTTCGAGTCTCAGGCGACCTTCCTGGGCACCGATGCTGGCTTCAGCAACAGTTATGGCTACTACACCCGCGACGCAGACGGTGATCCGGTAGCCGGCAAGGTGATCTGGGCCAACGTGAAAACGGTTGCAGTCGGAACCGAATTCGACCTGGGTGACCTGGACCCGACTGACATGGGCTTCTTTATCATCCCCAACGGCGGCGCCAACGCTGGCTTGAGCGATGAAGCCGAGCTGACTTTCGAACAGGATGCCAACGGCAACTGGCAGGCCGTGCTCAACGGCACGCCATTGACAGGTGCGGGCGGTGCAGCTGTGCTGTTTGATAGGGCCGAGCTCAACCCCCGTGGCTCGGCGCTGCAGGACAACGACGAGCCGGGTAACCAGAACTGGGAAGATGTCGCCAGCAGTCCAGATTATGACTATAACGACGTCAGTACCAATGTGAGCTGGGGCATGCCGCTGCAGGTAGACGAAACCGACCTGGGCACGCCCGCTGGCGCCGTTGCCACGCGCGATTTCAGCTCGGCGTTCAATGCCGAATACGGCGCTGATGGCGCGGGTTGGTTGCGCTACGACCTGGCGATCAAAGCCACCGACTCGGGCTTGGTGGATACCACGTCTGGTGAGAAGGTCAAGCTGTCGTTCAACGCTCAGGGGGTGCTGGAAGGCCGTACCGAAACAGGTAATCAATTGGTCTTCACCCTGGCGGTCGACCAGGCTGGCGTCGCAACCCTGACGCAGCTGCGCGCCGTCGTGCATCCGAGCAGCCAGCCCGATGAGCTGAATCTCCTGGGTGCTGGCAAGGTGGAACTCAAGGCCACCATCACCGATGCCGATGGCGATCAGGCCACGGCCCGCATCGATCTGGGCCAAGTCATTGGCTTCCGCGATGACGCGCCGACTGCGGTGGATGATATTGCTGCGCTGTTAGTCGAGGGAAGCGCGACCAATGTGGTGCAGGGCAACGTCCTAGACAACGACCTGGCCGGTAATGACGGTGGCAAGGCGTTCAAGCAGTGGAATGATTCGCCGAGTAACGCTGCCGCCATCGCCGAACTCGGCAAATACGGCTCGCTGTTGCTTGACCCCGCTACCGGCGCCTACAGCTTTACCCTTGACAACGATGACGCCGATACCCTGGCTCTGGCCGAGGGACAAACCGTTAGCCAGCGCTTGCAGTACACAATACGCGATGCCGACGGTGACGTGTCCTCTGCCTACCTGACCATCAGAATCGTTGGTAGCAATAACGGCGTCAGCCTTGGCAACCTGGATGTATCGGGTGGCGAATTGATAGTGGACGAGCAGCATCTGGCATCAGGCTCGGCGCCGGATAGCGATGCGCTGACCCATTCCGGAACCTTCACCATCGAAGCGCCGGGCGGTATCGCATCGCTGCAGGTTGGCGACGCCCCTGCCTTCACCTTTGACCAATTGCAGGGGGCCAGCGCCAGCAGTCCGTTGCTGATCGAAAGTGCCGCGGGTGTGCTGAAGATCACCGGTTTCGACGACACCTCCGGCGCTGACACCGTCCGTTATGAGTACACGCTCGAGAATGCGGTTGCCCATCCTGGAGAGCAGGGCCGGAATACCGTGACCGACCAGTTCGGCATCGTGGTGACCGATCGTAACGGGGACAGTGCCACCGGCACGCTCGATGTCACCATCATTGATGATGTTCCGGTAGCGAAAGACAACAAGGTCTGCATCGAAGTTAATGGCCTGCCACCCTACAACCTGACCCTCGTACTGGACTCTTCCGGCAGCATGGATGAAAAGGTCAATGCCGATTTGAATGGCGATGGTACCAATGAGAATGTTACCCGGCTGGACGTTGCCAAGGCTGCGCTCGTCAATCTGATCGATAGCTACCTCGCGCTGGGCGTGTCACTCAACTTCAAGGTGATCGACTTTGATAACGGTGGTCGCCTGGTTTACGAAGGCACTGATGCTGCTGCCGCCAAAACTGCAATTAACGCCATGGAGGAAGGCGGAAACACCAACTACGCCAGTGCTCTCAACCTGGCTCGTAGCGAATTGGAATCCGACCTATCCAACCCGGCGTTAGCAGATTACGAGAATCGCCTGTACTTCCTCTCCGATGGTGAGCCGTATCCGTCTAACAACGGTGCTCCGGCAGGCTGGAAGGTCTTCGTCGACAGCAACGACATCGATGTGGTCACAGTGGGTATCCAGATTCCGGTCAATGGTAGTGCCGCAGCTGAACTGGGCAAGGTCGGCAATGCCGGTGACTCGGTCATCGTGGTTTCTGACCCGAACGACCTGTCGGCCACCCTAGGTGAAACTGTGCCGGATGCTGTGGAGGGTAACGTCATCAGCGACAGTGACTCGAGCGGCGTTGATGTACCCGGTGCGGACGGTGTGCTAAACGTAATCTCAGTCAGCTATCTTGCTGCCGACGGTGTATTGCGAACGGCTGCTGTGCCGACGGGCGGTACGACCGGTCCGCTGGAAACCTTCCGGGGCGGCAAGCTGGTCATGGCCAGTGATGGCAACTACAGTTATGTAGCGCCGAAGGGCGTCGCCGACGACAGCGAGGATGTCTTCACCTACACCGTTCGCGATGCGGATGGCGACACCTCTAGCGCTAATCTGATCCTCTGCACCAAAGATGGCGTGCCGGTTGCCAAAGACAACGAGGCTAGTGTTCCTGAGAGCGGCCTGCCGCCTTACAACCTGACCTTCGTGCTGGACTCGTCGGGTAGCATGGGCGACGTAGTCAGTGCCGATCTAGATGGTGATGGCGACAAGGAAAACGCCACCCGCCTGGATGTGGCCAAGGCAGCGTTGATCAACCTGATCGACAGCTACATCGCCTTGGGTGTGCCGCTGAACCTCAAAGTGATAGATTTCGACAGCGGTTCCGGTCTGGTCTACGAAGGCACGGATGCAGCGGAGGCCAAGATTGCCATCAATGCTATGGGCGAAGGCGGAAACACCAACTATAGCAGCGCTCTGAGCCTCGCTCGCGCGCAATTAGAAGAGGATCTGTCCAACCCCGGCCTGGCTGACTATGAGAACCGGTTGTACTTCCTGTCCGACGGCGAACCTTATCCTTCAGGCAATGGCGTGCCAGCCGGCTGGCAAAATTTCGTTGATAGCAACGATATCGACGTGATCGCGGTGGGTATCCAGGTACCGTACAGCGGCAGCGCGGTAAACGAGCTGCGCAAGGTCGGCAACACTGGCGACGCAGTAATTGTGGTGCAGGATCCGAACGAACTCTCGGCCACGCTGGCCGATACCGTACCGGCGTCGCTGGAAGGTAACGTGATCACCGATGCGGGCCCCGATGGCGTAGACGATCCGGGAGCCGATGGCCCCGTCAAAGTGATATCTATCACGTACATCGATGCGCAGGGTAACGAGGTCACCGCCGCAGTACTAGAGGGTGGTTCCAGCGGCCCGCTTACTACCGAACTCGGGGGGACGCTGGTGATCTCCAGTGATGGCAGCTACACCTACTCGGCGCCTCGCAGCGCACCTGTAGGCGCACAGGAAGTCTTCACGTACACAATTGCTGATCGTGACGGTGATACCTCCAATGCCAAGTTGACCATCAACATTCTTGATGGTGCACCGATTGCCGTGGACGAACGCGCAGTGGCACAAGAGGGCTACTGGAAAGTCGATGGCAATGTTACCTACAGCGCCGAGTATGTCGCCCCAGGACATGCTATCGATATTGGGATTTCTGACGTCTCTAATGCGCCCAATCAAGGGCAGAGGAGTTCGGCGTCCGAGATGTTCAGCGTGACAGCGCGTGATGGGGCGCCGGCTACTGTAACTTTCAGCGTCCGGACAAGTGACTGGAACTCTGAGGATCGTTGGCAGGCTGAGCTATTCAAAGTTGGTCAAGCCATGGCAGTGGACTCAATCTTCGATCAGGATGCCGGTAGGCAGGATGTGAGCTTCGACTCGATTAACGAGTCGGGGGACTACTACGTCAAGTTCACCGTTTTCGACAAGTCGGGTTCCAGCTGGAACCCGTTCAATGATCGAGCTGATCTGCGCATCGACAAGCTGCAGTACACCAACAACCTGCAGAGCATCAACGTCACGGTACCTGGCGTCGCCTGGGTCGTTGCACTGCTTGCTTCGGGCAATGTGCTCGGCGGCGACAATCCGGGTCCGAATGGTGGGCTGAAGGTTACCCATGTCGATGGTCATGCGATACCGGTTGACGGGCTGACCCTGCAAGGACAGCATGGCAGCCTGCATATCGCCAGCGACGGCGCCTATACCTACACGCCGAACGCTACCGATCTGCCTCTGGGGTCATCCGAACAGTTCGCCTATAAGATTGTGGATGCCGATGGCAGCACTGGCAGCGCGGTGCTGAAGATCGATATCAAGGATTGGTCGTACAGCGAGAGGGCCACCAACGGCAATGACATGATCGGTGGCAACGACGTTGGAAATACGCTCAGCGGCCTGCGCGGCAACGACGTGATCTATGGAGGAGCGGGCAGCGACACGCTCAGCGGCGGCGACGGCAACGATCACCTGCTCGGGGGGGATGGCGATGACGCCCTATATGGCGATTCCGGCAACGATGTGCTGAACGGTGGCGCCGGTAACGACCGCCTGGAAGGAGGTGCTGGCAACGACATCCTGCTCGGTGGTCTCGGTGATGACATCCTCATCGGCGGTCCGGGTAACGACATCCTCATCGGTGGTGCTGGCGACGACACCTTCGTCTGGAATGCCGGGGATCGCGGCGGCAACTATCACGACATCGTCAAGGACTTCGGCAACGGCAATGACCGACTCGATCTGTCCGAGCTGCTGACCGGTGTTGGCCCCAACGCCGATGGTGATGCGCTTAGCCACTACCTGAGCTTCGACTTCGCCATTGACCCGGGCAGCACAGTGATCGCTGTGTCCAGCGCGGGTAATGGCAACGTCGACCAGACCATCACGCTGGAGAACACCATCGTCGGCGGTGGCATGGGTAATGCGGCCGACATTATCGACAACATGCTGGACAACAACCAACTGGTGGTCTGAGTGGAGCAGGGCGCCCGCAGTTTGCGAGCGCCTTATCCGCTACGGGATGTTCCCTTGGGCCGCTCTCTCAACTAGAGTAAGCCCGCTGCCGCGAGGTGGCGGGCTTTCTTATGGGTGTTTGTTGGAGGCACCGATGGTTTACGTACAGCGCGACGCAGCCGGGCGTTTGTTGCGGGTTGAGCATGAACCCTTCGAGGGGATGACGGAGAACCTGGCGGTCGAGAGCGAGGAGTTGCATAACTGGCTGGCTGCCAAGGAAGAGGTCAAGGCTCGCCTCGATAGCCTGAAACAGTCCGATCTGGAACTGGTGCGCGTACTCGAGGACGTCGTAAGCGTGCTGGTTGAACGAGGCGTGATCCGTTACACCGATCTGCCCGAGGCTGCGCGGCAGAAGCTCGATCAACGCGCCATTGCTCGGGCCGAGATCGAAGGCTTGAGCGGTCTGCTCGGTGACGACGAACATAACCTCGTGTAACCGCTGCGAGGTAGCGCCCGACAGGCTTTTGAACAGGCGATAAACCCCTTCACAGCCAGGGCGTCGGTGCGCCGATCAAGCGACCCATGGCGCCGTGTATGCCCTGTTCGGTGAGCACCTCGAGCTCGCCCTGGGTTTCCACCATCTCGGCAATCAACGGTAGGTCGATGCTGTTGGTGGCACGGAATACCGCTTCGATGAACATGCGTTTGTCGCTCTCCTGATCAATGGCGCGGATATAGGTGCCGTCGATCTTCAGATAGGCCAGGCCCAGGTGGGTCAGGTTGCCGATCAGGCTGAAGCGCCCGCCGAAATGTTGCAAACCCAGCCCGTAACCGATTTCACGCAGGTTCTGACTCAAGCTCTCCAGTTCTGCTGGGGGTGGCAGATGACGCTCGTCCACTTCCAGGGTCAGCAGGCTCGCCTGCTCAGGGTGGCTTTTAAGCAGGGCGAGCAGTCTTTCCCGCTGCGCAGGTTCGCGCAGGGTCGCGGCGGACAGGCTCAGCGCCAGAGGCTCGGCGTGTTGAGCCAGGTGGGTGAGGGCGTGCTTGAGCATCGCCAGGTCGAATCGGGCGCTCCAGCCGAGGCGCTCGATCCATGGCAGGAAGCGCCCGGCGGCGATGGCTTCGCCCTGCGGGTCAAGCAGCCGCGCCAGCACCTTGCGTTGCAACAGCCGGCCGGAAACGCATTCCACCACCGGCTGGAAATACAGCTGCAGCTTGCCCTGGTTGAGCGCATCGTTGATCCAGCCGCGCCAGTCGTGCAGGCCCTGACCACTCTGCGCGGTGAAGTCGTCGAGGCGCTCCCAGCTGCGCGTTGCATTGCTCTGGGCCTGGGCCAGCGCCTGGTCGGCGCGGCCGATTACGCTGGCCGGGGCCTCGCCCGGACGAAATGCCGCGATACCCAGGTGGGCCACGGGGCTGCAGTCACTGGCGCCGGTCTGGCGCAGGTTGTTCAGGTGTTCGCTGATCTCTTCAGCGAGACGATCGGCGTCATCGCTGTTCAAACCCGGAGCAAGAAGGGCGAATTCGCCACCGCGGCTGCGCGAGGCCAGCCATTCGCTGCGGCCCGGCGCCTGCAACAGGCGCTTGAGCAGCTCGCCGAGGGCGCTGATCAGCGCATCGGTACGTTGCCCGCCCAGGCGCTGATTCAGCCCCCCGAGATCGTTGACACGTAACAGCAGCAGATAGCCCTCGGCATTCTGCTCGTTGACTACCAGTTGATTGCCCAGGCGAATATCGAACTGGCGGCGGTTGGCCAGGCCGGTCAGGCTGTCCTGATAAGCCTCCTCGCGCAGTTTTTCGCTGCGCGCGGCCTCTTCGGCGAACAGCGTCTTGAGCTTGTCGACCATCTGGTTCATGGCCAGGACCACGCGTTTCAGCTCCGGGGTACGTGGTACGCGGGGCAGGGTGAGGAACTCGCGGCGGGTAATGGCTTGCGCCTGTTGCACCATGTTGTCCAGCGGGCGCAGTTGGGTGCGCAGCAGCCAGCCGCCGAGCACGGCGCTGACCAGGCCGCACAGCAACAGCCAGAGCAGGCTGCCTATGGCGCCGTCCCACAACTTGGCCAGGGCGAATTGCGGATGACTGAGCACTTCGACCCGCGCGGCCTGTTCCCAGCCGCGCATGATCAGGGCGTCGCCACCTTCGGGCTCCAGGTCCACCAGATCGACGAACCACTGCGGGACACTTTCCGCGCGTACCTCGGTGCTGCGCTCGACCAGCACCTTGTCGTCAGGAATGCTCACCACGCGGATGCTGGCGAAGTAGCCGCTGTCGAAGATCGAGCTGACCATCAGCTCGAGCATGGCCGGGTCGTCCACATGGGGCGTCATCGACAGGCCCAGCGCCGTGGCTGCGTCCTGCGCGTGAGAGCGCAACTGACTGAGCAGTTGCTCGCGCGAGGTCTCGACGCTGGCGATGAAGCTGCCGGTAAAGGCCACGACCAGAAACAGGCAGATGGCGAGGAACAGTTGTTTGAGTAGGGACATGTCTTCCTCCTAGCCTTCGCCCACGGCGAAACCTTCGGCATGCATTTTTTTCAGGATGTCCTGCCAGCGCGAAAGCTTCTTCGAGTCGCTCTTGCGTGTGTTGGAGCCGGGCAGGTAGAGGCCTTCGGCATTGAAGGCGTAGACCGGGAGCAGGTCCTTGCGCTGCGACGCAGGACGGATGTCGTTGATAAGGTTGTCCAGCACCAGCGGCTCTGCGCCTGGGCTGGCGTAGTAGGTCAGCACCATGTGCGCCTGGTTGTAGTTCAGCGCCTTGACGTAGGTGATGCGCAGCTTCTCGCTGGGAATACCGAGGCGGCGCAGGGTGAAGTACTTGGCGATGGAGTAGTCCTCGCAGTCGCCGGCGCCCTTGACCAGCATTTCCACGGGAGTGGCCCAGTAGTCGTTTTCCCGCCAGAGTTGCATGTCGTCGACGAAGCGCACCTTGCGGTTGAAGAAGCGATTGACCTCGTTGAGCTTGTCAGGCTCCGGCAGCGCCGCGCTGGTCTTGATCAGTTCTTCCCAGTCGAGCAGGCGTGCTCGCGCTGGGCCGAGGTTGCCGTAGCGGTTCTCGGCATTCTTGATGATCAGGGCGAAGTCCCAATTCGCCTGGGACAGAGCGGCCAGCAACCCGCCGCCAATCCAGAGGATCAGCAGCCGCCACCGCCATCGCTGAATGCGCAGCCGTCGCATGGGTCTAGTCTCAGTGCCTGATCGTCGGAGTCTAGGCGAGGCGTCGACTTTTTGCCGGCCGCTTCGCTGGGAAAAGAAGGCGGAGTCAAAAGGCTGGCGACAGCGTGCCGTAGTCCGAAAGGCAGCGTTAGCTCACCCGCGGATTGCATCCGTGCTACGTACAGCACTCAGGGGCTGGGCAGGGTCTTCTGGCGCAGGATGTAGATGCTGACCAGCACCGCGCTGGTCAGCATGAAGGCGCGGGCCCAGGGCAGGGGCACCAGATAGCAGGAGAAGGCGATGCTCACCCACATCAGCGTCAGCGCGTAAACCTTGGCCTTGAGCGGGAGTCCCTCACCATCCAGATAAGGCAGTATCCATGGCCCCAGGCGCGGGTGCTCGACCAGCCACAGATAGAAGCGCTGTGAGCTGCGCATGAAGCAGGCGGCGGCCAGCAGCAGAAAAGGTGTGGTCGGCAGCACCGGCAGGAAGATGCCGATCACCCCGAGCGCCACGCTCAGCCAGCCGATGCCCAGCAGCAGATAGCGGACACTGCGATGGCGGCTTGGCTGGAAGTCACGCGGCATGGGCTGATCTTGGCGACAGCCGGGGCAGCGCCCCGGCCTGAGTGGTCAGTGACGGGGTTTGAGCAGCGCGGGCTTTTCTTCCGGCGCCTGGCACAGGAGGAATAGGGCGGTGAGCAGTTCGGGGATCTGGTCGATCATGCTGTCCACCAAGTCGCGGTCACGGGCGATCTCGGCGAATTCCTGCTGCTCGTCGAACAGGCCGGAGCCGACCATGATCGGCAGCAGCAGTTCGCTGACTTCGTCCTCGGCATCCTCGAACCACACGGCTTCGCGCAGAAATACGCCTTCCATGAAGCCGATGCACCAGCCGCGCAGGTCGGAGTCGTCCGGCTCGTCGCCAAGGTCCAGGTCGCAAGGCAGTTCGGGCTCTTCTTCGCCAGCCAACTGACGCGCGATATGCGCCTTCAGGTGCATAAGGGTGTTTTCGATCTCTTCGCGTTCGGCGTCGCTGCGGTAGTGCGGCGGCTCGGCGAACAGTGCATCGATCCACTCGCGCTCCGGCACCTGGTCCGGGCAGATCGCCAGGGCGGTGAGATAGCCGTGGGCGGCCACGTAGTCCAACGCCTCTTCGTGCAACTCATCGGCATCGAGAAAGGCTTGCAGGCGGGACAATTGCTCAGCGAAGGACATCGTGGGGTTACCTTGAGGCTTGGGAAGATAAACGAGGTTGGATTCTAGTTCACCGCCGCCTCTGCGACCAGCATAGGCGCTCTGCAAGAGGCGATTCAGCGGCTTCGGACGGGTAGGCGCCCTGTTCGGGGCGTTCCTGCGGCATAATGCGCGGCTCGATTTGGAGGCCTTCATGCTTGACCACGCCCTGCGCATTCTCAAAGACGTTTTCGGCTACGACGCCTTTCGCGGCAACCAGGCCGCGATCATCGAGCGTGTGGCGGCGGGCGGTGATGCGCTGGTACTGATGCCCACCGGCGGCGGCAAGTCGCTGTGCTATCAGGTGCCGGCCTTGATGCGCGACGGCCTGGCGGTGGTGGTTTCCCCGCTGATCGCGCTGATGGACGATCAGGTGGCGACACTCGACGAACTGGGCGTGGCAGCGGTGGCGCTGAACTCCACGCAGAGCGTCGACGAGCAGCGCGAGATCGCCGAACGTATTCGCCGCGGGCAGATCAAGATGCTCTACCTGGCGCCCGAGCGCCTGGTGCAGCCACGCATGCTGAGCTTTCTGCAAGGCCTGGACATTGCGTTGTTCGCCATCGACGAGGCGCACTGCGTGTCGCAGTGGGGCCATGACTTCCGCCCGGAATACCTGCAGCTCGGTCAGCTTGCCGAGCTGTTCCCGCAGGTGCCGCGCCTTGCCCTGACTGCCACGGCCGACAAGCGCACTCGCGAGGAGATCGTCCAGCGCCTGCATCTGGATAACGCCGAGCGCTTCCTCTCGAGCTTCGACCGGCCGAACATCTTCTACCGCATCCAGCCCAAGGATCAGCCGCGCAAACAACTGCTCGGCTTTCTCGCTGCGCGCAAGGGCGATGCGGGCATCGTCTACTGCCTGTCGCGCAAGAAGGTCGAGGAGGTCGCTGACTTCCTCAGCAGCCAGGGCTTCCCCGCGCTGCCTTATCACGCCGGCCTGCCCAACGAGCTACGTGCCTATCATCAGAAACGCTTTCTCAACGAGGAAGGCCTGATCATGGTGGCGACCATCGCCTTCGGCATGGGCATCGACAAGCCCAACGTACGCTTCGTCTGCCACCTCGATCTGCCCAAGTCATTGGAGGCCTATTATCAGGAAACCGGTCGTGCCGGCCGTGATGGCCTGCCGGCCGATGCCTGGATGGCCTACGGTCTGCAGGACGTGATCTTCCTCAAGCAGATGCTGGCCAATTCCGAAGGTGACGAGCGCCACAAGCGTATCGAACAGCACAAGCTCGATGCCATGCTGGCCCTGTGCGAGGAGACACGCTGCCGTCGTCAGGCGCTGCTGGCCTATTTCGACGAAGATTTACCGCAGCCATGCGGGCACTGCGACAACTGCATCGACGGCGTCGAGACTTGGGATGCTACCGAGCCGGCGCGTCAGGCGCTGTCGGCCATCTACCGTAGTGGCCAGCGCTATGGCGTCGGCCATCTGGTGGACATCCTCCTCGGCCGCGACAACGAGAAAATCCGCGCTGCCGGCCATCAGCACCTGGCGGTGTTCGGCGTGGGCAAGGGCTTTTCCGAGATCGAATGGCGAACCCTGTTCCGCCAGTTGGTCGCCCGAGGCCTGGCCGATGTCGATCTGGAAGGCTTCGGTGGCCTGCGTCTGGACGAGAGCTGCCGGCCGCTGCTGCGTGGTGAGGTCAGCCTGCAGCTGCGCCGCGAACCGAAACCGGCTCAGGCGGCCAAGACCTCCAGCAGCGCCGCCAGCCAACTGGTACGTGGCCACGAGCGGGAGATGTGGGAAGCCCTGCGCAGCTTGCGGCGCAAATTGGCCGAGGAGCACAGCGTACCGCCCTATGTGATCTTCCCTGATGCCACGCTGCTGGAAATGTTGCGCAGCCAGCCCAGCTCGCTGAGCGACATGGCCGAGGTCAGCGGTGTGGGCGCGCGCAAGCTGGAGCGTTACGGTCAGGCGTTTCTGGAGGTGCTCAACGGCGCCGCCGCGGACGATGCGCCGGCTCCGGTGGCCGATCTGCGTCACGAGCTGGTCAGCCTGGCACGTGCCGGCATGACGCCTGCGCAGATCGCCGGGCAGCTCAATTGCAGTGAGAAGAACGTCTACAGCCTGCTGGCCGAGGCCATCGCCGAGCAGCAACTGACCCTGGAGCAGGCGCTGGATCTGCCCGAAGAACTTCTCGGCGAGATTCAGGAAAGCTTCCTCGACGGCGAGGGTGAGCTCCCTACCGTCAGCGAGATCGCACCGCTGTTCGCCGGCCGTGTCGACGAGGCAGTGCTCTACTGCGTACGTGCGGCGCTGCAGGCCGAGTTCGAGCTCTGACGCAAGGGGTATCGCTGTCGCGCCGGGCAGGGCATGGCTTACTTGTGCGCGATAGCTGGCTAGAGCAGAGCCGGCCCCAACCACCCGCCTGGCATGAGCCCAGGTATCGCGCACAACCAGAACCCCAAGGTATTCAGTCGCATTCTGCAACGCTCGTGGCGCAATCTGCGCTTGCCGTGCGCATCGGGTTATGGCTAGCTAGCTAATAATTAGTTTTTGACCTTTGTATGAGCCCGCTAGCCCATGTCTTACCCCGATCAACACCGCTTTGCCATGCAAGTCGCCCAGCTGTCACGTGCCTGGCGTTCCGAACTCGATAGACGCCTGGTTGGCCTGGGCCTGTCCCAGGCACGTTGGCTGGTGCTGCTGCACCTGGCGCGCTTTACCGAAATGCCGACCCAGCGCGAGCTGGCGCAAAGCGTCGGAGTGGAAGGGCCGACCCTGGCGCGTCTGCTCGACAGCCTGGAAGGCCAGGGCCTGGTGACGCGTGTGGCGGTACCCGAAGACCGCCGCGCCAAGAAGATTGCCCTGCAGGCCAAGGCGCAGCCGCTGATCGAGAAGATCGAGGCGATTTCCACCCAGCTGCGCCAGGAAGTCTTCGCCGGTATCGATGAGGATGATCTGCGCCGCTGTCAGCAGGTACATGCTCGCGTGCTTGGCAACCTAATCAAGTGACCCCAGGTGCTGTCAAATTTGCGATCACTTTTTTGCGTGCTGGAATTTTGTGCCTAACTTTTGACAGATTGATCTTGATAGCACCCTGCTTTCGTCGGCAAACTCGCGCCCAAGCCGCTACTTTGTGAATTAGTAGCCATAATGCTATTCGAGACGACCTCGACAAGGACTTTGTCGAACGTTCTCGAAACTTTCAAGGGCGCCAACCTCACGGCCAAGCAAGCTCGACAGCAAGTCGAGGAGGTGGCGTTCGAGCCGGATAACCCTGGAGGTCACATGGCTCGGGTGCGTCAGTTAATGTTGGGTTTGGCGTCGGGGTCCGCCTTGTATTCGGGGATGGCACCGGCGCTCGGTTTGGGTGAGATCACGCTGCACTCGGCGTTGAATCAACCGTTCGAAGCCGAAATAGAATTGCTCGAAGTGGGCGATCTGGGCGCGCAGGATTTGCGCGTCGGTCTGGCACCTGCCGATGTGTTCAACCGCTCGGGTGTCGAACGTTTCTACTTTCTCAATGATCTGCGCTTCACGCCGCTTCTGCGCGGTTCGCGCAGCGTGATCCGCGTGGTCTCGAGCCGTCCGGTGCGCGAGCCGTACCTGAATTTCATCGTCGAAGTGGCGCGTCCCAATGGCCAGCTGCTGCGTGAGTACACGGTACTGCTCGATCCGCCGGGCTCCTCGGCCTATACCTCCGTGGCGGCTGCGTCGAGCGCGGCGCCTGCAGCGCAAGCGTCCAGCCCAGCTGCGACTCCGCCTGCGTCGGTCAGAACCGTCGCGCCACCGAGCGCCGCGGCGGGCCATCGTCATCAGGTCGCGCGCGGCGACAGCCTTTGGCTGATTGCCGCGCGTCTGCGTGAGCAGGGCAGCACGCTGACCCAGCAGGCACTGATGGAAGGCATCGTCGCGCTCAACCCGAACGCCTTCGCTGGCGGTGACCCGAGCCGCTTGCAAGCTGGCGCCGATCTGCTGCTGCCGGATGCCGCTCGCAGCGGCGCCGCGGCGCCGACGGCCGCTCCGGCAGCATCAGGCGCGCCCCCTGTCGTTGCTGCACAGAGCGGTGCCGAAGGCCCGGTCAGCGCACCTGCGACCTCCGTGGAGCCTGCGCCGGAACAAGCCGACAGCCTGCTGCAACTGGAAGAGAAGCAGCGCCAGGTCGAGCTGGAGCTGGCCAATCAGGCTGCGGAAAACCAGCAGCTACAACAAGGATTGGCGCAGTTGCAGTTGCAACTGCAGCAGTTACAGGAGCAACTGGCGCAGAAGGACGCTCAGTTGGCTGAGCTGGCGGCGCGTACGCCGGCCGAGCCGGTCGCCGAGCCCGTTGCCACGGCGCCGGTAGCTGTCGAGGAACCAGTGACAGCGGAGCGCGGCTGGTGGTCGACGCTGCTGGCTGGCGGTATCGGCTTGCTGTTGTTGCTCGGCGCTCTGTTCTGGGCCACTCGGCGGCGTGGCGAAAAAGCCAAGCCGGTGGTGGTGCAGGTTCAGCCCAAAACCGAGGCGCCACAGCCGCAGCCACCTGTCCGCGCTCAAGGTGCTGCGGTCGTCGCTCCGGTAGCCGTTGCGCCGGTGGCCAAGGTGGTGCCTGCCCCGGCTCCCGCACGTGCGCCAGGGCCGGTCGACCCGCTCGAGGCCGCCAATGTCTACATCGCCTATGGACGTATCAGCGAGGCGCGTGGCGAGTTGAGCAAGGCCTTGGCTCAGCAACCGCAACGCAGCGACCTGCGCTTCCGTCTGCTGGAAGTTCTGGCGATGCAGGGTGATGGCGCGGGTTTCGCCCGTGAAGAGGCGGTGCTGCGTGCCGAGGCGTTCGACGCTGCCCGTATCGATGCGCTCAAGGCCCGTCATCCGAGCCTACAGGCCTCGCAGCAGGCGCCGAGCGAGCCTGTCGCTGCACCGCAGCCCATGGCCGAACCCGTGGCAGAAACCGATTTCCAGCTCAACCTCGATGACCTGTCGCTGGACGCCGATTGGGATCTGGTCAGCCCGTTCCCGGCCAAGGCTAAAGCCAAGTCCAAGGCACCTGCCGAGCCGGAGTTCGATTCGTCGTTCGCCAGCAATCTGCAGGAGCTGCCCGAGGTGTTCGAACTGCACCATGAGGACGAGCAGTTGAGCGCCTTCGGCGAGATGGAAATGGTGCTGAGCGACGAAGTGGACGACAACTTCCTCGACACCTTCGCTGGCGACGCCGATGCCACCGCAGCGCTGCAGGGCGATATCGACCAGTTGGCAGGCAACCCCGAGCACATGACCCAGCTCAACCAGGCCCTGGCCTACATCAAACAGGGTGATATCGCTGCCGCCTGCGACATCCTCAATGAGGTGATCGACCATGGTGACGACGAGCAGAAAAAGGCCGCACGCCAGCTGCTGGAAAAAATCGCCTGATCGACCCTGCTGCTCCCGACGAGGCCGCGCATCTGCGCGGCCTCGTCGTTTCAGAAACTCTTGCCCAGGTTCAGATACAGCGCCTTTTCCCGCTCGTCGTTGAAGCCGTAGCTGAAGTTGAGCGGGCCCAGCGGGGTGTCCAGGCCGAGGAAGACGCTGGCCGCATTGATGTAGCCGCTGTCGAAGGCGTTGTCGTTGTTCCAGGCGCGGCCACGCTCCAGCGACATGCCCAGGTACAGCGGGAAGTTCAGCGGCAGCAGCGAGGTTTGCGTCATTCGCCGGTAGTAAACCATCCGCGCCAATGCCATGTTCTGGCCGCTCAGCGAGTCCTGACGAAAACCTGAAAGCTCCTGCGCACCACCGAGGATGAAGCCCGAGGTGACCACCTGCGCTTGATCCAGGGTGCGCCCATAGCGTCCGCCGAACAGCCAGGTGTTGGGCCCGTGGCTGTAGGCCTTGTCCAGCTTCAGCTGCCATTGGCGATAATCGTCGTCCGAGCCTAGGCCGCGGTCATACTTGCGTAGCATCAGTCCGATGTCTTCACCGGTACGTGGGAAGTCGAGGTTGTCCAGCGTATCGAAGGAGTACAGCAGCTCGTAATAACCCTCGCTGAAGCTGAAGCTGGGAAGGTCGCGTTCGCCGACGCGCACGTCCGCCTCGCCCCAGGCCTGGCCGAGGCCGAAGCGGATCTCGCCGTTGTTGGCGATCTGTCGGCCCAGGTTGAGGCCATAGCCATAGCGTTCCAGGCGGTACTCGGCGATGGGGTCGTTGTCCAGGATCGATTCGACGTTCTGCGCCTCGCCGAGCAGGTACGGCGCGATGAAATAGCGTGAGCCGGCGTCCAGTGGCTGGTAGAACTCGCTGTAGAGCTCCTGACGGTCACCCAGTTGCAGGCGCGTCAGCCACTCGGCGCCCAGTTCGTTGATGCCGTTGACGCGGTAACTGGCGCCGATGTTGAAGGCGCTGTCGCCGCGCATGTCGTCGGCCAGGTTCAGCCCCAGGCGCAGGTAGTCGGTGCCGGTGCGTTTGCCCCTGGCATCGATCACCAGGGCACTGCCGCGCATGTCCAGCGGCTCCACGCGGTACTGCACGCGTTCGAAATAGTCCAGGCCGTAGAGCGTGCCCATGTCCTTTTGCAGGCGATCCATGTCCAGCGGCTCGCCCAACGGCTGGCGGATGTGCCGGCGGATCACTGCGTCGCCGACCTTCGAGTCGTTCTCCACGTGGATCTCGCGAATGACCGGATTGCGCTGCTCGCGGGTGCGCGCCATGGCCAGCGCCGGGCTGCCGGCGCCGTTGGTGCGCAGGCGCGCCAGCTGTTCGGCCTTGATCTGCGTGGCGCGGTAACCGGCATCGAGCATCTGCTCGCCACGGTTGAAGTCGGCGACGCCGAAACCGGCCAGCGGTGGCTGGATCAGCACATCGTCGGTGGTCAGCGTGCGTAGCTGTTCCTCGGAGTTCTTGCGCATCATCAGATTGATCGACTGGTTCATCACATCGACCACGGTGAGCAGCTCCTTGGCTGGCTTCAGCGGCATGCCCAGGTCGACGACGATGACGTGATCGACGCCCATCTGCCGCGCGACATCGATCGGCACGTTGTTGACCATGCCGCCGTCGACCAGTAGACGGCCATCCACTTCGACCGGGGCGAATACCGCGGGAATCGACATACTGGCACGCATCACCTGCGGCAGGTGGCCGGTGCCAATGATCACCTGCTCGCCGCTGACCACATCGGTGGCGACGGCGCGATAGGGGATCGGCAACTGATCGAAATCGCGCGTGGCGCTGCGGTGCACCAGCAGGCTCTCCAGCAGCAGCGCCAGGTTCTGGCCCTGGATCACGCCCAGCGGCAGGCCCAGGCTGCCGTCATCGCGGAAGCTGAGCTTCTGCTTGATCAGGAAATCACGGTCGTCCTGCTTGCGGCGAAAGGGTACGTCCTCGCGCGGCGGTGAGTCGGAGAGCGCCTGCTGCCAGTCCAGCTCCAGCGCCAGTCGTTCCAGCTCCGGCACCGAATAGCCGGCGGCGTACAGGCCGCCGACGATGGCGCCCATGCTGGTGCCGGCGATGGCGTCAATACGGATACCTTGCTCCTCCAGCGCCTTGAGCACGCCAATGTGCGCCAGGCCGCGGGCGGCGCCGCCCGACAGCACCAGACCGACGCGTTCGGCTGCGATGGCGGGCAGGCTGGACAGGGCGAACAGGCAGATCAGTGAAACGAGCAGGCGACGCATGGCAGTTTCCGGCAGGGAGCAGGGACAAAGGCCGCTATTATAGGCACCAAGCCCCACTGTAGAGCCGATGCCATGCCTGATCACAAGCCGGAAATCGTCATTACCTATTGCACCCAATGCCAGTGGTTGCTGCGCGCCGCCTGGCTGGCTCAGGAGCTGCTCAGCACCTTTGCCGATGAGTTGGCGCGGGTGGCCCTGGAGCCCGGTACCGGCGGGGTGTTTCGCATTCTCTGCGATGGCCAGCAGATCTGGGAGCGCAAGGCCGATGGCGGCTTCCCCGAGGCCAAGGTGCTCAAGCAGCGGGTGCGCGACCAGATCGATCCCGGTCGCGATCTGGGTCATAACGACCGTTAAACCTCTGTTCAGCGCGCCATCCGTGCCGAAACGAAAATGGCGCTGACGATCAGTACGCCGCCGGCCAGCATGCGCAATGTCGGCTGCTCGCTGAACAGCCACCAGGCGAACAGAATTCCATAGACCGGCTCCAGGGCGAAGATCACCGCTGTGGTACGCGCCTTGAGCACGCGCAGGCTGGCAACGAACAGACTGTGCGCCAGCCCCGTGCAGAAGATGCCGAGCATGGCCAGCCATAGCCAATCCACCGGGCGCACGCTGGGCAGCATTGGCCAGGCCAGCGGCAGGAAGCACAGCAGCACGGTGATGTTCTGGTACAGCGCGGCCTTTACCGGGTCGAGGCCACGTGTGCTGGCCCGATTGAGCAGCGACAGCAGGGCGAACAGAAAACCCGACAATACTGCCCACAGCAGGCCGACGGTGGCACTGCTGTCCAGGCTGAATTCGGGCGTGACCAGTATCAGCCCCACGCATACCACGCCGACCATGGCGAACTCGCCAGGGCGGGTGCGTTCGCGAAACAGCAGGCCTTCGAGCATCACGGTAAAGGCCGGGAAACTGGCGAAACCCAGAGTGGCGATGGCCACGCCGGATACTTTCACCGATTCGAAGAAGGTGACCCAGTGCGTACCCAGCAGCAGGCCGCCGAGTGCCAGCAGGGCGATCTGCCGCAGACTCGGGCGAACCGCGTTGCGGCTGCGCCAGAGCAGCGCGGCCAGGGCCAGGGCAATGACGGCGAAGAAGGCGCGGCCACCTGCGATCATGTTCGGCGTGGTGGCCGCCAGCTTGCCGAAGATGCCGGACAGGCCGAACAGCAGTGCACCCAGGTGAATCGCCAGTAGGGCGTTACGCTCGGTCATACCAGGCGCGCCCCGTTGGCCAGCGGCTTGTCGAAGCCGGCGAGCACCACTCGGTTGTCGCTGTCATACACACCCGTGACCAGCACTTCGGAACGCACGCCGGCGATGCGTTTGGGGGCGAAGTTGCACACGCAAAGCACCTGGCGACCGACCAGCCCTTCGCAGGTGTAATGCGCGGTGATCTGCGCGCTGGAGGTTCTGAGACCCAGTTCGCCGAGATCCACCTCCAGCACATAGGCCGGCTTCAGCGCTTTTTCATTGGGACGGGCGCTGCGAATGGTGCCAACGCGCAGCTGCACTTTTTCGAAATCCTGCCATTCGATGGTTTGCATGGGGTACTCCTCGATGATGCGGCGCAGTCTAGGTGCCGCAGACGCCAGCTGTCTGTCGCAGGAGTAATGAGTTTTGTCGCCAGACTCTCGACACCAGCCGTAGCCCGAATGAAGTCCGGACGCGCTTCATGGGCGACGCCAGGAAGACGGCTAGCGAGTGCGGCGCACCTGCCGCGGCGTCATGCCCAGGTGACGGGAGAGGGCGGCGGTGAAGGCGCTTTGCGAGCTGTAGCCGACACGGCAAGCGATTTCGCCAACGGCCAGGTCGCTGCCACGCAACAGTTGTTCGGCCAGTTGCAGACGTCGCTGGCGAATGTGTTCCATGGGCGTGCGCCCGGTCTCAGCGAGAAAGCGCGCATGGAAGCGCGCCACCGACAGACCGGCCAGGCGCGCCAGGTCCGCCACCTGCAGCGGATGCGCGGCGTGCTGCTCGATATAGCGGTCCAGGGCTGCCATCGGCAAGCCGGTCGCTTCGGCATGCTGGCGGCTGCAGGCCAGGCTGCCGAGCAGCAGGGCCGCGCCCTGGCCGGCGATGACCGGGTCATTGACCGGGCTGCTGGCCAGCCAGTTGAGCAGTTGGCCCTGCGCCGGATCGAGCTGCAGAGCGTTGGGTTTGTCCAGCAAACGCTGGATATCGCTCGCATGGTGGCCGAGCTGACGCTCGAGCCAGTCGTTGGCCGGCAGGTCCAGCACCAGGCATTGACTGCCGCGCGGGCTGCCGCAGGTGTGACGCGATTCAGCCGGCACCACCGCCAGATGATGGCGCAGCACCCGGCTGCCCTGACCGTCCACTTCGAATTGCAGTTCGCCAGCCAGGCCGAACACCAGTTGGGCGTGTTCGTGGCTGTGGCTGAGCACTTCGTGGCTGTAGTGACGCAGGGACAGGATTGGGGACATGACAATTTCCTCGGCAGCGCGCGAAGTTTAACGCCTGGCTGGCGATGATGCTGCGTCATCGAACGGTCTTTTGCCTGTCACAGGTCTTTCACCGCAACGCCTCAAGCTCGTCTAAACCCAGCCGGAGGCCGCCCATGACCAGCGCCCAGCTCGCCAAGCCCAGCCGCAAGCAACGTGTCCGTACCCTGTGGATTTCCGACGTGCACCTCGGCACTCGTGATTGTCAGGCCGAGCATCTGGCGGCCTTCCTCAAGCGTTACCATGCCGATCGCATCTACCTGGTGGGCGACATCATCGACGGCTGGAAGCTGCGCGGCGGCATCTATTGGCCGCAGGCGCACACCAACGTGATCCGCCGTCTGCTGACCATGAGCAAGCGCGGTACCGAGGTGATCTACGTCACCGGCAACCACGACGAATTCCTCCGGCGCTACTCCAGTCTGCTGCTGGGCAATATCCAGTTGGTCGACGAGGCGGTGCACGTCACGGCCGATGGTCGCCAGTTGCTGGTGATCCATGGCGACCAGTTCGACGTGATCACCCGTTACCACCGCTGGCTGGCCTTCCTCGGCGACTCGGCCTACGAATTCACCCTGACCCTCAACCGCTGGCTCAACCACTGGCGCAGCCGCTGGGGCTATGGCTACTGGTCGCTGTCGGCCTACCTCAAGCACAAGGTCAAGACCGCGGTGAACTTCATCAGCGACTTCGAGGAAGCCATCGCCCACGAATGCGTCAAGCGTGGCCTGCAGGGTGTGGTCTGCGGCCACATCCACCATGCCGAGATTCGTCAGGTGAGCGGTGTGGAATACATGAACTGCGGCGATTGGGTGGAGTCCTGTACGGCGTTGATCGAGCACTGGGACGGGCAGATCGAACTCTATCGCCTGGCCGAAGCGCAGGTGCGACAGGCCGGCGAGGAGCAGGGCGTCGTGCTCGAGACCGGCGCATGAGGATACTGATCGTCTCCGACGCTTGGTCGCCACAGGTCAATGGCGTGGTCACCAGCCTGGCAGCCCTGGTCGCCGAGCTGAGCGCTCTGGGGCATCAGGTCAAGCTCTTGTCGCCGGCGGATTTTCGCGCCGTGCCTTGTCCGACCTACCCGGAGATTCCGCTGGTATGGAACCTCTGGCGAGTGGGCGCAGCAATTCGCGACTTTCGCCCCGACTGCGTTCACCTCGCCACGGAAGGGCCTCTGGGCTGGGCGGCGCGGCGCTGGTTGGTCAAGCGCGGACTGGCCTTTTCTACAGCCATTCACACGCGTTTTCCCGAATACGTCAGTACCCGCTGGCCGTGGATTGCGCCACGCTGGGGTTACGCCCGGCTGCGCGCTTTCCACCGTCGCAGCCAGGCGGTACTGGTGACCACCGAGCGCCTGCGCGAGGAGTTCGCCGGCTGGGATCTGCAAAGGTTGCAACTGTGGCGCAAGGGCGTGGATACACGCCTGTTTCGCCCGGACGAGACGCGCCCACGGCCAGTGCGACCGGTGTTCCTCTATGTCGGGCGCATCGCCGCGGAAAAGAACCTGCAAGCCTTTCTCGACCTGGGTCTGCCCGGCGAGAAGCGCGTGGTCGGCGATGGCCCGCAGCGCGAGGCGCTGCAACAGCAGTATCCGCAGGTGCGCTTTCTCGGTTATCGCCACGGCCAGGCATTGGCCGAAAGCTATCAGGATGCCTCGGTGCTGGTCTTTCCCTCGCGTACCGATACTTACGGCCTGGTCATGCTGGAGGCGCTGGCCTGCGGTACGCCGGTAGCGGCCTTCCCGGTGGCAGGGCCGCTGGATGTGCTGCTGCAAGGGCAGAGCGGGGTGATGGACGAGGATCTGCGCAGCGCCTGCCTGGCGGCGCTGGAGCTGGATCGAGGGCGTTGCGCGGAACTGGCTGCGGCTCAGTCCTGGCGGGCTTCGGCGTTGGAGTTTCTGGCGTTGCAGCCACTGATCGATGGCGAGCCGGTGAGGTTGGTTGAGGCGTTACCGGATACCGCATTGTAAGTGGCTTTTATCGCGGCTGAAGCTGCTCCTACGCGCCCTGTGCCGCGAAGCTGCCAGCATGTAGCTCGGATGCATTGCGCGCGCGCCGCTCAATCACCGCCGGATCGAGTTCTGCTTACTGTAGGAGCGAATTTATTCGCGATTCTGGATTGATCCATCGCGAATAAATTCGCTCCTACAGAGAACGGTGAAGACGCACCGTTCATGTAAGCGGCCTCAGCCGCGAATCAGAGAATGACCTTGTCGCGCAGCTTCTCGGCAGCCTGGTTGAGCGCCTGGATCACCCGCTCCTTGTCGAAGTTCTGGATGCCGTTGGTGTCCAGATACATGGAGAAGCCCGGCAGCTCGTGCTCGACGTAGCTGGAGGTGGCACCCAGATCGCGACGGAAATCCACCACCTGATAGATCTGCACCGGGCGGGTGAAGCCCTTGACGGTGATCTGGCCCTTGTCACGGCACATGATCACGTCCTTGACCAGCGAGTAGGTCTCGTGGGAGATCAGGATCTCGCCGGACTCGGCGGCGCTCTCCAGGCGGCTGGCGAGGTTAACGTCGCGGCCGATGATGGTGTAGTCCATGCGCGTGTCAGCGCCGAAGTTGCCCACGGTGCAATAGCCGGTGTTGAGGCCCATGCGGATTTCCAGCGGCTTGGTGATGCCCTGGGCGCGCCACTGCTGGCGCAGCACCTTCATGTGCTTGCGCATGGCGATGGCCATGGAAACCGCCGCGACCGCATCCTTTCTGGCGCCGTTGCTGCTGGGGTCGCCGAAGAACACCATCACCGAGTCGCCGATGAACTTGTCGATGGTGCCGCCGTATTTCAGGCAGATCTTCGACATTTCGTTGAGGTAGGTGTTGAGCAGGTCGGTCAGCGCTTCGGCTTCGAGTTCTTCCGACAGTTCGGTGAAACCCTTGATATCGGAGAAAAACACCGTGAGCTTCTTGCGCTGGGTCTCCAGGCGCACGCTTTTCTTGCCGGTGAAGATCGACTCCCATACCTGCGGCGACAGGTACTTGGCCAGGTTGCGCGCCAGGCGTGCGGCCTTTTCCTGCTCGCGTTTGATTTCGCTGCGCACCTGCGCCAGACGCAGGCCCTGCTGGTTGACGAAGTACGCGGTGATGCAGATGTACAGGGTGGCGAAGAGGATGCTGACCAGTGCCACCAGCGTCGGTGTGTCCGGATTGGGCTGTACATTCACCAGCGCAGCGCACAGCGCCGTGCCACTGGCGGCTACCAGCAGCGCCAGGCCCAGATAGCGCAGGCCGCCGACTACCAGCGCGCTGAAGCAGAGGATCAGCAGGAACATCAGGCTGGGCACGACGGCGAAACCCAGCAGTACGCAGTACGCGCCAGCATGCAGGGCATCGAAGAACAGCAGGGTCACCTCGGTCTGTCTGGCATGGTCGCGCTTGAAGCGGCGGCTGAGATTGTGCGCCAGATGGGGGTAGAGCAGGGCGTAGGGCACCATCCACAGAATGTCGTAGGCGAAGTGGCCCACGTAGGTACCCGCCGCGATGCTGGCAGCGGCGGCTATATAGGCCAGCACGCGCGAATAGTATTCGCGCAAAGGCGGAGTGGGCAGCCCGCTGGCGCGGCTGATGGTTGCTGGCTTCATCGGTTGGAACTGTCCCTGCTGGATTTCTGGCGTCTCTGCTGGACGCCTGGCTGGTCTGCAAGACCTGAGCCAGAGGCTCGCTGGGCGGGGATCATAACCAAGGGGTGGCGACCAGCCAAGCATGGCCGCCGAACGGTGGCATAACAGTGGCTAGCGGTCAGGCGCCGGCGCTGTCCATGGCGGCCAGGTAGATGGAGTTCTTCGGCCGGGCGAAGACCCGCTGCAGCATGGGTTCGAAGAAACTCAGCGGCAGGCTTTCGTAGTCCGGGTCGAAGGCGGCGGCGTCGTACCTGGCGCAGAAGTCGATGGTTGCCTGGTATTGCGGGTGATCCTTGAACTGCTCGCGCAGGTGGCGATCCATGCCCAGATGATGGAAGAAGTAATAGCCCTGGAAAATGCCGTGCTTCTCCACCATCCAGTGGTTCTCGGCGCTGACGAAGGGCTTGAGGATGGCCGCAGCGATGTCCGGATGGTTGTAGCTGCCGAGGGTGTCGCCGATGTCGTGCAGCAGTGCGCAGATCACGTACTCCTCGTCACGGCCGTCGCGATAGGCGCGGGTGGCCGTTTGCAGTGAGTGGGTCAGGCGGTCCACCGGAAAGCCGCCGAAGTCGCCATCGAGCAGCCGCAGGTGAGCCAGGATACGTGAGGGCAACTGGGCGGCATAGGCGGCGAAGTCCTGGGCGATGATGGCCCAGTCCTCGGCCTGGCCGTCCTGCATATGGGTGAAGCGGGCTCGGCTATTCATGGTTGTTCTCGTTCTTGTTGTTTTAGTGTGAGCTGCCGATTAGAAACGGATACGGCCGGTGAAGGCATCCTTGAGCATCACCCAGTCGCCCATCAGGCTGTACAGCGGATACTGAAAGGTGGCGGGCCGGTTCTTCTCGAAGATGAAGTGACCGACCCAGGCGAAGCCGTAACCGGCCAGCGGCATGGCCAACAGCCACAGCCATTGCTGCGTGAGCAGGGCATAGGCGAGGATCGCCAGCACCAGCAGGCTGCCCGCGTAGTGCAGGCGGCGGCATACCGGATTGCTGTGCTCCTGCAGGTAGTAGGGGTAGAACTCGGCAAAGCTCTGGTAGCGTTCGGTGGTCTGGGCGGTCATGGCGCACCTCCTGTTATTGTCACGGTCAGTGTAAAGGCGCTGTCTCCGTGGGCCACTGACTTAAGGTGCCAGTCTAGTATCCTTGCGCCGCCAACGATGGCCTTGCTGATTGATCATAAGAACAAGACGATGAGTGAAAGAACCACCTCTTCCAACTGGGCATTGGCCATCGTGCAGGCGCTCGAGCTGGGCGGCGTCGACTGCATCAGCCTGTTCGCCGAGCTGGAGATGGATTACGCCGCCCTGAACGACCCGGACGCGCGCTTCCCGCAGGATGGCATGACTCGCCTGTGGCAGCGCGCCGTGGCGCTGTCGGGCAACCCGGCGATTGGCCTGAACATGGCGCAGGTGGTGCGCCCGGCGTCCTTCCATGTGGTGGGCTACGCGCTGATGTCCAGCCGCAACCTGCGCGACGGCTTCACCCGTCTGGTGCGCTATCAGCGCATCATCGGCGAAGGCGCGGATCTGAATTTCCTGTCACAGCCCGACGGCTATGCCCTGACCCTGGCCATTCATGGCGATCGTCTGCCGCCGGCCCGGCAGAGCGCCGAAGCATCGCTGGCCTACTGCCTGGCGTTCTGCCGCTGGATGACCGGCAAACCCATGCGTCCGCGCGAGATTCGCCTGCAAGGCCCGCCGCCGCCCGATCTGGTGCCGTATCAGCAGGTGTTCCAGGCGCCGCTGAAGTTCAACGCCGAGCACTATGGGCTGATCTTCGAACGTGCCGATCTGGAGGCGCCGCTGCCCAGTGCCAACGAAGCGCTGGCACAGCTGCATGATCGTTTCGCCGGCGAATACCTGGCGCGTTTCTGCAGCAGCCGGGTCACTCACCAGGCACGCCAAGTGTTGTGCCGCCTGCTGCCACAGGGCGAGCCACGGCGCGAGGTGGTGGCGCAGACGCTGCATCTGTCGCAGCGCACCCTGCAGCGGCGCTTGCAGGAGGAGGGCACCAGCTATCAGCAACTGCTCGACGACACCCGCCGTGAGCTGGCCGAGCAGTACCTCGGCCAGGTCGACCTGACCTTGTTGGAGATCGCCTATCTACTGGGCTTCGCCGATCCGAGCAACTTCTTCCGGGCCTTTCGCCGCTGGTTCGGCGAAACGCCTGGCGAATACCGAGCGCGTCGCGGGCTTGCTTAGTGCGCGCGCTCAGTGGCGCCAGAAGGCCGGAAACAGCAGCACCAGCACCGTGAGGATTTCCAGGCGCCCGAGCAGCATGCCGAAGCTCAGTAGCCATTTGGCCAGGTCGGGAATGGTGGCGTAGTTGCCGGCCGGGCCGACCATCTCGCCCATTCCCGGGCCAACGCCGGACACCATGGCCGCTGCGCCGGTCAGTGCGGTGATCCAGTCCACTCCACACATGGCGACCGCCAGCGCCAGGGTGGCGATGGTGATGGTGTAGAAGAAGGCGAAGGCGAGGATCGAGCGAACGATATCTTCATCCAGACGGTGGCGGTTGTACTGCTGCTTGATGACCGCGCGTGGATGGATGAGCTGTTTGAGGTTGGCCTTGAGCAGGATATAGGCGACCTGGAAACGGAAGATCTTCAGGCCCCCGGCGGTGGAGCCGGAGCAGCCGCCGACGAAGCCCAGATAGAAGAACATCATGCTCGCGAAGGGGCCCCACATATGGTAATCGCCCACGGCGAAGCCGGTTGTGGTCATGATCGAGGTGATGTTCACGGCGACCAGGCGTAGCGCATCGAGCCAGTACAAGTCGGTGGTGAGCCATTTCCAGCTGGCCAGGATGAACCAACTGCCCACCAGCAACAGCAGAAATCCGTGCACCTGGGCATCGCGCAGCAGGGCGCGGTAATTGCCGCGCAGGGCGCCGACGTAGAGTACGAAGGGCAGACTGCCAAGCACCATTACCACGATGGCAACCCAATGGATGGCCGGTGCCTGCCATTTGCCCAATGACGAGTCCGAGGTGGAAAACCCGCCGGTGGCGATAGCGGACATGGCGTGGTTTATCGAGTCGAACAACCCCATCCCCGCCAGCCAGAAACCCAGCACAGCGAGTGTGCTGAGGCCGACATAGGCCAGCACCATGTACTTGGCGACCATGTGCGAGCGCGGCATGATCTTCTCCGAGCGGTCCGAAGATTCGGTCTGGAACAGACGCATGCCGCCGATGCGCAGGATCGGCAGGATCGCCACTGCCATCGCGATAAAGCCGATGCCGCCCAGCCAATGCAGTAGCGAGCGCCAGATCAGCGTGCCGGGAGACATGTCGTCGAGGCCGCTGAACACCGTGGCGCCAGTGGCGGTGATACCCGACATGCTCTCGAAATAGGCATCGGTGATGCTCGCGCGCTCGGCAAAGACGAACGGCAGCGCAGCGAAGATCGACACCATCACCCAGCTCGACACGGTGAGCATGTACATGTCGCGTGGGCGCAGCTGCGTCTGCTTCGGTCTGCCCTGAGCGATCATGGCGATGCCGGCGATCGCGGTGATCAGGCTGGACCAGAGAAAGGCATTGATGTCTTGCGGCTGTTCGAAAATCAACAGGGTGATCACCGGCACCAGCATGCTCACTGCCAGGGTGACTAGGAAGATGCCATTGATGAACGCGAGGATGCGCAGGCTGGAGATGGGCATCGGTCAGTGCTTCCAGAAGCTGCGGGTGACCAGCACCAGCACGGTCAGAATTTCCAGGCGGCCGAGCAACATGCCGGCGCTGAGCAGCCACTTGGCCGAATCCGGCAGGCTGGCAAAGTTGCCGGCCGGGCCGATGATCGGGCCGAGGCCGGGGCCGACGTTGCACACGGCGGTGGCAGCGCCGCTCAGTGCGGTCACCCAGTCCAGGCCGACCAGAGTCAGGGCCAAAGCCAGCACGCCAATAGTGATGGTGAAGAAGAAGGAGAAGGTGATCAGCGAGCGGACGATCTCTTCATCCAGGTTGTGGTTATTGTATTGCTGCTTGATCACCGCGCGCGGGTGCACCAGCTGCATCAGGTTGGCCTTGAGCAGCACGTAGGCGACCTGGAAACGGAAGATCTTCAGGCCGCCAGACGTTGAGCCCGAGCAGCCGCCGACGAAGGTCAGGTAGAAAAACAGCAGCACGGCGAAACTGCCCCAGGTGGTGTAGTCGCCCAGGGCGAAGCCGGTGGTGGTGACCACCGAGGTGACGTTGACCGCGACGATGCGAAAGGCATCGAGCCAGGTGTAGTCCGAGTTGATCCACAGCCAGGTGCCGAATACCAGCCAGGTGAGCAGCAGAAAGCCGATGAAGCCGCGGACCTGATGATCCTTGAACAGCGCCTGGCGATTGCCGCGGACGAAGGCGACATAGAGCATGAAGGGCATGCCGCCGAGCAGCATTAGTACGATCGCTGTCCAGTGCACAGCCGGTTGTGGCCAGTGCGCGAGCGAGGAGTCGGAGGTCGAGTAACCACCGGTGGAGATCGAGGTCATCGCATGGTTGAGCGCATCGAAAGGCTCCATCCCCGCCGCCCAGTAGGCCAGCACACCGAACAGGGTGATCGCGACGTAGAGCAACAGCAGATACTTGGCCGCCATGTGCGAGCGTGGCATTACCTTCTCGCCCCAGTCCGAGGATTCGGTCTGGAACAGGCGCATGCCACCGACGCGCAGCAGCGGCAGAATCGCCACGGCCATACCGATAAAGCCGATGCCGCCCAGCCACTGCAGCATCGAACGCCAGATCAGGATGCCGGGTGACATGCTGTCGAGCCCGGTCAGTACGGTCGAGCCGGTGGTGGTGATGCCGGACATGGTCTCGAAGACGGCGTCGGTGTAGCTGATGTGCGCGATCAGCATCAGTGGCAGGGCAGCAAATGCGCACACCAGGGTCCAGCTTCCTGTGGTCAGCAGATACATGTCGCGTGGACGTAACTGGGCATTCTGCGGGCGGCCGGGAATCACCAGCGCAAGCCCGGTGATCAGGGTGATCAGGCTGGACCAGAGGAAGGCATTGAGGTCTTCCGGATGTTCGAAAATCAGCAGGGTCAGCATGGGAATGGCCATGCTGACCGCCAGGGTAATAAGAAATATGCCGATGATGAAACCGATGATGCGCAGCGTCGGCAAGGCCATGTAAAGGGCTCTGGCGGGTTCTAAAGTGCGCCATTCTACCCGCGGACGGGCGGCTGTAAACCGGAACAGTCGGGTGTGTGAAAACGTAGCGAGCGAAGGTCAGGCAATACCGATGGCGGCCCCACAAAACAGGTGAGAAAGCGCAGTTTACGAGCTGTAAATGAGCATTTTGATCGGACTCGCGCACGAGCCTGTTTTTAACGCAGCCTGGCGAGCGCAGTAGTTTTCACACGTGCCCGGTGAAGGGGCTTTACAAGCGTATAGCCAAGCATAGAATAGCCGCCAGTTGCCGGCGTCCGTCGGTTTCCGAGTTTTCCTCAAATGTCCGAAGCTAATCCCTGCCTCACGTGCGGCGCCTGCTGCGCGTTTTTTCGTGTGTCCTTCTTCTGGGGCGAGTGTCAATCCGCGGGCGGTAGCGTTCCGGACGAGCAGGTCATCCAGATCAGCCCTCACTACGTCGCCATGCGTGGCACCGAGAGCAAGCCGGCGCGCTGTACCCAACTGCTGGGCGATGTCGGTTGTGGAGTGCGCTGCACCCTTTACGAACAGCGTTCGAGCAGTTGCCGCGAGTTCGAGGCATCCTGGGAAAACGGTGTGCACAACCCGCGTTGCGATGAAGCGCGCCAGGCCCATGGCCTGCCGCCGCTGACGCCGCCGGTGCAGCCGGTCATATCGCCCGACCAGGTAGCCTGAGAGCCGCCACAGACCACAGGCTGCAAACTAGGGCGGGCGATCCGCGGATTGCATCCGGGCCACGACCTCACGAGCTCCGACATCCGATCCGTGGGTTGGTCAGCTTGCAGCTTGCAGCTTGCAGCATTGAGAATGCGCCTTCTTTGTTTTAAGGAGGTGGCCGATGGAGGCTCTCGACGCACTGCTTAACCGTGTTTCCGTTCCTCGCCTGGTGGACCCGGCTCCGGACGCGGCGCAGCGTGATTTGCTGTTTCGCGCGGCGTTGCGCGCGCCGGATCATGGCCAACTGCGCCCCTGGCGCTTTCTCACGGTCGAAGGGCAGGCGCGTGAACGCATGGGCGAGCTGTTCGCCGAGGCCTTGCAGCTCGCCGATGCGCAGGCTGCGCCGGAGGCTCTGAGCAAGGCGCGTAGTATGCCGCTGCGCGCGCCGTTGCTGGTGGTGGTGATCGCCCGGGTGCAGGCGCATCCCAAGGTGCCTGCGTCCGAGCAGGTGACCGCTGCCGGTTGTGCTGCCCATGGCATCTTGCTGGCGGCGCATGCTCAGGGCATCGGCGCGGTCTGGCGTACCGGAGATATGGCTTACAACGCCCATGTGGCCAAGGGGCTGGGCCTGACGGCGGACGAGCAGATCATCGCCTATCTGTACCTAGGCACGCCGGAGCGTGAATTGCGCCGCGCACCTGAGTTGAACGTCGAGGATTTCGTCAGCGCCTGGCAAGGCTGAGCGAGCGGGGCTCAGGCTGTCTGTTGCCTGGCCGGCAGCCTGAGGGTGGCGACGAAACCGCCTTCGGGGTGGTTGCTCAGCAGCAGTTCACCGCCATGGCGCTGCGCCGCCCGACGTGCGATGGCCAGCCCGAGTCCGTGGCCGGAACCGCTCTGACCCGGCGCGCGGAAGAAGGGCTCGCCCAACTGCTGCAGGTATTCACTGGCCACGCCGAGGCCATGGTCGCGCACACTGAGCAGGACGTCCTGCCCCTGGCGCTGCACGTCGATGACCACGGGCTGGTCAACGGGACTGAAGCGCAGGGCATTGCGCAGCAGGTTGTCCAGCGCGCGTTCCAGCATGTCCGGCCAGCCTTCCAGTTGCGCGCCCTGATCGAGCTCTATTTGCAGCGGCTGCTGGGGTGTGGTCAGGCGCGCATCCTCCTGCAATTTGCCAAGCAGTGCGCGCAGGTCTACCGGCTGAGCGGCGCCAGGGTCGGCGTCGAGGCGGGCGAGAGTGAGAATTTCGCTGATCAGCGCCTCCAGCCGATCACATTCCTGGTCTAGCCGTGGCCAGAGTTTTTCCCGCTCGGCGGCATCGGCGCGTTCTGCCAGGGCCAGGGCGATGCGCAGGCGTGCCAGGGGCGAACGCAGTTCGTGGGACACATCGCGCAGCAACTGGCGCTGACTGCCGATCAACCCCTGCAGGCGCTCGCCCATGCGGTTGAAGTCCTTGGCCAGCAGGCCCAATTCGTCCCGGCGGGTGGCCAGGCGCGCCAGGCTGTTCTGCTGATAGGCGGTCTGACCGAGGTCGTGCACGGCGCCGCGCAGGCGATCCAGCGGGCGGGTGATCGACAGCGTCAGCATCAGGCTGAACAGCGTCAGCACCACCAGGGCGATGGCCAGGGCGCTGAGCGGCCAGAACAGGCTGCCGCGGTGCCAGGCCGCGAGTTCAGGATGCGGGATGCGGTAGATGAATAGATAGCTCTCGCCGCTTTGCGGGCTGGTGTATTCGGCCGTCAGGCGGCGCCAGGGCAGGCGACGGTCATCGCCGTGACGCGCCTCGAAAGCCGCTGCGCGCGATGGAAAGGTGCCTTTGACCAGTTGCTGGCCACTCTCGCCAAGCACCTGGGTGTCGATGCGGTACTTGCGTTTGCGTCGTTCGAGAAAGTCCTGCGCCGCGGCTG
Organism: Pseudomonas sp. Marseille-Q0931; assembly: GCF_940789645.1. Classification (NCBI taxonomy): domain Bacteria; kingdom Pseudomonadati; phylum Pseudomonadota; class Gammaproteobacteria; order Pseudomonadales; family Pseudomonadaceae; genus Pseudomonas; species Pseudomonas sp. Marseille-Q0931. The sequence continues at coordinate 32,617 of NZ_CALNWT010000005.1, read as the reverse complement.
GCCCCTGCTGTTCGTAGCGGTTGACCCACTCGCTGTCGATGTCATCAAGGCCTGGATGCATGCTGAGTATCCAGGCGTCCTGATTCAAAGCGCGGCCAAGCAGGAGCGACAGGCCGGCCACCAGAGCGATGGCCAGCCAGAAGCTCGCCAGGATGCGCCAGAACAGTGAACGCACGGTGATTCCTCACGCAAAAGCCGCCGGGCTCGGCGAGCGCGGCGGCGGGTTTAGGGTAACGGATCAGTTGGTCTTGCTGTCCTTTTCGGCCTTCCAGGCCTTGAATTCGGCCATTTCAGCGCGACGAGCTTCCATTTTTTTCTGATGCTCGTCGAAGGCTTTCTGCTGCTCGGGGTTGAGCAGGTCACGCAGGGCCTTGTGCTGGTTGGTGCGGGCCTGGTCCAGCTCCTTCTTCATGGCCTGTTTCTCGGCTTCTGGCAGCTTGTCCAGGTAGCGTTTGGTGATATCGCGATGGGTCTTCATCTGCTCGCCCATCAATTTGCGGAATTCCTGGCGCTGTTCCTTGCTCAGGTTCAGCTCCTTGAACATGCCATGGCCGCGGTCATGGTGGCGTGGGCCGCCGTCGGGCATGGCGAAGGCCAGGGTTGGCAGAGTGGCAGCGAGCAGCAGAGCGGTGAGGGTCTTGCGCATGGTGATTCTCCTTGTCTCGAAACCGGTAACGACCGGATGGGCTCATTATGCGGCGGTCAAGGTCAAGGGCAGTCAGGCGTGGGTAAAGCTTGGGTAAAGGCGATGTTGCTGAGCGTTTACGTAGGGCGGCAACGATCACGGTGCGTAGTAATAGCCGCGGCTGCGCAGGGCGAGAATGCGCGGGCGGCCGTCGGGATGCGGGCCGAGCTTCTTGCGCAGATTGCTGACGTGCATATCCAGGCTGCGGTCATACAGAGTCAATTTGCGGCCCAGGGCGAGCTGTGCCAGCGCCTGTTTGTCCACCGGCTCGCCCGGTTGGTGCAGCAGGGCCTCCAGCAGGCGGCTTTCGGAAAGCGTCAGCGGAACGTCATGCTCGCCGATGCTGACTACGCCGCGGTTGGGGCTGAAGCTGAGATCACCCAGTTCCAGTTGGCTGCTGGCGGGGGCGGGGGCGGTGCGCCGGAGTACCGCACGCAGGCGTGCGGTCAGCTCGCGAGGGTCGCACGGCTTGGCCAGGTAGTCGTCGGCGCCCAGCTCCAGGCCGAGGATGCGATCCAGCGGTTCGCCGCGGGCGGAAAGCATCAGCACGGGCAACTCCGGATGCTCGCCACGCAATTGCTTGAGCAATTCCAGGCCGCTGCCGTCGGGCAGCATCACATCGAGCACCACGGCGTCAGGCGCCTGTAAAGCAAGGGCCTGGCGCGCACCGCCCGCTTCATGGCAGGCGGTGACCTGAAAGCCTTCCTGGGTCAGCCAGCTGGCGAGCAGCTCGCAGAGTTCCTGGTCGTCATCGATCAGCAGTAAGCGGCTCATGGCTTCAGTTGATCCATTCGCGACGAGTCTTGCGCGAGCCTCGCAGCAGGGCGCCGAACAAGATCGACGCCAGGCTCAGCGCAGCGCCGAGGGCGAACCAGGTCTGATGCTCGCTGAGTAGGCGTGGCTGGGTCTGCGCCTGGGTTTCCTTGAGCTGCATGCGCAGGCGTTGGTTTTCCTGGCGCAGGCGCTGCAGTTGCACGGCGCTGCTGGCTTGCTGCTCGTTGCGCAGTTGCTCGCTTTGGGCCAGGCGCTGCTCGAGCTCCTGGCTCTGCTCAGCGCTTGCGGCTGCCTGTGCTGGGGCAGGTTGCAGGCTTTCTTCTTCTGCCTGCAGCGAGGCGCAGGTCAGCAACAGGGTGACCAGCAGGGACAGCGGGATCGTGCGCATCGCGATTCCTTGTATGCGAAAGCCGCGTGAGTGGTGCTACGTCAGGGCAGCACTTTCTTGAAGGGTTTGACCACCACGCTGGCATACACGCCGGCTGCGCGGTACGGGTCGGCATCGGCCCAGTTCTGCGCGTCCTCGAGCGAGTCGAACTCGGCAACTACCAGGCTGCCGCTGAAGCCCGCCGGACCCGGATCGTTACTGTCGATGGCCGGGTGCGGGCCGGCCAGCAGCAGGCGACCTTCCTGCTTCAACTGCTCCAGACGGGCGAGGTGAGCGGGGCGGGTGGCCAGACGATTTTCCAGGGAATTTTCGACGTCGGTGGCGATGATGGCGTAGAGCATCTCAGTCCTTATTTAGGGTCGAAGTGGGGAGGGAGTGAAGCATTTGCGCCACACGGCGACGGCGTTGGCGCGGATGTGGGGCATAATAACAAACATCAATCTCAACGAAAGCGCCGCCATGATTGTCGATCTGCACTGCCACAGCACCGCCTCAGATGGCGCCCTGGCGCCCGCCGTACTGGTGGCCCGGGCGCACGAACGCGGCGTGCGGCTGCTGGCGCTGACCGACCATGACACCCTCGAAGGCCTCGATGAGGCGCGCCGCGCGGCGACCGCCCTGGACATGAAGCTGATCAATGGCATCGAACTGTCCTGCACTTGGGGCGGGGCGACCATCCATGTGCTGGGGTATGCCTTCGAGCGGGAAGCTCCCGCGCTGCGCGCTGCCATCGACGCTCTGCACCATGGGCGCTGGCAGCGTGCCGAGGAAATCGACCGACGCCTGGCTGCCAAGGGCATGCCGGGCGCACTTGAAGGCGCACGTGCTGTCCAACAGGAATTGGGCGACAGTGGCAACGCGCCGGCGCGTCCACATTTTGCCGAGTTTCTGGTGCGTGCCGGCCATGTGCGGGATCGCGCCGAGGCGTTTCGCAAATGGCTGGGCTCGGGCAAGTTGGGCGACGTCAAGCAGCATTGGCCTGCGCTGGAAGAAACCGTCGCCACCTTGCGTTCGGCCAGGGCCTGGATCAGCCTGGCGCATCCGTGGCAATACGACTTTACTCGCAGTAAGCGTCGACGCCTGGTAGCCGACTTCGCGGCAGCGGGTGGCCATGCCCTGGAAGTGGTCAATGGCATGCAGCCGGCCGAACAAGTCGGTGGCCTGGCGATTCTGGCGCGCGAGTTTGGCTTGATGGCCAGCGTCGGTAGCGATTTCCATGCGCCGGGCGATTGGTCGGAGTTGGGCATGTACCGCCCGTTGCCTGATGACCTGACTGCGCTCTGGGAGCGCTTCGAACATGCACAGCCATCCGCTGTCACTTCATGAGCAGGGAGCAAGCGTGAGTCAATTTTTCCAGGTTCACCCGGAAAACCCACAAGCACGCCTGATAAAACAGGCCGTGGAAATCATTCGAGGCGGCGGCGTGGTGGTCTATCCCACCGACTCGTCCTACGCCCTTGGCTGCGCCATTGGCGACAAGAACGCGGTCGAGCGCATTCGCCGCCTGCGCCAGCTCGACGACAAGCACAATTTCACCCTGGTATGCCGCGACCTGTCGCAGATCGGCCTGTTCGCCAAGGTCGATACCACCGCCTTCCGCCTGTTGAAGAACCACACCCCTGGCCCCTACACCTTCATTCTCAACGCCACCCGCGAAGTGCCGCGCATGCTGCTGCATCCCAAGCGCCGCACCATTGGCATCCGCGTGCCCAGTCATCCCATCGCCCTGGCATTGCTGGAGCAACTGGGTGAGCCGCTGATGAGCGTCAGTCTGATCATGCCGGGCGAAGAGCTGCCGATGTCCGACCCTTACGAAATGCGCCAGATTCTCGAGCACCATGTCGAGCTGATCATCGACGGCGGTTTTGGCGGGCTGGAAGCGTCCACCGTGGTCAATCTCGCTGACGACAGCCCGGAAGTGCTGCGCGTCGGATGCGGCGACCCGACGCCGTTCGACGATCTCTGACGCCGGCTTTTCCGTTGTGGGCGCAGCTACCCTATACTCCGTGGTCTTGTCTGGATTTTGGATAGAACGGTTTGAGCCTTAACGACTCCGAACGTCGGGTGCTGTCAGGGATGCGTCCTAGCGGTCGTCTGCACCTCGGGCACTATCACGGCGTGCTGAAGAGCTGGGTCAGGTTGCAGCACGAGTACGACTGCTTCTTCTGCATCGTCGACTGGCATGCGCTGACCACCGAATACGCCGATGCCGGCCAGCTTTCCCAGCACGTCATGGACGTGGCCGTGGACTGGCTGGCCGCGGGCGTCAGCCCCAGCTCCGCGACACTGTTCGTGCAATCGCAAGTGCCGGAACACGCCGAGCTGCACCTGCTGTTGTCGATGATCTGCCCGCTCAGCTGGCTCGAGCGCGTGCCGTCCTACAAGGAACAGCAGGAGCGCCACAGCGGCAAGGACCTCTCCACCTACGGCTTTCTCGGCTATCCGCTGCTGCAGGCGGCGGACATCCTGCTGTATCGCGCCGGTCAGGTGCCGGTCGGGGCGGACCAGCTGCCGCACATCGAATTTGCCCGCGAAGTGGCGCGCCGCTTCAACCACCTGTATGGCAGCGAGCCGGATTTCGAACTCAAGGCCGAGGCCGCCATCGGCAAGCTGGGCAAGAAAGTCGGCAAGCTCTACAGCAACCTGCGCAAGGCCTACCAGGAGCAGGGCGATGCCCAGGCGCTGGAGACGGCGCGCGCCTTGCTCAAGGAGCAGACCAGCATCACCCTGGGCGATCAGGAGCGTCTGTACGGCTACCTCGAAGGTGGCGGCAAGGTGATTCTGAACGAGCCGCAGCCGCTGCTCACCGAGTTTTCCCGGGTGCCCGGCCTGGATGGGCAGAAGATGGCCAAGTCCAGCGGCAATGCGATATTTCTGCGCGACAGCGATGCCGAGATCGAGGAAAAGCTGCGGCGCATGCCCACCGACCCGGCGCGCGTGCACCGCGACGATCCGGGTGAGCCGCAGCGCTGCCCGGTCTGGTCGCTGCATCAGTTGTATTCCGGCAACGAGCAGTTGCACTGGGTCATCGACGGTTGTCGCAACGCCTCGATTGGTTGCCTCGATTGCAAGAACGCGCTGTGTTCGGCGCTGCAGGCCGAACTGGCGCCGCTGCAGCAACGCGCCATGGATTACGAGGACAGCCCGGACCTGGTGCGCAGCATTCTTGCCGAAGGCGCCGAGCGGGCGCGTGACGAGGCGCGCAACACCCTGGCCGAAGTGCGCATGGCCATGGGCCTGAACCATCGTTGAAGGAGCAGCGGCCGATGAGTGAAACCGCCACGCCAGCCGTGGACAGCCAGGCCGGCGCCCAGCAGGAGCTGCCATTCGCCTTGGTCTACGGCGAGGCGGTTACCGAGTTGCCGCTGGATCTTTACATTCCCCCGGATGCCCTGGAAGTCTTCCTCGAAGCCTTCGAGGGGCCGCTGGATTTGCTGCTCTATCTGATTCGCAAGCAGAACATCGACATCCTCGATATTCCCGTGGCCGAGATCACCAAGCAGTACATGGGCTATGTCGAGCTGATGAAATCCGTGCGCCTGGAGCTGGCTGCGGAATACCTGGTCATGGCCGCCATGCTCGCCGAGATCAAGTCGCGCATGCTCCTGCCGCGCTCGGCCGAGGCCGAGGAAGAAGAGGACGACCCGCGCGCCGAGCTGATCCGCCGCCTGCAGGAGTACGAGCGTTTCAAGGCCGCTGCCGAAGGCATCGATGAACTGCCGCGCGTCGGCCGCGACGTGACCGTACCCAAGCTGGACGCTCCCGAGGCCCGGGCGCGCAAGCTGTTGCCGGACGTCAGCCTGGAAGAGGTGCTGCTGTCGATGGCCGAAGTGCTGCGCCGCGCCGACATGTTCGAAAGTCACCAGGTCACCCGCGAGGCACTGTCCACCCGCGAGCGTATGAGTGAAGTGCTGGAGCGCCTCAAGGGTGGGGCTTTCGTGCCTTTCGTCGAGCTCTTCGCTGCCGAGGAGGGGCGGCTCGGCGTGGTGGTGACCTTCATGGCAGTGCTCGAATTGATCAAGGAATCTTTGGTGGAGCTGGTGCAGAATGAGCCGTTTGCCGCCATTCACGTCCGAGCCCGTGCCGAATGAACCTGAACGACCCCAAAGACCTGGCCCAGTTGCTCGAAGCCTTTCTGCTGGCCTCCGGCAAGGCGCAATCGCTCGAACGTCTTTTCGAGCTTTTCGAAGAGGGCGAGCGGCCCGAGCCGGCGCAGTTCAAGGCGGCGCTGGAGATCCTACGGCAAACCTGCGAGGGCCGCGCCTTCGAGCTGAAGGAAGTAGCATCGGGCTATCGCCTGCAGATCCGCGAACGCTTCGCCCCCTGGGTCGGCCGGCTATGGGAGGAACGCCCGCAGCGCTATTCCCGTGCATTGCTGGAAACCCTGGCGCTGATCGCCTACCGCCAGCCGATCACGCGCGGCGAGATCGAGGACGTGCGTGGTGTTGCGGTCAACAGCAACATCACCAAGACACTGCTGGAACGTGAGTGGATTCGCGTGGTGGGCTATCGCGACGTACCGGGTCGCCCGGCGATGTTCGCCACCACCAAGGGCTTTCTCGATCATTTCAACCTGAAGAGTCTCGACGAACTGCCGCCGCTCGCAGCCCTGCGCGAACTGGAGCCCGAACCGGAGCTGGCGCTGGATGACGACGCCGAAGTGCCGGCAGGCTTGCAGGCGCGCGCCGACCTGGCGTTGCAGGAGGAAGGCGAGACCGCCGAGCCGCGCGAAGAAACCAGCTTCCGCAGTTTGCTGGCCGAGCTGGACGACATGGAACAAGGGCTCAAGACCGACTTCGACGACCTGCGTCTGGCCGAGGAGAGCGAGGGCGAGCCAGTCGAAAGCGAACTGGATGGCGATCAGCCGTTGCATTGACAACGTTTAAGCCGGGTATCGAATCCTTCAATCACGCTCGCTTACCCAGACCTTTATTCTTGCCTGCATCCGACCCGTCCTGGTCTAGGAGACGCAATGAGCAAGAACCCCTGCATCAAGATCTGTGAATTCGAAAAGGACATCTGCCTGGGCTGCGGCCGCAGCCGCCAGGAAATCAAGGGCTGGAAGCGCCTGGACAAGCATGAGCGCCTGGCCCTGTTGGCTCAGGCCGATATGCGCTTGCTGGCACTGGAGGCTACCGGGCGGCGCAAGGGGTAGCGGTTCAGCCGACCGCCCCGCGCTGATAGCGCCCTGGCGTAATGCCTTTCCAGCGCTTGAAGGCATGGATGAAGTTCGACAGCTCGCCATAACCCAGGCGCTCGGCGATTTCCTCCAGGCTCAGGCCACCGGCAGTTAGCAGCTCTTCGGCCAGGGCCTGGCGCACATCGTCCTGCAAGGTGCGGAAGCGGGTGCCTTCTTCGATCAGGCGCCGCCGCAGGGTACGGCTGCTCAGGTGCAGGCGCTCTGCTATGCGCTCCATATCGGCAATCTGTCCTGGCGATTGCAGCAGCAACTCGCGCACGCGCCCGGCCAGACCCTGGTGCCATTGATGACGCGCCAGCAATGCCTGGCATTGTTGCTCGCAGGCCTTGACCAGTTCTGGATTGGCCCGCGGTAGCGGGTTGTCCAGCAACTCGGCGGCAAATCCCATTCGATTGCCCGCCGCGCCGAAGCGGGGCGTCTGGCCGAAGGCGGCGATGAAAGGCGAGAGATCGGCCGGCGCGGCCTGGCGCAGTTCCACGTCCAGCAATCGCAGCGTGCTGCCGAGCAGTTCGCGTACCACCACCAGGGCGCCGAGCATGTCGCGTTGTACGATGAAGTCATGCTGCGCCGGCGGGAGGGCGCTGTCATCAAAGTGCAGGCTGGCGACAGCGTCATCCACGCTCAGGCTGATGCGGGTGAACGCGTAGGTCAGGCCGTGATAGCGCAGGCCCAGCTCGGCGGCCTGGTGTACCGTGGCGCTGCTGAGAATGGCGTAGCCCCAGGCGCCATAGCTGGTCACGTGGTAACGCCGGCCGGCCTGCAGACCAAGGTCTTCGACTGCAGGCAGCGCGCCGATCAGGTTGCTGATCAGCCGTAACTCGCGCCGGGCTTCGACTTCGCCGTTCGGGCTGGCCAGTTGCACGGGGCTGAGCCCCGTTTCGTGCAGGCATCTGTCCAAGCTCAGGCCGAGATCGAGGCCTAGCTGGGTCAGTAGCTGAATGCTGGTGATGCTGCGTCGTGCGGGCCAGGGTGCTGACATAGATTGTCCGAAAATCACAATACCCTGGCCGACTATGCCATAACCGGGGCGTGTCACGGCAAGTAGCATCTGCTCATCGGCATACACGGGTCGGGGAGACCACAATGAATAACAACCCCCGTACGAACGCGCCCTGGCGCGTACTGATCATCGGCAGCGGTTTTGCCGGTCTGGGCCTGGCCATGCAGTTGCGCAAGGCCGGTGACGACGACTTCCTGCTGTTGGAAAAATCTGCCGAAGTCGGCGGCACCTGGCGCGACAACAGCTACCCAGGCGCCGCCTGCGACGTGCCTTCGCACTTGTATTCGTTCTCCTTCGAGCCCAAGCACGACTGGTCGCGCAAGTTCGCGCCACAGGCGGAAATCCACGCCTATATTTTGCAATGCGTGGAGAAACACCGGTTGCGCCCGCATATCCGCCTGAACAGCGAGGTGCTCGGCGCCGAATTCGATGCCGAGCGGGGCGTCTGGCGGGTCGAACTGGCAGCAGGCGAGGTGATCGAGGCGCAGGCGCTGGTCAGCGCCTGTGGTCAGCTCAATCGGCCGGCCTACCCGAAGCTGCCTGGCCTGGAGCATTTTCGCGGCGAGGCCTTTCACTCGGCGCGCTGGCGCCATGATCTCGACCTGACCGGCAAGCGCGTGGCGGTGATCGGCACCGGCGCATCGGCGATCCAGTTCGTGCCGCAGATCCAGCCGAAGGTGGCCAGCCTGCACCTCTTCCAGCGCTCGGCCGCTTATGTGCTGGCCAAGCCTGATCGTCTCTACCGCGCCTGGGAGATCGCCCTGAAACAGCGTTTCCCTCTGTGGCAGCGCGCCGACCGGCTGCTGCAATACCTGCATCACGAGGGCCGTGCGCTGGCGTTCATCCGCTTTCCCTGGCTGATGCGCCTGTTTCGTCACAGCTTCACTCGCCATCTGCGGCGACAACTGCCCGATGCCGGCAAGCGGGCACGGTTGCAGCCGGACTATCCCATGGGCTGCAAGCGCATCCTGATCAGCAACGACTACTTCCCGGCGTTGGCGCAGGCCAATGTCGAGATCGTCGACTCGGCGATTAGCGAGGTGCGCGAACATTCTCTGGTCACCGCCGATGGTCGTGAGCATCCCTGCGATGTGCTGATCTACGGCACCGGCTTCACCGCCACCGATTTCCTCGCGCCGATGCGTATTCGCGGCCTTGATGGCGTGGAGCTGAACCAGGCCTGGAAGGACGGCGCCGAGGCCTACAAGGGCATCAGCGTCAGTGGTTTTCCCAACCTGTTCCTGCTTTATGGGCCGAACACCAACCTTGGCCACAACTCCATTCTCTATATGCTGGAGAGCCAGTACGCCTATGTGCTGGGCTGCCTGCGCGCGCTGCGCGAGCAGGGGCTGCGCTATCTCGATCTGCGCCCGGCGGTACAACGCACCTACAACGCCGGCCTGCAACAGGCGACTCATCGAACGATATGGGCACAGGGTTGCGACAGCTGGTACCAGACTGCCACCGGCAAGCACACCAACAACTGGCCGGGTTTCACCTTCACCTATCGACTCATGACCCGCACTCCGGAGCTTGCCGACTATGACTGCGTCCGCTGATTTCAAAGCCCCGGCCGCCGAACAAATGCTGCTGCGCGGCCTGTTGCGCGGCTTTCTGCGGCTGTTCTTTCGCGGCCTGGTGCGGCCGCCGATGCCGGTGCGGGCGCAGCGCCGCATCTTGCGAGTGCTCACTGCCATCACCCTGACGCCGCGCGGGGTCAGCCGCAGCGCGGCGACCCTGGCCGGGCGGCCCTGCGAATGGCATCGGCCGCCTGCCAGCAGCGGCAGCGTGCTGCTCTATCTGCACGGCGGCGCCTTCATGATCGGCGGGCCGGATACCCATCGCGGTATCTGCGCCAACCTGGCCAAGCGCGGCGCTCTGGAGGTCTGTGCGCTGGACTATCGCCTGGCGCCGGAGCATCCCTATCCGGCGGCGCGCGATGATGTGGTGGCCGCTTACGAGGCGCTGCTGGAAGCGGGCTATGGGCCGCAGCAGATCGCCATTGGTGGCGATTCGGCTGGCGGCAACCTGAGCCTGGTCGGCTGCCTGCGCATCATCGAGCTCGGCCTGCCGGTGCCAGCAGCGCTGGTGTGCTTCTCGCCGGCCACCGATTTTACTGGCGAGCACATGCACGAGCCGCCCGCCGGCGATCCGTTGATTCACCCGCGCTGGATCGAACAAGCCGCCGAGCTCTACTGCCCGCCCGACCTACCCCACAATGACCCGGGCATGTCACCGCTGTTCGCCGATCTCAGCCGCTTGCCGCCGATGTTGATCCAGGTGGGCGAAGACGAGTTGCTGCTCAATGACAGCTTGCGTCTGGCCGAGCGCGCCAAGGCGGCCGGGGTGACTGTGCGCCTGGAGCGCTATCCGGCCTTGTGGCACGTATTCCAGGCGCATGTCGGCGTGCTGCGCGCTGCGGATTACGCCATCGCCCGTGTGGTGGGCTTTCTCCATGAGCGAGGCGTGTGAGGGGGCAGGCCCTCCAGCGGGCCGCTCGCGGAGTTTAGAGCCGCTCGTTCGAGCCCTGTGGTTTACGCTGGCCAATTGCCGCTGGTCGCCGGCTTTGTCACAAAGGCTTTCCATCTGACGCCAAACCCTCGTTCAGCGACTACCCTTGAAAAGACGGTTTCCGCCTGGCGCTCTGCCGGGCAGTCGTCGATACGCTTGCAGTAGACACATCGAGCACCTGCTCGATTCTCGGGGCAGCACCAACTGGAACTCTCTAAAAAGCCGTTTTTAGAGATGCCCGACAGGGGTCGCGACACCGTCCGCAGGGCGGTCGCAATGGGAAAGCGGTTTATCCATCCATAGCCTGAGAGGGGGTCGTTTATGAGCACAGCCTTCCACGAAGACTCCAGCACTTTGGTGCTGCGTCGGATGAAAGAAGGGGGATTCGACTTCGCCCAGTTTCACCCGATCGAGTTCTACGCCATCTTCCCCGACGAAGAACGGGCCAGAATGGCCGCCAGAAACTTTCGCGGCGAGTCGCTCAACGCCCAGATATCCGCCCGCGAGGACGGCGTCTGGCACCTGCAGATCAGCAAAGTGATGTACGCCACCCATGCCGGTATCGGCGAATTTGAACATGACTTGGAGTCCATCGTCGTCCCGTTGGGCGGCAAGATGGACGGCTGGGGCGTCACGCAGGAGGTGAAAGCGTCAGCCATGCGTTAGGGCGAATGCAGCGGCATTCACCACAGACCATCGGCCGGTTGTCCGGCCGATGGCTTCAACCCCAGCCTAGCTCGACTCGCCACTTCTTCTCGCGCAGACTGCGCGGCGGAGGTGCTCATGGCTGATGTTCTGATCCTGACTCATATCGATTATTGCCCGCCAGCCCACCTGGCGCAGGTGCTGCAGGCGCGTGGCTGCAGCTTCGACGTGCTGCGCGTCGACCTGGGCGAATTGCACGGCTACGACCTGCAGCAGTCCAAGGCGGTCGCCGTGATGGGCGGACCGATGAGCGTCAACGACCCGCTGCCCTGGATTGCCGACGAGTTGGCTGCGCTGCAACGCTTGATCGCGCGCGATATTCCCATCATCGGCCACTGCCTGGGCGGCCAGTTGTTGGCCAGGGCGCTCGGCGCCAGCGTGCGCCGTATGCCCTACACCGAAGCCGGTTTTCAGCTCATGCAGCGTCGCTCAGAGTCAGCCGGCAGTCCCTGGCTGGCACATTTGCCCGAGTCGTTCAGCATCTTCCAGTGGCATGGCGACACCTTCGCCATGCCGGAAGGGGCGCAGCCTCTGCTGAGCAGCCGCTGGTGCGACAACCAGGCGTTCGCCTGGGGTGACAAGGTACTGGCGCTGCAAGGGCACCCGGAAATGACCGAGGCGCTGATCCAGCGCTGGCTCGACGACTGGGCGCACCTGCTCGATGCCAGCCAGCCCAGTCAGCAGAGCATTGATGAGATGCGCGAAAACCTGAGCCGGAATGTCAGGGCGCTGAACCGTGTCGCAGAAGGTTTCTATACGCACTGGCTGAAGCTGGCCGGACTCTGAGAGGCGTAAAGCCGCACCGGCTGGCTTAGCTCCTGTACGGTCGGCGATTCCCTGTTCTGGTTTCTACGGTCCCCAGTAATCGAAGTAGTAGATATTGCCGGGTTTGATCTCGAGATCAACCGCTGCGCCGCAACGGATGGCGCGTATCCCCGGCTTTATTTCACCAGGTTCATGGGGGCGGTGCGGCCAGGGCGCGCCGTCTACAGAAAGTGTCCCGCAGTGACCACCGTTATCGTCTTCGATGACCAGGTAGGTCTTGCCGTCGACGGAGGGCTTGTAGCGCCCTCTGAGCTCATAGGTTGCCTCCGTGTCCCGGGCAGCAATGTTGATTAGCAGTGCCACCAGCGCCATGAGCAGGGCGGCGCCGAGGGTGATCAGCAGATACTTGAGTGCTCGCATCATTTACTGCGGTTTCATAGCTCTTCAGGGATCAACACTAGTAGATCGGTCACCCCGACATCCACACCCGCCTGGTTCAGTAGCGTAGTGGCCTGACCACGGTGGTGCGTCTGATGGGTGAACAGGTGCATCAGCAGGGCGAAGAAATTCTTTCTCGCTTCCACACCTTTCATATTGCGATAGCTCAGCGGCTGATCCAGTTGCTCATCGCGAATTTCCTGCGAAAAGGCTTCGAGACAGGCATCCAGTCGTTGGCGCACCACCAGAAGTTCTCGGATATTCGCTGCCATCGGCTGATCCAGTCGTTCTGGTTTGTTCAGCGTGTCGAGTGCCGCTAGCGCCTGGTAAACGGCCGGGTGCGCAGCGAATCGCCCTAGCCAGATCCGGTCGGTCACTACCAGATGATTGAGCGTGCCGAGTATCGAGTCGAAGAACGCGCCACGTTCGGCGCTCAGAGGTTCGTCGGACAGGCTGGAAGCCGCTGTGTAGAGCCGATCGTTCATCCAGCTGTTGTAGCGCGCCATAAGGCGGATATGCTCGATTCTCTGCATGGCTTCACCTGTTGCTCACGACTTATTGGTGACTATGGCGGCTGCGCCAATTTTCACTCAGCAAACCATAGAGCGCCGAATCCGATACTTGGCCGTCGATGATCCAGCGCTGGCGCAGCAGACCTTCCCGGCTGAATCCCAATCGTTCGAGCGCGCGGCCGGAGGCGGCGTTGCTCGGGTCGATTTCCGCTTCGACGCGGTTGAGTTCCAGGGTTTCGAATCCGTGGCGCAGCAGCTCGCCGGCCGCCTCCTGAACGTACCCCTTGCCCCAGGCTGAAGATGCAATGCCAAAGCCGATTTCCGCGCGGCGTGACTCCGGGTGGTAGCTGAACAGCAGGCATTTGCCGATCAGCTCGGCGTTATTCCTGTCGACGATGGCCAGCGTCAGGCGCTGGCCATCGTGCATGGCCTGCTGCTCCTCAAAGATGTATTCCCGTGCCACGGCCTCACAATCCCAGGGCAGCGTATTCCAGTACTGCATGACCTGCGGATCGGAAAAAATAGCGAACAGCGCCGGAGCGTCCGCCGCTTGCAGAGGGCGCAGTACGAGACGCGGTGTCTTCAGGGTGACGGAAAGATCGGGCATCGATTTCCTCGCTTCAGAAACGTTCGTCGGCAATGGCAGGCAACACCAGTTCGCGTACGTAACTGGCCTCGGACAGGTTCAGCAGCGTTCGCACCAGGGCGACCACATCGTGCAGCGGAATCAACTGGCCCTCACCATTTCGTGCCGCCTGCTCGACGGGCGTTTGCAAGCCATCCCGGGTATTGAGGTACCCCAGTTGCAGGCAGGTGACGGCCAGGCGCTGATCGCGAAAGCCTTCGCGCAGGCTCTCGGCGATGCCCTTGAGGGCGAACTTGCTGGCACCGAAGGTGACTTCCGGGCGGCCACTTTGCGGTAGGGCCGAGGTGGAGCCGGTGAGGATCAGTTGCGGCTTGGCGCCGCCGAGCACCCGCGGTAGCAGGCGCTTGAGCAGCAGCAAGGTCGCGCCGATATTGACGCTGACCATCTCGAGAATCTGTGCGTCGTCGTCCTGCAGAAAGCTGTAATCATCCTCGAACGCGCGAGCTTCCCAGATACCCAGGTTGTAGATGATCGCGTCCAGCTTTTGCGGTGCCTGGGTTTCGATGGCATCCACAGCTTGCAGCGGATCGCTCATATCCGCTTCGATCCACCGTATCTCCGGGGCCAGATCGGCCGGACGGCTACGGGAAATCCCGATCAGCTCGTGGCTTTGCGCCAAACCCTCTACCAACGCACGGCCAAGACCTCGGCTCGCGCCGATCACCATGATGCGCATCCTGTGCCTCCTTGAATTCCTGCAGAGATTTTCCATGGCTCGGGCGAGGGCAATACTCGCCCGAGGGTGGAAAGGCTGGGACGTTAATTGGGAGCTGGCTGGCGGTCAAATAACGGTCTGCAGGCGCCGCCTTTCAAGCGTTACGGATTGTCTCCATCGTCGATTCCAAGCCCTCGCCTGCACATGGCAGGGGAGGTTGCTGGCCGGTGGGGGGACTATTGACCGTCCGGCTCCGACCATACGGCAAACTCGTTGCCACCCGGTTCGACGAAGTGAAAGCGTCTGCCTCCGGGGAAGGAAAAGATCGGTTTGACGATTTCCCCACCGGCAGCCTCGACCTTGGCCAGGGTGTCTTCCAGCTTTGCGCTGTAGAACACGATCAATGCGCTGCCGCTGTCGCTGCGTGCAGACATTTCGGCGCTGAAGAAACCGCCATCCAGACCTTCGTCGGCGAAGGCGGCGTAATCGGGCCCGTAGTCGGTGAAGCGCCAGCTGAAAGCGGCCTGGAAGAAAGCCTTGGTGGCTGGCAGGTTACGGGAAGGATATTCGACGTAGTTGATCTTCTCGTGTGCAGGCATGCCGGACTCCTTGGCAATGAAAGTGTGGTTACTGACGTGATTTGGCCAGATCGATGGCAGCTTGAATAGCTGCGCGTGCTTGCGGGCTGTTCTTCCAGCAGGTGGAGCCAAGTTGACCCGCTACTGCGGTGACGATATCGCCAACGCTCGCTCTGGCCAGCTCGTGCAGCGAGTCGATGCCAATCTGCTCGAGGCGCTGCACGGTCGGGCCTACGCCTTTAACTTGGTGTTCTTCGGGTGGGAAGGGCATTGGATGCTTGCTAGGGGATTGAATTAAGAGGCGGGCTTTAGCCGTTGCAGTGAGCGAGGCGAACGGTTTGAGCCAGTTGTTATGAGCTCTGCGAAAGGGATAGGAAGATCGCGAACAACTTCGCGCCTACAGGCGACGGAGGCGCGGAGAAGGCGCAGCGGCTAAGCCGCCGCGCCTCTTGTTTCAGCGGTTGAAGCGTTCGACCAGAGCGTACTGGCCATGTGCAGTGTTGGTCAGGGCTTCGCTGAGCTTGGCGGTGCTTTGCGCTTCGCCAGCGGTCTGGTCGGCCAGTTGGGCGATGGTGGTGATGTTCTGGTTGATCTCGTCGGCGACGGCGCTCTGCTCTTCCGCTGCGGCGGCGATCTGGTTGGCCATGTCGGCGATATTGGCGACCGAGTCGCTGATGCCAGACAGCGCCTGATCGGCTTTGAGAACGCGTTCGACGCCTTCATCGGCCTGCTTGCGACCGATTTCCATGGTTAACACGGCTTCTTCGGCAGTGCGTTGCAGCTTGGCGATCAGGCCATGGATCTGTTCGGTGGATTCGGCGGTGCGCTGCGCCAGCGAGCGAACCTCGTCGGCCACCACGGCGAAGCCCCGGCCCATTTCGCCGGCACGCGCGGCTTCGATGGCGGCGTTGAGAGCGAGCAGGTTGGTCTGGTCGGCAATGCCCTTGATCACGTCGACCACGCCGCCGATTTCGTTGCTGTCCTGGGCCAGGCGGGTCACGGTTTCACCGGTATCGCCCACCGATTGCGAAAGGCGCTGGATGGCTTCGCGGGTTTCCGCGGCGATGGTGCGGCCTTCGTCGGTGAGGCGGTTGGCTTCCTGGGTGGCGATGGCCGTACGGGCAACGTTGCTGGCCACTTCCAGGGTGGTCGCAGCCATTTCGTTGACAGCGGTTGCGACCTGCTCGGTCTCCTGGCGCTGACGTTCGAGACCGTCGGAGCTGTTGTGCGCCAGCTTGTCGGCTTCACGCGCCTGCTGGGTCAGTTGTTCGGCGGTGTCCTGCAGGCGGGTGAGGCAGGTTTTCAGCCGTGCATCCTGGCTGAGCATGGCCATTTCCAGGCGCGCTTCGGCGCCGCGGCTGTCGGTGTACATCTGCGCGATCAGCGGGTCGGAGGTGGTTTGCTCGGCGATGCGCAGCAGGCGCTTGATGCCTCGGGTCTGCCAGGCGATGCCGGCCAGGCCCAGCGGGACGGAGAGCAGGGCGGCAAGGATGAAGCCCCAGTTGCTGCCCATCCAGTGGCCGATCAGGAAGCCGATCTGGCTGACCAGGATGAAGGGCATCCAGGCCTGAACCACAGGCAGCCATTGGTTGCTGGCTGGGATGGCTGATTTGCCGGCATTGATACGGCTGTACAGAACCTCGGCACGGCGTACCTGTTCGGCCGTGGGTTTGACGCGGACGGATTCGTACCCGACGACCTGGTTGTTCTCGGTCATCGGTGTGACGTAGGCGTTGACCCAGTAATGATCACCGCTTTTGCAGCGGTTCTTGACGATACCCATCCACGGGCGCCCGCTTTTCAGGGTCGTCCACATGTGGTCGAACACGGCCGACGGCACGTCCGGGTGGCGCACGATATTGTGCGGCGCACGCGTCAGCTCTTCGCG
Source organism: Pseudomonas sp. Marseille-Q0931 (assembly GCF_940789645.1). NCBI lineage: Bacteria > Pseudomonadati > Pseudomonadota > Gammaproteobacteria > Pseudomonadales > Pseudomonadaceae > Pseudomonas > Pseudomonas sp. Marseille-Q0931. The sequence continues at coordinate 15,872 of NZ_CALNWT010000005.1, read as the reverse complement.
GCTGAAACCACTGATTTCGACAAAGGCGTCGTTGCAGTAGGTGATCTGCCCCTTGAGGTCGGTAGTGGATATCAGGCGTTGTTGTGCAGGAAAGGTACGCTCACGCTGAGTGACCGGCTGGTTGTTACGCATGGCAGGTGTCCGTCGTTGTAATGCCCTTGTCATCGGCCGACGAGCGGCGAAGTTGAGGGCTGAGTCCGTTTGCGCGAGTGTAAACGCTTTTTGAATGGCGTCACATTTTTGTCACGACGTTGGCCGTCCCTGGCCCGACGGGAAAAAGCGCCCTACCGGATGGAGCGGCAGGGCAGGTCCATCAGTTGGCGATCATCTGCCGGAGCACGTAGTGCAGGATGCCGCCGGCCTTGAAGTACTCGACTTCGTTGAGGGTGTCGATGCGGCACAGCACCTCGACTTCCTCGTGCTGGCCGTCTTCGCGGGTGATGATCAGCGTCAGCGGCATCTGCGGGCGCAGCTCCACGCCCTCCAGCCCTTCGATGGCCAGCACTTCCTTACCGGTCAGCTTGAGGCTGTTGCGGTCGGTACCTGGATTGAACTGCAGCGGCAGCACACCCATGCCTACCAGGTTGGAGCGGTGGATGCGTTCGAAGCTTTCCGCGATCACTGCCTTGACGCCCAGCAGGTTGGTGCCCTTGGCCGCCCAGTCGCGGCTGGAGCCGGTGCCGTACTCCTTGCCGGCGATGATCACCAACGGCGTGCCTTCGGCCTGGTAGCGCATGGCGGCGTCATAGATCGCCAGCTTCTCGCCGCTCGGCACGTGCAGGGTGTTGCCGCCTTCCTCGCCGCCGAGCATCTCGTTGCGGATGCGGATGTTGGCGAAGGTGCCGCGCATCATCACTTCGTGGTTGCCGCGGCGTGAGCCGTAGGAGTTGAAGTCGGCCTTGTCCACACCGTTGTCGCGCAGGTAGCGTCCGGCCGGGCTGTCGGCCTTGATGTTGCCGGCTGGCGAGATATGGTCGGTGGTCACCGAGTCGCCGAGCAGGGCGAGGACGCGCGCCTGGCGAATATCGGTGATGCGGGGTGGGTCGCCAGCGATGTTCTCGAAGAACGGCGGATGCTGGATATAGGTGGAGTCGCCCTGCCAGGCATAGGTGTCGGCCTTGGGTACGGCGATGGCCTGCCATTTCTCGTCGCCGGCGAAGACCTCGGCGTACTCCTTGCGGAACATGGCGGTGTCAACCTGGGCGATGGCCTGGGCGATCTCGCTTTGGGTCGGCCAGATGTCCTTGAGGTAGACCGGCTGGCCATTCTTGCCGGTGCCAAGGGCATCGCGGGTCAGGTCGATGCGCACACTGCCAGCCAGCGCATAGGCCACCACCAGGGGCGGCGAGGCCAGCCAGTTGGTTTTTACCAGCGGGTGTACGCGGCCCTCGAAGTTGCGGTTACCGGAGAGCACCGAGGCGACGGTCAGGTCGGCCTGGGTGATGGCTTTCTCGATGGGCTCGCGCAGCGGGCCGGAGTTGCCGATGCAGGTGGTGCAGCCGTAGCCCACCAGGTCGAAGCCAAGTGTCTCCAGGAAGGGCGTCAGGCCGGCGGCGTCGAAGTACTCGGTGACCACCTTGGAGCCGGGCGCCAGCGAGCTCTTGACCCAGGGCTGACGCTGCAAGCCTTTCTCCACGGCCTTCTTGGCCAGCAGGCCGGCGGCCATCATCACGCTGGGGTTGGAGGTGTTGGTGCAGGAAGTGATGGCGGCGATCACCACGGCACCATCTTTCAGGCGATGGGTGCGACCTTCATCGTCATAGTCGATTTCGCCGCTCTGCTTGTCGCCGCCAACAGCGGTGCCGCCGCCGCCTTCGCTGAGCATACGGCCTTCTTCCTTGGCGCTCGGCTTGAGCTGCAGGCCGACGAAGTCGTCGAAGGCCTGGCTGACCTGGCCCAGCGAGACGCGGTCCTGCGGGCGCTTGGGACCGGCCAGGCTGGCTTCGACGCTGCCCATGTCCAGGCTCAGGCTGTCGGTGAACAGCGGCTCGGCGCCTGGCTCGCGCCACAGGCCCTGAGCCTTGCTGTAGGCCTCGACCAGTTGCACGGTGGCATCCGGACGGCCGGACAGGCGCAGGTAGCCCAAAGTGATGTCGTCCACCGGGAAGAAGCCGCAAGTGGCGCCGTATTCCGGGGCCATATTGGCGATGGTGGCGCGGTCGGCCAACGGCAGGTCGGCAAGGCCGTCGCCATAGAACTCGACGAATTTGCCCACCACGCCCTTTTTGCGCAGCATCTGGGTTACCGTCAGCACTAGGTCGGTGGCGGTGATGCCTTCCTTGAGCTTGCCGCTGAGCTTGAAGCCGATCACTTCGGGAATCAGCATCGACACCGGCTGGCCGAGCATGGCCGCTTCCGCCTCGATGCCGCCGACGCCCCAGCCGAGCACGCCGAGTCCGTTGATCATGGTGGTGTGCGAGTCGGTGCCGACCAGGGTGTCGGGGAAGGCGAGGGTGGCGCCGTCTTCTTCCTTGGTCCATACGGTGCGCGCCAGGTACTCGAGGTTGACCTGGTGGCAGATGCCGGTGCCCGGTGGCACCACGCTGAAATTGTCGAAGGCGTGCTGGCCCCAGCGCAGGAAGGCGTAGCGCTCGCCGTTGCGCTGCATTTCCAGCTCGACGTTGTCGTGGAAGGCGCTGGAGGAGGCGTAGCGGTCGACCATAACCGAGTGGTCGATGACCAGATCCACCGGCGACAGCGGGTTGATCCGCTGCGGATCGCCACCGGCCTTGGCCATGGCGTCGCGCATGGCGGCCAGGTCGACCACCGCCGGCACGCCGGTGAAGTCCTGCATCAGCACGCGCGCCGGGCGGTACTGGATCTCGCGGTCGGAGGCGCGCTTGTCGAGCCAGTCGACCATAGCCTGCAGATCCTGCGGCTGTACGGTCTTGCCGTCTTCGTTGCGCAGCAGGTTTTCCAGCAGCACCTTGAGCGACTTGGGCAAGCGGTCGATGTTGCCGAGGCGTTGGGCGGCTTCGGGCAGGCTGAAATAGTGGTAGGTGGCGTCGCCGATCTTCAGTTCGCGGCGGCAGTTCAGGCTATCGAGGGAGGGCATTGCACATCTCCTTGGGCCCGCACGGTTCGGGCTGTGTCTGATGGCGGCAGACCTTCAAGCTAGTTCGGCTTGGGCGGTCTGGCTAGCGCATATCCTTTATCGGTTGCTATGCGCTGCCTGTGTTGGATGGCCGGATCTCATCGAGACGCGATGGCCAGCGGCTCCGTATCTGTGGGCAGCACATATGTAGCTGGACAGGTTTAGCGGCTCTGGGTTCCGGTCTCGGGTATCATGCGCGCCTCATGGAGACCCTTTGATGAATACCCTGTTTCTGCATTGCCGCCCCGGTTTCGAGGGAGAGGTTTGCGCCGAGATCACCGACCTCGCGGCGCGTCTGGACGTGCCCGGCTACTCCAAGGCCAAGCCCGGCAGCGCCTGCGCCGAGTTCGTCTGCAGCGAGGCGGCCGATAGTGAACGGCTGATGCGTAGCGTGCGTTTCAATCAGCTGATCTTCCCGCGGCAGTGGGCGCGCGGTGCGTTCGTCAGCCTGCCGGAAAGCGACCGTATCAGCGTGTTGCTGGAAGCCTTGGCCGACTATCCGGTGTGCGGCAGCCTGTGGCTGGAAGTGGTGGATACCAACGAGGGCAAGGAAGTCTCGACCTTCTGCAAGAAGTTCGAGGCGCCGCTGCGCAAGGCGCTGCTCAAGGCCGGCAGGCTGGTGGACGACGCCAGGAAGTCGCGCCTGCTGCTGACCTTCAAGAGCGGCCGCGAGGTCTTCGCCGGTATCGCCGAGGCGGACAACCAGGCGATGTGGCCCATGGGCATTCCGCGCCTGAAGTTCCCGCGCGAGGCGCCGAGCCGCTCGACGCTCAAGCTGGAGGAGGCCTGGCACCATTTCATCCCGCGTGAGCAGTGGGATCAGCGCCTGGCGCCCGGCATGACCGCCGTGGACCTGGGCGCCGCACCGGGCGGCTGGACCTGGCAGCTGGTCAATCGGGAGATTCGTGTGACGGCCGTGGACAACGGGCCGATGGCCGAAAGCCTGATGTATTCCGGCTTCGTCGTGCACCAGCGCGCCGATGGTTTCACCTTTCGCCCGCGCCATCCGGTGCACTGGATGGTCTGCGATATCGTCGAGAAGCCGGCGCGCACGGCGGCGATGATCGAGACCTGGCTGGGCGAAGGGCTGTGTCGCGAGGCGGTGGTCAATCTCAAACTGCCTATGAAGCAGCGCTACGCCGAGGTGCGGCGCCTGCTCGATCGCATCGAGTCGGGGCTGGTCGAGCGCGGCCTCAAGGTCAGCATCGGTTGCAAGCAGCTGTATCACGACCGCGAGGAAGTGACCTGTCACCTGCGTCGACACGGCAGGTGACGAACTGAACCCGGCATGCGCGCTGGCTGTGCGCAGGTGACCTTTAGATCAGCTTTGCGCGACAATGCGCGCCTGCCTGTGGAGCCCTTTATGTCCGAAGCCCTGACCCTCAACCACGATGACCTGCTCGATGCCAGTGGCCTGAATTGCCCTGAGCCGGTGATGATGCTGCACAACAAGGTGCGCGACCTGTCGCCGGGCGGCTTGCTCAAGGTGATCGCCACCGATCCCTCGACCCGCCGTGACATTCCCAAGTTCTGCGTGTTCCTCGGCCATGAACTGCTCGGCCAGGCCGAGGAAGACGGCACCTATTTGTACTGGATTCGCAAGAAGGCCGATTAGGCTGCGTCCGTAAATTTAAGCCGTAGGGCGGGTGCAACCCGCCTAGTCGCGGCTGGCGGGTTGCACCCGCCCTACCTGAGCGTGCGCTAGCTCGCGCTATTCCAACCCGCCTGTCCTGGCGCCAGGCCGCAGCTGTTCAGCAGCGTCTGCCAGGCCTTGACGTGGCGTGCCGTGGCCATACGGAAATCCTGCCATAACGAACCCTGCTCGCCCGCCAATCGCTGCAGATGCTCGCGGGTGGCTGGCGGAATGCCGTCGATACGCTGCAATTGCAGCAGCGCCGCCTGCCACTGCTGGCCGCGCTGGTCGACCTGTGCCAGATAAGGCTGCAGGCCGCCGGCGTAGAACTTGACGAAGATGTTCTGCAGGATGCGCCCGCGCGGCGTCGCCTGGCCCAGTGGGCACAGCGGGCGGCCATGTTGGCGTTGCTCCAGCATTTCGCTGCCGGCGTCGAGGGTGTGGCGCAGGCTGGCCAGGCTGGTGATCAACTGGCCGCCCTGTTCGCTGGCGTATAGGGCGAAGAACAGCGGCTCCAGCTCCTTGGCACTCGGCGGTAGCTGGCCCGGCAGGCCGGCGCCGATGATGCCCAGCCGCTGCAGTGCGTCCAGGGCGGCACTGTCTTCCTGAGTGTCGACCGGCAATGCCTGGTCGGCAAAACGCAGGTAGTTCTCGAACTCCGGGCTACCGTTCAGGGCATTCCAGAACACTGCTGGCAGTTGCTGGCGCTTGTCGCTGGCCAGGCGCTGCAGAGTGGCCTTGAGGCTGGAGTCGTCCTGCAGATGCGGCAGGCAGTCATCGATGGCGCGCAGCAGGTCGCCTTCGTAGCCAAGCCGCTGGCTGGGCATCAACTGCTTGCCCAGGCTGCTGTTGCGCTGGCTGATCAACTGCTGCAGGTGCGGACAGCGCCGCGCGTCGATCACCAGATCGAGCAGGCCGATACGCAGCTCGGGAATTTCCGCAAGCCGCTCGCGCCGTGCCGGCAGGCGGTACTGGCTGACGCTGCGGCTGTCGAAGGCGTTGACGTCAGCAGCATCGAGCGAACGCTGCAAGCGCTGGAGGTAGTCGCTCTGCAGGGCCAGTCCGTCGTTGGCCGGGCCGCATGCAGCGAGCAGAAGGAAGCAAAGGAGCAGGACTGGTCGAATCATGCGCCCAGTCTAGAGCTGATCTCCTGCCTATCCAATGGCTCAGGCGGCCCGGCGAATGCGCTTACGCGCGCTGCGCGCCAGGCGCACGATGAGCATCGCCGCGGCGCAGGTCAGGCCCACCACCAAACCTTGCCACAGGCCGCTGGGGCCGCTCGGTTCGCCGAACAGGTCGGACAGCCCCAGCGCATACCCCACCGGCAGGCCGATGCCCCAGTAGGCGAACAGGGTCAGCAACATGGTGATGCGCGTGTCCTGATAGCCACGCAGTGCGCCGGCTGCAGTGACTTGAATGGCGTCGGAGAACTGGAACAGCGCCGCATAGACGATGAGTGTCGCGGCCACGGCGATTACCGCTTTGTCCGGCGTGTAGATCTGCGCGATCTGCTCGCGCAGCAGGAACATCAGGCTGGCCGATAAACAGGCGTAACCCAGCGCTGCGCCCATGCTTACCCCGGCGGCGAAACGCGCTTCACGCGGCTGGCCGCGGCCCAGTGCCTGGCCGACGCGCACCGTGGCGGCCATGCCCAGCGAGTAGGGGATCATGAACACCATGGAGCTGAAATTCAGAGCGATCTGATGCCCGGCCACCACGGTGGCGCCGAGCCCGCCGATCAGCAGGGCGATCACTGCGAAGATGCTCGCTTCAGCGAACACTGCGATGCCAATCAGCACGCCGACGCTCAGCAGGCGTCTGATCACCGTCCACTGTGGCCATTCGAAATGAGCGAACAGGGCGCTGGCGCGGTAGTAGGGCGCCCATCTCACCCAGACCAGCATGCCGACCAGCATGAAGCCCATCACCAGCGCGGTCGCCCAGCCGCAGCCCACGCCGCCCATGGCCGGCAAGCCGAACTTGCCGTAGATGAAGATGTAGTTGGCCGGGATATTGAGCAGCAGGCCGAGAATGCCCAGCACCATGGCTGGGCGGGTATGGCCCAGGCCATCGCTGCAGCAACGCAGCACGTGATACAGCGCCACCGCCGGAAAACCGCAGGCCACGGCGCGCAGGTAGCCCATGGCCGGGGCGATCAGCGCCGGGTCGACGTCCATGGTGCGCAGGATGAACTCGGCGTTCCACAAAAGCGTCGCTGCGCTGCCGCCCACCGCCAGCGCCAGCCAGAGTGCCTGACGCACCAGTGGGCCGATGGCTGCTTCCTCGCCGGCGCCGAAGCGCTCCGCCACCTTGGGCGTGGTGGCCAGCAGGATGCCGGTCATCAGCAGGAACACCGGCACCCAGATCGAGTTGCCCAGCGCCACGGCGGCCAGGTCCTGCGGGCTGACGCGCCCGGCCATCAGCGTGTCGACGAAGCCCATGGCGGTGTGCGCCAGCTGGGCGATGATGATGGGCGTGGCCAGGATGAGCAGGCTGCGCAGTTCCGTGCGCACGCGGCCAAGGCGGGTGTCGGTGGACATTTCGACTCTTCGGGATAACAGGAAACCGCGTAGTCTACGCCTTGACGCAGCGGTCAGGAAAGTATGGCGTAAGGCTCTGCCGGGCGCCTCGCGGGCGACGCTGGCGATCACGCTGGCATAGAATGGCGGCCTGCCCGATGGAGCCTGCCATGTACATAGTCGCCGACGAAAACATTCCCCTGCTCGATGAATTCTTCGCTGCGTTCGGCAGCATCCGCCGCCTGCCTGGGCGCGGCATCACGGCGGCCGACGTGCGCGATGCCGACCTGCTGCTGGTGCGCTCGGTGACTCAGGTGAATCGTGCGCTGCTCGAAGGCAGCCGGGTCCGCTTTGTCGGTACCTGCACTATCGGTACCGACCATCTTGATCTCGATTACTTCGCCGAAGCCGGCATCGCCTGGAGCAGCGCACCGGGCTGCAACGCCCGCGGTGTGGTGGATTACGTGCTGGGTAGCGTGCTGACCCTGGCCGAGCGCGAGGGCGTCGACCCCGCTGCGCGCGTCTATGGGGTGGTGGGCGCGGGGCAGGTCGGTGGGCGTTTGGTCGAGCTGTTGCGCGGTCTTGGCTGGCAGGTGCGGGTGTGCGACCCGCCGCGCCAGGCTGCCGAGGGCGGCGATTTCGTCAGTCTGGAGCGGGTCATCGAAGAATGCGACGTGATCAGCCTGCACACGCCGCTGGACGCGTCGACGCGCCATCTGTTCGACGCGACTCGCCTGGCGACATTGAAGCCGGGAACCTGGCTGATCAATGCCAGCCGCGGTGCCGTGGTGAACAACGCGGCGTTGCGCGCGCTGCTGCCGCAGCGCCCCGATCTGAAGGCGGTGCTCGACGTCTGGGAAGGCGAGCCGCAGGCCGATGTCGAACTGGCCGCCCTGTGCCAGCTGGCGACGCCGCATATCGCCGGTTACAGCCTGGACGGCAAGCTGCGCGGCACGGCGCAAATCTATCAGGCTTGCTGCCGTGTGCTGGGCATACCTGAGCAGGTGAGCCTGGCCGAGCTGCTGCCAGCGCCCTGGCTCCGCGAGCTGAGCATCGACGGCAACGCCGACCCGGCCTGGGCCCTGGCCAGCCTGTGCCGAGCAGTCTACGATCCGCGCCGCGACGATGCGGATTTTCGCCGTAGCCTGGTGGGCGATGCCGATGCTCGTCGCGCCAGTTTCGACCGCTTGCGCAAGCACTACCCGATGCGTCGCGAGATCGATGGCCTGCACGTACGCATTCAGGACGATGCAGCACCACTGACCGCGCTGGTACGAGCCCTGGGCGCCACCGTTTCGTAGGGTGGGTTAGCCGCCTGTCACGTGTATCGATCAGTTGCTAAGCCCGGTGCGGCGTAACCCCCCATCGGCGCAACGCGATAGATCGCCTGGTGGGTTACGCGGCGCGCTGGGTTCATCTGCGTTTGGAAGTCCGGCATTCGGCGCCGCTAACCCACCCTACGGGATAGCGTGTATCCCTCTATGTACGCATTGACGCCATCGTCTTGTAGTGTGGGTTAGCCACTTGTCTCGGTTGTCGATCAGCTCGCTATGCCGGGTGTGGCGTAACCCACCATCGGCGCAACGCGATAGATCGCCTGGTGGGTTACGCGGCGCGCTGGGTTCATCTGCGTTTGGAAGCCCGGCATTCGGCGCCGTTAACCCGCCCTACGGATAGTGCGATATCTGCATGCCTTATCTTGCAGCAATTAAATTGCATGCAATTTAATTGCTCGCTATTTTGTCCGTCACTTTCCGCCCATCAGGACGATTCCCCATGAGCAATGCACTTTTCGATATTCCAGTCACGACCATTAAGGACGAGCAGAAGACCCTGGCCGACTTCGGCGGCAAGGCCGTGCTGGTGGTCAACACAGCCAGCAAGTGCGGTTTCACCCCGCAGTACAAGGGGTTGGAGAACGTCTGGCAGCAATACAAGGACAAGGGCCTGGTGGTGCTGGGCTTTCCCTGCAACCAGTTTGGCAAGCAGGAGCCGGGTGACGAAGGCGCGATTTCCGAGTTCTGCGAGCTGAATTTCGGCGTCAGCTTCCCGCTGTTCAAGAAGGTCGACGTCAACGGCGCCGACGCTCATCCGCTGTTTGTGCAGTTGAAAAAGCGCGCCCCCGGCCTGCTGGGTAGCCAGGGTATCAAGTGGAATTTCACCAAGTTCCTGATCGGCAAGGATGGCCAGGTGGTCAAGCGCTTCGCCCCGACCACCAAGCCGGAAGAACTGAGCAGCGAGATCGAAGCGCTGCTGAAATGACCGCGTTCGATACCGCCGGGCTGCAGTTGGACAACCAGCTGTGCTTCAAGCTTTACGCCGCCTCGCGCGCCGTGATTCGCGCCTACAAGCCGATGCTTGATGCCCTTGGCCTGACCTACCCGCAGTACCTGGCGATGCTGGTGCTGTGGGAGTGGCAGGAACATGCGCCCGCGCAGCCGACGCTCAAGGCGCTCGGGCAACGTCTGCAGCTGGACTCTGGAACCCTGACGCCGCTGCTCAAGCGTCTGGAACAGATGGGCCTGGTGCAGCGCCGTCGTGCGCAGGCGGACGAGCGAGAGGTGCATCTGGCGCTGAGCGAGACCGGCAGGGCGCTGCAGGCGCAGGTTCTGCCGCTCAAGGCGCAGTTGCTTTGCCAGTTCGGTGATCAGGACCTGCTGGAGATGGAAGGGCTGCGTCGCAGCCTGGATCGTTTGCTGGCGCGGCTCAGCGAGTGACGTCGCTGGGCAGCCAGGTGTCGAGCATGGCTGCCAGTTCTTCACGGCGGAAGGGTTTGGCCAGGTAGTCATTCATGCCGGCTGCGCGGCAGCGTTCGCGCTCGTCGGACAGCGCATTGGCCGTCAGGGCGACGATGGGCAGTTCCGGCCAGCGGCCGTTGCTGCGGATGCGCCGGCTGGCCTCGTAGCCGTCCATTACCGGCATGTTGCAGTCCATCAGGATCAGGTCGACGGGCTGTTGCTCCAGCATTTCCAGGGCTTCACCGCCATGACCGGCGACCAGAACCTGATAGCCGAGCTTGGCCAGCATGCCCTTGGCGACCATCTGGTTCACCGGATTGTCTTCGACCAGCAGCACGCGCGCTGCGCTTTGCCGGCGAGGCTGCGCCTGGGCGTCGTTACCCAGCTCGCTGTCGTCGCTCTGCAGGATGTGCCGCAGCATCTGCAACAACCCGTTGCGCGCCAGGGGGCGGGCAATCTGCAGCAGCGGCATGAGACGTTGTGCCTGGTCATGCGGTAGGAAATTGCCGTAGGCCGTGACCAGCAAAACCGGTGTGGTGATCGTTGGGCGAAGGCCCAGCAGACACTCGGGGCAATCGCTGATCAGCAGGTCGGCGTCCACGCCGAGCAGGCTGGCATCGGTGTCCAGGCGCTGGTAGCTCAGGCCCCAGGTGGGCAGCCATTGGCTGAGCATTTGTTGCAGGCCGCTGCTGGCCGGCGTCATGGCTACGATGCGGCCCTGCAGTGAGGGCTGCATGGCGGCTTGGGCATGAGCCGGCAGCGGCAGCTCGGCGCAGAACTCGCTGCCGAAGCCTTCCTTCGATTGCAGGGTCAGCTTGCCTTGCATCGCTTGGCAAAGACGCCGTGTCAGCGCCAGACCCAGCCCGGTGCCGCCGTACTCGCGGGTAATGCCCACTTCGGCCTGGGCGAAGGGCTGGAAGATGCGCGCCTGGGCGTCTGCGGCGATGCCGATACCGGTATCGCGCACGCGAATGCTGATGCCGTCCGCGCTGCTGGCGACGATCAGGTCGACACGGCCGAATCGGGTGAACTTGAGCGCGTTGGACAGCAGGTTGCTGACGATCTGGCGCACCCGCGTCGGATCGCCCAGCACCTGCGCCGGCAGTGCCGGATCGATCAGGCAGGTCAGCTCCACGGCGCTGGCGGCGTTCTGCGACAGCAGGCTGGCGGTTTCCTCGGCCAGGGCGCCGAGGTCGAAGGGGATTTCTTCCAGCTCCAGCTGGCCGGCTTCGAATTTCGACAGATCGAGGATGTCGTTGAGCAGTTCCACCAGCACCTTGCCGGAGTCATGGGCGATGCCCAGCTGCTGACGTTGTTCGGGGCTGAGCGGGCCGTCCAGCGCCAACGCCAGCATGCCCAGCAGGCCGTTGAGCGGTGTGCGGATCTCGTGGCTCATATTGGCCAGGAAGGCCGAGCGTGCCTGCGCCATGTTCAGCGCGGTGGTGCGCGCCATCTCCAGTTCGCTGTTGGATTGGCTGAGGCGGGCGTTGGTGGCCTTGAGCTCGGCGGTGCGCGCCGAGACGATGTTTTCCAGCTCGCCGAGGTATTGGGTCAGCCGGTCTTCGGCGTTGCGTCGTTGCTCAATCTCCTGGGCAATGCTCGACAGCTGGCGGTTGGTGACTTCGACCAGGATGCCGATCTCGTCGCGCTCATGGCCCTTGGGGCAGGGCACCGGGCGATGATGCGGATCCTGCGGGTTGCGTTGGCTCAGTGCGCGAATCACGCCGGTCAGCGGCTTGGTCAGCATGAAATAGAACATCACCAGCAGGATCAGCGACAGCAACAGGCTGCGTGCGAAGCCGGTGAGCAGGGTCAGCAGCGAGCGCCGCAGGAAGTGGCTGCCGAAGGCGTAGGTATCGATCTCCAGGCGCAGGAAACCCAGCGGCTCGTGAGGCGCGTGGGAGACGAACAGCGGGTCCTGGAATGCGCGCTCGGCGCCAAACAGGCTGTCGCTCATGAAACGGTAACGGCTCTCGCTACGCGGCCGACTGACGCTGGCCAGCACCAGGCCGCTGTTGTCGATCAGCTCGGCGCGGGTCACCGCTGGCGAGCGCAGCAGGCCGAGTACCAGCTCCTGCGCCAGTTCCGCATCGATGTTGTAGGCGATACGGGCGGCGGGGTTGTGGCTGATTTCCAGCAGTGCGCGAATCTCGCGGTTGATGGAGGCCTCTTCGCTGGCATAATCGATCGCCACCTGGGTGACGCTCAGCAGCGTGCCAAGGATAAACGCCACCAGCACGGTCAAGCCGGCCTGTTTGAATGACAGGCGATTGGTGAGCGAAATATCCATAAATGCGTGCGTAGTCTCTGATCCTTGGCGCTTGCCAAGCATAGCTGATAGCGACCCTGTACCGGCAGAGCCTGCAACGTGCGGCTCTGCGCAAAAGGAGTAGTAGACCGTGGATTCCCGATTGCTGGATTTTCTCGCCCGCGCCGAGCAGGTGCTGGAGCGTCTCGAGCCTTTGCTGCCTGCGCTGCGCCCGCAGGTCGACTGGAACACATGCGTGGCCGCGCGCTGGGTGCGCGATGGCCGCAGCGGTTACCTGTTGCCGCTGGAGGTCAGCCTCGACCTGTCGCTGAGCGACCTGCTGGGTGTGGACGCCCAGCGCGAGCAGCTGGCGCGCAATACCCGTCAGTTCGTCAGCGGCATGCCGGCCAACCATGCGTTGCTCTGGGGTGCGCGTGGTACCGGCAAATCCTCTCTGGTGCGTGCGCTGCTTGCCGAGCACGCCAGGGCTGGTCTGCGTCTGATCGAGATCGAACGCGATCATCTGGCCGACCTGCCGCGCGTGGTGGAACTGCTGGCCGGTTTGCCGCAGCGCTTCGTGCTGTTCTGCGACGATCTGTCATTCGAGGCAGGCGAGGGCGACTACCGCGTGCTCAAGAGCGTGCTCGACGGTTCGCTGGAACAGGCGCCGGACAACGTGCTGCTCTATGCGACCTCCAACCGGCGCCACCTGGTGCCCGAGCGGCAGAGTGACAACGAGAATTGGAAGATGGTCGACGGCGAACTGCACCCCAATGAGGCGGTGGAGGACAAGATCGCATTGTCCGATCGATTCGGTCTGTGGCTGTCGTTTTATCCCTTCAGCCAGGATCACTTCCTGATCGTCGTGCGTCACTGGGTTGACGTGCAGGCGCGCCAGGTGGGGCTGAACTGGAGCTGGGACGAGGCGCTGGAAAAGGCGGCCATTCGCTGGGCGCTGGGACGCGGTAACCGCAATGGGCGCTGCGCCTATCAATTCGCCCGCCACTGGGTCGGGCTGCAACTGCTGGAGCAACAGGCATGATCGATCTTTCCCAGGCCGGGGCTGACCTCAATGGTTATCCGCTACTGAGTGCGCAACTGCAGGCGCTGCTGTCCGGTGAACGTGACTTCATCGCCAACGCCGCACAGTTCTCCGCCTTTCTTTTTCACGAACTGGCCGACCTCAACTGGGCCGGCTTCTATCTGGTCAAGGATGGCGAACTGGTGCTTGGCCCGTTCCAGGGCAAGGTAGCCTGCGTGCGCATCGCTTTCGGTCGCGGCGTGTGCGGAGCGGCTGCGGCGAGTTTGCAGACGCAGCGAGTCGAAGACGTGCATGCCTTCGCCGGACATATCGCCTGCGACAGCGCGTCGAACAGCGAATTGGTGGTGCCCCTGGTCAAGGACGGCCGCCTGATCGGCGTGCTGGATCTGGACAGCCCGTCGGTAGGGCGTTTCACCGAAGCGGATCAGGCCGGCATCGAAGCGCTGGCGGCGATCTTCCTGGCCGCCAGCGACTGCTGAGTCGCAAGGCCATCATGTGTGCCGACCGTTTGTGCTGATCCCGCTAACGGTCGGTGCGTTTGCTGTTAACGCTTGGCGCCGATCTTCTCCAGCGTGCGCAGCTCGCGTGGCAGCAGGTGCTGCATGGAGGCGCTGGCCTTGACGCGCTGAAAGTGCGCGGTCAGGTTCGGCCAGCGCGCGGCGTCCAGTGTTTCGCCGCCGTGCTCCATGTTGATCAACTGGCAGGCCAGCGCCAGATCGGCCATCGACAGTCGCTCGCCGAGGAAATAGGGCGCATCGCCCAGCGTGGCTTCGAAGTAATCGAAGTGGTTCGGTAGTTTGTCCCGGAGCGCCTGCTGCACCTTTTCCTCGTCGCACGGCTGGCCCATGGTGGCTTTCAGCACGCGGTTGCGGAACACGGTGAAGGTGCACAGCGGTGCAAGCTCGTAGTCGGCGTATTTTTCCAGCCAGCGCACCTTGGCGCGTTGCTCGGCATCGGCGCCATACAACGGCTTGTGCTCGGGGTAATGTTCTTCCAGGTACTGGCAGATGACGCTGGAGTCCGCCAGCGTGAGGTCGCCGTCGCGAAAGGCAGGAATGCGCCCCAGAGGGTTGAGTTCGCGAAACCAGTCCGGCTGGCCGAAGGGCATGACCACTTCGAGTTCGTAATCCAGGCCCTTCTCGATCAGGCACAGACAGACTTTACGGACGAACGGGGAGAGTGGCGCCCCGTAAACGGTCATGCTCATTGCAGCTCCTAATCCTCGGTCAGCGTGTTGGGCTGAGCGAAGGCGAACGTTGCTCTGCCGCCGCTCAGTCGTAGATGTTCTTCTTTTTCCAGTCGTCGTCTTCCAGGTCTTTCAGACCTTCGGTCAACTCGCTCGGTTCTTGCGCTGCGGGTGCATTGTTGTTGAGGACCATTGCATTGGCGCGCGCCAACTGCTCCTCGAAGCGTTTGAGTTGCGCCTGGTAAGGCGCAGGTTCGGGTTGCTTGCGCAGGTACTGCACGCCGCGCTCGAAGGCCAGGCGCGCCTGGCCAGGCTGGTTCTGCTGCATTGCCGTCTGGCCAAGGGTGCTGAAGAACTCGATATGCACCAGCACCAGCATTTGGCGAATCTGCTTGAGCCAATGCTTGCCTTCGCTGACGGGCAGCAGGCCGCCCTGTACCGAGCCGGTGATCAACGCATGGAGATTTTCCAGAAGGAAACGTATGTCCTTGGCCTTGGCTTCGTTGGTGACGGGCTGAGGCGGGTTCTGCACCGCGATGGATTCGCCCTTGGCGATCTCGGTCTTCAGGGTGGCGATATCGTTCTGCAACGCGGCGTTTTGCTTATCCAGCGGCAGCAGGCGTTCGCTGACCTGGAGCTGTAGCTGGCTGAGCAGCAGCTTCAATTGCGGCGTCATCAACTGGCCGGGCATGCGTTCGGAGATATCCTGGCAGCGACGAATGCGGTCGAGCAGGTCGGCGCGCTGGCGGGCTTTCTCCAGCTTGCTGTTCTCGACGGCATGGTTGATGTAGGCAATTACCATCAGCAGGGCGATGCCGCCGACTATCAGCATGGTTATCACGAGTGCGGACACTGCTTGGGACCTCTCGAGAATCAACTTTTCGACCGAGTGTAGTGGCTTGGTCGCATCGCTCCTAGTGTCATGTCAATTTATGGGCTGAAGTCTTTGATTTTAAAAATTTTTTAGAGAGTGGTTGACGACCTCTCAAAGCCTCCATAGAATGCGCGCCACTTCCAGCGCAAAGCCTAAAGCGAAGCGAAGGAAGCCGGAAAGTTGCTTGATGTTCCGGGGTGTGTCCCCTTCGTCTAGTGGCCTAGGACACCGCCCTTTCACGGCGGTAACAGGGGTTCGAGTCCCCTAGGGGACGCCACTTCAAGTTGTACTGCGGGAATAGCTCAGTTGGTAGAGCACGACCTTGCCAAGGTCGGGGTCGCGAGTTCGAGTCTCGTTTCCCGCTCCAAATTTCGAAATACTGCTTCGGCAGGGTTTCAAACGAAGTTCCAGGTCCCCTTCGTCTAGTGGCCTAGGACACCGCCCTTTCACGGCGGTAACAGGGGTTCGAGTCCCCTAGGGGACGCCACTTCAAGTTGTACTGCGGGAATAGCTCAGTTGGTAGAGCACGACCTTGCCA
>NZ_CALNWT010000004.1:0-62040 GCF_940789645.1 Pseudomonas sp. Marseille-Q0931 | reverse complement strand
AGGTCGGGGTCGCGAGTTCGAGTCTCGTTTCCCGCTCCAAATAAACGAAAACGCCGCTCATCTGAGCGGCGTTTTCGTTTCTGTCGTTTGCAAAGGCAAATCTAAAGGCCCGCCGGTTTACCGTGCGGGCCTTCGTCTATTGGCCGATCAGTGCTTGGCGCCGTCGGTGGGTAGGGCCAGCAACTGTTTTTCCTGGTTCCAGTCGAACGGCTCGTCGTTCTCTTCGGCTTCGAAGCGACGTTCATCGAGGGTCTGGTACAGGGCGATTTCCTCGTCCGGCATGAAGTGCAGGCAATCGCCGCCGAAGAACCACAGCAGGTCGCGCGGTACCAGATGGGCGATCTGCGGGTAGCGATGGAATACCTGGCTGATCAGGTCCTGGCCCAGATACTGGCTGGATACCGGATCACGCGGCAGTTCTGCGAGCAGCTCGTCGTAGCGCTCGAGGAACAGGGCATGGCTGTCGTCGAGCACCTGTTCGGCTTCGCCCAGGGCGACGAGAATGCCGCGCAGGTGGCTGAGCAGGGCGAGGTGGTGTTCCAGATGGCTGGCCATGGTGCAGTGTCCTGAAGGCAAAACGGGCGCAGGAGTATAGAGTTCCTGGCGCCCGCTGTCCTGCATAGCTGGCCTTCGTGGGAGGGGCTTTCGGCTCGGGCATCCTGCTTCGCTCTACCTCCTGCATCCCTGCAGTCGTAGCCGCGAGCTTCTTGAGTCGCGGTAAAGCCCCTCCCGCTAGCCGTTTGCGTCAGCGCACCTTGCCACTCGCCAGCGTGAGCTCTTCCTTGGCGAAGTCATCGACATCGATCACCCGGCGGCGCGCCGCTTCGGCTGCTTGCAGGCTTTGCCCCTGCTCGCCATCGAGAATGCCGGCAGCGATCGCTGCTGCGATGGCGTCCTGGCCCGGCGCCGGTTGCAGGCTGCCGTCCTTGAGCGCCTGGTGCAGGCGCTTGCGTGCATCGTGGCTGGCCTGTACCAGGTTCAGCGCATGCTGGAGGGCGCCGACCGAATCCTGATCGGCTTGTGGGCGGTAGCAGCCTTCGAGCACCGATTCCAGTGCCGGGTCGCCAGCCTGGCGGCCGATGATCGCGGCCACTTCGGCGTCCAGCTCATCGCTCGGCCCCTGGTGACGACGGCCCAGCGGGAACATCAGCACCTTGAGCAGGCAACCGAACAGGCGGTTGGGGAAGTTGCTTAGCAGGTCATCGAGTGCCTGCTCGGCATGATAGAGGTTTTCCTCCATGGCCCAGCACAGCATCGGCCTGACGGATTCCTGGTAGTCCAGGTCGTGGTAGCGCTTGAGCGCCGCCGAGCCCAGGTAAAGGTGGCTGAGCACGTCACCCAGGCGCGCAGACAGGCGCTCGCGACGCTTCAGGTCACCGCCGAGCAGCATCATGCTGCTGTCGGCGCACAGGGCGAAGGCCGCGGCCAGGCGGTTGAGGGCGCGGTAGTAGGGCTGGCTGAGGTCGTCACCCGGCACGGTGCCCAGGCGGTTCAGGGTCAGGCCGAGAAGGAAGCTGCTGGCCGCATTGCTGACGGCAAAACCGATATGGCTCATCAGCAGCGAGTCGAACTCGACCTGCGCTTGGTCCTTGTCCTCGCGGTCGGCCAGGGCCATTTCCCTGAGCACGTACGGATGGCAGCGGATGGCGCCCTGGCCGAAGATCATGAGGTTGCGCGAGAGGATGTTGGCGCCCTCGACGGTGATGAAGATCGGCGCGCCCTGCCAGGAACGGGCCAGGTAGTTGTTCGGGCCCATGATGATGCCCTTGCCGCCGTGCACGTCCATGGCGTGGGTGATGCACTCGCGACCGCGTTCGGTCAGGTGGTACTTGAGCACCGCCGACAGCACCGAGGGCTTCTCGCCCAGGTCGACGGCATTGGCGGTGAGGATGCGCGCGCTGTCCATCAGCCAGGCGTTGCCGCCGATGCGTGCCAGTGCTTCCTGGATGCCTTCGAATGCGGCCAGCGGCACGTTGAACTGCTCACGCAGCTGGGCGTACTGGCCGGTGGCGAGGCTGGTGAACTTGGCCGCGCCGGTGCCGACGGCGGGCAGTGAGATGGAGCGACCGACCGACAGGCAGTTCATCAACATCATCCAGCCCTTGCCGAGGTAATCCGGCCCGCCGATCAGGTAGTCGAGGGGAATGAACACGTCCTTGCCCGAGTTCGGCCCGTTCATGAAGGCAGCGCCCAGTGGCAGGTGGCGACGACCAATCTCCACGCCGGGTGTGTCGGTAGGGATCAGCGCCAGGCTGATGCCCAGGTCTTCCTTGTCGCCCAGCAGGTGATCCGGGTCGTAGGCCTTGAAGGCCACGCCGAGCAGGGTGGCCACCGGGCCGAGGGTGATGTAGCGCTTCTCCCAGTTCAGGCGCAGGCCGATCACTTCCTCGCCGTTGTGCTGGCCCTTGCAGATGACGCCGGTGTCCGGCATGGCGCCTGCGTCGGAGCCGGCCAGCGGGCCGGTGAGGGCGAAGCAGGGGATGTCCTCGCCGCGTGCCAGGCGTGGCAGGTAATGATTGCGCTGCTCTTCGGTGCCGTAGTGCAGCAGCAGCTCGGCCGGGCCGAGAGAGTTGGGCACCATCACGGTGGAGGCCAGGTCGCCGCTGCGTGTGGCCAGCTTCATCGCCACCTGCGAGTGGGCGTAGGCAGAGAAGCCCTTGCCGCCATACTCCTTGGGAATGATCAGGGCGAAGAAGCCGTGTTGCTTGATGTGCTCCCAGGCTTTCTCCGGCAGGTCCATCTCCTGGCCGACCTGCCAGTCGCTGATCATCGCGCAGAGTTCTTCGGTGGGGCCGTCGATGAAGGCCTGTTCCTCTTCGGTCAGCCTGGCCTTGGGGTAGGCCAGCAGCTTGTCCCAATCCGGTTTGCCACTGAACAGCTCACCATCCCACCACACGGTGCCGGCTTCGATGGCGTCGCGTTCGGTGGCCGACATCGGCGGTAACACGCGCTGGAACCAGGCGAACATCGGGCCGGTGAACAACTGCCGGCGCAGATCACCAAGCAGGATGAAGGCAGCGACTGCGCCTGTGATGATCCATAGCAGCAGTTGCAGCCAGCCAGGTACTGGGCTGAACAGGGCCATGGCCACCAGGTAGGCCGCGGTGATGCCGAGGGCGGGGCGGGCGGCGGTACGACTATGGGCCAGGTAGATGACCCCGAACAGCAGCACCAGCAACCAGATGACGAGCATGTGCATTCCTCCATGATTCGAGCGGGCGACGCCCCGAGCATAGCCATAAATGGCGAGAGGGGCGGTGAGCTTGGCCGGATCGTCGTGAGCATCGCGCAATCGGCGGATTAGACTGAAGCGAACTTCAGGAGCCCCGTCATGCAGATCTATCTTCGCCCCGGCCGCTTCATTGACAGTGACCATCCATTGGTAGTCGAGTTCGCCGAACGTTGGCGTGGCGCCTCACGAGAACCAATCAGTCAGGCCGTGGCCCTGTATCTGGCGGTGCGTGACGAGATTCGTTACAACCCCTATGCCTTCAGCCTCGATGCGCAGACGCTGAAGGCCAGCCACGCGCTGACGGCCGGGGAGTCTTACTGCGTGCCCAAAGCCAATCTGCTCGCGGCATGCGCAAGGTATTGCGGCATTCCCGCGCGTATCGGCCTGGCCGATGTGCGCAATCACCTGTCGACGCCGCGCCTGCTGGAGTTGCTGCGCAGTGAGGTGTTCGCCATGCACGGCTACACCGAGCTTTACCTGGACGGGCGCTGGGTCAAGGCCACGCCTGCGTTCAACGAGGCGCTGTGCCGCGTATTCAAGGTGGCGCCGTTGGAATTCGATGGCGTGCATGACAGCGTCTTTCATCCCTACAACGAGCGGGGCGAGCGCTATATGGAGTACCTGCAGGATCACGGCCAGTTCGAGGATCTGCCGGAGCAGCTGTTCTTCGCGCATCTGCGGGGCTGCTATCCGCATCTGTTCGAGGCAGGCGCCCTGCAGCTCAGTGGCGATATGCAGCGTGAGGCCGTTATCGACTAAGTCGATAATCAACATCGCCAGGATGGTCTTTTTTCTGCGCGTCAGGGTCGGTAGGGTGCATGCCAGCACAGAGTGGGCGAAACACGCGGTTGCAATCGAGCGTCTTCGCCCACATCTATAAAGACTTCACTCTCGCGCGGGAAATCCCATCTTCATGAGCTCCGCCCTGACCATTCGCCAGTTGACCAAGACCTACGGAAACGGCTTCCAGGCCCTGCACGGCATCGATCTGGACGTCGCCGAAGGTGATTTCTTCGCTTTGCTCGGCCCCAACGGCGCCGGCAAATCCACCACAATCGGCATCCTCTCCACCCTGGTGAACAAGAGCAGCGGCACGGTCAGCGTGTTCGGCCATGACCTCGACCGCGAGCCTTATGCGCTCAAGCGCTGCCTGGGTGTGGTGCCGCAGGAATTCAACTTCAACCAGTTCGAGAAGGTGTTCGATATCGTCGTCACCCAGGCTGGCTACTACGGCATTCCGCGTTCGATCGCCAAGGAGCGCGCCGAGCAGTACCTGACCCAGCTCGGCCTGTGGGAAAAGCGCGACGTCGCTTCGCGCGAGCTGTCCGGCGGCATGAAGCGCCGCCTGATGATCGCCCGCGCCCTGGTGCATCAGCCGCGCCTGCTGATTCTCGACGAGCCCACCGCCGGGGTGGATATCGAGCTGCGCCGGTCGATGTGGAGCTTCCTCACCGACCTGAACAGGCAGGGCATCACCATCATCCTCACCACCCACTACCTGGAGGAGGCCGAGCAGCTGTGCCGCAACATCGGCATCATCGACCACGGCCGCATCGTCGAGCTGAGCAGCATGAAGGACCTGCTTAAAAAACTGCATGTCGAGACCTTCCTGCTCGATCTGAAGGACTCCTACAGCGAGGCGCCGAACCTGATCGGCTATCCGGCGCGCCTGCTCGATCACCACACCCTGGAAGTGCAGGTGGAGAAGAGCCAGGGCCTCAATGCGCTGTTCCAGCAACTGGCGCAGCAGCAGGTGCAGGTGCTGAGCCTGCGTAACAAGACCAATCGCCTGGAGGAGCTGTTCGTCTCCCTGGTGGAAAAGAACCTGGCCAAGGTGGCGCAATGAATACCCAGTACCTCAACAGCGAGTTCGCTGCCAACCTGGTCGCCCTGCGTACCATCGTCCATCGCGAGGTGCGCCGTTTCGTGCGTATCTGGCCGCAGACCCTGCTGCCGCCGGCGATCACCATGGTCCTGTACTTCGTCATCTTCGGTAACCTGATCGGCCGGCAGATCGGCGACATGGGCGGCTTCACCTACATGGAGTACATCGTGCCGGGGCTGATCATGATGTCGGTGATCACCAACAGCTACGGCAACGTGGTGTCGAGCTTCTTCGGCAGCAAGTTCCAGCGCAACGTCGAGGAGTTGCTGGTTTCGCCGGTGTCGCCGCACACCATCCTCATCGGCTTCGTCGTCGGCGGCGTGCTGCGCGGCCTGGCGGTGGGTGTGATCGTCACCATCCTGTCGCTGTTCTTCACCCATCTGCAGGTGCATCACCTAGGCGTGACCGTACTGGTGGTGTTGCTGACGGCGACCATCTTCTCCCTCGGCGGCTTCGTCAACGCGGTCTATGCGCGCAACTTCGACGACATTTCGATCGTCCCTACCTTCGTGCTGACGCCGCTGACCTACCTGGGCGGAGTGTTCTACTCCATTACCCTGCTGCCGCCGTTCTGGCAGACGGTGTCGATGGGCAACCCCATCCTGCATATGGTCAACGCCTTCCGCTACGGCATTCTCGGGGTGTCCGACATCCGCATCGGCGTGGCCATCGGCTTCATGCTGCTGGCGACCGCCGCGCTCTATACCCTGTGCATTCGCCTGCTGGTCAGCGGTCGCGGCATGCGCCAGTGACGTGCCGCGATGAGGGATTTCTTCGCCTGATCGCGTAGCCCGGACGCAATCCGGGGCGCAATCCGGGCGCTTCGAAAGCATCGCGGCTGAAGCCGCTCCTACAGGTTTCACGATTCCGTGGGAGCGGCTTCAGCCGCGATTCTGCCGGGCACTGTCTACATCGCTGAACACCGATAAACCCTCTTCGCAACTACCCCATCCTGTGCCTGCCCACGCCAACACATAGCGAAATAACTTGTAAGGCTGGCGCCGACGCAGCAGCCGGTTAGACTCCGCCTCTACCAAGAAGAAGGGGCTGATCATGACCGTGCTGTTGCGTGCGCTTCCGTGGCTGTTGCTGGGCTTTTGCGCGTTGCCTGCAGGGGCGGCCGAGGGGCCGATGGTCGAGGTCGTGCCGGTGCGGCAGATGGAGGTGCGCGACGAGCTGATCACCTTCGGTTCGCTGCGTTCCGACGAGTCGGTGATGATTCGTCCTGAAGTGGAAGGGCGCCTGGCCTCCCTGCATTTTCGTGAAGGGCAGGCGGTGACCGCTGGCGACCTGCTGATCAGTCTCGACGACGCCATCGCCCGCGCCGAATTCGCCCAGGCCCGAGCCAATCTCGATCTGGCCGAGAAGAATCACCAGCGCGCGCAGATGCTGTTCCAGCGTGGCGCCAGCAATGCGCAGGCGCTGGACGAGGCGCAAAGCCAGTTGCAGGCTGCGCGGGCCAGCCAGGCCCTGGCTCAGGCGCGGCTCGACAAGACCCAGATCAAGGCGCCCTACGACGGCACGCTCGGCCTGCGCCAGGCTAGTGTCGGCGACTACCTCAGCGCCGGACAGAACATCGTCAACCTGGAGGTGCTCGACCCGCTCAAGGTCGACTTCCGCATTCCGCAGAAGGCCGTGGCCCAGGTGCGCTTGGGCCAGACCGTGGAGATCACACTCGACACCTTTCCTGGCGAACGCTTTCGCGGCGAAATCTTCGCCATCAACCCGCGCCTGGACGAAGCCGGGCGCAGCCAGGCGATCCGCGCACACATCGGCAACGATGATCGCCGTCTGCGCCCGGGCCAGTTCGTCCGCGTTTCGGTGATTCTCGAGGAGCGTCCCGATGCGCTGGTGATCCCTGAGGAGGCGGTGATGCCGCAGGGTGACAAGCTGCTGGTCAATCTGCTGGTCGATGGCAAGGTTGAGCGCCGCGAGATCACGTTGGGCAAGCGTTTCGATGGCCTGGTCGAGGTGCGCGAAGGTCTGCAGGGTGACGAGACGGTGATCAGCGCCGGCTGGCAGCGTGTGCGCGAGGGGCTTGCCGTGCGCAGCAAGAGCGGGGAGCGTCAGCCGTGACGCTCTCCGACGTCTGCATCCGCAGGCCGGTCTTCGCCACCGTCCTGTCGCTGATCGTGGTGCTGCTGGGCCTGATGGCCTATGACCGCCTCAACGTGCGCGAATATCCCAATATCGACGTGCCCATCGTCACGGTGCAGGTCACCTATCCCGGTGCCAGCCCGGAAATCATGGAGTCGCAGGTGGCGCAACCGGTGGAGGACGTACTGTCCGGCATCGAGGGGCTGGACTTCGTCACCTCCATCAGCCGTGCGGAAAACACCCAGATCACTGCGCAGTTCCGTCTCGGCCGCAGCGCCGACGAGGCGGCCAACGACGTACGTGATCGCCTGGGTCGCGTGCGTAACCTGTTGCCGGATGAAGTGGACGAGCCCATCGTGCAGAAGGTCGAGGCCGACGCCCAGCCGGTGGTGTGGATCGCTTTTCACAGCCAGCAGCACAGTGCGATGGAGATCACCGACCTGCTGGAGCGGGTGATCAAGGATCGCCTGCAGACCATTCCTGGCGTATCGGAAGTGCAGGTGCGCGGTGCACGTACCTTCTCTATGCGCATCTGGCTCGACCCGGAGAAGCTCGCCGCGCACAACCTCACCGTGCAGGACGTCGAAGACGCCCTGCGCCGACAGAACGTGGAAATTCCAGCAGGTCGCATCGAGTCGCGCGAGCGCGAATTCAGTGTGTTGTCGGAAACCGATCTGCGCACGCCGGAGCAGTTCAACGAATTGATCCTTGATGACTCGCAAGGTTATCTGCTGCGTCTGTCCGACGTCGGCCGTGCCGAAGTGGGGCCGCGCGACGAGCGGTCGGTGGTGCGCTTCAACGGTTTACCGGCGGTGACCCTCGGCCTGGTCAAGCAGGCGACGGCCAACCCGCTGGATATCTCCGACGGCCTCGCGGCGGCCTGGGACGAGGTCAAGGCGCTGCTGCCCGACGGCATGAAGATGACCGTGGCCAACGACAACTCGCAGTTCATCCGCGAGTCCATCGATAACGTCTTCACCACCATCTGGGAAGCCGTGGCGCTGGTCATCCTGATCATCTTCATCTTCCTGCGCTCGCTGCGCGCCACGCTGATCCCGCTGGTGACCATTCCGGTGTCGCTGATCGGCGCCTTCGCCCTGATGTCGCTGATGGGCTTCACTATCAACACCCTGACGTTGCTGGCCATGGTCCTGGCCATCGGCCTGGTGGTGGACGACGCCATCGTCATGCTGGAGAACATCCACCGCCATATCGAGGCGGGGATGAAGCCGGTGCAGGCCGCTTTCAAAGGCAGTCGCGAGATCGCCTTTGCGGTGATCGCCATGACTCTGACCCTGGCTGCGGTGTTCGCCCCGATCGGCTTCATGCAGGGCACCACCGGCAAGTTGTTCACCGAGTTCGCCTGGACCCTGGCCGGCTCGGTGCTGGTATCCGGTTTCGTGGCCCTAACCCTGACGCCGATGATGTGTGCAGTCATGCTCAAAGCGCATGAGCACGAGCAGCGTCACGGTCGCGTGTACAACCTGATCGAGGGCTTCCTCAACGGTCTTACCTACAGCTACAAGCACAGCTTGGACCGCGCCCTGCGCGCCTGGCCGCTGGTGTTGGGCGTGCTGCTGGCCGCCTTCGTGCTCTGCGCCTGGCTGTTCGGCGGCTTGCGTTCGGAGCTGGCGCCCACCGAGGACACCGGCACCATCGTCGGCGTGTTCAATGGCCCCGATGGCGCCACCATTGACTACACCGCACGCTATGCCCGCGAGGTGGAGGCTGCTTATGCCAGCATCCCCGAGACCAATCGCTATCTGGTGGTGGCTGGCTTCCCCACCGTGGCCCAGGGCATTTCCTTCATGAAGCTGGAAGATTGGGCCGATCGCACGCGCACCCAGTTCGAGATCCGCAATGAATTGCTGCCGAAACTGCAGGATATCGCCGGCATGCGCGTCACCCCGGTCAACCGCCCGCCGCTGGGGCAAAGCGCGCGCAACCAGCCGATCAATTTCGTCATCCGTTCGTCCATGGAATATGCCGAGCTGCAGGGCTATGTCGAGCAGTTGATGGAGCGCATGCGCGACTATCCGGAGCTGGAAGGGCTGGACAGCGACCTCAAGCTCAACTCACCGCAGCTCAAGATCACCGTCAATCGCGAGCAGGCCGCCGCCGTTGGCACCGATGTATCGGTGATCGGGCGCAGCCTGGAAAGCCTGTTCGGCAGCCGCCAAGTGACCCGTTTCAAGCAGAACGGCGAGCAGTACGACGTGTTGGTGCAACTGGAGGATATCGACCGCAGCAACCCGCAGGATCTGAATCGCGTCTACGTGCGTGACCGCGACGGCGGCATGGTGCAATTGTCGAACCTGATCGAATTGCGCGAGACGGTTGCGCCGCGCGAGCTCAACCACTTCAACCAGTTGCGCGCGGTGACCATCAGCGCCAACGTCGGCACCGGCTACACCCTGGGCGAGGCCCTGAATCATCTGGAGGTGGCTGCACGTGAGGTGTTTCCGCCGGAGACGCAGTACGACTACACCGGCACCTCGCGGGATTTCAAGGAGTCCAGCTCGGGCATCCTGCTGATCTTCGCCCTGGCGCTGGCTTTCATCTTCCTGGTGCTGGCGGCGCAGTTCGAGAGTTTCAGCGATCCGCTGATCATCCTCTTCAGCGTGCCCCTATCGATGGCAGGCGCCTTGCTGGCGCTGAAGCTGTTCGGCGGCACCTGGAACATCTATTCGCAGATCGGCCTGGTGACCCTGATCGGCCTGATCACCAAGCACGGCATCCTGATCGTCGAGTTCGCCAATCATCTGCTGCGTGAGGGCAGGGCACTGCGTGAGTCGGTGATTGAGGCCTCGGTGCAGCGTCTGCGGCCGATCCTGATGACCACCGGCGCGATGGTCCTGGGTTCGTTGCCCTTGGCCATTGCCACCGGCGCCGGTGCCGAAAGCCGCCAGCAGATCGGCCTGGTGATCGTCGGCGGGCTGCTGGTCGGCACCTTCTTCACGCTTTATGTGATCCCGACGCTATATCTGCTGCTGCGACGCTGGGCGCCGCTGCGCAAGATCGAGGACGAGCAGGTGGCTGTCTGAGTCCTGTAGGAGGCGCTTTAGCGGCGAGCTTTTGATGCTGTCGCGGGTAGAGCCCTTCCACGGCGCTTAGCGACTGATTACTGTGGTAGGAGTGAGCTCTACTCGCGAAGCTTCTGGCTGTAAGACGTTTCGCGAGCAGAGCTCCCTCCTACAGGTGGCCGGCGTAGTGCTTCACGCGTGCGGCGCGGCGGTCAACCCGCTAAACTCGCGCGGTTTTTCGCCACACTGGATTGCGCGCCATGCAGCACCCCGCCGAACATTCCCCGCTGGGCAAGTCCAGCCAGTACATCGCCGAGTACAGTCCCGAGCTGTTGTTCCCCATCTCGCGTACCACCAAATGGGCGGAGCTGGGCCTGGATGGCGCCAACCTGCCGTATCAGGGCGTGGACTACTGGAACTGCTACGAGCTGTCCTGGCTGCTGCCGTCCGGCAAGCCGGTTGTGGCCATCGGTGAGTTCGCCATTCCTGCCGACTCGCCGAACATCATCGAATCGAAGTCCTTCAAGCTTTACCTCAACTCGCTGAACCAGTCGGCTTTCGCCAGTTGGGACGAGTTGCAGGCCACCTTGGTTCGAGATCTGTCCGCTGTAGCCGGCAAGCCGGTGGCGGTGCGTCTGCGTTCGCTGAGTGAGGTGTCCGCAGAGGGCGTGGCGACGCTGCCGGGGCAGTGCATCGATGAGCTGGAAGTCAGCGTCAGCCAGTACGATCACCCGCAACCCGAACTGCTGCGCTGCGATGCTGGTCGGCTGGTGGAAGAGAGCCTGCACAGCCACCTGCTCAAGTCCAACTGCCCGGTCACCGGCCAGCCGGACTGGGGCAGCCTGGTGGTCGAGTATCATGGCGCCGCGCTGGACCACGCCAGCCTGCTGGCCTATCTGGTGAGCTTCCGCCAGCACGCGGACTTCCATGAGCAGTGCGTCGAGCGCATCTTCCTTGATCTGCAGCGACTGCTGCAGCCGCAGACACTCACCGTCTATGCGCGCTATGTGCGCCGCGGCGGGTTGGATATCAACCCCTACCGCAGCACCGAGGCGATCACCCCGGACAATGCTCGCCTGGCGCGGCAGTGATCCAAGAAAAATGCCGCCATTTGGCGGCATTTGCTTGAGTGCTTGGGCTCTATCCGCGATAGAGCATCAGATACCCATATTGGCCAGGCTCTGCATGATGTTGCGCAGGGTGCCGGCGAGGGTGGGATGACTGGCTTCGAAACGTTCCACAGCCAGATTGACGCCATCGACCAGCGTGGCGTCGGGCGCCGCCGCGGCTTCGCGCGCCAGCTGTACTTCGATTTCTTGCGTCAGCAGGTAAAGCGATGCTCGTTCTTCCTCGCTGAGCGGCGTGTCCTGGGCCAGGTGCTGCTGGAGGGCTTCCAATTGCTGCTGCAGGTCGTTTGCTGGCATAGAGTTCTCTCCTTGTCGAATCGGCATAGACATTGACTCCCAGTGTCGCTGGAAGTTTTCAGCCGTATCTGAAGGTTAATCCAAGCCCGCCGGCTTTGCCTGATCCCGGTCAAGCGCTCAGGGCTTTTCGCCCTTGCTGCGGCGTATGCCGATGTCGTCGAGGCTGGCCTGGATTTCGCCCAGGTGATCGACCACCGAGTGCACACCCAGACGATAGAGTTGCAGCGTGGCCTCGGCGCGCAGGCGTTCCTGCTCGTTTGCACCGAGCGCTTGCCAGTCAGCCGGGGCGTAGCCGCACAGTGGCCCGCAGGCGGCCAAGCCGATGGTCCAGCAACCGGCATTTAGGCCTGCCTGCAGCAGCAGAGGATTGCCGCTGACGACGATGCTGCCATCCAGGCGCTCGACGCCCAATTGGCTCAGCGCCTGCCAGCAGCTATCTGGCGCTGGCCAGGGCCTGGCCTGGTGGCTGATCACCGCCTCAATGGGCGCCGGCAGTGCCTGGGCCAGGCTCAGGCTGGCATCGGCTGGTAGGTCGTCGAGCCAGGCGCACGGGGTGCCGTAGCTATGCAGGATTTGCAGCAACTGTGCGGCGCCTGGGGTCAGTTCGGTATGCGCGCCTGCGACTTCGCCAAGGATCTGCTCCAGCGCCTGCAGTTGCCCGGCAGTTGCTGGTTTGCCCAGGCAGGCTTCCAGCGCCTGTTGAGGGGTGCCCGAGACGGGCTTGCCGGCGTGTTCGGGGTGCAGCCGCTGCAGTGCGACAGGCAGCGTGCGGGCACCGAAGTCGACCAGGCAGCCGGACAGTTGAAAGATCAGGGCAGTGCAGGAGAAGGGCATGGGATCATCCGTGGCAATGGCCTAGGCCAATCTAGCGCCTGCGGATGACCGAAAGATGACTGTCAGATGACGCCGAACAGGGCGCGCACATGCTCGGGCAGCGCCACCGACTTGCCGCTGCCGTGATCGACCCATACCAGCTTGCAGTAACCCTCGCCGTAGCTCGTCAGCGGATCCTCGACCGTACTCAGGCGATGCTCGATCACGACACTGCTGCGTCCTACTGCGCCAGCTCTCAATTGCACCACCACGGTGGCGGGGTACACCACGGGTTTGAGGTAGGTGTGCTGGGTCTGCAGCACCACCGGACCGAATGGCACATTGCTCATCGCCACGCCGGCCAGCTCGAACCAGGCGACGCGGGCCTCTTCCAGATACTGCATGTAGATGATGTTGTTGACGTGCCCATAGCTGTCCATGTCGCCCCAGCGTACGGGGATGTGTGCGGTGTGCAGCAAGGTTTCATCGGTCATCGCTTTTCTTCGCTATGCTGCCCAATACAGGCTTCAGGCTTTATACTACGCGGCCTTCGGGCCGCTGGCGGTGGCCACCTTATTTCCCTCAAGGAGAGACTTCAATGCATGTGATCGGTGCTCGCTGGATCGCGCGCCTGGGTGGCCTGATGGCCCTGGTTGGCCTGAGCCTGCTGCCTGCGATGGGCCAGGCCGCTTCGGAGGACGATCCTTGGGAGGGCTTCAATCGCCCAATCTTTCGTTTCAACGATACCCTCGATACCTATGCGCTTAAGCCTGTGGCGCAGGGTTACCGTGCGGTTACGCCGCAGTTTCTCGAGGACGGCGTGCACAACGTCTTCGGCAATATCGGCGACGTCGGCAACCTGGCCAACAACCTGCTGCAAGGCAAGCTGCATAACGCCGGTGTCGATACCGGTCGCCTGATCTTCAACACCACCTTCGGCCTGCTGGGCTTCTTCGATGTGGCCAAGCACATGGGGCTGCAGAAGAACAACGAAGATTTCGGTCAGACCCTCGGCGTCTGGGGCCTGGATAGCGGCCCGTACCTGGTGATCCCGTTCCTCGGCCCGAGCACTGTGCGCGATGCTGCCGGGCGAGTACCGGACAGCTTGCTGACCCCGTATCCGTACATGGATCACGTGCCGACCCGTAACGTCACCCGTGGCGTCCAGGTCATCGACACCCGGGCCAATTTGCTGCAGGCCGAGCGCCTGATCAGCGGCGACAAGTACATCTTCATCCGCAACGCCTACCTGCAGAGCCGCGAGTACAAGATCAAGGATGGGCAGGTCGAAGACGATTTCTAAGCATCTGATGAGCTCATCGCTGCGTAAGCAGCACCCCGTAGATACGAAAAAGGCGGCCCTCGAGGCCGCCTTTTTCGTAAATGCAGATTTCAGCTCATGGAGATGATCGCCAGGCCCAGCGCCTGCCGACCGTCGCCCAAATCGCTTACCCGGACCACCTCGGCCTGGGCATCGAGACCGGCCAGCTCGCTGTGCTCGGAGGGAATGTGAACCTTGACCTTGTCACCCATGCTCAAGGCCACTTCGGCCTCGATTTGCATACCGGTACTGGAGAGATCCAGGCACAGTGCAGGAAATTCCCGGCCAGCGTGATGGAGGACGACTGCTGCTTCCAGTCGCATGCGGATGTAGTCGCGCTTCTCGCTGTACGCTCGATCATTCTGACTCATGGATCCTGCCTCTTCTTATGAACTCTCCCGCGGCCCTTATAACTCTCGTCGATTTGACCTGTAAAGCCGCCGAACGACGACCGGTCCCGGCTTGAATCGGCCGGCAGATGGGAGTACCGTCTGCCCCTTGAAATCGCCCCTGACGCCATTGATGCGGCGCCGCGCCACGGGCAGTGACCAAAATTGCCCTGGCGCAGTTTGCCTGGATACCCCATGCACAAAACCAGTGCCACTTTGCTGATCATCGACGACGACGATGTCGTGCGTGCAAGCCTCGCGGCCTACCTCGAGGACAGCGGCTTCAAGGTGCTGCAGGCCAACAACGGTTTGCAGGGGCTGGAGATGTTCCAGCAGGAAGGCCCCGACCTGATGATCTGCGACCTGCGCATGCCGCAGGTCGACGGTCTTGAACTGATCCGGCGTATCAATGCGCTCGGCGTTGAAGTCCCGGTGATCGTGGTTTCCGGCGCCGGCGTGATGAACGACGCCGTCGAAGCCTTGCGTCTCGGTGCTGCCGACTACCTGATCAAACCCCTTGAAGATCTCGCCGTGCTGGAGCATTCGGTGCGCCGCGCGCTGGATCGCGCACGGCTGCGCGTCGAGAACCAGCGTTACCGCGAAAAGCTCGAGGCGGCCAATCGTGAGCTTCAGGCCAGCCTGCATCTGCTGCAGGAAGACCAGAACGCTGGCCGCCAGGTGCAGATGAACATGCTGCCGGTGACGCCCTGGCAGGCTGAAGGCTTGAATTTCGCGCACCAGATCATTCCGTCGCTGTACCTGTCCGGCGACTTCGTCGATTACTTCCGTATCGATGAGCGGCGCATCGCCTTCTACCTGGCCGATGTTTCCGGTCACGGCGCCTCCTCGGCATTCGTCACCGTGCTGCTCAAGTTCATGACCACCCGGCTGCTCTACGAGTGGCGGCGCAACGGCACGTTGCCTGAATTCAAGCCTTCCGATGTTCTCGGTCACATCAACCGCGGCCTGATCAACTGCAAGCTGGGCAAGCATGTGACCATGCTCGGCGGGGTGATCGACGATCAGAGCGGCATGCTCACCTACAGTATCGGCGGACACCTACCGCTACCGGTGCTGTTCGAGAATGGCCAGGCGCGTTACCTGGAGGGCCGCGGCCTGCCGGTCGGCCTGTTCGCCGAAGCCGAATACGGCGATCTGGTGATGGAGCTGCCTGAGTCGTTCAGCCTGACTCTGCTTTCGGACGGCATTCTCGATCTGTTACCGGGTGATACCTTGAAAGAGAAGGAATTGGCGTTGCCACAACTGGTTAGCCAGGCTGGCGGTACGCTGAGCGGTTTGCGTCAAGTTCTCGGTCTGGCCAATCTGGGCGAGATGCCGGATGATATCGCCTTGCTGGTGTTGAGCAGGAACCTTGCATGAACCCTGGGATAAGCCCCGGTCGCATCCAATTTGCCGAGCAGGATGGAACATTCGTCCTGAAGTTCGTCGGTGAAGTCCGTCTGACCCTGTGTTCAGCACTGGATGCCACGATTGAAAAGATTTTTACCGCGTTGAATTTTTCGGCCATCGTCATCGACCTGACCGAAACGCGCAGTATCGACAGTACTACGCTTGGTTTGCTGGCGAAATTGTCCATTTTGTCGCGGCAGAAGGTTGGCCTGTTGCCGACCGTTGTCACCACTCACGACGACATTACCCGCCTGCTGGAGTCCATGGGCTTCGATCAGGTGTTCAATATCGTCGATCGGCCGATTCCATGCCCGGAATGCCTGGACGACCTGCCGTCGCAGGATCAGTCCGAAGAAGTGGTCAAGGCCAAGGTGCTGGAAGCGCACCGCATTCTGATGGGGCTCAACGACTCCAACCGTGAGGCGTTTCACGACCTGGTCAGTGCGCTCGAACGGCACTGAGTTCTCGATCAGGCTTTGTAGAATTGAAAGGGGGCGTCAGCTTGGCTGGCGCCCCTTTTCGTTCAGGCCTTGGCGGCCAGCAGTGCTTCGAGCTTTTCCTGATCGCGGGCGAACAGGCGGATGCCCTCGGCCAGTTTCTCGGTGGCCATGGCGTCTTCGTTCAAGGCCCAGCGGAAGGTGCCTTCGTTGAGGCTCTGGCGAGGCTCACCGGCGGCGCCGGGCCGCAACTGCCGATTCAGCTGGCCATCGTCCTCGGCTAGTTTCTGCAGCAGTTCGGGGCTGATGGTCAGGCGGTCGCAGCCGGCCAGTGCCTCGATCTGGCCGAGGTTACGGAAGCTCGCCCCCATCACCACGGTGTCGTAGCCGTTGGCCTTGTAATAGTCATAGATGCGCGAGACCGACTGCACGCCCGGATCTTCGCTGCCCGCGAAGTCACGGCCCTCGGCCTTCTTGTACCAGTCGTAGATGCGGCCAACGAAAGGCGAGATGAGGAACACGCCGGCATCGGCGCAGGCCTGCGCCTGGGCGAAAGCGAACAGCAGGGTTAGGTTGGTCTGTACGCCGGCTTTTTCCAGTTGCTCGGCGGCGCGGATGCCTTCCCAGGTAGCGGCGATCTTGATCAGTACGCGGTCGCGGCCGATGCCGGCTCGCTCATAAAGGCCGATCAGGCGTTCGGCACGGAGCAAGGTGGCATCGGTGTCGAACGAAAGGCGTGCATCGACTTCGGTGGAGATGCGCCCGGGAATGACCTTGAGAATCTCCTGGCCGACGGCTACCCCGAAATGATCGCAGGCCAGGCCCTGATCTCCCTTGCCAGCATCGATCGCCTGGCGCAGCAGGTCGGCGTAGCGGGGCAGGGCGGCGGCCTTGAGCAGCAGCGAGGGGTTGGTAGTGGCATCCACCGGTTGCAGGCGGGCGATGGCGTCTAGGTCGCCGGTGTCGGCAACCACGGTGGTGAACTGCTTGAGTTGTTCCAGCTTGGAGGTCATGACGAGGCCTTGTCGTTGCAGGTGGCATGACCTTACCCGAGGTGCCGAAGGCGCTCAACGGTCGGGTCACTGACAAAATTTACCTTTTCAGAGCTGAGGTTTTTGTCGGCTCGTTCGTCTTTATCTATGACGGCGCATCGAAATGCGCCGGAGTCGGTGGAGTCCGACTTTAGACGAGCCGCCAAGGAGCCCGAATATGTCGACCCAAAGCCTGCCTTCTCGTTCAGTTTCTGCAGGGCCGGATGCACGCCAGTGCCGTGAGTGGTTGCAGGCCGTCGGGCTGCGTTTCAGCATGCCGCGCCTCAAGGTAGTGGAGGCGCTGTGCAGCGCCAACGACGAGCAGGGCGTATCGGCGCGCGAGTTGCACCGACAACTGAGCGAGGCTGGCGAGCCGCTGTCGCTGGTCAGCGTGCGCCAGGTGCTGCGCCGCATGGAAGAAAACGGCCTGGTGCAGACCACCGGGCGCAGTCGCTATCGCCTGAGCGCTCGGGCTTAATGCCCGCGTAGCAGATCGGCTGCCTGGTCGAGTAGACCCAGCGGATCCTGCACCTTGTGAATGTCTACCGACAGCAACTGACGGAAGCGCCGCGCACCTGGGAAACCCTGAGCCAGCCCCAGCACATGACGGCTGACATGATGCAGCGTGCCGCCTTCGCGCAGGTGCTGCTCGACGTAGGGTTTCAGCGCGAGCAGGGCGTCCATGCGGGTGATGCCGGCGTCCGCGCTGCCGAACAGGCGGCTGTCCACCTGCGCCAGCAGATAGGGGTTGTGATAGGCCTCGCGGCCGAGCATCACGCCATCGAAGGTCTGCAGGTGTTGCTCGCATTCCTCCAGAGTCTTGATGCCGCCGTTGAGAATGATCTCCAGATCCGGGAAATCCTGCTTGAGCTGCGCGGCCACGTCGTAGCGTAGCGGCGGGATCTCGCGGTTTTCCTTCGGCGACAGGCCTTCGAGAATGGCGATGCGAGCATGCACGGTGAAGCTGCGGCAGCCGGCCTCGCGCACCTGACCGACGAAGTCGCACAGCTCGGCATAGCTGTCACGGCCGTTGATGCCGATGCGGTGCTTGACCGTCACCGGGATGCTTACGGCGTCCTGCATGGCCTTCACGCAGTCAGCCACCAGCGCCGGGTGACCCATCAGGCAGGCGCCGATCATGTTGTTCTGCACGCGGTCGCTGGGGCAGCCGACGTTCAGGTTCACCTCGTCATAGCCGTGTGCTTCGGCCATCTTCGCGCAGGTGGCCAGATCCTGCGGGTTGCTGCCGCCCAGTTGCAACGCGATGGGATGCTCGCATTCGCTGTAGCGCAGGAAGCGCTCGCGATCACCGTGGATCAGCGCACCGGTGGTGACCATCTCGGTGTAGAGCAGGGCGTGGCGCGACAGCTGACGGAGAAAGTACCGGCAGTGACGGTCAGTCCAGTCCATCATCGGGGCAACGGAGAAACGGCGGGACAGGGCAGGTCGCGTGGTTACTGGCTTTGAGGCTGATTCTAGAGGCATTTGTTTAGATCGGTTAAAGGCCAAAATGGCTTATTTCTGCCCGTTTTTGCGCATGTGGTGCTAAAATTTAGCACTGGTAAATGCATTTTTAGCACTGATGGTGAGCGATGTGGGAACGATCACTCGGCGCGTGAACAAAAGCGGGCAGACCAAGTACACGGTTCAGATTCGGCTGCGCCGCAAGGGAGTCATAGTCTACCAAGAAAGCCAGTCCTTCGACCGTAAGCCGGTTGCTCGCGCTTGGATGATGAGGAGGGAGGCCGAACTGGCGTTGCCAGGCGCTCTTGAAAAGGCTTCGCGGGAGGATGTGCCGCTCAAGAAAATCATTGAGCGCTATCTTGATGAATACGAGCTGATACGTCCGCTCGGAAAAACCAAGCGGGCTACCTTGAAAGCGATCAGCGAGACCTGGCTAGGTCAAATTGCTGATGTCGATCTGTCGAGTCAAAAATTAGTCGAGTACGCGCAATGGCGGATGAGCCAGGAGGGAGGTGGTGTTCAGGCTCAGACGGTTGGAAACGATCTTGCACACCTTGGCGCTGTTTTGTCAGTCGCTAAGCCTGCCTGGGGATATGAGGTTGACGCGAGCGCGATGGCTGATTCGCGCAAGGTGCTGCGTAAGCTGGGTATGGTGTCTCGAAGTCGAGAACGTGATCGGCGACCTAGCATGGATGAGTTGGACAAATTGCTCACCTATTTTTTTGATCTCCAAGCGCGCAGGCCAAGCGCGATACACATGCCTAAGGTCATAGCTTTCGCGATTTTCTCTACACGCAGGCAGGAAGAGATCACTCGGATTCGCTGGGAAGATCTGGATGAGCGGCGGCAGGCGGTGCTTGTTCGAGATATGAAAAATCCCGGACAGAAGATTGGTAATGATGTCTGGTGTCATCTGCCGGATGAGGCCTGGCGGATTGTTCAGAGTATGCCTAAGTCTTGCCGAGAGATATTCCCTTACTATTCGGACTCAATTTCTGCGGCGTTCACTCGTGCTTGTAAGTTTTTGGCTATCAAGGATTTGCATTTCCACGATCTGCGCCATGACGGCGTGAGCCGGCTATTCGAGATGGAGTGGGATATACCGAGAGTTGCCAGCGTATCAGGGCATCGCGACTGGAACTCCATGCGTCGTTATACACATTTGAATGGGCGAGGAGATCCTTACAAGAACTGGTCTTGGCTAGAGAAGATAATCGGGGCCCCTGTGGTGCTCGGGGCGCGTATAGAGCCTGAACCCGCAGAAGACAGAAAGGGTGTGCTTCAGGCTAGGCGTCGTCGATCCATCAACTGATCCTGCTCTCTGATTGCGGCCTCGCGCTGTCTATCGAGGTAGGCAGCGAGATCTTCCAAATGCACGCCGAGATTGGCCTTCTGCGAGTTAGCGCCCAGTCGCATCACCGGAAGATCTATTTCTCCCATCAGACGCTTGCGTTTGAACTTGTCCACCGAAAGGCCGAGGAAATCTCGGCATACCCATTCGATAGGAATTACGGCTTGTCCGTCGTACTGAGCCATTAGCAAAAACAGTGTCTTCATTGCTCCATGCCATAGCGCTATTTCAATCGGATTCAGCTTATTGGTGCTAGGTCTGATGGCAAACAAGCTAAGTCGTAGATGGGCGTGCGGGCCGGTAATGCCTTGAGTATCGTCGGTGCCGTGGATCCAGCTCGCCAACGGCCCGGCAACGCGCCTGAACTTGTTGACGAGCTGGATCCGCTGCAGGCGTTGCTGGAATGAATGGGGCCTCAAGAGGGCTGAGACTGATGCTGCCTGGGTTTACGAAATGCGGGAAATGCTCACTGATGGTGAGCATTTTCTGGATTTTATAAACCTGTCGACCCGGAGGTATGTGCCTGCCCCTTGGTGTGTATTCAACGTCCGTGACGTCGACCGATGCCAGCGTCAGTCGAGGCGCTTGCGGATTTCGTTGAATGCCCGCTGAATTATTTTCTCCTGATTGGGATCGATCTCAAGTTCTGCGCATATTGAAGACCACCCGGAGAGCACATCAAGGGTTTGCTCGATGTAAAGATCCGGATCCAGATATCGGAAAGCAGCGCAGACTTGTTTGAGGTTTTTACGTGTTGCCAGCCCGGAGCCGTTGAAAGAAGTCGTGTGCTCGTCCGCGAAACCCTGGACAGGGGCGTAGGTCAGGTCATAGGCCGGAGCTAACGTCCACCGTCCTTGGTCGTGTAGGAATGCGAAGTTCTTGGCGTGATCATCATGGTTGTGGGTCAGCGCATTAAAAACCATGAGTCTTGCCATGCGCTCTACCTCCGCTGCATGGTTGGTGACCGCGTGGGTTGTTTTCAAGAGATCTGAATAGTCCAGTGAGGGCGCGCGGTGATCTGCATAGAGAATACCGCTGGCAGTCATCATGTGGAGTTTGCTATTGCCGTGTCGGTCGAAACGTTGGGCAGCAAAGAATCGCTCGGTGCCGTTTGCAGAGCTGACTGTGAGCAAGTCGCTCGCAGCCATCTTCACTCCAGCACGTTCTGCCAAGAGCGCGTAGGCATATTCGATGGTGCCGGTATCACGATGTTCGGTTGGTGATCGGAATTTCACTAGCCAGTGTTGGTAGCCGGCTGGGAGCTGCCGGAAAGATGTATTGCATTGTTTTCTATCTGGGGACAGTGCAACGACGACCTTGGGGAGAGCGCCGGCAGGGGAGCCACCAGCGAGGCGCAGAGCATCAAGAATGGACGAGGTGTCTCCTTCGTAGACCGCCTGGGACTCCTGGTAGAGCTGGGCCAGATCAATATCATCTTCACCGGTGGCGTGCTCAAGCACCGGGCGATATTCCAGTGCACCCATGCCCCTGTCTGCCATGTAAGCCAGCCGATCGAGCGGGGAAATGTGTCTACGGTCTATGCCATGATTGGCAAGGAAATAACGATCCATTAGCAACATGCCCCATCCGTCCGGGAGGGAGTCGGCAATCGCGCCTGGTAGGCCTGCGAAAAGGACTGGATCAGCCGCTTTCTGGGGTTGGGTTGTGAAGTCCATGTTCAGGGGTGACAGATTGAAGCCTTGCGCCACCCACTGTGGATGATAGGCAAAGTACATACCCTGTCGACTGGCAACCAGCTCACCGACCGGCGTGCCTGCGAGCAATACCTCTACGGTGTTTATGGATTTCATTGGCGCCCCCGGGTACGTCCTGTTTGTTTGATTTCTTCAAGCGAGACAGGCCGCTCATGCTTGAACAGTTCAGCGATTTGGCGTGTTGCACCAAGTGCTGTAGCGATGAGCACCAGAGCATCAAGGGTGATCTGCCCAGTGGACTCGAATCGCTTGATGGTCGATTCTGAAACACCCGCCATCTTCGCCAAGGATTTGCGGGAGAGGTTCTGTGCGAGTCGCGCTTCTCGAGCGTTGGCGCCGATCTTCTGGGTCAGTTCGCCTGGAGCGAGCAGAGAATGGGTTAGGGCCAAGGATAAGCCTCGTATAATGGTTCATTATAGATCCATTATACGTCATTATGGCTATTATTGGTTCAAATATGGCCTATTGTTTTTTGCCTGACCTAGATTGATCTGGGGTGGAGACACCGCACGCCCTGGCCTTCAATGCTCAAGCGGACTGTGCTGTCATAAGTCTGTTCCAGTCATCAATCCGCATGATCGTGAGGATTAAAGGTGGTGGACCATAGATAGCATTGAAAACCTCACGATCTTGAGGATTTTTATCAATTCAGTCCGGCGCATGAAAAAATCCACTTTCCGCTTTTAGCGTGGATCGGTGGTTTGTGGCGCAGCGGGTAGTGCAGGCTTGTTAGTTCTTTTGAATACCCTATCCCTCGCCATGAAAGCTTCCAGCATGTGCGGGATGAGCGTCAGAGCGTCGACTTCTTCACCATAGGTTTGCGAGTGCAGCGCCGCGTAGCGCTCGAGGTCAGCCTTCAGGCTGGCCGGGCAGGTGAAGGTCAGCTTCAGGTTCTCGGTTTTCGGCAGCGGGCCGAGACGCAGCTTGGTCGTGCTCATTGCAGGCTCCTCTGTTGAGTGGAGAAAGGTTGAAAGGGGCGCAGTACCAGGTCGCGGTTGACGATCACGCGCAGGGGCAGCCCAGGGCGCTGGGTCAGCGTGGGCTGGATATCGAGGTTGCGGCGGGTGACCTCCTGGCCGACCTGGTTCACTGTGTCCTGCAGGCTGTCGCGCCCGGCGATGATGACGCGGTCGCCGTCGGTGCGGTTGGCCGGTGCCGCCAACTCGGCACCGATGCCCAGTAGGCTGGTCATGGCCGCGCCGGCGACGATCCGATTCCAGTGCCAGTCGACGCCATCCTCGAGGCCGGCATAGCCGGCGGCGTCGGTACCAACCAGATTGTCGAGCTGGAAGGACGAGGTGTCCGGCAAGATCACCCGCTGCCATACCACCTGCACGCGGCTCTGCCCGTAGTTCACCTGGCTGTTGTAGCGACCGAGCAGGCGGGCACCTTGGGGGATCAGCACGTGTTCACCGGTGGCGCTGTCATAGACCGGCTCGGTCACTGTGGCGATCACGTCGCCGGGTAGATCCGACTTGATGCCAGTTACCAGTGCTGCCGCGATGACGGTGCCGGCCATCACTTGGTAGGGCGATTCAGGCATCTGCAGCAATCCGGAATTACGGATTTGTGCGTTTACGGATTTACTGAGAAACGCCTCGTTCCGCTCCTGCTGCGTTGGTGTTCCTGCGGCGGCTACTGCGCCTGACGAAGCCATACCCAGAGCCGGGGAATCGAGTTGAGCGCCACTAACAGATGCGACGTTCGATTTCCGCGCGCTGCTGGTCTGGAAAAACACCGAGGACTGCGCTGCTTCCTCAGCTTCCTTGAGCAGGGCCAGGCGCTCTGCTTCGACGGCATCTGGCCCATGTCCATAACCTTGCGCCTGCTGCTCCGCCCTGAGGATTGGCCCGCCCAGATCGCCGGGCAGCGGCGGGCCCAGTTGCGGCACCTCGGGTGCAGGGGGAGGCGGCAGCTGCGAGTAGTCTGCCGGCAACTGCTCCAGCCCCTCGGAGCGTGCCACGCGGTCGACGTTGTATAGCTCGTTCGGCTCGGCGCCCTGGCGGCGCTGCTGCGGCTGCAGCGACCACAGCATGGCTCCGAGTACTGCAGCCGATAGGCCGCCGACCACTACCGCCAGCATGCGCGGATTGAGGCGAGTGACCGGGCGCGGCTTGGCGCGCAGCTCCAGCGACTCCGGCGCTTCCTTGGGCGGTAGCGAGGTTGCGGCGGTTTGTTTGTCGTCCTTGGCCGTCATGCTCAGGGCCTCCGTGCCACGCCATCGGTGCGCTCAATCCGCACCACGTCACCCTTGTCGGCGCCCAGGCGCAGCTCGGCTGCGCCGAATAGACGGTCGACGATGTAGTAGGGCGAGCGGAAGCGATAGTTGACCAGCTGTCCATCACCTTCGGGGCCAATTACGAACAGCGGCGGCAGCTCGCCTTGGGCGATACCGGCGGGGAACTGGATATACACCTTGCGGCCGTCATCGAAAGCGCGCAGCGGTTTCCAGGGTGGATTGCTGCCGCTGATCGCATAACGAAAGCGCAGCTGCTCCAGCGTTAGGCCGGCATCCACCGGCGCTGCGGCCTGGGCGATGCTGGCGCGGCGTTGCAGGGCGAGCATGTGATCCTTCGGATAGTCCCAGGACACCGACGCCATCCAGGCCTGCTCGGTGGAACTCAGCTCGATCAGGTAGGTGCGGCGCGTGGTGGTGATCACCAGGTTGGTCTTGAGGTCGACCCGCGTCGGCTTGATCAGCACACTGGTGCGCAACTCGTCGCTGCTACCACTGGTAGTGTCGCCGACGATCCAGCGCACGGTGTCGCCGGCGGCCACAGTGATCAACTCTTCGCCGGGCTGCAGGTTGATCGCGGTCACCCGTCCTGGGCTGGCGTATACCTGATACAGCGCGCCATCGGAGTAGGGCCAAACCTGGATGGCGTTGATATAGCCTTCCCGACTCGGCGCGACTCGAGCGTCGCGATTGGCGCGCGAGACCCGCACGCGCTCGTCGGCCGGTTCCTTGGCCGGCTTGCTGCGCTGAGTTTCCGGCAGTGGCTTGAGCTGTGCGGGCAGGGCCAGGGGCTTGGGTACTTCCACGACCTCGATGGGCTTGGGCGGTTCCGGCAGGCGCTGCGCTTCTACCGGTTCATCCAGCTCGATCACTGGCGGCTGCTGGCTGGCACAGCCGACCAGCACGCTCAGCAGCAGAGGGCATATACAGAGGTTAAGGGAGGTTTTCATGGTTTCTTGGCTCCTTCCGTAGTGTCCAGCTCACGGCTCCAGGACAGGCCGTTGACGTAGATGCCGAGTGGGTTGCGGCGCAGCTTTTCCTCGGTGCGTGGAGGCTGCAGCACCAGCGAGATCACCCCCGTCCAGCGCTCCAGGCCGGCTGCCGCGCCATTCACAAAACGGCGTTCGATCCAGCGCACCTGGAACGAGCTGTCGCTGGCACGTACTACGCTGGTGACTTCCACCGACACCGACTCCTTGCCGACCCGGGTGAAGGGATCGTTGGCGCGGGCATAGTCGTTGAGGGTGGCGGCGCCGCGGTCGGTTGTGGAGTGATAGGCCTCCAGCCAGTTCTGCCGCACCACCACCGGGTCGATCGATAGCGAGCGCACCTGCTCGATAAAGCGCGCCAGGTGATGGGCGATTTGCGCATCCTGGGGCTGGTAGGGACTGGCGGCTTCGCCGACGGCGCGCACCTGGCCGAGGTTGTCGACCTCCACCACGTAGGGCGTCACCGTCGACTGCGCCGAACGCCAGACCAGTCCGCCAGCCATCAGCAGTGCCAGGCCCAGACAACCGAAGGCCATCAGTCGCCAGTTGCGTGCCTGCGCCAGGCTGCTGCCCATGCGCAGGTCCCAGGCCTGTGCCGCGGCCTGGTAAGGGGTGACAGGTTGAGGGGTGTCGCTGTAGCGCACCCGTGGACGTCTGAATCGCATCCTCGTCCTCCTTTACGAATTCGATGGGTCGCGGATCTGCGGCCCAGGTGATGAACCACCGCCATCGCCACCACGCAGGGTGTGGGCGACCGTGTTGGTGGCCTGCGAGAGTTGTTGCCTGCGCTGCAGGCGCTTGGCCCAATCAGGCGGCTTGGCGGGGGCCGCCGATGAGCCAGCAGCGGCGGACGTTCCACCTGCCGCAGTACCGCCGGCCGCAGCTCCAGAAGGCACACCAGCCAGAGAACGGGCTCCACCCATAGCCAGGCGCGCCGCGTCGGGCGCCATGCGTGCGCCGGCCAGCACTGCGCCGCCGACACCTGTGGCTACTGCAGCAGCACCGGCTGCCATGCCCGCCGCGCCGAGCGCGGTACCAGCTGCTGCACCAGCACCCAGTTGCGGTGCGCCGGAGACCAGGCCGGTGGCAATGCCCGGGCCGAAGATGCCCAGGCCGAGCAACGCCAATGAGGCGAGCATGACCACCAGCGCGTGGTCGATGGAGGGCTCGTCCGGCACGGCCTGAAACTCGGCGAACAGCCCGCTGCCAATGCCGACGATCACCGCCAGCACCAGCACCTTGATGCCGGACGCCACCACATTGCCCAGCACTTTCTCGGCGAGAAAGGCGGTCTTGTTCCACAGCGCAAAGGGCACCAGCACGAAGCCGGCGAGGGTGGTCAGCTTGAACTCGACCAAGGTCACGAACAGCTGGATGGCCAGGAAGAAGAAGCTAACGATCACCACAAGCCAGGCCAGAAACAGCACCAGGATGCTGTCCAGATTGCCGAACACCTTGGGAAAGCCGCTCAGGTGACGAATCTGCTCGAGCAGCGGCCGCCCGGCCTCGATACCGATCGAAGCCAGGTGTCCCGGCTGCAGGAACTCGGCTGGGCTCAGCGCCGAGCCAGCCGCCAGCAGACCCAACCCAGCGAAGGAGTTGAAGACGATCTTGGCCAGGGCATTGAAGTTGCCGATGATGAAGGCGAAGGCACCGACATAGAGGGTCTTGCGGATCAGCTTGGCGCTGACATCCTCACCGCCCATGGCCCAGAACAGCCCGGCCAGGGTCATGTCTATCACCACCAGGGTCATGGTGAGAAAGGCCACCTCACCGCCGAGCAGGCCGAAGCCGGTGTCGATATACAGCCCGAACACCTCGAGGAATCGGTCGATCACGCTGACGTCGTTCATTGCACGTCCTCGTCGAAGCTTGGCGGGATCGCGGGCAAGTCGGTAAGCCGGAGAAACTCGCTGGGCCGAGCACAGCCGGAGTAGAAGCGCTTAGTCGCATCTTCTTGCCGGGCCATGACCCCTTTGTCGTCCTGTCCGCAGGCGACCAGTACCAGCAGCGGCAGCAGTGTCAGGAATCTCATGAGGACGCCTCCCTACCGATAGAACTGAACGGGGTAGGGGGTGTACGGCGTGCCATTGCCCATAAAGCGCCGCCGCCGTTCGCGCGCCTCCTCGGCTGCGGCAGCCTGGCGGGCCAGCTCCAGGGCGACGGCGCGGTTTTGGGTGATCTGCAGTTGCTGCGCCTGGATCGACTGCTTGGCCTGTAGGG
Organism: Pseudomonas sp. Marseille-Q0931; assembly: GCF_940789645.1. NCBI lineage: Bacteria > Pseudomonadati > Pseudomonadota > Gammaproteobacteria > Pseudomonadales > Pseudomonadaceae > Pseudomonas > Pseudomonas sp. Marseille-Q0931. Next base: position 35,000 of record NZ_CALNWT010000004.1, on the reverse strand, counting down.
CCAGCAACTGGTTGGTGGCCTGGGCCGCCTGTAAGGCGCCACCCGAGGACTGGCTCTGTTGCACCAGAGCGGCCAAGGCGCTTTCATCCTCAGCCAGGCTCTGTTTCACCTGAGCCTGTACGCGCAGCGCCGTATGCAGCCCGTCGAGGCCCTGCTGCCAGCGCTCGCGGGCTTCTTCTGCCAGGCGTTGGCTGCTGACGTCAGCGGTGTACTCGTTCGGGTAGAGTCGGCTGAACTCCTGATCCAGGCGCTGTACTTCGTAGGCCAGCCCTCGCGCCTCGGCGAGCAGCCGCTCGGTATTGGCCAAGCTCGCGCGCAACTGTCCGACCACGTTGTAGTCCAGGCGCTGCAGGTGACGGGCCTGGTTCAGCAGCATCTGGGTTTCGTTCTGCAACTGGCGAACCTGGTTGTTTGCCATCTCCAGGGTGCGCACCGCAGTCAGCGTGTTCTGCACCAGGTTGGTCGGATCGATTACGGTGAAGGCGTTGGCCGGCTTCAATGCCAGCAGGCCAAATACCAGCAGCGTGGCGCAGGGGAAATGGTGGACAGGGGATCTCATGGCAGGCACTCCTTGCGTGACGAGGGATAAGCGGTGAGCAGGTCGGCGGCCCAGTCCAGGCCGCGGTGACGCAACCAGACAGGGGCGAAACCGGCTGCGCCGGACGACTGTTGGATTCGGTCGATCTCGCGCTGCTCGGCTGGGCTGGCCGAGGCGGCGAAGGCCAGCGCCACCGGCCCCAGGTCGAGGTCGAACAGGCGGTTGCCCAGGCGCGACTGGTAGTAGTAATCACGCTTGGGCGTGGCCTGGGCGACGATCTCGATCTGTCGGTCGTTGAGGCCGAAGCCTTGGTAGATGTCGCGGATCTGCGGTTCGCCCGCCTGCGGGTTGGGCAGGAAGATGCGGCTGGCGCAGCTCTCGATGATTGCCGCAGCTATGCTGGAATCCTTGATGTCGGCCAGCGACTGGGTGGCGAAGACGACGCTGACGTTCTTCTTGCGCAGGGTCTTGAGCCACTGACGGATGCGTGCAGCGAACAGCGGATCGTCGAGAAACAGCCAGGCCTCGTCGAGGATCAGCAGGGTCGGCGCGCCGTCGAAGCGTTCCTCGAAGCGGGCGAACAGGTAGCTCAGCACGGCAGCCACCGCCGCCTTGCTGTGCATCAGTTCCTCCATCTCGAAACACTGCACGTCGGCGCTGCCCAGACGATCCTGATCGGCGTCCAGCAACGGGCCATGGGCACCCCCCAGTACATAGGGTTGCAGCGCCTGGCGCAGGGCGTTGTCCTGCAGCAGCACGGACAAACCGGTCAGTGTGCGCTGCGTCTCCGGTGCGCCGGCCAGGCTGTCGAGCGCCGTCCACAGTGCGGCCTTCTGCTCGGGGCCGACGGCCACGCCTTCCTGCAGCAAGCGAGCCTCCAGCCACTCGGCGGCCCAGGCTCGGTATCCCGGCTGATCGATGCGCGCCAGAGGCTGGAAGGCCAGGTCGCCGTCGCCGCCCAGGTCGTAGTGCTCGCCACCCAGCCCCAGCACCGTCGCGCGCAGCGAATGCCCCATGTCGAAGAGAAACAGACGCGAGCCCGGATAACGGCGAAACTGCAGAGCCAGGGTCGCCAGCAAAACCGACTTGCCCATGCCCGTGGGGCCAGCCACCAGGGTGTGTCCGACATCGCCGACGTGGGTGACCAGGCGAAACGGTGTTGCGCCATCGGTGCGGGTGATCACCAATGGCGGGCCATCCAGATGTTCGTTGCGCGAGGGACCGGCCCAGACCGCCGAGACCGGCATCAAGTGCGCCAGGTTGAGGGTGGAGATCAACGGCTGGCGGACATTGGCGTAGGCGTTGCCGGGGATCGACGACAGCCAGGCCTCTACTGCATTAAGGCTCTCGGCGATGGTGACGAAGCCACGACCCTGGATCACCCGCTCGACCCGACGCAGCTTCTCGTCGGCGATCTGGGCGTCGGCATCGCTCACCGTCACGGTGGCGGTCACATAGCCGAAGGCGACCTGATCGGCACCGAGTTCCTGCAGTGCTGCATCGGCGTCGCTGGCCTTGTTCGCGGCGTCGCTGTCGAGCAGTGGGCTTTCCTGCTGGAAGATTGCTTCGCGCAGCAGCGCCAGAACGCCCTTACGCTTGGCAAACCACTGCCGGCGCAGGCGCACCAGTTCCTTCTCGGCCTCGTCCTTGTCCAGGCAGATAAAACGGGTTGACCAGCGATAGGCGAAGCCCAGACGGTTAAGGTCGTCCAGCACACCTGGCCACGTCGAGGTGGGAAATCCACGTACCGACAGCGTACGCAGATGCTGCTCACCGAGACGCGGCGCCAGGCCAGTGGTCAGCGGACTGTCGGCCAGCAGGGCATCGAGGTGGAAGGGCACCTCGGGTACAGCCACCCGCTGGCGGTGGGTCGACACCGTGCCATGCAGGTAAGTCAGCGTCTGGCTGTCATCGAGCCAGGCGAGTTCCGGCATCACTCCGTCCAGCAGGTCGAAGAAACGATCCGTCTCGGCGACGAAGGCAGTCAGTCGTTCGCGCCAGTCGACACCACGTTGCGGCCGATGCTCATAGAGCAGGCTGGCGGCGCGCGAGCGCGACTCCTCTGGCGGCAGGTAGAGCAGCGTCAGGTGATAACTGCTCTCGAAGTGGCTTCCGTGCGCCTCGAAGGCGGCGCGACGCTCCTCGTCCACCAGCCAGGACAACGGCTCGGGAAAATCGCTGTCAGGGTAGTCGGCGGCCGCCAGACGCTCGGCCTCGATAAACAGCGCCCAGCCCGAGCCAAGGCGGCGCAGGGCATTGTTCAGGCGCGCCGAGGTGGCCACCAGCTCGCCTTGGGTGGCGCTGTCGAGGTCCGGCCCACGAAAGCGCAAGCTGCGCTGGAACGAACCGTCCTTGTTCAATACGACGCCGGGTGCGACGAGACCGGCCCAGGGCAGCCAGTCGGCGAGTTGGGCGGGGCGACGTCGGTATTCGGTGAGGTTCAGCATGGCGGCCTCCTCACACATCCAGCAGCGACGGCTGCTTGATGTGCCGGGCAAACACCTGCAGGAACTGCGGGTCCAGACGGGCACCCCACACCGCCAGCGAGTGGCCGACCAGCCAGAGCGCCAAGCCAGGCAGCCAGAGTTGCAGGCCCAGGCCTACCACTGCCGCCAGAGTACCGTTGAGGATCGCCACGTTGCGTGGTGCGCCACCGAGCAGAATTGGCTCGGCCAGCGATCGGTGCAGCGGCACCTCGAAGCCGGGGATGAGTTCGCGCTCGCCGTTCATGCGACCACCGCCCCGCCGGCGAAGCTGAAGAAGCTGAGAAAGAACGACGACGCGGCGAAGGCAATCGACAGGCCAAAGACGATCTGGATCAGCTTGCGAAAGCCACCGCTGGTGTCGCCGAAGGCCAGCGTCAGGCCTGTGGTAATGATGATGATCACCGCGATGATGCGCGCCACCGGACCCTGTACCGAGTCAAGGATCGATTGCAGCGGCCCTTCCCAGGGCATTCCGGAGCCGGCGGCGAGCACCGGCAGGGAGGCGCTTAGGCAGAGGGCACCGAGCATCAAGGCGCCGACGCAGCGGCAACGATTAGCAACGCGAGGATGGCAGGCAGTCATGGCTGTTTTCCTGAGGTAGCGAAGGAATGAATGCGGGGGCGATGGAAGTGAGTTGATAGCCGCGCTCGTCATAGCCGGTGACGCGGGCGATCTGCTGGACATAGCGCGTGCGGCCACGCCCGGCTAGAAACACCACCAGGTTGACCGCCTCGGCGATCAACGCCCTCGGTGCGGTCAGGGCGACTTCCAGAATCAGTTGCTCCAGGCGCAGCAGTGCGCCCTGTGCAGAGCCGGCATGAAGGGTGGCGATACCGCCGGGATGGCCGATACCCCAGGCCTTGACCAGATCCAGCGCCTCACCGCCGCGAACCTCGCCGACCACCACGCGATCGGGGCGCAGACGCAGCGTGCTGCGCACCAGATCAGCCATGGAGACCACGCCGGGCTTGGTACGCAGAGCGACGTGATCGAGGGCCGGACACTGCAGTTCGACCGTGTCTTCCAGCACCAGCACGCGGTCGCCGCTGCCGGCCACCTCGGCCAGCAGCGCGTTGGCCAGAGTGGTCTTGCCACTGCTGGTGCCGCCGGCCACCAGGATGTTCTGCCGCTCGCGCACGGCCACGCGCAGGTACTCGGCTTGCGCCGCGCTGAGGATGCCGTCGGCCACGTACTGCTGCAGCGGGATGACGCCGGCTGCGCGTTTGCGCAGAGCGAAGGTCGGCCCGGCCACTACCGGCGGCAGCACGCCCTCGAAGCGCTCGCCAGTTCCTGGCAATTCGGCACTCAGCAGCGGCTTGTTACGATGTACCTCCTGGCCGACATGCGCTGCCACCAGGCGGATGATCCGTTCACCTTCTGCAGCTGCTAGCGTGCCCAACCGGGCGCGGCCGGCTGACAGGCGATCCAGCCAGAGCACGCCGTCGGGGTTGAGCATCACCTCGACCACGTCCGGGTCGTCCAGGGCGGCAGCGATCAGCGGGCCCAGCGCCGTGCGCAACATGCGCGTGCGCCGATCCAGAGAAGCTGCCGCTGCACTCAGCATTGGGGAGGAGGCGACAGTCATGGACGCTCTCCCGAGACCACAGCCTCTGCCTGAACCTCTTCGTGCACATCTCTGACCAGGCTGCGTCCGCGCTGCAGGTGGCGCCCCAGTTGCTCGACGAACTGGCTGAAGCGCAGCTTGCCCTGCGCGCGTGCTGCGTCCTGATGCGCCTCGGGTACAGGCGTGCTGACCGTGAGGTAGTAGCGTACGTAGAGCGCCACGGTCTCGATCAGGATGTGCTGGTCGCGCTCCAGGCGCTCGAACTGTCGCGACAGCCGGTCCAGGCGCTTGGCCATGGCCACCTCGCGCTGCTCGCCGGACTCGGGCGACAGCCAGGAGGCGAGTGCCGCGGCGATGATCGAGGACTTCGACACGCCCTTGGTGATCGCCAGTTCGTTCAGGCGCTTGGCGTGCTCGGGTTGGATAAACAAGTTGAGGCGGGCTCGGCTCATAGGGCTATTCCATCGTCAGGGTCGAGGGTGGCCAGCCGCGCCACGCGCTGCAGGCGCGGATCCGGCTGGGTGGGGAAGGGCGTGGAAATGTCGTCCTCGTCGAGCAGCAGCAGGTCACTGGCTAACTCGTCGTGATCTGGCAACTGGGCGAGCTCCGTCAGCTCGGGCTGACGGCGTGGTCCGCCGTTCTCGACGGTCTCGTCCTTACTCGGGTCGGCCGGTTGCGCAGCGACGGCCGCAGGCACGGCCAGGTCGCTCCAATCGTCTGTGCGTGGCGACGGTGCGTCGGCATAGCGGCCCGGCTGCAAGCGCGGGGCGGGCAGCACTCGGCTCTGGAAGTTGGCATCGGTGAAGTAGCGCAGCTTCTTCGCGCGGATTGGCGCCAGGCCGGAGAGCATCACCACGGCCTCCTCGCTGGGCAGTTGCATCACCTCTCCCGGGGTCAGCAGCGGGCGTGCGGTTTCCTGGCGCGACACCATCAGATGGCCCAGCCAGGGTGCCAATCGGTGGCCGGCATAGTTGCGCTGCGCTCGCAGTTCGGTGGCAGTGCCGAGAGTCTCGGAGATGCGCTTGGCGGTGCGTTCGTCGTTGGTGGCGAAGGTCACTCGCACGTGGCAGTTGTCGAGGATCGAGTGGTTCTGGCCGTAGGCCTTGTCGATCTGGTTCAGCGATTGCGAGATGAGGAATGCGCGCAGCCCATAGCCGGCCATGAAGGCCAGCGCTGTCTCGAAGAAATCCAGCCGTCCCAGCGCCGGAAACTCATCGAGCATCAACAGCAGCTTGTGCCGGCGCTCGATGCCGTCGGAGCCGTCGAGCGACTCGGTCAGGCGCCGGCCGACCTGGTTGAGGATCAGGCGGATCAGCGGCTTGGTGCGGCTGATATCTGAGGGCGGTACCACCAGGTACAGCGACACCGGATGCTCGGACGAGATCAGATCGGCGATGCGCCAGTCGCAGCGCGAGGTGACTTCGGCCACCGTAGGATCGCGATACAGGCCGAGGAAGGACATGGCCGTGGACAGTACGCCGGAGCGCTCGTTATCGCTCTTGTTCAGCACCTCCCGGGCGGCCGAGGCCACCACTGGATGCGGTGCATCACCCAGGTGCGGCGTAGTCATCATCCGGTGCAGCGTCAGCTCGAAGGTACAGGCCGGGTCGGAGAGGAAGTTGGCAACGCCGCGCAGGGTCTTGTCCTGGCCGGCGTAGAGCACGTGCAGGATGGCGCCGACCAGCAGCGCGTGGCTGGTCTTCTCCCAGTGGTTGCGCCGCTCCAGCGCGCCCTCCGGGTCGACCAGGATGTCGGCGATGTTCTGCACGTCGCGCACCTCGTGGGCGCCGCGACGCACTTCCAGCAGCGGGTTGTAGGCGGCCGAGGTCAGGTCGGTGGGGTTGAACAGCAGGCAGTGGGAGAAACGTGAGCGCCATCCCGCGGTCAGGCTCCAGTTCTCGCCCTTGATGTCGTGGATGACTGCCGAGGCCGGCCAGGAGAGCAGGGTGGGCACCACCAGGCCGACGCCCTTGCCCGAGCGCGTCGGCGCGAAGGTCAGCACATGCTCAGGGCCTTCGTGGCGTAGGTACTGGTCATCGAACTGGCCGAGGAATACGCCTACGGACTGGGTCAGCCCGGCCTTGCGTACTTCATAGGCATCGGCCCAACGTGCCGAGCCGTAGGTGGTGACTCGCCGCGCCTGGCGCGCCCGCCAGATTGCCATGCCAATGGCCACCACCAACGCCAGCAGGCTGCTGCAAGCGGCGATGCTGCCGCCAACGTTGAAGACTTCAGGTGCATAGGCATCGAAGACGAACCACCACTCGAACAGACGCCAGGGATGGTAGACCGGCGTACCCAGTAACTCGAACCAAGGCGCCCCCAGGCGGGCCTGGTAGCCGAGCACGGCCGCCGTCCACTGCGTGGCACCCCACACCCCGGACAGGGTGATGGCCAACACCACCAGCACCTGGCCGTAAAGCACCGTTGTTGCATGCATCCCTGAACCCAACCTCCCAGGCAATACGCACGGCACGCAGATGTGCCGCGGGCGAAAGGTTCGGTACTGGAGGAGTCGGGGTCAAAGACCGTTTCGGCGAGGACTAAGAAGGATGGGGCAACACAGCAGACTGTGGCGGTTAGCAGATAAACTCAGCAGGGTGTGTACATGAGGTAGATGTCGATCCGAAGCCGCATCTGGCGACTGGCAGATACCGGCCAAAAGCTGCCATCCAGTACCTTCGAATTTAGTGGAATTCAGATGGGGTAGCTCACAATAGCCTGACTATCATGTAGGAGAATCATCTGATCCCCCTCCAGCCCTGCATTGGGAAAGGCCGCGTACGGTAGGTGTCCTGAATCGAGTTTCACGTAAAGCGTTTTGTCAGTGGGCTTCATGGGCGTTGCGCCAGAGGGATAAATCCCCTGCCCTTTTTCTGTGATCAGAAATGCCAGCGGGAAAAATGACAGGAGGCTTAGGGTGGCAAGGTGTCCGTGGTTTCTGCACGCAAACATTTTAATACTAATGTGCTTACGGTGCGGATAGAACCACGTATAGAAATCATGAGTTTCATCAGTGGCGGTATCGTCCCCCATGACAAACTTTTGCAGCGGGACGTAGTAGGGAATGGGCACAGGCTCTCGTTGGCATTCCTTTACAGTTGTTGCTGAGAGCACATGTCCAACCATTGCACGGCAAAACCTCATGCCATCAAACGGCATATGCACGTGATTGACTGGGCTGTCTGCCCTCAAAAAATAATCTTTTATCTTGTCTGATATGCCTTTGTAGACCCTCGCAACCTCTTGATCATTAGTGCCGAGATGCGAACTATTACAATGCTTGCAGATGGTTTTGAACTTACTTCCGTTTGGAGACTTCACGCCAATGACAGGGGCAGGATTGATTCCCATGACCTCATTCAGATGAGCCTGCTCAACTTTGGTAATGGTGATACTGCCTTGGGGCGGAACATGATCCCAGCTGAGAGGGCCGAAAGTTCCGCAGATCAGGCAATAGCCATCCTTGAGCTGTGTGTGATGGCGGCGCTCTGTGAGTCCTTTCGTGTAGTTTCCCATCATGGCATCTTTGCGTAAGACCGATGCCTCGATCTTAGCAGGTTGCCCCTGAACCACCCTTGGTTTTGTAGCCGTATTGAGCGCATGCTTTTGGCCAATTGCAGCCGGCGATAACAGGCAGCTAGTGGGGTGCGTATCATTAATCGACCTGTGCCTGGCCATTAGTCTTTAGTCGACGCAAGCCCCCATGGATCTTTCGACGCGCCTCTACTGCATCAGGGCTAGCTAGCACAACCGGGTCGGAAAGGGAGGCAGCAGGGTCGATCTCAAAATTGCTGCACTCCAAGTAATTAGTGATAGCTGGAACGATTAAGCTCGCTGGGTAGAAGTTGACAACCCCAGCATCAGCACGCTGAACCATTCCTGCCCATTGCGAAGGGCTATTCGGGGCCGCGAATGTGAAAACAGATCCTCCGCTTATCCCATTCATTTCTTCATGGCTAAGTGATACCTGAAGCTTCAACGCGGATAACCCTCCTGCAGGAGTGTAGCGCCCCCAAAAAATATGGCGATTCAGGGTCGCGACACAATTGACCTCCGCAAAAGGGTAATCAATCGGGTTGTGTTTATTTGGATACCCAGACACGACTAGGTAACCGGCCAGAAGCAGCCTCTCGCGGATGACCATCTGGGTCGATTATGTTGACGAACTCTCGACGCGTTTTTGCCCGTCAAAAGCGTGGCCGACATAGAATTTTTCGTTCGCGTAGAAAGGCGGGAACTACCATAATTTTTACGTAGCAACGCCGAAATCGAGCGTCTTTTGAACCGCCGAGAAACGCTCTTTCAGATACGGGCTTTTTCGACCTGAAACGGACGCAGATATCTAATTGCCCACCTTCCGACAGTAGCAGTAGAGAAACTTTTGGATGCTCCCGGCCGGGGTCTGATGGTCTTCCGATGCCCGCCCGAGCAGCTCGAAGCTAGCCCCAAACTCACCGTACAGGGACTCCGCACTGTAACGCTGGACTGGTAGGCCACTACAGTGTTCTGGACCATCTTCGGCGAAGGTTCCGATTATCACGAAGCCGCCCGGCTTAACCGACCGGCGCACAGCCTGTAGATATTGGCGACGCGCCTGCTCGGTTGTGAGGAAATGAAATACCGCGCGGTCGTGCCAAACGTCATATTCTTGTTCGGGCAATTGGACGGTGGTGATATCGGCCTCGATCCAACTCACTTCGGACGCACACTCACCTAGGCGTTGCCGTGCAACCTCCAGCCCTGCGTCGGAAATATCCAGCACAGCCACCCTATCGAAACCTGCGGCCAGTAGGTCGTCGACTAGCGTCGAGGCGCCACCACCAACGTCAATAATCGAGGCTTCTGTCGACACACCTGTCCGCCGGATCAGCTCCAGCGATACAGAGATGTGCGGCTGATACCAACTGACGCTATCTGCTGCCTTGCTGGTATAGACCTGCTGCCAGTGATCTTTCGATTTCATGCTGCCCCCGGTGGTTGAATTGCCATCTTGCTCAACCGCCGATGCAGCGACTCGCTGGCAGTGTCCACAGTGGACCGCAAGAAGGGTCGATGTAACTCACTCAATCTCAATATCAGAAAGGGTTGCCATGCTGGTTTCTTTGATAAGGGAGATGAACTCACTTATGTAGGGCTTGCTGCCTTGTTCAACGGTAGTCGCTGCCCAGATCTCCGAGATCAAACCATCACGAGTGATGGGTTTGGCCGTTACATACTGCCGTTGCAAGTAGTTCAACACAGCCCAGCGCGGTAATACGGCGATACCCCTACGAGTGGCGACAAGCATGAGAATCGCAACGGTCAGCTCCGTGGTACGGCGTTTAGGCGAAATGCCTGCCGGCTTGAGCAAGAGCCGCAGGATGTCCAGCGCCTCCTCTTCAACGGGATAGGTGATCAGGGTTTCCTGGCTGAAATCCTCCGCGACCAGAAAGTCTTTCTGTGTGAGCGGATGATCGTTGGCGACCAGGGCAACGAGCTTGGAGCGAAAAAGATGATGAAAATCCACGCCCGGCTCGGGTTCGCGGCAGGACACCAGTGCAAGATCTGCATCGCCACGGTGTAGCAAGCCAACCGGATCTGACTGGTATCCGGACACCAGATCGACCTCTACTTCAGGCCATCGCGCTCGAAAGGCATCCACCGCAGGCATCAGCCAGTCAAAGCAGGTATGGCACTCAATGGCTATTCGCAGAGTGCCTGAAGCGCCTTTGGCCAGGCTGAGAATATCCCGCGTGGTCTGGTTGAGCACCGGGATGACCCTGTCGGCAGCCTCCAATAGCCGCTGACCGGCGGGCGTGAAAATTACCGGGCTCGATTTTCGAATGAACAACGGCACGCCGTAGAAATCTTCCAGCGCTTTGATGTGGTGGGACAGCGCGCCTTGCGTCAGGCGCATCCAGGTTGCCGCTCGAGAGACGCTGCCACTGTCACGCAGTGCAATCAGGGTCTGCAGGTGGCGTACATCGATAGGAATTCTTTCCATTAGTTTTCTTGAGATCAACTTGCCGTTTTATTCGTTTGAATAATGCTCATCGTATTTCGATACTTCTGACGGCTTCCAGCACTTCTTTTCAATTTTTCGACAAAAGGCCACCTCGATGCTCGGCAACTCCATGCATCGCCAGGTACTGATCCTGGCTATCGCTCAAGCGCTGTTCCAGACCGTTTCCGTATTGGTTATGACCATTGGGGGCTTGGCTGGTAGCCACATCGCTGATCGCCCAGAGCTGGGCACCCTGCCAATTGCCACCATGTTTCTCGGTACAGCATCGGCAATGTTCCCCGCCTCTGCCTGGATGGCACGGGTCGGAAGGCGCCCTGGTTTTCTACTGGGCACACTGCTGGGCGCGCTTGGAGGAGTGATCGCAGCCTACGGGGTGTGGACAGGCTCGCTAGCGGTGCTGGCATTTGGGACCTTTCTGGTAGGCACGTACCAGTCTTTCGCGCAGTTCTATCGCTTTGCTGCCAGCGAGGTCGCTGATGATGCCTTCAGGCCGCGCGCGATTTCGCTGGTTATGGCTGGAGGTGTCATCGCTGCGCTACTGGGGCCAAGCCTCGCCCAGAGCGGAGGAACCATGCTACCGGTGCTGTATACAGGCTCCTTCTTGATCCTCTCCGCAGTGTCACTGCTCGCTACCGCTGTGCTGCTGACGTTGCACATGCCCCACAGCCGCGCTGATCAGGTGGATAGCCGTCAAGGTCGGCGATGGAAAGATATCGTTCTCCAGCCCGCCTACCTCGTTGCGTTGTTCGGTGCATCTACTGGTTATGGCGTAATGATCCTGGCCATGACCGCAACACCAATTGCGATGGTGCACCACCATCACGAACTGGCAACGGCAGCAACCGTTATCCAGCTACATGTGCTGGGCATGTTTCTGCCGTCGTTCTTTACCGGCTCACTGATCGCGCGCTATGGCGTCCTGCGTGTCATGTTTACGGGGGTTTTACTGTTGGCAGGCCACGTGGCCATGGCATGGAGTGGCACTGGCTTCAACTCGTTCGCCAGCGCGCTCGTATTGCTGGGAGTGGGTTGGAACTTCCTGTTCATCGGTGGAACAACGCTGCTGACCTCCACCTATGCGCCTGCTGAAAAAAGTCGCGCGCAAGCCACCAACGACATGACCATCTTCGCCGTGGGGCTGAGTTGTTCCTTTGGCGCAGGAGCACTGCTTCAAGGGCTGGGCTGGCAGATGCTCAACCTGTTGCTGCTACCTTGGCTGGGTATTGCAGCCTTGGCGATTGCATGGCTTGGCATGCAGCAAAGCGAAAAAGCGTTGGCCAGAAATTGATTCGGTGTGTGGCTGTCCGCTTTTGGCCGATAGCTGTCGAATCTGGATAGGCTCAAGCCTTGCATTGTCTAGCCTTGCTTCTTTCGCATGTCGTCCATGGATATAAAACGGGCGCAGGCCCCGGGGGCGTCCGTGGAACCGCACCCGACGGGAATCTCTCGATCCAGCGGCCTTGGCGGCGCGGCTCTGCCGTCACTGTCAGATTACACACGTAATTACACACTGTGTAACCTCCACCAGAAAGTCAAAAGCCCCGCTGTTGCAGGGCTTTTATTCACTTATTAATTCAATTACATAGTACCTGCTATAAAGAACCTAGGCTGGCTTTTTTCATCGTGATTCGTCGAACCGCTGAAGAGGCGTCTGCAGGGCAATGGCAGGCTCCTTGCCTGCTCTTGCGATATTGGACAGATCATCATCAGCGTTGGTTGCGGCATTCGCCAAGTGCTCTGTAACGAATGCTACGCAGGTCGCTATTTTTGTCTTCGAAAACCATGATTTTCGGAATGACGCCGCAGTATTCGATGGATGGGCTGGTGTAGATCAATTTGGCCACACTGTATTTCGTGCTGTACGTGTAGTCCTGAATTTCTGGCACTTCTTTTCCGACGCTCTGCGCATAAGCCTGTGCGGCTTCCATGCTTGCGGCTTCATCTTTCTGTATTTCTTTGTTGGGGTAGGTTTTGGCGAAAGCACTGGACGCTGCGAGCAGGCTCAGGACAGTGACGAGAATTTTGAAGGATTTCATGGGTAGGCCTATGTAGGTGTGTTTTCAGTATCGAGGCTACTGATCCGCGGCTTACCTGAGCATTGCGTGAAAATTACAATGGCGACATCGGGCGATTCTGTGAGGTGTGGCTGGCCTCAGTGAACACGCAAAGGCCACCGAGGCCTTTGCGTGAGCGAGGCTTAGAACGCGTACTGTATGCGCATGACCACACCGTCGCCGCTGTCATCGCCTGCAAGGTTCTGAACCTTGTCGGTGCGTGCCTTGACGTAGTTGGCGCTGACTTTCACCAGGTCATTGGCGTACCAGTTCACGCCAATGGTGTGGGCCTTGCCGCCAGTGTCGCCAACCTGCCTGGTTGGGGTGCTGGCGGTGACATTGCCATCATCGACCGTGACGGAGTCGAAGCGATAGAACAGTTCCCAGGCGCCGGTCTGCTTGTTCGCCGGTTTGATGGTGTCGAATTTTGCGCCATCGAGTCTGTACTGGCGCGGCTCGCCAGTGAGGGTATATGCCAGTTGAACGTAATAGCCATCGGCATCGATGTCGCTCTGAGCCTGGTCGGCCTTGAGCGTGCGGCTCAGGTACTCAGCCTGAACGGAGAATGCATCCATTGCCCACGCGCCTTCCACGCCCCAGACCGCATCCTCTTCCCACTGGTCTGCCGTAGCCGAGAAGCCGCCGAATACGGCGCGGTTGCCGTTGGTGCCGGCACTGTTGCCGCCGTTGGTATCAACGCCGCGCATCCCCATGCGCGAACGAATCCGGGTATCGACGGCACTGCCCTGCAGATCCCGATAGGCATACTGCAGGCCGAGGTGCAGCACATTACCTGGCTGGTTCAACGGCGCGAAAACGCCCCTTACGTTGTAGCGCTTGACGCTGTCGCCGTCGGTATCGTTGTTGTTCTCGCTGAACAGGCTGCCAGAGAGGAACACTGAGTTACCCAGCACGCTGCTGGCCTGAACACCCATACCGTTGTTGTCACTGACCCATTCGGCAAGGTCATACGACATGTTGCGCTCCAGCGCTGTGGTCCACTTGGAGCTGGTCGCCTTTTCCAGACCGAAGTCGGTGTAGAAACGGCCAAGTTTGATGTTGAGTGGGCTGAAGCCGGTATAAGTGATGCTCGCTTCATCGAAGTAACCGGTGCTGTCACTGCCGACATTTCGCGACATGTCGTAGTTGATTTGGTATTTCCAGTCCTTGTAAGCGGTGCCACCGAACTCGATATAGGCCCGACGGAAATACGCAGCATCGGCCTTGTCGCCATTGCGCGTGTAGTAGCCGTCGAATGTCGAGTAGTCAGCCTGGAGACGACCCCCGAGTTTGAAGCTGAACTCCTTGTCGGTTGTTGCAACTTCCAGCCCGCCTTTGGTCTTGATCACCAGGTCGGCGCCATCGGTGGTAACTGTTCCTGCAAACGCCGACATGGCGGATGTGCCGATGAACATGGTAATTGCCAATGTGGATAGTTTGCCTGGGTTGATAAACATGCATATCTCCTGGTTGCCGTTTGATGTGTGTTGGCGACCGGGATGTTTTGCATTGCGCATTACAATGAATATCTATTTTGATGACGGTATGATTATTTCCGCTTCCGGATCTTCTGAACCCCTTTGTTTCATTGGGCTGCAGTGTTTCTGAGTGCCTGTTTAGGTCATTTCAGAAATGTTTCAGCATGGAAGTGTCATGTGATAAAAGCCGTGCCCGGCCTGGTTTTATATCCTTGCCATTTGGTTCGAGCAGGTTGTTCTTCGACCTTCGATTACAGATTGGTAATTCTGCAGCAAGCCTGCTGATATATTCCCGGCGCTACGATGGCATGGGATAAGTTAGCATTCGATATCTATATGGCTAGCGCAAACGGTTACATCGAATTCAAGCGCAGGAAAGGAACTGTTGACCTGCGCAATTCTATTGAGTCTATTGAAGGACATATCGCCGAGGGGTTTCTGGCCACCGCACGGTGTGCGAGTTATACCCAGGCTGCGCGTACTCTCAATGTGCATCCGGCGAGGTTACGCAAGCAGCTTCGCTGGCTTGAGTCAGGCATAGGTGAAGCACTCTTCATTCATCAGGACAACGCACTCCTGCTTACTCCAGCAGGGCAATCGCTTCAGCAACGGTTGTCGTCTCGTTTTTTTCAGGCGCAACCTGAGCAGCAGCCTCCGCCATGCGCTCAGGTCGTTCGGCTAGCCATTCCTGAAAGCATTCTGAGCGATGTCGTAGGGCGTTATCTCATTGATTTCCTGCGCAAGAACGCTGCCGTGCGGCTGGAGGTCACTCCTCTGGATCACGGCAGGCTTACCCAGGGCGAGGTCATGGTATGGCTCGCCGATCCGGATCAGCCGAGACCTGACCCAGGATTCGCCATGACGCAGCCAAAGCAACTGGCCCGTCTTCCCTATCACGCGTGCATTGCCAAGCGTTATGCGAGAGAGCCGCGTCTACCCTGCGTCGTTGCCGATCTGCGCGATTACATGCTGGTCCAGCAGCAACGGGACTTGTCGGTTGTTTCCTTCGAGCCCTGGAATGCCCTTGTCAGGCAACGGCATAACTCGGTGGCAGTGACGCACGCCCATCAGTGGTCGGTCGATCTCATCAAGCATGCGGCATGCGTGGGACTGATGCCCGGCTACATCACCCGAGTCGATCCGAACCTTCAGCTTCTGAAAGGGCTTTTCAGTAAGCCGATGGAGCAAGTGGTCTGGCTATCCACCTCGCCCTTGGCAGAGAGGCGCCAGGACGTGGCATTGGTGGTCAAGTTGATTCGACAAGCCTTTGACGAGCGGCGTGAGTGGTTTGACGACTAACGCTGAATCAAGCGGATTCTCTCAGAAACAGATTGAGGCCTCCCTGGGAATGTCGGCTCGGAGGGGCGTTGCACTCAATGAACGTGCATCACGGCAAACACCAAGAACACTAGCAATGGAGAATAAGAGATGAACCGTTCGTTTTTGTCCCTGGCCATATCGGCCGTAGCCATAGGCTTCAGTCAGGGGACGTATGCCGATTTCTTGGATGACAGCAAGGCCTCACTTGATCTGCGTAACCTGTACTTCAACGAAGACGTACGAGATCGTGATATCCCATCCTCCAAGGAGTGGGGTCAGGGATTCATCCTCAACTACCAATCCGGCTTCACCCAGGGGACGGTTGGGGTTGGCGTCGACGCGATTGGTCTGTTGGGCGTCAGGCTCGATGGCGGTGGCCGCGCGGACAAGACCGATATTGATCGCAGCCCAGGACAGCTGTTCCCGCTTGAGACCGATGGCTCTGCGGTGAGTGACTACAGCAAGCTCGGTGCGACTGCCAAGGCGCGAGTGTCCAAGACCGAATTTCGTTTTGGCACCCTACAGCCAAAGCTCCCGGTGCTGTCACTCAATGATGGTCGCCTTCTACCGCAGTTGTTCGAGGGCGGGCAGGTCATAGTCAACGAGATCGAGGGTCTGACCCTGACTGCCGGTCAGTTGGAGCACGCCAAGGGACGTAGTTCCACAGACTCGCGCGGCTTCTCCATTGCCGGTTCGAACAACGCCAGCACCGGTCAATTCGTCAATAAGTTCTACTTCGCTGGTGGTGACTACAAGGTCAGCAAGGATCTGACGATCCAGTACTACTACGGCAATCTCGAGGACTTCTACCAGCAGCATTTCGTTGGGCTGACGCACAACTATGCGCTGGGGGGCGGCAACCTCAAGAGCGACGTACGTTATTTCTATAGCGATTCAGATGGCAAGAATGCCAGCGCTGCCGGGCGTGCCGAGGGCTACAGGAGTAACGGCTACTGGTCGGCAGGGGACAGCAAGACAGGTGAGGTGGACAACCGCACCTGGAGCACCTTGTTCACCTATAGCCACAGCGGACATGAATTCAGTGCCGGTTACCAGCAGGTCTCGGGAGGGAGCGCATTTCCCTATCTGAACGCCGGTGATGGCGCCACGTCATACCTGATTACTGATCGTCAGATAGGCCGGGGTGGCAAGTTCCTCAGCGCCGGCGAACGTACCTGGTTGGCCGGCTATGGCTATGACTTCGGAAAGTTGGGTATCTCCGGTCTCAAGGCGTCGGTGCTTTATCTCTCGGGTGACAACGTCGATAGCGCTCAAGGTGAGCGTAAGGAGTGGGAGCGAGATCTGCGCCTGGACTACGTGTTGCAGGACGGGGCCTTGAAAGGCCTCGGTTTCTCGCTGCGTAACGCCAGTCTGCGTGGCAACGTGGCGGCAGATGTCGATGAGAATCGTCTTTACGTAACCTACAGCTTGCCGCTGCTTTAAGCGAAGACATGGTTCCATCGTCGAGTGGTGGGACCATGTCCGTTTAGCGCGTCTGATCACGTTCTCATCAACGCTGTGGCTCTGGATCACAGCGTCACTTCTTCCGCCTGACCATTTTCTACCTCTGCTACACCAACTTCCGGCTCTCTGTTGCTGCACCTGTTACTGCCTGCTGGCCGCTCGCCTATCAGAGTTGTGCGGCAAGGTGATAACGAGATCCGGTCACAGTTCCTCTCTTTCAAAATTGTAATTTTCCGCTCATCTCCAAGTTATCTGGCGCTTGCGAGGATAACTGCCGCCATATCCATAAGAAGAATCGGCTCATAAAAACTCACTACTGCCGGCATAACTCAGGAGCAAATCATGAAAAAAAGCCCACTGGCTCTGGCCGTTATCTCTGCGCTTGTCTTTGGTGCAGGTAATCTGGCTCAGGCGGCGGAATCACAGAAAGCGGACGGTTTTATTGACGGGAGCACATTGAAGCTCCTCAACCGGAATTTCTATTTCAATCGCGACTTCCGTAAAGGGGGGGCGGTGGTTCTTCCTAACGGTGAGCGCAGTGGTTACACCGAAGCCTGGGCCCACGGCCTCATGGCGAATTTCGAGTCTGGTTTTACCCAGGGCACGGTTGGCTTCGGCCTTGATGTTTACGCTTCTCTGGGCCTGAAACTGGATACCGGTGACGGGCGTTATGGGCCTGGGGGCAGCGTCAACCTGTTGCCCGTCGATAGCGACGCCAAAGCTGAGGATTCCTACTCCAAGATTGGCGCTGCAGTGAAGGCGAAGTTCTATGACACAGTGGTCAGGGCAGGGGATGTGTACCCGACCACACCTGTTGTGCATTACGGCGATGCCCGTCTATTGCCGGAGAGCTTCAAAGGCGTGACGGTAGTCAATGAGAGCATCGATGGGCTGACCCTTCAGGGCGGCCGCCTGCACGCTATGAGCCAGCCACAGGAAAGTACTTCCCGCGGTGATTTCGCCACCTTCTACGCTGGCCAGGTCGACTCTCCATGGGTTGGTTACTTCGGTGGCGACTACGCCCTGAATGAAAACCTGGGTTTCAGTCTGTACAGCAGCCGCCTGAAGGACGCATGGGATCAGTACTACGCCGGTATGTGGTGGACTCACGAGCTATCGGATGGCTTTTCGCTGTTTGGTGGCCTGAACTATTACAATGCTACCGACGAAGGTAAGAAACTCCTGGGGGATTTCAGCAACAACATCTATAGCGGTAGCATCGGTGTCAGCTATGGTCCACATCGCCTGGCACTTTCCCATCAGCGCAACAACGGTGATGACGACTTCGATTACCTTCGTCAGTCCGACTCCATCTTCCTCGATAACTCCATTCAATACAGCGACTTTAACTCACCTAAAGAGCGTTCCTGGATGCTCCGCTACGACCTCGACATGGCTGACTTCGGTGTTCCTGGCTTGAGCTTCATGGCCCGATATGCCACAGGCCAAGACGCTGACTACTCGAACGCCAACAGCGTCTATATGCGAACCGATGATGCGGGTAATCCGTTGACGGATCAGAAACGCTGGGAGCGTAACTTCGAAGTGAAGTATGTGTTCCTCGATGGTTCACTCAAGGATCTGTCAGTTCGTGTTCGTCAAATGACAACACGGGCGACGGCTTACGAGAGCGACCTGGACGAAGTGCGTGTGATCGTCGAGTACCCGCTGCAAGTTCTGTAACGCTAAGGATCTTGGTTACTTGGTCATCTGGCCTCAGCTGTCAGGATTGTAATTCTTTCCTCATGCTCTTGTTATGAGCCGAGGCTTAGGATTGCCAGATATTCAAGAGCATTCATGTTCTTATGTCCTGTCAGCTAGAGGCTTGAAGTGAATAGCTTGATTGTATTTCTAGGGATGCTTGGCATGGCGGTGCCTACCAGTGGCGGCTATGTCAGTTCCCAGCAGCCAGAAAAAGACATTCGTGAACACCAACAGCGAACTCATGTAGGCAACCTGCCTGTCCATGGCATGCAGTTGGAGTCGTCGCCTCGTGCATCGGGGGTAAAAGTCGACAAGTTGCGTGGTGGCGCATAAGTCACTTTTCCCTCTCTCCAGTCCGCCTCTTGGTAGCACTTGCTCCTTTGGGAAAGAGGTGGTTTCTTAGCGCCCTTCGGGGCGCTTTTTTTCGTATGAATATGAGCGCCTCCTGAATGGAGCATCATCGCAGATGATCTGAAGTAGTTCGGGTAGATGCGAGTCATCCACTCAATGATTCGATGATTCGACACTCCTGGATCACTCCGCCAGCACAGCAGGCACTGAGGCGCAAAAGCTCTTGCTCCAGGCTTTGCAGATCACGAATGCGCGCCTGTACCTGCTCGAGCTGAGCGGCGACCTTGGCATCCACGGATGCGCATGAGGCGTCCGGGTGGTCAGCGAAGCCTAGCAACTCATGTACGTCATCCAGGCTGAACCCCAATGCTCGACTTCGGCGGATAAACAACAACCGGTCGCGATCGCTGACTGTGTATTGCCGATAGCCGGAAGGGGTACGTGTCACGCTTGGCAGCAGGCCCTGTTGTTCGTAATAGCGAATGGTGACGGTCTTGGTGTCAGTTGCCTTGGCCAGGGCTCCTACCGTGTAGGTGGTCGTAGTCATGGGGTGCTTGACCTTATAGTTGCTAGAACCTTTATTGTACGCGATTCAACCAACGCAGCAGCCTTGAGCAAAAGCCTTTCTGATAAGGCCACGATTACGGAAAAATTATGGTTCAACGACAAGATAGCTATTGGTCTTTGCTGCTCTGTGCCTGGCTCCTGGCACTCGTAGCGACGCTTGGTGTGTTGTTCGTCGGGGAGGTGATGGGGCAAACGCCCTGTAACCTGTGCTGGTTCCAGCGGGCGTTCATGTTCCCTCTGGTTCCCATGCTCGGTGTTGCCTGCTATCTGTCCGATGCCCGCGTCTGGCGTTATGCCGTGCCGGTTGCCGCCGTTGGCTGGCTGGTAGCGCTGTATCACAACCTGCTGTATTTCAAGCTGATCCCCGAGACCATCAAGCCTTGCGGCATGGGGCCGTCCTGCTCGGGCGCGGACATGACGGTCTTCGGCAGCCTGCCGTTACCGCTGTTGTCGCTGGTGGTCTTCACCCTGATCATTTCCTTCCTTTTGCTTGTCCGCCGGAGAGTAGCCGCATGAGCAGACGCATTCTCGTCATCCTGATTCTCACCATTGCAGCTATAGGCTTTGCGGTGGCGGTTTTCCTGTATCCCCGTGAAGAGGCGCCGCTTTACCAAGCTACCCCTGCAAGCGCTCAAGCATCTGCTACATCGGCACCGACAAGCCTGGTGCGTTTCCATTCCCCCAGCTTTGGCCCGGCGAATGCGCAGGTTACCGTGGTGGAGTTCTTCGACCCCTCGTGCGAGGCCTGTCGGGCGTTCTATCCCATCGTCAAGCAGATGATGGAGAAGCACCCTGACGATATTCGTCTTGTGCTGCGCTATGTCCTCAACCATCAGGGTTCCGAAGAGGCTTCGCGAATCATCGAGGCTGCACGCAAGCAGAACCTGTTCGTGCCTGTCATCGAGGCCTTGCTGGAGTCTCAGCCCAAGTGGCATGACGACCCAAAGATTCTTGCTGCGTGGGCAGCAGCAGAGCAGGCCGGACTGGACGTGGCCAAGGCCCGTGAACAGATGATGTCAGCCGACATCACGGCGGCCTTGGAAAAGGATACTGCCGACGCTGCTCGGATCGGGGTGCGTGGAACGCCCACCTTTTTCGTCAACGGTCGGCCGCTTACCCAGTTCGGGGCGCAGCCGCTGTACGACCTGATCAAGAGCGAAATCAACAAGGGTCGCTGATAACCGCTTGACCTTATAGTCGCTATAGGGTGTTCACTGCTGACATTGATCGTGTGAGGAGTGAACCATGAAGAACTGCTGCGGCGGGCAATCACCTGAGCGTAATACCGGTGTCGATACATTCGATCCAGGCAAACCTCAGGTAGCAGAGCCCGCTTCTGCTTGTTGCCCGAGTGAGGAAGGGAGCGCCACTGGCTGCTCCTCAGTGACGCCTGACAGCAGTGGCGGCTGTTCTTCATCGTCCACCAGCAATGCCGGCAAGCAGCCCTCATCAACCCTGTACAGCCTGACAGAACCTGCAGCGACTGCTGATCTGTTCGTTGATGCCACGGCAGACTCTTCTGCCAACACAAGCGGGGCGGGTTGCTGTTCTAGCGGTTCCTCCTGTGTGGGGGAGGCATCGGCTCCAGGCGAGCTGTACAGCCTCGCCGAGCCTGCCAGTAAAAAAGCGAAGTCCGATGATTGCGCCGACGCTTCCTGCTGTGCACCTTCACCCAATGTGCAGCAGGCGACATCCGCCGATAGCGAGCACGCGGACGCGGCCCCTGCCGGTGGGCGTTTCAGCAGCTTCCGCATCGGCCAGATGTGCTGCCCGTCTGAGCAGACCATGATCGAGGCCAAACTAGCCAAGTTGAGTGGTATCGCGAAGCTCGAATTCAACATGATGAACCGTACGCTGGGCGTCTGGCACACGCTGCCGGATACCCATGGTATCGAAGAGGCCGTGGCAGCGCTGGGCATGCGCGCCGAGCCTCTGGATAGTGCTGCAGAGAACCGCCAGCAGGCGCTTCAAGATGAACATGCGCAGGGTAATTTCAGCACGCGCACCAAGTGGCTGCTGACGCTGTCGGGTATTTCCGCTGTGGGTTCGGAAGTGTTGCACTTCACGGGGGCTGCTCCGGAGTGGGTAGTCGCTGTGGTGGCCCTGTTGGCCATTCTCTTGTGCGGCCCCAGCACCTACAAGAAGGGCTGGATTTCACTGAAGAACCTCAACCTGAACATCAACGCGCTGATGAGCATTGCCGTGACCGGTGCGGTGCTGATCGGCCAGTGGCCCGAGGCGGCCATGGTGATGTTCCTGTTCACCCTTGCCGAGATGGTCGAGGCACGTTCGCTGGATCGCGCACGCAATGCAATCAAGAGCCTGATGGATCTCACGCCGGAGCGTGCCACCGTACTGCAGGCCGACGGCAACTGGTTGGAGGTCGACGTCAAGAATGTCGCCCTGGGGGCTCGCGTGCGGGTGCGTCCAGGCGAACGCATCGGTCTCGATGGCGAGATTCTAAGCGGCAGCTCGGCAGTCAATCAGGCACCGATCACAGGTGAAAGCCTGCCGGTGGAGAAGGTTGCTGGTGATCCGGTTTTCGCGGGCACCATCAACGAAAATGGCTCGTTCGAGTACCAGGTCAGCGCCGAAGCGGGCAATACCACACTGGCACGCATTATTCATGCGGTCGAGGAAGCGCAGAACTCGCGCGCCCCCACTCAGCGCTTCGTCGATCAGTTCGCCAAGGTGTATACCCCGGCCGTGTTCTTCTTCGCGCTGGCCATTGCGGTTATACCGCCTCTGGTCATGGGCGGACTGTGGACGGAGTGGATCTACCGCGCACTGGTCTTGCTGGTGGTGGCGTGCCCCTGTGCGCTGGTCATTTCCACGCCGGTCTCGATCGTCAGTGGTCTGGCTGCGGCGGCACGCAAAGGCATTCTGATCAAGGGTGGTGTTTATCTGGAGAGCGGGGCGAAGCTGAGTTTCATCGCGCTCGACAAAACCGGCACGGTCACCCATGGCAAGCCGGAGCAGACCGATCACGTGCTGATTGCACAACTGCCTGGCGTCGATGCCCAGGCCATCGCCGCGAGCCTGGCGGCACGTTCCGATCACCCGGTATCACAGGCTATTGCCAAGCACGCTGCGCAGAGCGCCATCGCCCTGATGCAGGTCGACGAGTTTGAGGCTCTGCCAGGTAAGGGGGTTCGTGGCGTCATTGCCAGCGAGCATTACTACCTGGGCAACCATCGCCTGATTGGTGAGTTGGAACTCAATAGCGAGCGACTCGACGCGTCGATGACTGAGCTGGAGCGTCAGGGCAAGACGGTCGTGGCCCTGGCTACGTTGACCGAGGTGGTTGCGCTGTTTGCCGTGGCCGACACCGTCAAGGCCTCCAGCCAGGCGGCAATCGAAGCGCTCCATCGTTTGGGCATCAAGACCATGATGCTGACGGGCGACAATGCCCATACCGGCGAGGCAATTGCCCGCCAAGTGGGAATCGACGAGGTGCGTGGCAACCTGTTGCCGGCGGACAAGCTGACGGCTGTCAGCGACCTGCAAGCGCGTGGACATGTGGTCGGCATGGTGGGCGATGGCATCAACGATGCTCCAGCGCTGGCAAGTGCGCAAATCGGCTTCGCCATGGCCGCCGCCGGAACCGGCACCGCCATCGAAACCGCGGACGTGGCCATCATGGACGATGACCTGCGAAAACTGCCGGCGTTCGTGAGCCTGTCGCGTGATACGGCTGCGATCCTCAAGCAGAACATTGCGTTCGCGCTAGGGATCAAGGCTATTTTCCTGGCCTTCACTCTGGTCGGCTGGGCAACCATGTGGATGGCCGTGTTTGCGGATGTCGGGGTGAGTCTGCTGGTCGTGCTGAACGGCTTGCGCCTGCTCAAGAAGTAAGGGCTTCAAGAAAGAGAGAAGGGCGCCAATGGCGCCCTTTTTCATGAGTGACGTTCAAGGCTACCCGGTGGGTCTACTTGCACGGTCACGTGGGACAGGCCGTAACGTTCACGCAGAAAACCACCTACTACAGCCGGGAGTGTCAGAGAGTCCGCACCTGGGGCAGGGGTCACGTGGACGGTGGCGACACTGGCATCGTCCGTTAATGTCCATGCATGGAAATGCCCTGCATCTGCAATTCCGGGCAGTGCCTTCAACTCTGCTTGCGCCTGGTCTGCATCGATTCCTGAGGGTGTTGCCTGCAACAGTACCTGGATGGAATCCGAGATCAGCCGCCATGCCGAACGTACGACCAATAGCGCGACGACGACCGACAGGATTGGGTCAAGCACAGTCCAGCCGGTGAACATGATGCCGATGGCAGCGGCAATGGCACCGACCGAACCCAGCAAATCGCCCATCACGTGCAACAGTGCGCCTCGCAGATTGCTATCGCCCTTGTTGCCGGAGTTCAGAATCAGTGCGCCGGCGATGTTGATCAGTAGTCCGATGATGGCGACGATCAGCATCGGGCCAGCCAGTACTTCAACGGGCTCGCGTAGACGCGCAATGGCCTCCCAGACGATCCAGGCGACGAGCAGCAATAGCGTTGCGCCGTTGGCCAGTGCGGCGAGTACGCGTACCCGATGATATCCATAGGTTCGCCTGCCGTCCGGGGCGCGAGCGGCTATCTGGTAGGCAATCAGGGCCAGAAGCAGCGCTGCTGAGTCGGAGATCATGTGCCCCGAATCCGCGATCAAGGCCAAAGAACCTGCCAGCCATCCACCTACCGCCTGGATCACGGCGTAGAACGTGGTGAAGATGAACACCAGGCGAATCTTCTTCGCATTTCCGGCCGTCACAGCAGGGGGGTGGTCATGCCCGTGGTGGTCATGGCCATCTGCATGCTCGTGATCATGGTGGGTGTCATGCTGTTGCATCGAGCGTATCTCCTCGAGTGGCTCTGATCAGGGCTGTGTCGCAAAGGTCAGCGTGAAAGTCGTTCGGCTGGCACCACTGATCACGGAGGCGCTACCACCGTGAAGGCTCATGATCGAGCGTACGATCGCCAGTCCAAGACCTGTACCACCATTGAGTCGTTTGCCGACCCGATAGAAGCGTTCGAAGAGGTGAGGCAGGTCTTCCTGAGGGATATCCGCCCCTTCGTTGGTTACCGTGATTTCCACTTCATGCTCCTGTTTGGACGAAACGCAAACCTGTATCGGTCTTCCGGGGTTTGAATGACGCACAGCATTGGACAGGAGATTGGAGAGGGCTCGCTGGATCATCAGCCGGTCACCTGAGAGGGTTGCAGTCCCTTCGATGAGCAGTTGAATATCGCGTTCGTCAGCCAGTATGGACAGAAAGCTGCACACGCGGCGGACTTCCTCGTCCAGCGACAGGGTCTCAAAATTCAGGGCCATGTCCGCATGGCTTACCTGGGCGAGAAACAGCATATCGGTGACGATCCTGTTGAGACGCTCCAGTTCTTCGACCGAAGACGCCAGGGCGTCACGGTATTGGTCACTGTCGCGCTTGCGTGCCAGGACGACTTGCGCCTTGCCCAGCAGATTGTTCAAGGGCGCCCGTAGCTCGTGAGCGGCATCGTCGGAGAACTGCGAAAGGCGCTGCACGTCCGTGT
Source organism: Pseudomonas sp. Marseille-Q0931 (assembly GCF_940789645.1). Lineage (NCBI taxonomy): Bacteria > Pseudomonadati > Pseudomonadota > Gammaproteobacteria > Pseudomonadales > Pseudomonadaceae > Pseudomonas > Pseudomonas sp. Marseille-Q0931. The sequence goes on along the minus strand of NZ_CALNWT010000004.1, from coordinate 9,931 downwards.
CGAGGCGATGCAGCATGAGATTCAGGCTATGGGCCAGCGCCTTGAGTTCTTTCGGCAGGCTCTGTGTTCGTATGCGGGGCGACAGGTCGCGCGCCGATACCTTGGCGGCGAGTGAGCGAAAGCGGCTCAATGGGCGTAGCCCCTGATGCGCGACAAGCCATCCGGCAAATCCGATGAGCAGCAAGAGCACAGGGATTGCCGTGAGCGCGGAGTGAAGGAAGGCAGCCAGCAGATGCTGGTCGGCGCTTCGATCCAGGGTCAGTTGCAGCAACAGCGTAGGGCCGCCCGGTACCTGCACAGTCTTGCGTCCGGTGAGGTATTCGGTTCCGCTTGGCCCTTGCCACGCCTGAAACTCCTGTGCCCTCAGTTGCACGGGGGCTTCCTCCAGGGCTCCTGCGCGCAGCACAATCGCGCCTGTCTGGCTATCGATGGCCTTCAAGGCTAGGTCTTGATGACCTGCAACGGTATCAGTCGCGACATGCTGCCAAACCCGGCCTTGGCGGATATCGATGTCATCATTCAGTCCATTACTGATCTGCTCGAACTTGATCAGTACTTCATTTTTGGCACGCAGGTCGAGTTCGTGATCGAGCACCAAGTAGCACAGCGCGATCAGCAGGGTGATGAGCAGAGTACCGGTAAGAATGACGTTCACGGCCACGCGCAATGCCAGGCTGAACGGTTTCACGGTTGCTCCTCGAGCATGTAGCCGACGCCCCTGATGGTATGAATCAACGGGTTTTCGAAGGGTTCATCGATCTTCACGCGCAGGCGCCTGATGGCGACTTCCACGACGTTGGTGTCGCTGTCGAAATTCATATCCCAAATCAGCGATGTGATCTCGGTACGCGTGAGGACTTCGCCCTTGCGACTCAGGAGTAAGTGCAGGAGGGCGAACTCCTTGCTAGTTAGATTGATCCGCTGCCCTGCACGGAATGCCTTGTGTCCGCAGGGATCCAGCTCCAGATCGGCAACGCACAGGCGATCCTCGACTATCACGGGCTCGCTGCGTTTCAGCTGGGTACGAATCCGCGCCAGCAACTCAGGAAACTGAAAGGGTTTGACCAGGTAGTCGTCGGCACCCAGTTCGAGCCCGCGCACCTTCTCTTCGAGACGGCCATGGGCGGTAAGCATGATCACACGGGTCTGCTTGCGGCGGCGGATCATCTCCAGGACTTCCCAGCCGTCGATGGTTGGCAGGTTCACATCCAGCAAGATGAGCGAGTAGTCGGTCTGCAGTGCCATGTGTAGACCGTCGATGCCTGAATCAGCTCTTTCTACCGCGTAACCACTTTCGGTCAGCCCCTGGCGCAGGTAATCGGCCGCTTTGTCCTCGTCTTCGATAATCAGAATGCGCATGCTTGATCCGTTGATATGAGCGATGGTGCGGACAATAAACGTTGTAGTAGCTACAGGGTCAATGCCTATCCAGAAGGAGTACGCCAAACGGTCGTCAACGCAGGGGAGAGGGAGGAAGCAGAGGTGGCAGACGTTGTACCTGCCACCTCCGAGGGTCATTGCTTGCCCGTCGGTGGTGTTGGCTGTGTGTCCTGAAAGCACAGGCGAAAGATGGTGATACCCCCAATAGTGCTGTCTACCTCGACCTTGCCCTGATGCAGCCCCATGATCGAGCGCACGATGGCCAGGCCAAGCCCGGTACCACCGTCGGCGCGTGAGCGGCCGCGATCGACCCGGTAGAAACGCTCGAACAGTTTCGGCAGATGTTCCGCCGCAATTCCTGCTCCCGGGTTCGATACAGCCAGCGTGACGTTATTGTTGTTAGCGCTTATTTCGATCTCGATGGCACTGTGTGCCGGGGTATGGCGTATGGCGTTGGAGAGCAGGTTGGAAATGGCACGCTGAATCATCAGGCGATCGCCACAGACCGAGGCCTGGCCTGATATGCGCAAGCGAATGTCTTTTTCCTCTGCATTGAGGCTGAACAGATCTGCCACCTTTTCAGCTTCTTCGTGCAGCGAGACTCGCTCAAAGGGCGTCAGCTCGGCCGGGTGGCTGACATGCGCCAGAAAGAGCATGTCCGAGACGATGCGCGTTACTCGCCCCAGCTCCTCGGTACAGTTTTCCAGCACCGCCTTGTATTCCTCGGGCGGCCGCTCGCGCGACAGCGTCACCTGTGCCTTGCCGATCAGATTGGTGATTGGGGAGCGCAATTCGTGGGCGAGATCGTCGGAGAACTTCGACAGCTGCTGCACGCCACTGTCCAGCCGGTGGAGCATGTAGTTGATGCCGTTGGCGAGCTCTTTCAGCTCCAGTGGCAGATTGTTCAGTGAAATGCGATGGCTGAGATCCTGGGTCGAAACGAGTGACGCGACGCGGCGGAACTGATTCAGGGAGCTCAAGCCACGCTGGGCGATCCACCAGGCGCCTGTTGCGATCAGTATCAGCACCAATGGCAAGGCGATCAGTGTCGATTCGATATAGGCGCCCAGCAAGGCTTGGTCAGCGGAACGGTCAAGGGAAAGCAGGGCACGGATCTGTGAGCCATCACTGCGTTGAATCAACTGGTAGGCAGTCAGAAAGCTCTTGCCCTCAGCGCTGCGCCACCTTTCGAGTCGCATGCTTGCACTGGCATCACGGATATCCAGGGGAGGATTGCCCGAAAGATTGCCAACCGTCAGCAGTTGCTGGAACTGCGGCGCTGGGCCGTAGAGTGTCAGGGACATGTTGTCATGCCCCCGCACCAGATCCCGGATATTATGAGCCTGATCGCCAAGCTCTGGACGTATGCCCATATCGGCAATGCCGTGACGAATCTGCCCGAGCTTCTCTTCCAGCGTTTGCTCGGCGATACGATCGAGCTGCTGTACCAGGGAGAGGTAGGCCAGTGCTGACAGGAACAGGGCAAGAACCATCCCCATCATGGCGACTGAAAGGCTCAGGCGACTGGAGAGCCTGGCAGGTCTCATTGACGGGCCTCGAGCACATAACCCACTCCGCGCAGGGTATGGATCAGCTTGTCCTCGAAAGGATCATCGATCTTTGCCCGCAAGCGCCGAATCGAAACCTCCACCACATTGGTGTCGCAATCGAAGTTCATGTCCCAGACCAGGGAGATGATCTGGGTACGCGATAGCACCTCACCACTGCGCCGCATGAGCAAATGCAACAGTGCGAACTCCTTGGTCGTCAGGTCGATGCGCTGTCCGTTGCGGTAGGCCCGGTGGCGGGCCGGGTCGAGTTCCAGGTCGGATACTCGCAGCACGTCTGGCGTACTTGTCTGCTCGCCACGGCGCAGAAGGGAGCGTACCCGGGCCAACAGCTCTGGAAACTCGAAAGGCTTGACCAGGTAGTCGTCGGCACCCGAGTCGAAGCCCTTCAGCTTGTCCGCGAGTCTGCCGCGGGCAGTCAGCATCATGACCGGCGTCTTGCTGTTTCGCCGGATGCTGGCAAGCACACCCCAGCCATCGATTTCCGGCAGATCCACATCGAGTATTACCAGGTCGTAAGTCGATTGGGCGGCCATATGTAAACCGTCGACACCATTGGTTGCGATGTCCACGACGTAACCACTTTCACTCAGTCCCTGGTGAAGGTAGTCGGCAGTTTTAAGCTCGTCCTCGACAATCAGGATTCGCATGCAGTTAATAACCTTGGTTAGTTGATGGTTATATCGTCAGGCCGGAGTGTTTGAGTTGTTTGCGGCGTGATACGCAACGCGTATTCGGAACGTGAGTGGGCCTTGGCCGCTGCGGCCAGATCGTCGCCTGGTCGCACGGTTCGCGCTGCCTGCACTACCTGTCCGAGCGAATGTTTAAGGTGATCTTTGTAACTTGTTGATGCGCGCACTTATGTTGTTCGCGGCATGTTAATACAGGCTTCGAGAGGGATGACGGGTATTACATATTTGTAATTTTCCGGTCACCTCGTCGATAGGTGATGCTCTCTAAATTCTCCACCCATTGAAAATTCTCCTGGCTCAGATAATGAACCTTCGGAGTTTCTTTGCGTGCGGAGGAAGAGTCTTTGTTCAAACTTCATACAAAGAAAGTTACGGCCTGCTATATGGCTGTCGCTTTTGTGCTCGCTCTTGGAGCGGGTCAGTCATTCGCGGCCGCATCCGTCACCTTGGATGAGGCGGTGAGCCTGGCGCTGCAGAACAACCCGAGTCTTCAGGCGAGCAGCCGGGCGATCGGCATTTCCGAAGGGGAACGGCGCCAAGCCGGCTTGATTCCCAACCCGGAGCTTTCCTGGGAGATGGAGGACACTCGTAGCTCGACGCGCACTACGACGGTTCAGATCAGCCAGCCTATCGAGCTGGGTGGCAAGCGTGCCGCACGTATCGAATTGGCTGAGCGAGGCATGAGCAGTACAGCCATAGAGCAGGAGCAGGTGCGCAATGAGCTGAGGGCCGGCGTGATTCAGGCTTTTCATGGCGCCTTGCAGGCACGCATGCAACTTGAACTTGCTGAAAAGTCGCAACTGCTGAGTGAGCGCGGCGTGGCCGTGGTCGAGAGCCTGGTTAAAGCCGGGAAAGCTTCACAGTTGGAGGTGTCACGCGCTCGTCTGCTGGATGAAGAGGTACGTCTGGAAACGCGGCGCGCGCGCAACCAGTACTCCAATGCATTGGCTCAGTTGCAGCTCGTCATGGGTACCTCACCAGGAAACGGGGAGTTGACGCTTACGGGAGAGGTTTCCGAGATGCCAGGCATTCCGCTGGAGAGCGAGCTTCTTCGACGCCTGGAAGGCGTTGCCCAGATGCGTCTGGCCAAGGTCGAGATCGAACGTCAGGACGCGGGGATCGTCGTGGAGAAAAGCCTTCGTGTTCCTGACCTGACCGTAAGCCTGGGCAGCCAGTACAGCAGCGAAGATCGCGAGCGGATCAATCTGGTCGGCCTGTCGATGCCCATTCCCTTGTTCGACCGCAACCAGGGCAACCTGCTGGCAGCCAATCGTCGTGCTGATCAGGCTCGCGATCTGCGCAATGCCACTGAGCTGCGGCTGCGCGGCGAAGTGCAGCAGGCCCTTCTGCAATGGGGCGCTGCGAGTGATGCGATCGCAGGTTTCGAGGGCAAGCTGCTCGATAGCGCTGATGCAGCTCTCGAAAGTACCACGCGCGGTTTCCAGATGGGCAAGTTCGCCTTCATCGATGTTCTGGACGCACAACGCACGCTGATCGACGTACGAACTCGTTACCTCCAGTCGTTATCCGAGGCGCTCGATGCCTGGGTTCGCCTTGAGCGTATCTACGGGGATCTCGCGGTAAGTGGGGCGTACTGACGTTCTGTCATGACTGCCGGCACAGTCCGGCCATTGATCAATTTCGGGGTTGTTCATGCAAAAGAAACTCGGTGTCGCCATCGCGGCGGCCATGGCCTTGGGTTTTGTAGGTGGGGCGTTGTTCTACAACGGTGGGCGATACGCCGCTGAGATAGGCCACATGTTCGCCAGTTCTGACCATCAGGAGGAGGCCGGGCACGGTCATGCAGAGACGGGCAAAGGGCATGGCGGTGATGAGCATGGTGATGGCGAAGAAGAGTCCGGTGCTATCCACCTCAGTGCTGAGCAGATCGCTGCAGCAGGTATCGAGCTCTCGCAGGTTCAGGCTCGGGCCATGAGTACCTTCATTTCCCTACCAGGTGATGTGCGCTTCGATGAGGAGCGCACTGCCCACGTAGTGCCGCCCAGCAGTGGCATCGTAGAGCGGGTGTTGGTCGAACTCGGGCAGGTCGTCAAGAAAGATGAAGCACTGGCGATCGTTGCCAGCCAGCAAGTCTCCGATTTACGCAGTGAACTCGCTGCCGCTGGGCGCCGTGTCGAGCTGGCGCGCACCACTGCTGAACGTGAGCGCCAGTTGTGGCAGGACGGTATTTCCGCTGAGCAGGATTACCTCCAGGCTCGCCAAGCCCTTCAGGAGGCAGAGATTGCTTTCGCCAATGCACGCCAGAAGAGCAAGACCATAACCCAGCAGGGGGATGGCACTGATGGTAGCCGCTACAGCTTGCGCGCTCCGTTCGCAGGCATGGTCGTTGAGAAACACTTGGTACCAGGTGAGGTGGTCAGCGAAGCGAGTAACGCATTCACCGTAGCCGACATGAGCAGGGTATGGGTGACCTTCAGTGTTTCGCCACGCGACCTGGGTCAGGTAAGGGCTGGGCAGTCTGCTCGCATCAGTGCTCCAGAGCTTGGACGCGAAGTAAGCGCCACTGTCGCCTATGTGAGTCCATTGCTAGGTGAGCAGACTCGTACCGCCAGCGCACGTATCTCCCTGGAAAATCCGGATGGTATCTGGCGCCCCGGTTTGTTCGTATCGGTTGCTCTGGCGACTGAAAGCCACGAAGCCAAGGCAACCGTGCCAGCAGACGCCATTCAGGAGGTCGAAGAAGTCACCAGCGTGTTCGTACGAACCGACGAGGGCTTCGAGGTTCGTCCGGTCACGCTGGGTACCCGCAGCGAAGGCTTCGTCGAGATCCTCGATGGGCTGTCGGTTGGCGAGCGTGTTGCGGCCAGCGGCAGCTTCATTCTCAAGTCCGAACTGGGCAAAGGCAGCGCAGAGCACGCGCACTGATAGTCTTCCGTGAGTATTTCCCATGTTTGAGCGCATCATTCAGTTTGCCATCGAACAGCGCATCCTCGTGCTGTTGATGGTTCTTGCCATGGCCGGTGTCGGTGTTGCCAGTTACCAGAAGCTGTCAATCGACGCCGTGCCTGACATCACCAACGTCCAGGTACAGATCAACACGGCTGCGGACGGTTTCTCTCCTCTGGAGACCGAGCAACGCATCACCTTTCCCATCGAAACGGCCATGGCAGGATTGCCGCACCTGAAGCAGACCCGCTCGCTCTCGCGTTCCGGGCTCTCGCAGGTGACGGTCATCTTCGAGGACGGCACCGACCTGTACTTCGCCAGGCAACTGGTCAACGAGCGTCTGCAGAGCGCCAAGGAACAGTTGCCCGAAGGCGTGGAGTCGGCCATGGGGCCGATCTCCACAGGCCTTGGCGAGATCTTCCTATGGACGGTCGAGGCCGAGGAGGGGGCTTTGAAGGAGGACGGTACGGCTTACACGCCGACCGATCTTCGCGTGATTCAGGATTGGATCATCAAACCACAGCTGCGCACCGTGCCAGGCGTTGCGGAGATCAACACGATTGGTGGCTTTGCCAAGGAATTCCAGGTCGCTCCGGATCCTGCTCGTCTGGCGGCTTACAAACTGACACTCCCTGATCTGCTGTTGGCCCTTGAGCGTAACAACGCCAACGTGGGCGCGGGCTATATCGAGCGTAACGGCGAGCAGTTGTTGATTCGTGCGCCAGGCCAGCTGAGTACGATGGAGGATATCGCCAATATCGTCATCTCCAGCGTCAACGGCGTGCCGATTCGCGTGAGCCATGTCGCCGAAGTGAAGCTGGGTCGCGAACTGCGCTCCGGCGCCGCCACTGAGAACGGCCGAGAGGTGGTGCTGGGAACGGTTTTCATGCTGGTCGGTGAAAACAGCCGCAGCGTCTCGCAAGCAGTGGCTACAAGGCTTGAGGAAATCAATCGCTCGCTTCCGGAAGGTGTTTCGGCAGTAACGGTCTATGACCGCACCAACCTGGTCGACAAGGCCATCGCCACAGTGAAGAAGAACCTGATCGAAGGGGCCATTCTGGTCATCGTCATTCTCTTCCTGTTCCTGGGCAATATTCGCGCGGCGCTGATCACAGCCATGGTCATCCCGCTGTCGATGCTGTTCACTTTCACCGGCATGTTCAGCAACAAGGTCAGTGCCAACCTCATGAGTCTGGGGGCGCTGGACTTCGGCATCATCGTCGATGGCGCGGTCGTCATCGTCGAGAACGCCATTCGCCGTCTGGCTCACGCCCAGCAGCGGCTTGGTCGTGAGCTGACCCGCAGCGAACGTTTGCACGAGGTATTCGCCGCGTCCAAAGAAGCACGCCGCGCGCTTATCTACGGCCAATTGATCATCATGGTGGTTTACCTGCCGATCTTTGCCCTCACTGGCGTAGAGGGCAAGATGTTCCACCCGATGGCATTCACTGTGGTCACCGCTCTGCTCGGCGCCATGATCCTCTCGGTGACCTTCGTGCCTGCCGCGATTGCGCTGTTCGTCACCGGCAAGGTGAAGGAGGAGGAGAACTTCCTCATGCGCTATGCCCGCCGCGGCTACGAGCCTGTCCTGGCGCAGGTCATGCGCCATCGTCGCCTGGCGTTTGGTGGCGCGTTCCTGATCGTATTGCTATCCGGCGTGGTGGCTTCGCGCATGGGTAGCGAATTTGTGCCCAGCCTTAGCGAGGGCGACTTTGCCCTGCAGGCGCTGCGAGTTCCTGGCACCAGCCTGACGCAATCGGTCGACATGCAAATGCGTCTGGAGAAGACTGTGCTCGAGAAAATGCCGGAAGTAGAGCGAGTCTTCGCCCGTACTGGTACGGCAGAGGTGGCGTCTGACCCCATGCCGCCGAACATCTCCGACAGCTATGTGATGCTCAAGCCCAAGGAGCAATGGCCTGATCCGAGCAAGTCTCGCGAGCAATTGATCGAGGAGCTGCAGGAAGCGGCAGCACTGGTTCCTGGTAGCAACTATGAGCTGTCCCAACCGATTCAGTTACGCTTCAACGAACTGATCTCCGGCGTGCGCAGTGACGTTGCCGTCAAGGTATTCGGCGATGACATGGATGTGCTGAACCGTACCGCCGGCGAGATCGCCGAGGTACTGGAGGGAGTGGAGGGCGCTTCCGAGGTGAAGGTCGAACAGACATCCGGCTTGCCAGTGCTGACCATCCTCATTGACCGTGACAAGGCCGCTCGTTATGGCCTCAATGTTGGTGACATTCAGGACACGCTGGCGATGGCCATAGGCGGGCGTCGCGCCGGCACGCTGTTCGAAGGCGACCGTCGCTTCGATATGGTGATTCGCCTGCCCGAGCATCTGCGTACCGATATCGATGGGCTTTCGCGCCTGCTCATACCGGTACCTGCAGCAGAAACCGAATCGCAGATTGGTTTCATTGCGTTGTCCGAAGTGGCCAAGCTGGATCTAGCGCCGGGGCCTAACCAGGTCAGCCGCGAGAATGGCAAACGCCTGGTCGTTGTCAGCGCCAACGTACGTGGGCGTGACATTGGCTCTTTCGTCGGCGAGTCGTCGGAAAAACTGCAGAGTGGCGTCAATCTGCCGGCCGGTTACTGGACGACCTGGGGCGGTCAGTTCGAGCAGCTGCAGTCTGCGGCCAAGCGCCTGCAGATCGTCGTGCCGGTCGCCTTGCTGCTGGTCTTTATCCTGTTGTTCATGATGTTCAACAACATCCGTGACGGCTTGCTGGTATTCACCGGTATACCCTTTGCGCTGACGGGTGGGGTGATGGCGCTCTGGCTACGTGACATTCCGTTGTCGATATCTGCTGGCGTAGGTTTCATCGCCTTGTCCGGAGTCGCGGTACTCAATGGCCTGGTGATGATCTCGTTCATCCGCAATCTGCGCGAAGATGGCATGGATCTGCACCGAGCTGTCACGGAAGGGGCGTTACAGCGCCTTCGCCCGGTATTGATGACGGCTCTGGTTGCGTCGCTCGGCTTCGTCCCGATGGCGCTGGCCACCGGAACTGGTGCGGAAGTACAGAGGCCACTGGCGACAGTGGTGATCGGTGGCATCCTGTCGTCCACCGCACTGACGTTGCTGGTGTTGCCTGCGCTCTATCAGTGGGCTTATCGCCGAGAGGAGGAGGCAGAGAGCAGCCAGCCATCGCCTGATACCAAGCTTGTCTAACTGAAAAGAAAGGCCCGCCATTTGGTGGGCCTTCCTCTTTTCGTGGGCGTCATGGGTGCTCGCAGTCTCTTGCAGCGTCCGCTACCGGCCCAGAGTGTGTAAAAACACTTTCGCATCTTGTATGCCCCAGCCCACTGCTCCTGGGCGTAGTGATTTCCTAAGCATTTGCCACGATCAGCGCCGGTGGCGAGTCAGAGCGCTTATGAAGCACT